>NZ_JBHYOB010000007.1:0-433497 GCF_042744565.1 Streptomyces sp. NPDC058812
CGCCAACACCTTCCTCGACGCCCTCGCCACCCACCGCCACACCCACCACCAACCCGCCACCAGCCTCGCCTGGGGCCTCTGGCACACCACCAGCGACATGACCCAGCACCTCGACGAGGACGCGATCGCGCGACTCGGCCGGAGCGGTCTGGTCCCGATGTCCGAGGAGGAGGGGCTCGCCCTCTTCGACCAGGCCATCGCCGGTGCCGCGCAGAACCCGCCCGTCCTGGTGGCGCTGCGTACGGACCCCGCGGGGCTCCGGGCGCAGGCACGGGCCGGGGTGCTCTCCCCGATGCTGCGGGGACTGGTCCGCACGGTGGAGCGGCGGGCGGAGTCCGCTGCCGCGGCGGGCGCGGGGTCGTTCACCGAGCGGCTCACGGGCCGGTCCGAGGACGAACAGCGCAATCTCGTGCTGGAGTTGGTGCGCGACACGGTGGCGGCGGTCCTCGGGCACGACTCGTCCGGCGGCCTCGGTGACGATCAGTCCTTCAAGGATCTCGGCTTCGACTCGCTGACGGGCGTCGAGCTGCGCAACCGGCTCAACGCGGCGACCGGGCTACGGCTGCCGGCCACGCTCGTCTTCGACCACCCCTCGCCGGCGGAACTCTCCGACCACCTGTGGTCCCGTATCGCCTCGCGGACGCACGACACGCCTTCCGTGTCGCTTCTGTCGGAACTGGACCGCCTGGAATCCCTGTTGGGCGAGGCGGCCGAAGACGACGGAGCGGCCGAGTCCGGCGACCGTACCGTCGTGGCCGCGCGACTGCGCCGGCTGCTCTCCGTGTGGGAGGAGCGGACCAGCCCCGAGGAGGCCGGTGACGCGGACGCCGCCGAGCGCATCGAGGCGGGCACGGCCTCCGAGATCTTCGACTTCATCGACAAGGAACTGGGCCGCAACGTCCACTGACCGCCCCCACCCGTGCCCCACCTCGCGGACCTCCAGCGCGGCGAGCGACCTGAACGGAGAGATGACGACGTGCCGACGAACGAAGAGAAGCTCACCGACTACCTGAAGTGGGTGACGGCGGACCTCCACAAGACCCGCAAGCGCCTCGCGGAGGTCGAGGCCGCCGCGACCGAGCCGATCGCGATCATCGGAATGAGCTGCCGCTACCCCGGCGGCGTGCGCACCCCCGACGACCTGTGGTCCCTGGTCCGCTCCGGTGCGGACGGCATCGGCGACTTCCCCGTCGACCGCGGCTGGAACCTCGCCCACCTGTACGACGAGGATCCCGACCGCAGCGGCACGTTCTACGCCCGGCACGGAGGCTTCCTGCACGACGCCCACCATTTCGACGCCCCGTTCTTCGGCATCAGCCCGCGCGAGGCGACCGCGATGGACCCGCAGCACCGGCTGCTGCTGGAGGCGTCGTGGGAGGCGCTGGAGGACGCCGGACTCGACCCGACGGACCTGCGCGGCAGCGACGCGGGCGTCTTCGCCGGGATCATGTACGGCGACTACGGCGCCCGGCTGCACACGGTGCCGCCGGAGTACGAGCCGTTCCTCGGCAACGGCAGCGCGGCCAGCGTCGCGTCGGGCCGGGTGTCGTACGTCCTGGGGCTGCGCGGCCCCGCCGTGTCCGTCGACACCGCGTGCTCGTCGTCGCTCGTCGCCCTCCACCTCGCGGTGCGGGCACTGCGCGGGGGAGAGTGCGGGCTGGCGCTCGCGGGGGGTTCCACGGTGCTGTCCACGCCGGGCGTGTTCATCGAGTTCAGCCGGCAGCGCGGGCTCGCCGCGGACGGTCGCTGCAAGGCGTTCGCCGCGGCCGCGGACGGCACCGGCTTCGGCGAGGGCGTCGGTGTCCTGCTGCTGGAGCGGCTGTCCGACGCGCGGCGCAACGGACACGAGGTCCTGGCCGTCGTCCGCGGCACCGCCGTCAACCAGGACGGCGCCAGCAACGGCCTCACCGCCCCCAACGGCCCCTCGCAGGAGCGGGTGATCCGGCAGGCCCTGGACGACGCCGGTCTGACGGCCGCCGACGTGGACGCCCTGGAGGCGCACGGTACCGGCACCACGCTCGGTGACCCGATCGAGGCGCAGGCGCTGCTCGCCACCTACGGCCAGGAGCGGGAGGCCGAACAGCCCCTGTGGCTGGGGTCGGTGAAGTCGAACATCGGGCACACCCAGGCCGCGGCCGGTGTCGCCGGAGTCATCAAGATGGTGCAGGCCATGCGGCACGGCATGCTGCCGCGGACGCTGCACGTGGACGAGCCGACGCCGCACGTCGACTGGGAGGCCGGGCAGGTGCGGCTGCTGACCGAGGCGCGGCCCTGGCCCGACCGCGACCGGCCCCGGCGGTCCGCCGTCTCCTCCTTCGGCATCAGCGGCACCAACGCCCACGTCGTCCTAGAACAGGCCCCCAAGGCCCCGAAGACCGCGGAGCCCGCCGCCACGGGAGCCACGGCCACCACCGGCGTCGAGACGCCCACCACCGCCGCGCCGGCCGGACCCGCGACCACCGTGCCGTGGATGCTGTCCGCCCGGGACGCCACCGCCCTGCGGGCCCAGGCGCGGCGACTGCACGACCACCTGCGCGGCCGGGCCGACGACGGGGCGGAGCCGCAGCCCGGCGAGGTGGCCCGTGCCCTCGCCGCACGGACCGCCTTCGACCACCGCGCGGTCGTCGTCGGACGCGACCAGGAGGGGCTGCTGCGCGCCGTCGCGGCCGTGGCCCGCGGCGAGAGCGGCCCCACCACGGCGACGGGCGACGCGGACAAGGACGCCCGGCTCGGCTTCCTCTTCACCGGCCAGGGCAGCCAACGGCTGGGCATGGGGCGGGAACTGAGCGACGCCGTGCCCGGCTTCCGCGAGCTGTTCGCCGACCTGTGCGCCCGCTTCGACCGGCACCTCGACCACCCGTTGCGCGACATCGTGTTCGCCGCGCCCCGCTCGCCCGAGGCAGGACTGCTCGACCAGACGCTCTACACCCAGTGCGCCCTGTTCGCCGTGGAGGTCGCGCTGTACCGGCTGCTGGAGAGCACCGGCCTGCGGCCCGACTTCGTCATGGGCCACTCCATCGGCGAGCTGGCCGCCGCGCATGTCGCCGGTGTCTTCGACCTGGACAACGCGTGCGAGCTCGTCGCCGCGCGGGGACGGGCCATGCAGGCGGCGGACGCGGGCGGGGCGATGGCCGCCGTGGAGGCGCCGGAGAGCGAGGTGCTGGAGACACTGGCCCCGTACGACGGCAGGGTGGTCGTCGCCGCGGTCAACGGGCCGTCCGCCACCGTGGTCTCGGGCGACGCCGACGCCGTCGCCGAACTGGTCAAGGTCTGGCGCGGCAAGGGCAGGCGCACCAAGAGGCTGCGCGTCAGCCATGCCTTCCACTCGCCGCACATGGAGTCCGCCGCGTCCGAACTGCGCGCAGCCGCCGCCCGGTTGACGTACGCGACGCCGGACATCGACGTCGTCTCCAATGTGACCGGCCGGGTGGCGGGCGCCGAAGAGCTGATGAGTCCCGAGTACTGGGCCCGACACGTCCGGCACGCCGTCCGCTTCTACGACGGGGTGCGGACCCTGGAGGAGAAGGGGGTGCGCCTGTTCGTCGAGATCGGCCCCGACGCCGTCCTGAGCGCGATGGCCCGTGACTGCCTGGACGCCGAACCGCTCACGCTCGTCCCCACCCTGCGCCGCGACCGCGCCGAACCCGACACCCTGCTGCTCGCCCTCGGGGAGACCTGGGCACACGGCACGGACGTGCACTGGGGGCCACTGCTGCCCGGAGCGGCGACCGGCCAGGACGCCCCGGCCGGTCGGCTGCGGCTGCCGCCGTACGCCTTCCAGCACCGCCCGTACTGGCTGGAGGCCGAGCCCCGGCAGGCATCAGGACCGGGCGACGACGGGTGGACTTCCTCGGACGACCAGGCGTTCTGGTCGGCCGTGGAACACGGCGATCCGGCCCTCCTGGCCCGTACGTTCGGCGCCCGCGACGAGGAGCGGCAACTGCTGGCGCGGCTCCAGACCACCCTGGCCGGATGGCGCCGCCAGCGGGAATGGACGTACGCGTGGCAGTGGAAGCGGCTGCCGGAGACCAGCACCGGACTGCAGGCGGGCGCCCCGGCCGGTGACTCCTGCTGGCTGCTGGTCGAGCCCGGGCAGGAGGACGACGACCAGCACTCGGACCTGTACCGGGCGCTGGCGGAGGCCGGAGTACGGGTGGCGCCGTTCGCCGCGGACGCCGACGAGGAGCCCGCCTCGGTCACCGAGCGGCTGGGCGAGGCGCTGGAGCGGCTCGGCCGGGACGGCGAGGTGGCGGGCGTGCTGTGCGCGCCGGCCGCCGCCAAGGGCCCGCACCCCGAGCACCCCGCGATCCCCGCGGCAGTCGCCCTGACCAGCCGGATCATGGAGGCGCTGGCGGCCCTCGGGGCGGACCTCGCGCTGTGGACCCTCACCCGCGGAGCCGTCTCCACCGGGCCGGGCGACCCGTCGTCCGACCCCGCGCAGGGACACCTGTGGGGGCTCGGCCGCCTCCCCGGCCTGCGGCCGGCCGAGGGCGGGGGAGGCACGATCGACCTCCCGGCCGTCCTGGACCCCGTCACCCTCGCCCAGCTCAAGCGCGTCCTCGCGGCGGCCGACGGTGAGGACGAGGTCGCCGTACGGCCCTCGGGGCGCCACGTCCGTCGCCTGGCGCGGGTGCCCTGGCCCGCGGCGGCGGAGCGGGACACGGCCGAAACCGACGGGACGGTTCTGGTCACCGAGCCCGACACCACCGCGGGACAGGCCGCCGCCCTCGCCTTCGCCGACGCGGGCCACCGTCACTTCCGGCTCCTCGCGTCCGAGACCGGCGCGGGGGAGGCGCTGCGCGCGGAACTCGAGACGCGCGGGGCGCGCGTGCGGCTCGACGTGGCCGACCCGTCCGACCGCGCCGCGCTCGCCTCGGTCCTCACGGAGACCGGCGACGGGCCGGCCGTGAGCGTCGTCGTGCACACCGGGGGAGGGGCCGCACTGCGCCGTCTCCACGAGTGCACCCTGGACCTGCCGCTGACGGGGTTCTTCGTCCTCGCCGACTTCGCGGCGCTCACCGGCAGCGACCCGCGCTCCTGGCACGCCGCCGTCGACGCCGCGTACGCCGAGACCCTGATCCGGCACCGGCACGCGCGACGGCTGCCGGCCACGCTCCTGGCCTGGGGGCCGCGGGAGTCCGACGCGCGGGGCACGGCGGCGCGGGGCGGGCTGCGGGGCCTCGATCCCGCACGCGCGCTGGCCTGTCTGCCGAACCTCCTCGGCCCTGCCGGTGCCGCCCGCGGCCCGGTCATCGGTGTCGCCGACATCGACTGGGACGACCACCTCGCGCACGCCACGCGGTTGGGTACGGGCGTCCAGTACCGCGACCTGCCCGAGGCTCGCGGCCGACTGGCCGGGCCGCGGGCGGCGGACGGCTCGGAAGCCCTCGCCGACCAGGCGGAACTGCGCGCCGGGCTGGCGGAGCTGGAGGGCGAGGAGCAGGAACGGCGGCTCGCGGAACTGGTGCGGGCGCACGTGGGGCAGGCGCTCGGCCTCGACGCCTCGGAGCACCTCGACGACTCCCGCACCTTCCTGGAGATCGGGTTCTCCTCGTTCACCGCCCTGGAACTGTGCAACGGCCTCCACCGGGCCACCGGGCTGCCCCTGCCGGTCGCGACGGTCTACGACCACCCCACCCCCGCCGCGCTGGTGGGCCACCTCCGGCAGCGGCTGGCGGACGAACCGGTCGCCTGAACGACGAACGGCCCGGGCTCCGGCACGAAATGTGCCGGAGCCCGGGCCGTTCTCCCGGCGTCAGGCCCGCGGGCTCGCGGCGGTCCGCAGCATCTGCAGCACCGTCTGCACCGTCCAGGTCCGGGTCTCCTCCACATGTGCGGGCGAACCGTGCACGTCGTCGTGCTCGGCGAGGGTGAGGTCGGGGACGTACCGCTTCAGGGCCTGCGGATCCGACGCGGGGATGATCTCGTCGCGGAGGCTGACCACGTACCCCACCGGGATGGTCAGCGCCGAGAGTTCACCGGGCCGCAGCTCCCAGTCCCGGAGCGCGTCGAACAGCTCCGTGCGGGCGATGCCCGTCAGATGGGAGAGCGTGTCCTTGGTGATGCGCGGCACGCTGCGGTCGTACCAGTCGCGGTCGGTGAAGAAGCCGCTGACCGGCGCGCCCGCCGTGACCACCCCGCGGATGCGCGGGTCGTGCAGGGCACCGCGCAGCGCCATGTGACCGCTGAAACTCATGGCCGACGCGTAGGCGCGGCCCACGTCGGCCCGGTCCGCGAGCGTGTCGAGCAGCGCCGAGAACATGCGCCAGCCGTCCTTGCCGTACACCAGCCGGTTCTCGCCGACACCGGGCATCTCGGTGGCGACCATGGCCAGGCCGAGCTGGTCGGCCAGGAGCAGCGCGGGCGCCCACTGCTCCTTGACGCTGACGATGCCGCCCGTCACCACGAGCAGCGGGCGCGGCAGAGCGGCGGAGAGCCCGGACGCCAGGGCCACGAAGGACCGCGTGCCGCCGTCGCCGTCACCGTCGGGCACGCTGATCTCGATGCGCTCGACGGAGGTCTCCTGGGTGCCGCTCCACCGCGTGAAGGTCTCGGAGCAGGCCGCCTGCGCCTGCGCGCGCGAGGGACCGTCGACGTAGGGGAACCGCGCGGTGTTCCAGCACTGGCAGGCCTCCAGCAGCAGGTCCCGCGCCGCCAGCTCGCGCGCCGCGGCGGCCCACTCCCCGGTCCAGGAGCCGGGCCCCTCGCCGTCGTGCCCGATGCGGGCCAGTACCTCCTCACAGAGGTCCGGAGGCAGCCGCTGGGTCCGGGAGTGGACCACGACGAACTGCTTGAGCTCCTCGATGTCGTGGGCCGTCCGGCCGGCTTCTCGTCCCATCCGATGTCCCTCCTCCTCGCGCCGGGGTCGGTCCCGGCCGCGTCGTCGGGCGCGTCGCGGCGCCCTCGCGCTTCCACTCGCCCCAGCCTCCGTGCGGGCCCTAAAGCGCGCCTCTACCGCTCCGTGCCGGGGGGCCGGATGCCCGACCGGCCTGTTTTAGAAAGGACTTACCGGGCGGTGGGAGGTTCGGACGGTGTCGGCGGGAGAGCCGCCGCCGTATCCGACGACGGGAGAGTCACAGTCATGGCAACACGAAGGCAGGTCCTGCGCGGCGGGGCCGTCGGCCTCGCCCTGGCCGCATCCGCAACCCTGCCGGGACCGGCCGGTTCCTCCGCGGCCGCCGCGTCGCGCGCCGACTGGAGCGGACTGCGCGGCCGGCTCGACGGCGACCTGTTCCTGCCGTCCCACAGCGGGTACGCGCAGGCCAAGCAGGTGTACTTCAGCATGTACGACGCCTCGGCCCCGGCCGCCGTCGCCTACTGCGAGAGCGTCGCCGACATCCGGCTCTGTCTGGCCTTCGCCCAGCAGCACGACGTCCCGGCGGTCCCGCGCAGCGGCGGCCACAGCTTCGGCGGCTTCTCCACCACCCCGGGCCTGGTCATCGACGTGTCGAGACTGCGCTCCATCGTGCCGGGAGCCGACACCACGGCGCTCGGCCCGGGAGTGCAGACCGTCGACGCACTCGCCGCGCTCGCCCCCTACGGACAGGCCCTGGCGAGCGGGCTGCACGGCTCCGTGGCGGCGGGCGGCTTCCTCCACGGTGGCGGCATCGGCTGGCAGACCCGTTCCTTCGGGGTGGCCTGCGACGCCCTGGTCTCCGCCGACGTGGTGCTCGCCGACGGCCGGTCGGTGACCTGCTCCACGACCGAACACCCCGACCTGTTCTGGGCGTTGCGTGGCGGTGGCGGTGGCAACTTCGGCATCGTCACCCGCTACGAGCGTCGCGCCGCGGCCGCCACGGACATGGTGAACTTCCGGATGTCGTGGGCCTGGAGCGACGTGGAGCGGGTGATCACGGCCTGGCAGCAGTGGATGCCGACGACACCCTGGAAGCTGGGGTCCCGCTGGATCGTCAGCCAGCTCGACACGGCCCCCGGCGGCGCCGAGCCGGCCGTCTGGGTCGACGGTTCCTTCCTCGGTTCGCCCGAGGAACTCACGCCCCTGCTGGACGCGCTCGCCGCCGGGGTGGGGCGCGCCCCCGACAGCCGTACCAGCAACCGGTTCACCTTCCTGAACGGGATGCTGGACTGGTTCGGGTGCACCGACAAGACGGTCGCCCAGTGCCACACGGTCGGCTACTCGCCGGAGGCGGTGATGCCGCGCGGCGGGTACATCCTGGACCGCAGCAGGCTCTTCGGGACGGGCCTGCCGAGGGCCGGGATCAGCGAGGTGCTCTCCGCCTTCACCGCCTCACCGCGCGCGGGCCAGCTCCGGTTCGTGCAGGCCCTCGCCCTGGGTGGCCGGGCCAACACGCTGGACCGCACCGCGACGGCCTACGTCCACCGGGACGCGCAGTTCACACTGAACTGGACGGTGGGCACCCAGGCGGCCGACCCGAACCGGGACGAGCGCAACGCCGTGCGGGCCTGGATCGACGGCGGGTTCGCCGCGGCGAACCCCTACTCCCTGGGGGAGACCTACCAGAACTACATCGACCCCGCCCTGCGGGACTGGAAGCGGTCGTACTACGCGGAGAACTACGAGCGGCTCGCGGCCGTCAAGCGCGCGTACGACCATCAGGGCTTCTTCCGCTTCGCCCAGGCGATCGTCTGAGCCCACCGGCCGCCCGGCGGCCGGCTCGGGGCGCGGTCGGCCGCAGCGCGGTCAGGACGTCCCGGGCCCGTCGCCCCGGCCGCCCTCGGCCGGGGCGTCACCGGCGTTCTCGATCAGGACGCGGGTGACGCCCTCGAAGTACGGCAGGACGTCCTCCAGGGTCGCCGAGCTGAGCGCGGGGGAGCACAGGGCGCTGCGCATGATGCCCATGCCCAGCAGGCAGGCGACCAGCATCTCCGCGCGCAGCGCCGCGTCCTCGCCCTTGACCTGCTTGATGAGCTCCTCGATGTGGGCCGCCTGCGCCTCCTGCTCCAGACGGGTCCGTGCGGGGGCGTGCGAGGGCGAGCGCAGCAGCATCACCAGGGGGTGCTCGCCGGCGAACTGCTCCCACTCCTGGAAGACGACGGACTTCAGCATGCCCGCGGGCAAGGCGTCCAGCGGCCCCGACATGATCTCCCCGAGGACCTGGTGATCCACGCACGCCTCCTCGAACAGGGCGCGCTTCGAGCCGAAGTAGCGAAAGACGAGCGCGGGATCCACATGGGCGTCCTGGGCGACGTCGCGCATGGTCGTCCCGCCGTAGCCCAGCCGGGCGAAGCGCACGCGCGCCGCGTCGAGCAGGGCCGCGCGGGTCGCGGCGCGATCGCGTTTGTGTGTTTGTGGGGCGACTGCCATAGCGGTACTCCTTCAGGTCATCAAACGTTGACATCGTATCCCAAGAGCCTCTACGCTGACCTTGTCACCATCAGATGACTTACGGTTCGGGCTCCTGTCACGGAAGGAAGAAAATCCATGCAGACGGTTGTCGTCACGGGTGGAACGGATGGCCTGGGGAGGGGGATCTCCCTGCATTACCTGAAAGCGGGTGCCAGGGTCCTGGCCATCGGTAGCACGCGCGCCAAGGGTGAAGCGTTAATCGAGGAGGCGCGCAAGATCTCCGCCGCCGACCGGGCGCACTTCCTCTCCGTCGATCTGACCTCTGTCGCGGCCACCCGGCGGCTGATCGAGGAAATCGAGAACACCTATGCGTCCGTGGACAAACTCGTCCTCTGTGCCCAGCGCTACAAACTCTTCGGAAAGCGCTCGGTGACACCGGAAGGATTCGAGCACAGCTTCGCGCTCGCCTATCTCAGCCGGTTCGTTCTCACCTACGGCCTGCTGGACGCGCTCCAGTGCACGAAACAGCCCGTGATCATGAACGTGGGCACGCCGGGCGTCGGCCTCGGCGCGGTCCACTGGGACAACCTCCAGCTCGAGCGCGGCTACAGCGGCAACAAGGCGACGCTGCAGTCCTTCCGCGCCAACGACCTGCTGGGCGTCGGCTTCGCGGCGACGCACGGCAGCGGCCCGGTGACGTATATCGGATACAACCCTGGGGTGGTCTCCACCGGCATGCCGGACTCCCTGCCGCTGCCCCTCAGGCTGATGACCAAGGCCACCTTCGCTGTCGCGGCGACCCCCGTGGACAAGGCGATCAAGCCCATGGTGGAGCTCCTCGACAATCCGCCCGCCGAACCTTTCGTCGCGCGCTGGAAGAAGAAGCCGGTCGACCTCGGGAAGAAGGCTTTTGACACTGAGGACGCGCTGCGCCTGAAGAGCGTCACAGAACAGCTGGTGGGAGTGCGGTGACCTCCCTCATGCCTCCCTTTCCGGAAGGCCGGATCCAGCAGCTCGGATATGTCGTGGAGGACCTCGACGAAACGGTCGAGAAGTTCTCCGCGATGTTCGGGATAAAGCGCTTCTTTGTGTGGGAGAACCTGGCCGCGGAGGTGACCGAGAAGACATATCGGGGCCGGTCGGCAGATTTCCAGTTCTCCTGCGCATTCGGTTACTCCGGCGACATGATGATCGAGCTGATCCGGCATGACTCCGGCGAGAGCATATTCAAGGACTGGCTCGACAGCAGAGGCCCGGGGCTGCACCACGTCTGCTTCCTGCTGAGCGGCCTCGAGCAGTTCGAGGAGGCGGTGGCCGGGATGGCGGCCCGCGGTCACTCCGTAGCGATGTCGGGCCGGTCGGGAGATGCCCGGTTCTCCTACGCCGACACGGTCGGTGACCTCGGCGTCTTCACCGAACTGGCCTACGGGCCACCGGAGTTCCTCGCATCCTTCGACCGGATGAAGAGCGGCGACTTCTGACCGGATGGCGCCCGCTCCGCCCTTCAGTAGCCTGGAGACGCCCCGTGCGTCACGGGGTTCCGCCGCATGCCCGGGGGGACGAATCCGACCTGGTGACGGGGGATGGTGCCGGTCGGTGGCGCGGGTCTACCCTGCGTGCGGAGAAGGTCTCGCGCTCGTTCTGTGCGGATTCTCCACGCGACCCGATGCGCTGCCGCACAGGTCCGTCGACGTACAGAAGCACCGAGGTCAGGTATGCACTTCACGACCCGCCCCACCCTCCAGGGCACCTTCGGCATGGTGTCCTCCACCCACTGGCTGGCCTCGCAGTCGGCCATGGCGGTGCTGGAGGACGGGGGCAACGCCTACGACGCCGCCGTGGCCGGTGCCTTCGTGCTGCACGTCGTCGAGCCGCACCTCAACGGGCCCGCCGGAGAGGTGCCGATCCTGCTCGCGCCGGCGGGCGGCGAGGTGCGGGTGCTGTGCGGACAGGGAGTGGCACCGGCCGGGGCGACGGTCGCGCACTACAAGGCGCTCGGTCTGGACCTCGTCCCCGGCACCGGACCACTCGCCGCCGCCGTGCCCGGGGCCTTCGACGCCTGGCTGCTCCTGCTGCGCGACCACGGCACCAAACCGCTGGCCGACGTGCTGAAGTACGCCATCGGCTACGCCGAGCACGGACACGCGCCCGTGGAGCGCTTCACGGAGACCGTCGAGACCGTGCGGGAGCTGTTCGAGACCGAGTGGACGTCCTCGGCCGAGGTCTATCTGCCGGACGGACACCCGCCGCGCCCCGGCGAGTTGTTCCGCAACCCCGCCCTCGCCGCCACCTGGAAACGGCTGCTCGCCGAGGCCGCCGGAGCGGGGGACCGGGAGGCGGAGATCGACGCGGCGCGGGAGGTCTGGCGCACCGGGTTCGTCGCCGAGGCCCTCGTACGGCAGGCCGGGCGGCCCACCATGGACACCAGCGGCGAGCGCCGCACCGGCACCCTCACCGCCGCCGACCTCGCCGGCTGGTCCGCGTCCTACGAGGCTCCCGCGGCGTACGACTGGAACGGCTGGACCGTGTGCAAGGCCGGCCCCTGGAGTCAGGGCCCCGTCCTGCTCCAGCAACTCGCGCTGCTCCCGCCCGAGCTGCCCCGCTACGGCTCCGCCGACTACGTCCACCTGCTGGTGGAGGGCTGCAAGCTCGCCATGGCCGACCGGGAGGCCTGGTACGGGGACGCGGACGGCGCGGCCCGGGTACCGCTCGACGACCTGCTGTCGCCGGAGTACAACGCGGCACGGCGGGCGCTCGTCGGTGACAAGGCGTCCTTCGAGCTGCGGCCCGGCAGCCCGGGCGGACGTGCCCCGCGGCTCAGCGCCCACGCGCGCGTGGCGGCCGTGGAGGGTGAGGGCTTCGACGCCCTGGGGGTCGGCGAGCCGACGGTCGCCAAGAGCCCGACGTCACCGGTGCCGGGTGAACCGGACGTCACCGCCGACGGGGGCACCCGCGGCGACACCTGCCACCTCGACATCGTGGACCGCTGGGGCAACATGGTCTCGGCCACGCCCAGCGGCGGCTGGCTCCAGTCCAACCCCGTCGTGCCCGAACTGGGCTTCCCGCTCGGCACCCGGCTCCAGATGACCTGGCTGGAGGAGGGCCTGCCCAACTCGCTCACCCCGGGCCGCCGGCCGCGCACCACGCTCACGCCCTCCATCGCCCTGCGGGACGGGGTGCCCGTCATGGCGTTCGGGACGCCCGGCGGCGACCAGCAGGACCAGTGGCAGCTGCACTTCCTGCTGGCGGTCGCGCTGCGCGCCCCGGTGCGCGGCGGCCTCGACCTCCAGGGCGCGATCGACGCGCCGAACTGGCACAACGACAGCTTCCCCGGGTCGTTCTTCCCGCGCGGCATGCGGGCCGGGAGCGTCACCGTGGAATCCCGGATGCCGGCGGAGGTCGTCGAGGAGCTGCGGCGCCGCGGGCACGAGGTGACCGTCGGCGAAGCCTGGTCGGAGGGGCGGCTGTGCGCCGTCGCGCGAAACCCGGAGACGGGCGTGCTGTCGGCGGCGGCGAACCCGCGCGGAATGCAGGGCTACGCGGTCGGCCGCTGACCTCCGGACCTCCCGCTCGCGGGCCCGGCACCGCGTGGTCGTGGGCTCCGGCCCCTCCCGCTCGTGCCCCCGGCGCCTCCCGGCCGTGGGCCCCCGCACCTCATGTTCGTGCCGATTCCACCCGGAGTACACCACCCGGGTGGGGGTTGTCAGTGGGGCGTGCTCTCATGGAGGCATGATCGAGAACAACGAAACCATCGACGAGTTTCTCGCCCGGCACGCCGACGAGGTGGAGGAGGCCGTCCGCAAGGCGGCAGCCCAGGAGATCATGCCGCGCTGGCGCCGGCTCGCGGCACACGAGGTCGACGAGAAGGCCGGCCCGCACGACCTGGTGACGGACGCCGACCGCAAGGCCGAGCTGTACCTCACCGACGTCCTGGCCGCCCTGCTGCCCGGCTCGGTCGTGGTCGGCGAGGAGGCGGTGCACGCCAACCCCGCGTCGTACGAGGCGATACGCGGCGACGCGCCGGTCTGGATCGTCGACCCCGTCGACGGGACGCGCCAGTTCGTCCACGGCGACCCGGGCTTCTGCACGCTGGTCGCGCTCGCCCACCACGGAGTCGTGCACGCCTCCTGGACCTACGCCCCCGCCGACGACCGGCTCGCCACGGCCGTACGCGGCCGGGGCGCCTTCCTGGACGGTGAGCGGCTGTACGCCGGTCCGCCCGAGCCCGGCCGCGACCTGCGGGTCGCCACCTCCCACCCGGACTACACCACCGACGAGCAGAAGCACGCCCTGCTCGGCCTGCGCACCCCGGGCGTGGCACCCCGCGCCTGCGGCTCGGCCGGACTGGAGTACCTCGCCGTCGCCCAGGGCGAGTCCGACGCCACAGCCTTCTCCTGGGAGGCCGCCTGGGACCACGCCGCGGGGCTCCTCCTGGTGGAGGAGGCGGGCGGCACCCACCTGACCCGCACGGGCGAACCCTTCCGCATCACGGGCGACAACGACCTGCCGTTCACCGCGGCCCGCGACGCGGCCACGGCCCGCCAGGTGGTGGCACTGCTGTCGGGCGAAGCCTGATCTCCAGGTCGGGGCGCTCCGGCTGCACGTCGAAGCGGATCTGGACGACCTGGAAATCGGTCACGGTCCCGACGGGCGGCCAGTCCTCACCGCGGCGCGGCAACTGTCCGAAGTCCACGAAACCCCGCCCCGGCCCGCCGATGTCCACCACCAGCCCCGTGACGCCGGGGCCCCACGGCAGGGCGGTGACCGTTCCGGTGACCAGCGACCCCTCCGGCAGCGGTCCGGTGCGGTGGCGCATGAACCGCCGGTGTCGCCGCGCCGTGTCCAAGGCCAGGCGGAAATCCTCTTCCGTGACGTCCTCGGCGCCGGACGGCACCCGGACCGGGCCGTCCGCCAGCACGCCGTACACGGTCTCGTAGAACCGCGCGCCGTCCGGTCCGAACCGTTCGCGGACGGAGCTGAGCTCGTCGCGCGAGGCCGCCACCGACGCGCCTCCGTCGGCGGCCCCGTCGGATTGGGTCAAGCCACCGGCGGGCGGGACCGGCAGCGACCGGTCGAACGTCGCCTGCCGCAGTGCCCGCCCGTCCCCGGCCAGCTCGTACCAGAGCCGGAGGCCCTCCCGGGGGCCGGGGAAGCGGGCCCAGTGCGTCATCCCGGGATCTTATCCGCCCAACCCGCGACCACGGGCTGTCGGTGCCCGGGCATATCCTGATCCCCAGTGGCCATCGGCTGACGAAGGGGTCCGAAGGTGCCGTCGATGCTCGATGCGGTCGTAGTGGGTGCGGGGCCGAACGGACTGACCGCTGCCGTGGAACTGGCCCGCCGCGGCTTCTCGGTCGCCGTGTTCGAGGCGCGGGACACCGTGGGCGGCGGGGCCCGCACGGAGGAGCTGACCCTGCCGGGCTTCCGGCACGACCCGTGCTCCGCCGCGCACCCGCTCGGAATCAACTCGCCGGCGTTCCGCGCCCTCCCGCTGGAGCGGTACGGGCTGGAGTGGCTGCACGCGGGGCTGCCCATGGCGCATCCGTTCCCGGACGGCTCGGCCGCCGTGCTGTCCCGGTCGGTCGGCGAGACGGCCGCCTCCTTCGGAGCGCGCGACGCGGGCGCCTACCGCAGGCTGGTCGAGCGCTTCCTGCCCCGGTGGGACACCCTGGCCCGCGACTTCATGTCCCTGCCGCTGACCGCGCTGCCCCGCGACCCGGTCACCCTCGCCCGGTTCGGCCTGGTCGGTCTGCCCCCGTCGACGTGGCTGATGCGCCGCTTCCGGGACGACAAGGCCAAGACCCTCTTCGCGGGGCTCGTCGCGCACGTCATGGCCCCGCTCGGCGGCTTCGCCACCGGCGCCATAGGCCTGGTCTTCGCCCTCGCCGCGCACGCCCGCGGCTGGCCCGTGGCCCGCGGCGGTTCGCAGGCCGTCTCGGACGCCCTCGCCGCCTACCTCGAGGATCTCGGCGGCACCGTCCACACCGACTACGAGGTGAAGCGCCTCGATGACCTGCCGCCCGCCCGCGCCTACGTGTTCGACACCTCGCCCACGGCCCTGGCGCGTATCGCCGGCCTCGGGAACCACTACGCCGGCTACCGGTACGGCCCCGGCGTCTTCAAGATCGACTACGCGCTGGACGGGCCCGTCCCGTGGACCGCCGAGGAGCCCCGCACCGCGGGCACCGTGCAGATCGGCGCCGGCAGCGCGGAGATCGGCGCCGCGTTGAACGCCGCCTCCCGCGAGGGCCGGGCACCCGACGCGCCGTTCCTCATCACCACGCAGCCCAGCGTCGCCGACCCCACCCGCGCCCCCGAGGGCAAGCACGTCTTCTGGGCTTACGGACACGTCCCCAACGGCTGGACCGGCGACCTCACCGACGCCATCGAACGTCAACTGGAGCGCTTCGCCCCCGGCTTCCGCGACCGCGTCCTCGCCCGTGCCACCGCCGGCCCGCCCGAACTCGCCGCCGGCAACGCCAACTACGTCGGCGGCGACATCGCCTCCGGCGCGGTCTCCGGCCTCCAGGTCATGCTGCGTCCCAAGCTGTCCCTGTTCCCGTACGCCACCCCGCACCCGGCCGTCTTCATCTGCTCGTCGGCCACCCCGCCGGGCCCCGGAGTGCACGGCATGTCGGGACACAACGCGGCGAAGGCCGTCTGGCGCAGGCTGCGGCAGACGTGACCGGGAAGCAGACATGACGACGAAACGGCGATGATCGGGGAACTCCCATGACCACCATCACCCTCGTCCGGGGCGACATCACCCGCGAGAGCGCCGACGCGATCGTCAACGCGGCCAACTCCTCCCTGCTCGGGGGAGGCGGCGTCGACGGCGCCATCCACCGGCGCGGCGGCCCCGCGATCCTGGAGGAGTGCCGCGAACTCCGCGCGGGGCACCTCGGCAAGGGCCTGGCCACCGGCCTGGCCGTCGCCACCACCGCCGGCGCCCTGGAGGCGCGCTGGGTGATCCACACGGTGGGCCCGGTGCACAGCACGACCGAGGACCGCTCCGAACTCCTCGCCTCCTGCTACCGCGAGTCACTCCGGGTCGCCGAAGAGCTGGGCGCCCGCACGGTCGCCTTCCCGGCGATCTCCACCGGTGTCTACCGCTGGCCGATGGACGACGCGGCCCGTATCGCCGTGACGGCCGTACGGGAGGCGGACACCGAAGTCGAGGAGGTCAGGTTCGTGCTCTTCGACGACCGGGCCCACGCGGCGTTCGCCGCGCAGCTCGGCTGACCGTCGGGTGCCTACTCCGGCAGGTGTGCCTCCGGCGCGTCCGGGCGGTGGTCGGGCAGAGCGGACCGGTCGGCCGCCTCGCGGTGCATGCGCAGGAACTCCAGATGCCGCTCGTACTGGTCGAGGCTGTCGCCGATGAGCTGTTCCTTGGTGTACCCCATCACGTCGTAGCCCTGGTTGCCCTCGGCGAGCCGGACCTCGAAGCGCACGTAGGTGTCGTGGGTGGTGACCGACCTGGTCGCGAAGCCCGGGGTCGGCTTCTCGACGGGCCAGACCTCGTACACGAACGTGTCGCTCGGACCGATCGGCACCCTGAGACCGACGTGCGCGAGTCCGTTCTCCTCGTTGACCCCTTCCAGGAGTTCCGCCTCCGTTCCCTGTTCCCGCAGGGCCTGGCCGACCTCCTGGAAGGCGGGGCGGCACACGTCCTCGACGAACCTGGCGGCGGCCCGCCTGCCCGGGAACGCCATCGCCCGCGCCAGCCGCTGTCGCCAGTTCCGTGCTCCCGTGGGGCCCTGCTGCGTCGTACGTCCGGACAGCGACGCCGGCAGCGTGGTGGCCAGCGCTTCCTCCCGCATGTACTCGGTACGCAGCGCCAGATAGAGCCCCACCATGATCAGGAACATCACGAAGGAGAAGGGCAGGCCCATGATGATGGTGGCGTCGGTGAGTGCCTGCACGCCGCCCACGATGAGCATGGCGAGCGTGAGCAGCCCTGTCGTCAGGGCCCAGAAGATGCGCATCCACGGGGCCGCGTCGGTCACCGGGGTGGGCAGATGGGAGCTGAGGTTGCCCATGACCAGGGCTCCGGAGTCGGCCGAGGTGACGTAGAGCAGGAGCCCGACGAACGTGGCGAGTCCGGCGCTGAACAGTGCGCCCGGGTACTGCTCCAGCAGGCCGTAGAAGCCCTGCTCGGGGACGTTCATCGCGGTCTGGCCGAACTCGGAGTTGCCGTCGCGGACCACGAACAGCGCACTGTTGCCGAAGACGGCCAGGAAGAGACCGGTGAAGATGAACGGGATGATCAGCGTCGCCGCGACGAACTGGCGCAGGGTGCGGCCGCGGGAGATCCGGGCCAGGAACAGCCCGACGAACGGCGCCCAGGCGATCCACCAGGCCCAGAAGAACAGCGTCCACGCGTCCAGCCACTCGGTGGGCTGGTCGTAGGCGAAGGTGTTCAGAGTCATCGAGGGGAAGCGGCTGACGTAGTCGCCGACGTTCTGGACGAGGGAGTTGAGCAGCCGGAACGGTTCGCCCACGACCAGGATGAAGAGCATCAGCAGCACGGCGAGCAGGACGTTGAGCTGGGACAGCCGGCGGATGCCCTTGTCCACACCGGCCACCGCGGACACCGTGGCCATCACCACCGCCACGGCGATCAGGCCGATCTGGGCGGGGAGCCCTTCCGGTACGTCGAAGAGCACCCTCAGTCCGTAGTTCAGCTGCACGACACCGATGCCGAGCGACACGGAGATGCCGAACACGGTGCCGATGATGGCCGCCAGGTCGACGGCGTCACCGATCCGCCCGTGGATCCGGCGCCCGATGATCGGGTAGAGCGCGGAACGGATCGCGAGCGGCAGCCGGTACCGGAAGGCGAAGAAGCCGAGTGCCATGCCCATCAGCGCGTACATGGCCCAGCCGGTGATGCCGTAGTGGAAGAGTGTCCACACCACGGCCTGCCGGGCCGCCTCCACCGTCTCCGGGTCGCCCTCCGGCGGCGCGAGGTAGTGGCTGACGGGACCGGAGACGGAGAAGAACATCAGATCGATACCGATGCCCGCCGCGAACAGCATCGCCGCCCACGCGAAGAGCCCGTAGTCGGGCTTGTAGTGCTTGGGGCCCAGCTTGATCGTGCCGTACTTGGACACGCCGATGAAGACGACGAACCCCAGGTAGACGGTCGCGGCGAGGAAGTAGTACCAGCCGAACCAGGACGAGATCCTGTCGACCGCCACCCCGATGGCGGATTCGGCACCGGAGGGCGTGACGATCGCCCAGATCGAGATCGCCAGGATCAGCGCGGCCGATCCGAAGAAGACCGCGCGTTTGAGCGTGCCCGTACCCGTCGGTCCGGTGTCCGCCGACGGCCCTTCCGGCTCGGCTCCGGCGCTTTCGTCTCCTGCGGTCGACACGGCCGTTTCCTCCTGGTCGGTGCCCACTCGTGCTGGGACTCAGGTGATAAGGCAGTGTGCTGCTGATCACACCCTCCGTCCAGCACCGGCCGGTCGTGTCGGCCCCGACCGCCAGTGGTGAGCCGGTGGGCGGGCGCGCCTCGATCACCTGGCTTGACGCTTCTATTGCGACTGATGTGCAATAACCACGCATCAATGACAAGCGTGGGGGAGACATGACAACCCGTCGGATCCGTCCGATACGAAGCGCCGCCGCCGCGGCGGCGTTCGCCGCCGGCGTCACCGCCTGCTCCGCACCCGGGGACGGAACGGACGGCGGCGACGCCAAGGCCGCCGAGTCCGTCGTGATCGGCGTGGCCTCCGAGCCGGACACCCTGAGCCCGCTGCTCGGCTACGGCAAGGACGGAAACTCCAAGATCTTCGACGGGCTGCTCGCCCGCGACACCGACCTGAAGCTGAAGCCCGCGCTGGCGACCGCGCTGCCGAAGGTCGCCGACGGCGGCCGGACGTACACGTACACCCTGCGCGACGGCGTGAAGTTCAGCGACGGCGAACCGCTGACGGCCCAGGACGTGGTCTACACGTACCGCACCGTCCTCGACGCGAAGACCAACAACACCGCCCGCAGTGAACTGGACGCCGTCAAGGACGTCCGCGCGAGCGGCGACGACACCGTCGTCTTCACCCTCAAGTACCCGTACGCGGCCTTCGCCGCCCGCACGGTGCTGCCCATCGTCCCCGAGCACGTCGCGGGCGAGCAGGACCCCAACACCGGCGCGTTCAACACCGAGCCCGTCGGCACCGGCCCGTACGTCCTCGCCGACTGGAGCAAGGGCGAGAAGCTCACCTTCAAGGCCAACCCGCACTACTGGGGCGGCGAGCCCGCGGTGAAGTCGTTCACCATGGCGATCATCGCCGACGACAACGTCCGCGCCACCCGCCTGCGCTCCGGCGACCTCGACGGCGCCGTCCTGCCGCCCAACCTCGCCGCCACCTTCAAGAAGGACGACGGCAGGCGCACGTACCAGGCCCGGTCCTACGACTTCCGGGCCGTCACCCTGCCCACCACGGGCAAGGTCACCGGCGACCGCGCCGTCCGGCAGGCGCTGGACGCCGCCGTGGACCGCCAGGCCATGGTCGACAAGATCCTCGACGGCGCGGGCCGGCCGGCGTACGGGCCGCTGCCCGCCGACGACCCCTGGTACGCGCGCGGCATCGAGCGCCCGCACGACCTCGCCAAGGCCAAGCGCATCCTGGACGAGGCGGGCTGGAAGGCGGGGTCCGGCGGCGTCCGTGCCAAGGACGGACAGCGGGCCTCGTTCACCCTGTACTACCCCTCGGGCGACAAGGTCCGCCAGGACCACGCGCTCGCCTACGCCTCCGACGCCAAGAAGGCCGGCATCGAGGTGAAGGTGGAGGGCGCCACCTGGGAGGTCATCGAGCCGCGGATGAAGCACGACGCGGTCCTGGCGGGCTTCGGCAGCGTCGGCGACCCGGACTTCGGCCTCTACACCCTGCTGCACTCCTCCCTCGCGGGCGACGGCTTCAACAACATGGCCGGCTACGACAACAAGGCGGTCGACGAGGCACTCGACGCCGGCCGTCGCGGCCAGGACCCGAAGAAGCGCGAGGCCGCCTACGACGAGATCCAGCGGGCCCTGGTCGAGAACCCCGGCTACACCTTCCTCACCCACATCGACCACCTCTACGTCCTCGCCGACCGCTGGGACGGGCTGACCACCCAGCTGGAGCCGCACGAGCACGGCTTCGCCAGCGGGCCCTGGTGGAACATCGAGGACTGGCAGCCGAAGAAATGACCCGATCTCCCGGGCGGCTGCCCTGGGGAGCGATGGCACGCCTGGCGGGACGGCGGGCGCTGTTCGCCGTCCCCGTCGTCCTCGTCGTCACGTTCGGCGTGTTCGCCATCGCCGCCGCCTCCCCGTTCGACCCCGTCAAGGCCTACGCCGGCACCGCCGCGCTCGGCGCCGACCAGGAGACCCTGGACCGGCTGAGGGACAACCTCGGCGTGGACCAGTCCTTCGTCGTCCGCTGGTGGAACTGGCTGACCTCGGCGCTCACCGGCGACCTCGGCCAGTCCGGGGTGATGCGCCAGCCGGTGGCGCAGGTCATCGGCGAACGCCTCGTGTGGTCCGCGCTGCTGTGCGCCGTCGCCTTCGCCGTGGCCGTGCTGGTCGGCACGCTCCTCGGTGTGCTGGCCGCCCGCCGCCCCGGATCGATGCTCGACCGGGCCGTCACCTCGCTCGCCTACACCCTGGAGGCGGCGCCGGTCTTCTGGATCGCGCTGCTCGCGGTGTGGCTGTTCGCCCTCCAGTGGGACGTCCTGCCGGCCGGCGGCCTGACGGACACCGCCAGCGAACAGGTCACCCTCGGACAGGTCGCGAGCCACATCGTGCTGCCCGCCGGCGTGCTCGCCGTCTCCCAGCTGCCCTGGTTCACCCTCTACGTGCGCCAGGGCGTCGGCGACGCCCTGGCCGAGGACCCGGTGCGCGGCGCGCGGGCCCGCGGCATCGGGGAGGGCACCGTCCTGTTCGGGCACGCCCTGCGTTCGGGGCTGCTGCCGGTGCTCACACTGATCGGCTCCCGTGTTCCCGAACTCATCACCGGCGCCCTGCTCGTGGAGAGCGTCTTCAGCTGGCCGGGCATCGCCGCGGCCACCGTCGAGGCGGCCACCGCCGTCGACTTCCCGCTGCTGGCCGCCCTGACCACCCTCGCCACCGCCGCCGTACTCGCCGGCAACCTGCTCGCCGACCTGCTCTACGGACTGTTCGACCCGAGGGTGAAACTCAGTGAAATGTGAGTCCCATGGCTGAGATCACAGCCGACAAGGCGGAACGGCCCACCGTGTGGCGGTCCCACGGCATGGACCGCCGCTCCACCCGCACCCTGCGCCTGCGCACCTCCGCGGTGCTGCTGACCGTGACCGTCCTCGCCGTGCTGCTCGTGCCGCCGCTGGTCCAGCTCGACCAGCAGGCCGTCGACCTGGCCGCCAAGCTGCGACCGCCCAGCTGGGAGCACCCGTTCGGCACCGACGACGTCGGCCGGGACCTGCTGCTGCGCTGCGTGTACGGCCTGCGCGTCTCCCTGCTCGTCGGGGTGGCGGCGGCGCTGACGGCCACCGTGGTCGGCACCGCCGTGGGCGCCACCGCCGGAGCGCTGGGCGGCTGGGTCGACCGGGCCGTCATGCGGGTCGTCGACACCATCGCCTCCGTCCCCCACCTGCTGCTGGGCATCTTCATCGTCGCGATGTTCCGGCCGGGCGTCTGGCCGGTGGTGATCTCCGTCGCGCTCACCCACTGGCTGTCCACCGCGCGCATCGTCCGCGCCGAGGTGCTGTCGCTGCGCTCGCGCCCCTACATCGACGCGGCCGTCTCCGGCGGCGCGTCCCGGTGGCGGGTGGCCGTACGGCATCTGCTGCCGGGCGTGCTGCCCCAGGCCGCGCTGGCCGCCGTACTGATGGTGCCGCACGCCATGTGGCACGAGTCGGCGCTGTCCTTCCTCGGGCTCGGGCTGCCCACCCACACCGCGAGCCTCGGCAACCTGATCCAGGAAGCGCGGGGATCGCTGCTCGCCGGGCAGTGGTGGCCGACCCTCTTCCCCGGCCTGTTCCTCATCGTCCCCACCCTCGCCGTCGCCGGTCTCGCGGGTGCCTGGCGGGAGCGGATCAACCCCCGCCGCCGATCGGAGCTGATGCTGTGACCGAGCGAGCCCCCGTGCTGTCGGTACGCGGTCTGTCGGTGCGCTTCCTGATGCCGGGCGGGCGCCGCGTCGCCGCCGTCACCGACGCCCACTTCGACGTGGCGGCCGGCGAGTGCCTGGCCCTGATCGGCGAGAGCGGCTGCGGCAAGTCCGTCCTCGCCTCCGCCCTGCTCGGGCTGCTGCCCGGCAACGCGCGGACCGCGGGCAGCGCGCTGCTCGGCGAGCTGGACCTGCTCGCCGCCGACGAGCGGACCTTCGCCCGCACCGTGCGCGGCAGGCTGATCGGCCTCGTCCCGCAGAGCCCGGCCGCCCACCTCACCCCGGTCCGTACCGTCCGCTCCCAGTTGGAGGAGACGGTCGCGGAACACACCGCGGTCCGCGGCCGTGCGGCCCTGCGCGAGGCCGCCGAAGCCGCCGCCGAGCGCGCCGCGTTCCCGGTGGACCACCTCGACCACCACGCGCACGAGCTCTCCGGCGGTCTCGCCCAGCGCGCCGCCACCGCCCTCGCCCTGGTCGGTGACGCCCCGCTGCTGCTCGCCGACGAGCCGACCACCGGACTCGACCGGGATCTGGTGGACCGCACCGTCGACGAGCTGAGGCGACATGTCGACAACAGGGCGGGTGACGAGAACCGGGCCCTGCTGATGATCACCCACGACCTGGCCGCCGCCGAGCGCATCGCCGACCGGATCGCCGTGATGTACGCCGGCCGCATCGTCGAACTCGCCGACGCCCGTGAGTTCTTCGGCATTCCCGGCCCCCGCCATCCTTACAGCCGGGGCCTGCTCGACGCCCTGCCCGACCGCGCCTTCACTCCCATCCCCGGCCTGCCGCCCGAACTCGGCGCCCTCCCTGGCGGCTGCGCCTTCGCCGCCCGCTGCGAGCGGGCGACCGACGCCTGCGCCACGCTGCCGCCGCTGGCCGCCACGGTCGCCTGCCACCACCCGCACGCAGCGCTCACGGAGGCCGCCGACCGTGCTTGAACTGAGCGACATCACCGCCGGATACGCCCGGAACGCGCCCGTGATCCGGGACGTATCCCTGTCGGTCACGCCGGGCGAGGCCGTCGGGCTGCTCGGCCCGAGCGGCTGCGGCAAGTCCACCCTCGCGCGCGTCGCGGCCCTGCTGCACCACCCCGACGCCGGCACCCTGGTGGTCGACGGCACGCCCGTACGGCGCTGGCGCCACCGTGCCCCGCGGGAGCAGCGCACCGCCTTCGGCGTCGTCTTCCAGCAGGCCCGGCTCTCCGCGGACCCCCGACTGGCGCTCACCGACCTGATCGCCGAACCACTGCGCGCCACCGGCCGGCGCGAGGGCATCGCCGACCGGGTCGCCGAACTGGCCGCCACCGTGGGGTTGACCACCGACCTGCTGAGCAGGCGCCCGCACGAGGTCAGTGACGGCCAGTTGCAGCGCGCCTGCCTCGCCCGCGCCCTCGTGCTGCGCCCGCGCTGGCTGGTGTGCGACGAGATGACGGCGATGCTGGACGCCTCGACCACCGCCGCCCTGGTCCGCGTGGTGGAGGAGTACCGGGCCGCCACCGGCGCGGGGTTGCTGGCCGTCGGCCATGACCGCGTCCTGCTCGACCGCTGGTGCGACCGCACCGTCGAATGGGCCACTCTGACGCGCTCCTGACCGCTTCCGACCGCGCCCTTGACCGCGCCCTCGTCCCCGGTCCCGCCGAGCCCCTTCGCCGACATGTATCGGTCAAGCGCGGTCCACGAGCGCAGCAGTCGGGGTTCACCGCGTGCCGTTTGCCTGGTTGTCGTCCGGCCATCCGTCCTCTGGAGGTTCGATGACCCCGCCGCGCACCAGCTCCCCGAACTCCCTGAAGAGAAGGGGTTTCCTCGGTATCGCGGGCGCCGCCGGCGCCGGTGCGGTGCTGCTCGGCACCGGCGCCGCACCCGTCGCGTCCGCCGCGCCGGGACGCGTCCCCGGCGACCCCTTCCAGCTCGGTGTCGCATCCGGCGACCCGCTTCCCGACGGCGTCGTGCTCTGGACCCGCCTGGCGCCGAAGCCGCTCGACGACGGCGGCGGCATGCCCCGGCGTCCTGTCGCCGTGCGGTGGGAGATCGCCCTCGACGAGCGGTTCCGGAAGGTCGTCAAGCGCGGCGTGGAGCACGCCGTGCCCGCGGAGGCGCACACCGTCCACGCCGACGTACGCGGCCTGCGGCCCCACCACGAGTACTACTACCGCTTCCGGGCCGGCGACGCGATCTCGCCGGTCGGCCGCACCCGTACCGCCCCGGCCCCCGGCACCGCCCCCACCGTCGACTTCGCGTTCGCCTCCTGCGCGAACTGGGAGCAGGGCCACTTCACCGCGTACCGGCACATGGCGGCCGACCGGCCGGACGTCGTCTTCCACCTCGGCGACTACCTCTACGAGTACGCCGCCGGCGTCAACGGCGACGTGCGCACGCACCACGGCGACGAGATGAACACCCTCGCCGAGTACCGCGCCCGGCACGCCCAGTACAAGACCGACCCCGACCTGCGGCTGCTGCACGCCACGGCGCCGTTCGTCGTCACCTGGGACGACCACGAGACCGACAACAACTACGCCGACCTGAGCCCCGAGAACAACGACGCCGGCCAGGGCAACGACACCACCGCCCGCTTCGCCGCCCGCCGCCGGGCCGCCTACCAGGCGTACTGGGAGCACATGCCGCTGCGCCGCCTCCGCAAGCCGGTGGACACGGCACTGCCGCTGTACCGGCGCCTGGAGTTCGGCGCCACCGCGACCTTCAGCGTCCTGGACACCCGCCAGTACCGCACCGACCAGCCCTACGGCGACAAGTGGCAGGTCTCCGGCCCGGAGCAGTGGGACCCGAAGGCCACCATCCTGGGCGACGAGCAGCACGCCTGGCTGGAGCGCAGCCTCTCCCGCTCGCGCTCCACCTGGAACGTACTCCCGCAGCAGATCTACTTCGCCAACTGGGACGCCGTCGCCGGCCCGGACGACGGCGGCTACAACGACGGCTGGGACGGCTACCGCGTCTCCCGCGACCGGGTGCTCGGTTACGTCGAACAGCGCCGTGTCGACAACTTCGTGGTGCTCACCGGCGATGTGCACAACAACTGGACCAACGACCTGCGCCGCGACTTCGAGCGCCCCGAGACTCGGCTGCTGGGCAGCGAGTTCGTCACCACGTCGATCACCTCGGGCGGCGACGGTTCGGCCACCCACGACCCCGGCCAGGTCTACTGGGACGAGAATCCGCACACCAAGTACTACAGCAGCCGTCGGGGCTACGTCCGCTGCTCGGTGTCCAGGGACCAGTACACCGCCGACTACCGCGTGGTCGACTACGTCACCCGGCCCGGCGCTCCGGTCCGCACCGACAAGTCGTTCGTGATCGAGGCGGGCGTGCCGGGAGTCCAGGACGCCTGACACCTCCACCAGGAACCAACAAAGTCCGACGGGGTAATTGATTCGGTTGTGTTCGGGTCCTAGGGTGTGGCTGACTCAGTAGTCGCCGCGTCACCGGCAGTTGTGAATCACCTCCACATCAACTGCTCTCACAGCACCGTGCGTTGAGCCGCCCCCGAAGCCCACGGAAGGCCACGGTCATGCCGCACTCGCCCGTGTCACCCGCCGGATCCCCGGCCCGCCCGTCCCGCCCGGTCGTCAGTCGCCGCCGCCTCCTGGAGGGCAGTGCCGCCGTTCTCGGCGCGCTCGCCCTGTCCGCGTCGCCCGTCGCGGCGCACGCGGCAGGCCGGCGGGCGGCGGCCGACGAGCCCCCGGAGTGGAACGACTTCGGTGTCTTCCGGCTCGGCACCGAGCCACCGCACACCACGCTCATGCCGTACGCGGACGTGAGAGCGGCCCTCGCCGGCGACCGCACCCGCTCGCCCTACCGGCTCGGTCTCGACGGCACCTGGAAGTTCGCCTACGCCGACCGCCCCGAGGACCGGGACGCCGACTTCCACCGCACCGACACCGACGACGGCGACTGGGAGACCATCCCGGTGCCGTCCGTGTGGCAGATGCACGGCCACGACTACCCGATCTACCTGAACATCACCTATCCGTACTGGGGCCCCAACGGCCGCGGCGAGGACCCGCAGCCGCCCGCCGCGCCGACCCGCTACAACCCGGTCGGCCAGTACCGGCGCACCTTCACCGTCCCGCGCGACTGGACGGGCCGCCGCACCTTCCTGCACTTCGAGGGCGTCAAGTCCGCGCACTACGTGTGGATCAACGGCGAACTGGTCGGCTACGACGAGGACTCCTTCACCCCGTCCGAGTACGACATCACCGACCACCTGAAGCCCGGCACCAACCAGATCGCCGTGGAGGTGTACCGCTACTCCGACGGAGACTGGCTGGAGGACCAGGACATGATCCGGCTGAGCGGCATCTTCCGCTCGGTCTACCTGTACTCCACGCCGGCCGTGCACCTGCGCGACTTCAAGCTGGACACCCCGCTGAACGACACGTACACGGACGCCGAGCTGGCGGTCACCGCGAGCGTGCGGGCGTACGGCGACGGCGGCGGCGACGCGGGCAAGTACACCGTCGAGACCCAGCTGTACGACGCGCGCGGCCACGCCGTCTGGTCCCGCCCGCTGAACCAGTCCGCCGACCTCGGCACGGTCGGCGCCGGCCAGGACGTCACCGTACGGGCCACGAAGGCCGTACCGAAGCCCAGGCTGTGGTCGGCCGAGCACCCGCACCTCTACACGGCCGTACTGCGCCTGCGGGACCCGGCGGGCAAGGTCGTCGAGACCCTGTCCCACCGGGTCGGCTTCCGGGAGTTCGCGCTCACGGACGGGCTGATGCGCATCAACGGCAAGCCCGTCTCCTTCCGGGGCACCAACCGCCACGAGATGCACCCGGACCGCGGCACCGCCCTCACCCGCGACGACCTGGTCGAGGACATCGAGATCATCAAGCGGATGAACATGAACAGCGTCCGCACCTCGCACTACCCGAACAACCCGCTGTGGTACGAACTCGCCGACGAGTACGGCCTCTACCTCGTCGACGAGACCAACCTGGAGACCCACGGCATCCGCGAGGAGTACCCCGGCGACCACCCCGACTGGACCGAGGCCTGCGTGGCCCGCGCCCAGAACATGGTCCACCGCGACAAGAACCACGCCTCGGTCGTCATCTGGTCGCTGGGCAACGAGGCGGGCGGCGGCAGCACCTTCACCGCCATGCACGACTGGATCCGCTCCTACGACGCCACCCGCGTCATCCAGTACGAGGGCGACGACCGCCCCGGGATCAGCGACATCCGCTCCGAGATGTACGACAGCCCGCAGCGCGTCGAGCAGCGGGCGAAGGACACCTCCGACACCCGGCCGTACGTCATGATCGAGTACGCCCACGCGATGGGGAACTCGAACGGCAACCTCAAGAAGTACTGGGACGTCGTGCGCGCCCACGACGTGCTCCAGGGCGGCTGGATCTGGGACTTCGTCGACCAGTCGCTGACCTGGCCGGTGCCGCGGCGCACGCTGCTGACCGAGGCGGGGCCCGCCGGTCTGCGCGGTGAGATCCTCGCCCCCTCCGGCACCTTCGAGCGCGGCAAGGGCCTGTCCGGCGGCACGGTCTTCGCCCGCGACGAGGGCCTCGACCTCACCGGCTCGCTGACCCTGGAGGCCTGGGTCACCCCGGACGTGACCGGCTACCACCAGCCGATCCTCGCCAAGGGCGACACCCAGTACGCGCTGAAGCAGAACAACCGCACGCTGGAGTTCTTCATCCACTCCGGCGGTCAGTGGATCACCGCCACCTGGACGGTGCCGGAGGACTGGACCGGCCGCGAGCACCACATCGCGGGCGTCTTCGACGCGGAGGCCGGCACCCTCGCCCTGTACGTCGACGGCGAGCGCCGGGCGACCCGCACCACCGACCGGCGGCCCACCAACAACACGGCCTCCCTGGCCCTGGCCACCGACGCCGACAACCAGACCCGCGAGTTCAGCGGCACCATCCGCCGCGCCCGCGTCTACGCCCGCGCCCTCACCGCCACCGAACTGGCCGGGGGCGACCGCGGACCCGGCGACGACGGCGTGCGCTTCTGGTTCGACGCGGAGACCGTCGAGGTCGACAGGGAGCGGCCGAAGGAGAAGACCTTCTTCGCGTACGGCGGCGACTGGGGCGACAACCCCAACGACGGCTGCTTCGTCGCAGACGGCATCGTCCTCGCCGACCGCGGCCACACCGGCAAGGCCGCCGAGGTCAAGCGGGTCTACCAGGCGGTCGGCGTCGAGCAGCGGTCCGGCGGCGCGGGCGCGGTCACGCTCGTCAACGAGTACCTGTTCACCAACCTCCGCGAGTTCGACGGCCACTGGGCACTCGTCGCCGACGGCAAGGCGCTGCGGCGCGGACGGCTCGACCGCCACCAGTTGGACGTGGAGCCGCTGTCCAGGAAGGACATCACCGTGCCCGTACGGCTGCCGAGCGACCCGGCACCGGGCACGGAGTACTTCCTCCAGCTGTCCTTCACCACCAAGGAGGCCACCCCCTGGGCGAAGGCGGGCTTCGAAGTCGCCCGGGCGCAGCTCGCCCTCGACGCGGACGTCCGCGCGGTGGCCCCCGTGCCCCTGGACCGGGTGCCGTCCCTGCGCCACCGGGACGGCGCCGACGAGGTCACGGTCGACGGCCGGGGCTTCTCGGTCACCGTCGACAAGCGCGCCGGCACCATCACCTCGTACGAGGCGAAGGGCAGGCGGCTGATCACCTCCGGGCCCGTGCCCAACTTCTGGCGCGCGCCCACCGACAACGACCACGGCAACGGCCAGCACATCCGCAACCAGACCTGGCGCGACGCGGGCGCCCGGCGGAAGGTCACGGAGGTCGCCGTGCGGGAGCTGGGCGACCGGGCCGTCGAGATCAAGGTCAGCGGCACCCTGCCCACCACCGTGGAGTCGGCGTACACCACCACGTACACCGTGTTCGGCAGCGGCGAGATCAAGGTCGACAACACCCTGCACCCGGGCGCCGCCAACCTGCCGTACATCCCCGAGGTCGGCACGATGCTGTTCCTGCCGCGCCGCCTGGACCGCCTGCACTACTACGGCCGCGGCCCCGAGGAGAACCACTGGGACCGCAACACCGGCACCGACGTCGGCCTGTACTCCGGGACCGTCGCCGAGCAGTGGACGCCGTACATCCGGCCGCAGGAGAACGGCAACAGGACCGACGTCCGCTGGATCGCCCTCACCGACGGCGACGGGGTGGGCCTGCTCGCCTCGGGCGAGCCCCTGCTGGAGGCCAACGCCTCCCACTTCACGCCGGAGGACCTGTCGGCCGGGGTGCGGCACGACTACCAGCTCACGCCGAGGGACGCCGTCGTCCTGCGGCTGAACCACCGTCAGATGGGCGTCGGCGGCGACAACAGCTGGGGCGCGCACACGCACGACGAGTTCAAGCTGTTCGCCGACCGGGACTACGCGTACACCTACCGGCTGCGCCCCTTGACGGACGTGAAGGAGGCGATGGCGGCCTCGCGCAGGCCCACGGCGACCGGGTGACCGGGGGGACCGGGGGATGAACGGGGAGTCCGGGGCAACCCGGGCTCCCATGGGTGACGTACTGGTCGGAGCATGTTCCTGGACGGACCGCCAACTGCTCGGGAGCGGCTGGTATCCGCGCGGGCGACGGGACGCCGAGGGGCGGCTGCGGCACTACGCCTCGCGGCTGCCCGTCGTCGAGGTGGACGCCGGGTACTACGCGTTGCCGAGCCGGCGCAACAGCGAGCTGTGGGTGGAGCGTACGCCGGAGGGCTTCCGATTCGACGTCAAGGCATTCTCCCTGCTGACCGGCCACCCCACGCGCGCGGAGGCCCTGCCCGCGGACCTGCGCGGAGCCGACCCGGGCCCGCTGAGGCGCGGGCGGGCGAGTGAGGGCCTGCTGGACGAGGTGTGGGGGCGCTTCGCCGAGGCGGTCGAGCCGCTGCGCGAGGCCGGGCGGCTCGGCACCGTGCTGTTCCAGTTCCCGCCGTGGTTCGCCCCGGGTGCCCCGGCCGAGGCGGCGCTCGAAGCGTGCGCCCTGCGCACGGAGGGCTGGCCGCTCGCCGTGGAGTTCCGCCACCCGGGGTGGTGGGAGCCGGAACGGGCGGAGGGCACCCACGCGTTGCTGTCCGGCCTGGGCGCGTCGGCCGTCGGTACGGACATGGCCCAGGGCGTGCCCGCGTCACTGCCGCCCATCGCCCCGGTGACCCGTCCCGGCCTCGCCGTCGTACGGTTCCACGGCCGCAGCACGGCCTGGGGGAGGGGCAGCAAGGAGGACCGCTTCCGGTACGACTACGACGTGGCCGAACTCGCCGCCTGGGTGCCCCGGTTGCGGCGCGCCGCCCGGCGGACGAACGAGCTGCACGTGCTGTTCAACAACTGCTGCGCGGACGCCGCCGTACGCGCGGCCGAGACCATGCGCGGGCTGCTCACTCCGCCGCGTCGCTGATCCCCAGCCGCAGGTGCTCCACGTGGTACACGGCCTGGTCGAGCAGCCCGGCCACATGGTCGTCGTGCAGCGCGTACACCACCGACCGGCCGCGCCGCTCACCCACCACGAGGCCCAGATTGCGCAGCAGTCGCAGCTGGTGGGAGCAGGCGGACTGCTCCATCCCGACCTCCGCCGCCAACTCGGTCGCGGGCAGCGGGCCCTCGCGCAGCCGGGCCAGGATCAGCAGCCGGGAGGGTGTGGACAGGGCCTGGAGCGTGGTGGCGACCTTGGCGACGTTGTCCGCGTCCAGACGCACGCGTGCGGCGGCGTCCTGCGCGGTGGTGGCGGCTCCGTGACCCATGCGGTTCATCCTACTCACCACACATGAATGCATGAATGAGTCTTCATCTGTTCCTGTATGGTGTGCCGCGTGTCCACCACGCTTGCCCACACCCCGGTCCCCGCGCCCGTCCACCGGGCGCCCCGCAGCCGCACCCGCGTCCTCGCCCTGCCCGAGGCCCGCTGGGCGCTGGCGTCCCTCGTCGCGTTCCTGCTGGCGCTCCCCCTCGACCTCGGCGGCGCCCCCGCCTGGACGTACGGCCCGCTCTACGCGGTCGCCTACGCCACCGGGGGCTGGGAGCCCGCGCTGGAGGGCCTGCGGGCGCTGCGCGAGAAGACCCTCGACGTCGACCTGCTGATGATCGTCGCGGCACTCGGCGCGGCCTCCATCGGGCAGGTCCTCGACGGCGCGCTGCTGATCGTCATCTTCGCCACCTCCGGCGCCCTGGAGGCCCTGGCCACCGCCCGCACCGCCGACTCCGTGCGCGGCCTGCTCGACCTGGCGCCCACCACCGCGACCCGCGTGCGAGGGGACCGCGAGGAGACCGTCCCGACCGCCGACCTCGCCGTCGGTGACCTGCTCCTGGTCCGGCCGGGGGAGCGGATCGGTGCCGACGGCTCGGTCGTCGACGGCGCCGGCGAGGTCGACCAGGCCACCATCACCGGCGAGTCCCTGCCCGTCCTCAAGCGCCCCGGCGACGACGTCTTCGCCGGCACCCTCAACGGCACCGGCGCCCTGCGCGTCCGCGTCGAACGCGACCCCGCCGACTCGGTCATCGCCCGGATCGTCACCCTCGTCGAGGAGGCGTCCCGCACCAAGGCGCCGACGCAGCTGTTCATCGAGAAGATCGAGCAGCGCTACGCGGTCGGCGTGGTGGCCGCCACCCTCGCGGTCTTCGGTATCCCGCTCGCCTTCGGCGCCGACCTCACGGACGCCCTGCTGCGCGCCATGACCTTCATGATCGTCGCCTCCCCCTGCGCGGTCGTCCTCGCGACCATGCCACCCCTGCTGTCCGCCATCGCCAACGCCGGACGGCACGGCGTCCTCGTGAAGTCGGCGGTCGCGATGGAACGCCTCGGCGAGATCGACGCCGCCGCCCTCGACAAGACCGGCACCCTCACCGAGGGCACCCCCGAGGTGACCGCCGTACGCCCGCTGCCCGGCTCCGGGCTCGACGAGGACGCCCTCCTCGCGCTCGCCGCCGCGGCCGAGCATCCCAGCGAGCACCCGCTGGCCCGCGCGATCGTGGCCGCCGCCCGCGGACGCGGCCTGCGCATCGCGTCCGCACAGGACTTCACCGCGGCTCCGGGGCTCGGCGTCACCGCGGTCGTCGACGGTCACGAGGTGCACGTCGGCCGCGCTCAGCAGCCCGAGGGTGCCGAGACCACCGTCCAGGTCACCCGCGACGGCAACCCTGTCGGCACTCTCGCCCTCACCGACCGCCTCCGCGCCGACGCCGCCCCGGCCGCCGCCGCGCTCACCGCCCTCACCGGCACCGCCGCCACCCTGCTCACCGGCGACAACGCGCCCGCCGCGGCCCGCGTGGCCACCGCGACCGGCATCACCGACGTCCGCGCGGACCTGCTGCCGGAGGGCAAGGTCGAGGCCGTACGGGAACTGGAGCGGGCCGGCCGCAAGGTGCTCTTCGTCGGCGACGGCGTCAACGACGCCCCCGCCCTCGCCGCCGCCCACGCCGGTGTCGCCATGGGCCGCGCCGGCTCCGACCTGGCCCTGGAGACGGCCGACGCGATCGTGGTGCGCGACGAGCTGGCGGCCGTGCCCGCCGTCGTACGGCTGTCCCGGCGCGCGCGCCGGCTGGTAATGCAGAACCTGGCCATCGCCGGTACGTTCATCACGGTCCTCGTCCTGTGGGACCTGATCGGACACCTGCCGCTGCCGCTCGGCGTCGCCGGGCACGAGGGCTCGACCGTGCTGGTCGGCCTCAACGGCCTGCGGCTGCTGCGCGAGTCGGCATGGCGATCCGGGTGACCGGGGCGACCGGGGCGACCAGGGCGACCGGGGCGGCCAGGGCGACCGGGGCGACGAAAGCGATCCGGCGGAGCCCAGGAAGCGCGACGTCCATGTCGGATTTCCGCCAGCCCCGGCCCGGCCGGTGGACCATCCTGGACGTATGCAGACGGGAATGCACACCGACACCGAGCGCTGCGTGCGCGCCGTCCGGTCGAAGGACGCGCGCTTCGACGGCTGGTTCTTCACGGCCGTCCTGACGACCCGCATCTACTGCCGGCCCAGCTGCCCGGTGGTGCCGCCCAAGCCCGAGAACATGACCTTCCTCCCGAGCGCGGCGGCGTGCCAGCAGGCCGGGTTCCGGGCGTGCAAACGCTGCCGCCCGGACACCAGCCCCGGCTCACCGGAGTGGAACCAGCGCGCCGACCTCACGGCCCGCGCCATGCGGCTGATCGCCGACGGCGTCGTGGACCGCGAGGGCGTGCCCGGTCTCGCCGCCCGGCTCGGCTACAGCACCCGGCAGGTCGAACGCCAGCTCCTCGCCGAGCTGGGCGCCGGTCCGCTCGCGCTCGCCCGCGCTCAGCGCGCCCAGACCGCCCGGCTGCTCATCGAGACGACCCCGCTGCCGATGGCGGAGGTCGCCTTCGCGGCCGGCTTCTCCTCCATCCGCACCTTCAACGACACGGTCCGTGAGGTCTACGCGCTCTCCCCGAGCGAGCTGCGCACCCGAGCCCCGAAGCACCGCCTCGCCGGCACCACCCCCGGCGCCCTCTCCCTCCGCCTCCCGTTCCGCACCCCGCTCAACCCCGACAACCTCTTCGGGCACCTCGCCGCCACCGCCGTACCCGGCGTGGAGGAGTGGCGGGACGGCGCGTACCGGCGCACCCTGCGCCTTCCGTACGGGCACGGCATCGTGGCCCTCACTCCGGGCCCCGGCCACGTCGCCTGCCGCCTCACCCTCAGCGACCTGCGCGACCTGACCGTCGCCATCAGCCGCTGCCGGCGCCTGCTCGACCTGGACGCCGACCCGGCGGCCATCGACGACCAGCTGCGCGCCGACGCGCTGCTCGCGCCGCTGGTCGACAAGGCACCCGGCCGGCGCGTCCCGCGCACGGTCGACGAGGCGGAGTTCGCCGTACGGGCCGTGCTCGGCCAGCAGGTCTCCACCGCCGCCGCCCGCACCCACGCCGCCCGCCTGGTCACGGCACACGGCGACGCGGTCGACGACCCCGAGGGCGGCCTCACCCACCTCTTCCCGTCGGCTGCGGCGCTGGCGGCGGTGGACCCCGAGACCCTGGCGATGCCCCGCACCCGCCGCACGACCTTCACCACCCTCGTGTCCCACCTGGCCGACGGCTCGCTCAACCTCGGCGTCGAGTGCGACTGGGCCGAGACCCGCGCCCGGCTCCTCGCCCTCCCCGGCTTCGGCCCCTGGACCGCCGACGTCATCGCGATGCGGGCCCTCGGCGACCCCGACGCCTTCCTCCCCACCGACCTCGGCATCCGCCGGGCCGCCGGGGAGCTGGGTCTGCCCTCGACACCGGCGGCGCTCACCGCCCGCGCGGCGGCCTGGCGGCCCTGGCGGGCCTACGCCGTCCAGTACCTGTGGGCCACCGACAACCACCCGATCAACTTCCTGCCCGTGTGAGGAAAATGCCGTGGGAACCCGGAAACAGCACACCGTCATCGACAGCCCGTACGGACTTCTCACCCTCGTCGCCGAGGACGGCGTCCTGTGCGGCCTCTACATGACCGACCAGCGCCACCGCCCGGCGGAAGAGACCTTCGGAGCGGCCGACGACGGGCCGTTCGCCGAGACGGAGGAGCAACTGTCGGCGTACTTCGCCGGCGAACTGAAGGACTTCACCCTCGACCTGCGCCTGAACGGAACCCCGTTCCAACGCACGGTCTGGGACCAGCTGCGCGAGATCCCGTACGGCGAGACCCGCACCTACGGCGAACTCGCCGACGCCCTCGGCAACCCGGCCGCCTCCCGCGCCGTCGGCCTCGCCAACGGCCGCAACCCGATCGGCATCATCGTCCCCTGCCACCGCGTCATCGGCGCGAGCGGCGGCCTCACCGGCTACGGCGGCGGCCTGGAACGCAAGCAGCGCCTGCTGGACTTCGAACGGGGCTCGGCGCTCTTCTAGTCACCGCGGATCGCCGGGGGAGAGGGGGCTCGGAGGGGGATCTCCCGCAGCGGCCGGCCGCCGTCCACGAACAGCCGGCCGCCCGGCGCCAGCGCGGCGGCGACGCGCTCCAGCGCGCGCCGCCCCGCCTCCGGGTGGCGGCCGTCGAGTGCGCCGACGCGTACCGCGAAGACCAGGTCGAAGGGCCCCTCACCGGGCTCCCGGACGAAGTCCTCCGCCGCGACGCACCGCACGCTCATACGACCCGAGGCGATCTCCCGGGCGGAGCCGGCCTCCGCCGACGCGATCGCCCGCGCCGAACGGTCGACGGCGAGAACGTGCCCGGACACCAGCCGTGCCGCCACGGCCCGCGCGGCGGCACCCGGCCCGCAGCCGATCTCCAGGACCCGCGCCCCGGGCGTCAGGGGCAGCGCGTCCACGATCTCGGCGAGACGGGGCGAGAGCTGTGCTGCCACGGACCGGCCACGTCACTCACTCGGTGTGCCCACCCGGAGGCGGTTGCCGTCCGGGTCGCGCAGCTCGACCTCGCGCGCCCAGGGCGCCTCCTCGACCCGCACGCCGAACTCGGCGGCGACCGCGTCGACGTCGGCGACCCGCAGATACACCAGGGTGCCCGGCCGGGCGTCCCCGGTGTGCTCCGACAGGAACAGCCGCACCCGCCCGCGCGCGACCTCCACGAACGCCGGCAGACCCGGCTCGAAGCGGTGCTCCCACCGTTCGGCGAACCCCAGCCGCGCGTACCACCGCACGGCCGCCGCGGCGTCGGCCACGCACGCGCAGGATCGGAATGACCTCCTCGTCCACGCGCTCAGTCACCCTCTCCGTCCCTCCCGGAGCCCAGCCCGCGCAGCAGCTCGGGCAGGGCGGCCCCGATCGGTTCCCGGACGACCTCGTCGGCGAGCTCGTCGTACGGGGTCGGTTCGGCGTTGACGATGACCAGGCGGGCGCCGTGGTCGGCGGCCACGCCGGCCAGTCCGGCCGCGGGCTGCACCTGGAGGCTGCTGCCGACGGCGACGAACACCTGGCACGCCTTGCTGATGCCGGTCGCTTCGCCGAGCACCACCGGGTCGAGCCGCTCGCCGAACATCACGGTCGCCGGCTTCAGGATGCCGCCGCACTCCAGGCACGGCGGGTCGTCCTCGCCGGCCTCGACCCGGGCGAGCGCGTCCTCCATCGGCCCCCGGGCGTGACAGCCGGTGCACACGCAGCTCCGCGCGGTGCCGTGCAGTTCGAGGACCTTGCGGGCACTGAGCCCGGCGAGCTGGTGCAGACCGTCCACGTTCTGCGTGATCACCCGGACCGGCACCCCGGTCCGCTCCAGCTCCGCCACCGCCCGGTGCGCCGCGTTCGGCCGGGCCCGCAGCGCCCCGGTCCCGCGCCGCGTCTGCCAGGAGCGGCGCCGGATCTCCGGATCGCCCATGTAGTACTCGTACGTGACGAGTTTCTCGGCCTCCGGATCGCGCCGCCACAGCCCGTTCGGCCCGCGGTAGTCCGGGATGCCGGAGTCCGTCGAGATGCCGGCGCCGCTCAGGATGGCGACGAGGGGCTTGCTGGTCATGCGGTCGAGGGTAGGACGCCGGGGTGCGCCCGGCGAACGGTTATCGGTCGACCCGGAGGCCGTTCTCCAGCTCGGCCGCTCCGGATCCGTCCGCCAGCACGTCCAGTGCGGCCAGCACCCGGCCGCGCAGGGCGCCGAGCAGGTGATCGCCCAGTTCCTCGCGCGGCACCAGCCGCCAGGACAGCAGCTCCTCCTCCTGCAACCGGATCGCCTTGAGATCGTCCTCGGTCAGGGTCCCGCCGTCGTACAGGTACGCCACGATCGGCGGACGGCCCGGCCCGCTCACCCAGTCCACCGCGAGCAGCCGGCCGAGCCGCACGTCCAGCCCGATCTCCTCGACGGTCTCCCGCCACGCGCCCTGCCGCGGGGTCTCCCCGTCCTCCGACTCGATGGTCCCGCCGGGCAGCACCCAGCCCTCGCGGTAGTTGGGCTCGACGAGCAGCACCCGCCCCTCGGCGTCGCGGAAGAGAGCGGCGGCACCGGCGAGGACGCGGGGGAGCCCGGCGATGTAGGCGGCGTAGTCAGGAGTGGTCATCCCGAAAGCGTAACGAGACCCGGCCCCGCCCGGCCCCGGCCGTTCCAGGGTGCGGGCAGGGCATGACGGCGTGGCCGTCCTCCGGTTAAGGTCGCAGCGGCGCGACTGCCTTGACGTGCGCAAGGCTCGAAGAGCAAGGGGAGAGCAAGGTGGCTGACGCTGCAGTGGACGGGACCCGCCGGGTGCTCGTCGCCGCGGACAAGTTCAAGGGGTCGCTGACGGCCGTCGAGGTGGCCGAGCGGGTGACGGCCGGACTGCGCCGTGTCGTGCCGGACCTCGGCGTCGAGGCGCTGCCCGTGGCCGACGGCGGCGACGGCACCGTGGCCGCGGCGGTCGCGGCCGGGTTCGAGCGCCGGGAGGTACGGGTCGCCGGGCCCCTCGGCGACGAGGTGACGGCCGCGTTCGCGCTGCGCGGCGACACCGCGGTGGTGGAGATGGCCGAGGCCAGTGGCCTCCAGCAACTGCCGGCCGGCGTCCTCGCGCCGCTGACCGCGTCCACGCACGGCTCGGGTGAGCTGCTGCGGGCCGCGCTGGACGCGGGGGCGCGGACGATCGTGTTCGGAGTCGGCGGCAGCGCGACCACCGACGGCGGCGCCGGGATGCTGGCGGCGCTGGGCGCGCGGTTCGTGGGCGGTGACGGGGAGCCGGTCGCGCCGGGCGGGGGCGGCCTCGCCGGCCTGGCCTCGGCCGACCTGTCCGGGCTGGACCCGCGGCTCTCCGCCGTCGAGCTGGTGCTCGCGAGCGACGTCGACAATCCGCTGACCGGGCCGAAGGGTGCCCCGGCGGTCTACGGCCCGCAGAAGGGGGCCTCTCCGGAGGACGTGGAGGCCCTGGACGCGGCCCTCGCGCACTTCGCGAAGGTGCTGGAGGAGACGGAGACCGTGGGCGCCCTGGCCGCCGAGTACGCGGCCTCGCCGGGGGCCGGCGCGGCCGGCGGGATCGGCTTCGGGGCGATGCTCCTCGGGGCGCGGTTCCGGCCCGGCATCGAGGTGATGCTGGACGTACTCGGCTTCGCGCCGGCGCTGGAGCGGGCGGACCTGGTGATCACGGGGGAGGGCTCGCTGGACGAGCAGACCCTGCATGGGAAGGCCCCGGCCGGTGTCGCCGCGGCGGCGCGGGCCGCGGGCAAGGAGGTCGTCGCGGTGTGCGGGCGGCTGGCGCTGCCGGCGGAGGCGCTGGGGCGGGCCGGGATCCGGCGGGCGTACCCGCTGACGGATGTGGAGCCGGACGTGGCGAAGTGCATCGCGGACGCGGGGCCGATCCTGGAGCGGGTCGCGGAGCGCATCGCGCGGGACTTCCTGGCCTAGGTTCTGCCTCTTCGGTCAGCGTCGGGCGCGGACGAGGATGCCCGTGAGGAGCGGTGCGGCCTGGTAAGCGATGGCGAGCTTGTCGGTTCGTGTGGCCAGGCCGCGCCACTGCCCCAGTCGCGGCCTCGCCGCCGGCGGTGGCTGATCGCGCCGCGCCGGAGCGAGGCGAGCCCACAGGGCGACGCGGGACACCGGGGCAAGGAGCTGTCATCGTCCGCCACAAGCGGACGAGCGCCCGCGGATTCCGTCCAGGAGGTACGTGGTGCGGCGGTCGTAGTCGTCCCGAGGGGGCCGCTTGCCGTGCTTGAGGGCGAGGGCGCTGTCGACGACGAGTGCGTGGAGATCGTCCGCCGTGAACTCCGGCCGCAGCGCACCGGAGGCCCGCGCCGCCGCGATGAACTCTTCGTTGGCCTCGCTTCCGACCCGGCAGATCTCCATGAGCTGCTGCGAGTGCGGATATGTCTGCAACAGGACGTCGTTGAAGGCGGGCTGGCGGTACTGGAGGTCGCGGATCGCGGTGAGGTAGTACGCGATCCGCTCGCCGACGTCGTCGATGGTCCGCGTGTGGTCGATGACGGCGAACAGCTCGCTCGCGACGACCTCTTCGATGACGGCTTCGATGAGGCCGATCCGCCCGCCGAACCGGTTGAAGATCGTGGCCTTGCTGACCCCCGCTGCCTTGGCGACCTCCTCCAGTGGCACCGTCAGGCCCTGCCCCTGGAAGGCGCCGATCGCGGCAGAGCGGATCTGCTCGGAATTGCGCCGGGCGTCGGCGCGCAGCCGGGATTCCGAAGGCACCGCACTGGCCATGGCCCTCACCGTCTCTTCCTGCCGGCCGCCCACCGACGTAACTTGACTCGCCGGGTCAGCTTACCTACGGTCGGGGACACAAGCGAACCTGACCCGCTTGGTCAACTTACGCTTCCGCCCACCACCACCTCGGACACCGTGGGCGCTCAGGAAGGTCAAGAACATGATCGTTGTCACCGGCGCCACCGGTGGGCTCGGCGGTGCCACCGTCGAGCACCTCCTCAAGCGCGTCCCCGCCGACCAGGTCGGTGTCAGTGTCCGCGACACCGCCAAGGCGCAGCACTTCGCCGACCGCGGCGTGCGCGTGCGGCAGGGCTCCTACGAGGACCCGGCCGCGCTGCGTGACTCATTCGCCGGTGCCGAGCAGGTCCTTCTGGTGTCCGGCAACGACCCGGCCGCCGACATGGTCAGCCTGCATCGCCATGCCATCGAAGCCGCGGTCGCGGCCGGCGCCCGGCGGATCGTCTACACGAGCCAGCAGGGCGCCGTCCCCGGCAACCCGTACCGGCCGTCGGACATCCACAGCGCCACCGAGGCGATCCTCGGCGACTCCGGAGTCGACTGGACCGCACTGCGCAACGGCGCCTACGGTCCGCTCGATCAGGTTCTCGGCCCGTGGCAGCGGACCGGCGTGATCGCCCAGCCGGAAGACGGCCCCGTCCCGTATACCGACCGTGCCGACATAGCCGAGGCCACCGCGGTCGTCCTCGCCGGTGACCGCTCCTTCGACGGCCCCGTCACCCTCACCGCGCCGACCGCCGTCACCTTCGACGATTTCACCAGGATCGCTTCTGACCTCACCGGTCGCACCATCAAGCGCGTCGTCCTGGACGACGAACAGTGGATCGCCGACCAGATCGCGATCGGTGTGCCGGAGCAGATGGCCCGACCCATGCTCACCTGGTACCAGGCAGCCCGCGCGGGCTACTTCGCCGAAGCCGGCCCTCTGCTGGCCGAACTCCTCGGCCGTGGACCCCGCACCGCCGCTGACCGGCTCGCAGCCCATATCGCCGCCGGAAGCTGAGCCGCTCTCCGATCGCCTGATTGTCGATCGGGGCGGGGCATGCCCTTGGCGTACTTCTCCCGCGCGATCCGCGAGCGCCTGCGCGGGCGCGGCGGCCGGGCAGGCACAAACAGAAGGGCCCCGAACCCAACCAGGTCCGGGGCCCTCGAAGACGCCGTCACGGCAACTGCGCCGCCCGCGCCTCCCGCCGGTTGTCCCTGAAGTTGTTCACCCTGCGAGCGGTGGCGAACAGGGGGATCACCGCGCCCATCACCAGCTGAAGCGCACACCCCGTCTGCAACAGCAGCTGTCCGCTCGGCGCGTCGAAGGCCCAGCCGGCCAGCAGGCCCATCGACAGGACGATCCACGCGAGCATCGCCACCGCGAGGCGCCCTCGCGGCTTCGGGTACTCGACCCGGCTCACCATCAGCCATGCCGTGCCGATGATCGCCAGCAGCGTCGCCACGAAGGGCAGCTCCAGCAGCACGATCGACACCACCGTCAGCGCCCCGAACGGCGACGGCATGCCCTGGAACGTGCCGTCCTTGACGGTGACGCACGAGAACCGCGCGAGCCGCAGCACCACCGCCAGCAGCACCACGATCGCCCCCACCGCCGCGACCCGCTGGTAGGCGTCGTGCGCGACCATGCCGTAGACGAGGACGAAGTAGGCCGGCGCCAGCCCGAAGCTGATCAGGTCGGAGAGGTTGTCCAGCTCGGCGCCCATGGGGGACGAGCGGAGCTTGCGGGCCACCAGGCCGTCGCAGAGGTCGAAGATCGCCGCGCACAGCATCAGGATGACCGCGGTGGCCGCGCTGTGCCGGGCCATGCCCGACTCGTCGCTGCCCATGAGGTGCGGGATCAGGATGCCGGTGGTGGTGAAGTACACCGCCATGAACCCGCACGTGGCGTTGCCGAGCGTGAGCGTGTCCGCTATCGACAGGCGGAGCGAGAGGGGCATCTCCTCCTCGTCGTCCACCTCGTCGGCCTCGGGCACCCATCCGGCCTGGGTCTGTGGATCAATCACGGTCAATTCGAGTCACCCCAGCCACCGTCTTCTGACCCACCTCGACCGCGACCTCCACACCCTCCGGCAGGTACAGGTCGACGCGCGAGCCGAAGCGGATCAGACCGACCCGGTCGCCCTGCTCCACCTTCGTGCCCTGCGGCACGTAGGGGACGATGCGGCGGGCCACCGCGCCGGCGATCTGGATCATCTCGATGTCGCCCAGCTCGGTGTCGAAGTGCCACACCACTCGCTCGTTGTTCTCGCTCTCCTTGTTGAAGGCGGGAACGAAGCCACCGGGGACGTGCTCGACGGACGTCACCGTGCCCGACAGGGGCGCACGGTTGACGTGGACGTTGAGCGGGCTCATGAAGATCGCGACGCGGGTACGGCCGTCCTTCCACGGCATGATGCTCTGCACCACACCGTCGGCGGGCGAGATGACCCGGCCCTGGGTGATCTCGCGCTCGGGGTCGCGGAAGAACCACAGCATCCCCGCCGCGAGCGCGGTGGCGGGGACGGCGACGGCCTTGGCGGCGCCGGAGCGGCGGGCACGGAGGAGGCTGACGGCTGCGGTGGCGACGGTCGGCAGAAGCCACGGCGATGCTCCGCGCGCGAGGCGTACGCCGGCCAGGCTGTCGCGAGATGCAGAGGTTTGGCTGTGGGGCATGGATGACCTTCGTAGCGGATGATGCCGCACACTGACGGGGGACGGCGGCTTTCCGGCGATCGTAGCGGCTCTCCGCCGCAACTGGGTAAGCCAGGAAGCCGAGTCGGCGGCCGAAGACTGCCTACGGGGTGTGACCTTCTTCTCCAAGAAAACACCCCGTATCCGGACATCTAACCCTGGAATCGATACTCTTCGAGCAGTCGGCGGCCGATGATCATTTTCTGGATCTCAGCGGTGCCTTCACCGATCAGGAGCATCGGGGCCTCTCGGTAGAGGCGCTCGATCTCGTACTCCTTGGAGAAGCCGTAACCGCCGTGGATCCGGAAGGCGTCCTCCACGACCTCTTTGCAGTACTCGGAGGCGAGGTACTTGGCCATCCCCGCTTCCAGGTCGTTTCGTTCGCCCGAGTCCTTTTTGCGTGCAGCGTTCACCATCATCGCATGCGCCGCCTCCACCTTGGTAGCCATCTCCGCCAGCTTGAACTGAATGGCCTGGTGCTGGGCGATCTGCTTGCCGAAAGTGTGACGCTGCTGGGCGTACTGGACACCCAGCTCGAAGGCACGCTGGGCGACACCGCAGCCACGGGCCGCGACGTTGACGCGGCCGACCTCGACGCCGTCCATCATTTGGTAAAAACCTCGGCCGGTGACCCCGCCGAGCACCCGGTCGGCGGGAACGCGCAGGCCGTCCATGATGAGCTCGGTGGTGTCGACGCCCTTGTACCCCATCTTGTCGATCTTGCCGGGGATGGTCAGGCCGGGGCGGACCTCGCCGAAACCGGGCTCCTTCTCCACCAGGAAGGTCGTCATCGACTTGTGCGGCGCCGTGCCGTCCGGGTGACCCTCGTCACTCTTCACCAGAACGGCCACCAGCGACGACGTGCCGCCGTTCGTCAGCCACATCTTCTGACCGTTCAGGACGTACTCGTCACCGTCCCTCACCGCCTTCGACGTGATCGCCGAGACGTCCGAGCCCAGCGCCGGCTCCGACATCGAGAAGGCGCCCCGGATGTCCCCCGCGGCCATGCGGGGCAGGAAGTGGTCCTTCTGCTCCTGCGTGCCGTGCTGCTTGAGCATGTACGCCACGATGAAGTGCGTGTTGATGATGCCGGACACCGACATCCAGCCGCGGGCGATCTCCTCCACGCAGAGCGCGTAGGTGAGGAGCGACTCGCCCAGGCCGCCGTACTCCTCCGGGATCATCAGGCCGAACAGGCCCAGTTCCCTCAGCCCGTCGACGATGTCCTGCGGGTACTCGTCACGGTGCTCCAGCTCGGTCGCGACCGGGATGATCTCCTTGTCCACGAAGTCCCGGACGGTGGAGAGGATCTCCCGCTGGACGTCCGTGAGGCCGTGGGTCTGGGCGAGGCGGCTCATCTACTTCCCCTGTTCCTTCAGCTCGGGGCGGCCCGGCTGCTCGCCGCCGCGCTCCTTGATGTACGTCTCGGTGGGCACCATCACCTTGCGGCGGAAGACGCAGACCAGCGTGCCGTCCTGCTTGTAGCCCTTGGTCTCGACGTGGACGATGCCGCGGTCGCTCTTCGACTTGGACGGCCACTTGTCGAGCACGGTCGTCTGGCCGTAGACGGTGTCGCCGTGGAAGGTCGGCGCCACGTGCTTGAGCGACTCGATCTCCAGGTTGGCGATCGCCTTGCCCGAGATGTCCGGTACCGACATGCCCAGCAGGAGGGAGTAGACGTAGTTCCCGACCACCACGTTCTTGCCGAAGTCCGTCGTCTTCTCGGCGTAGTTGGTGTCCATGTGGAGCGGGTGGTGGTTCATGGTGAGGAGGCAGAACAGGTGGTCGTCGTACTCCGTGACCGTCTTGCCCGGCCAGTGCTTGTACGTCGCCCCGACCTCGAACTCCTCGTAGGTGCGTCCGAACTGCATGGCCGTCACGCCTCCGGGATCTCGAACTTGCTGGTGCGCCGCATACCGGCGGCGCGTCCCTTGCCCGCCACGACCAGGGCCATCTTGCGGCTGGCCTCGTCGATCATCTCGTCGCCGAGCATCGCGGAGCCCTTCTTGCCGCCCGCCTCGGACGTGCAGTACTCGTACGCGTCGAGGATCAGCTCGGCGTGGTCGTAGTCCTCCTGGGACGGCGAGAAGATCTCGTTGGACGCCTCGACCTGACCTGGGTGCAGCACCCACTTGCCGTCGAAACCGAGGGCGGCGGCGCGCTGTGCGACCTCGCGGTAGCCGTCCACGTTGCGGATCTGGAGGTAGGGACCGTCGATCGCCTGGAGGTTGTTGGCGCGGGCGGCCATCAGGATCTTCATCAGGATGTAGTGGTAGGCGTCCGCCGGGTAACCGGGCGGCTGCTCGCCCACGACCAGCGACTTCATGTTGATGGACGCCATGAAGTCGGCCGGACCGAAGATGATGGTCTCGACGCGCGGGGAGGCCTGCGCGATCTCGTTGACGTTGTTCAGGCCCTGCGCGTTCTCGATCTGCGCCTCGATGCCGATGCGGCCGACCTCGAAGCCCATCGTCTTCTCGATCTGGGTGAGCAGGAGGTCGAGGGCCACCACCTGCTGGGCGTCCTGGACCTTCGGCAGCATGATGCAGTCCAGGTTCGGGCCGGCGCCCTCGACGACGGTCACGACGTCGCGGTACGTCCACTCGGTCGTCCAGTCGTTGACGCGCACCACGCGGGTCTTGCCGGTCCAGTCGCCCTCGTTGAGGAACTTGACGATGGTGTGCCGCGCCTCCGGCTTGGCGAGCGGCGCGCACGCGTCCTCCAGGTCGAGGAAGACCTGGTCGGCCGGGAGGCCCTGGGCCTTCTCCAGGAAGCGCGGGTTCGAGCCGGGCACCGCCAGGCAGGAACGCCGTGGGCGCAGGCGGTTGACCTGGGGAGCGGGGCTGGTCATGCGGGGACCTCCAGGGGGTCGAGCTTGTTCGCTGTGCGGATCTCGTCGACGATGCGGCCGATGATTCCGGTGATGTCGAAGTCCTTCGGGGTGAAGACCGCGGCCACTCCGGCGGCTCGCAGCTGTTCGGCGTCTCCGTTCGGGATGATGCCACCGGCGATCACCGGAATATCTGTGGCACCGGCCACATGCAGCCGTTCCAGCACGTCCGGCACCAGCTGGGCGTGCGAGCCGGAGAGGATGGACAGGCCCACGGCGTGCACGTCCTCGGCCAGGGCGGCGTCCACGATCTGCTCCGGGGTGAGCCGGATGCCCTGGTAGACCACCTCGAACCCGGCGTCGCGGGCCCGTACGGCGATCTGCTCGGCGCCGTTGGAGTGGCCGTCCAGACCGGGCTTGCCGACCAGGAAGCGCAGCTTGCCGACGCCCAGGTCCTTGGCGGTCAGGTCCACCTTGCGGCGCACCTGGGACAGTGCCGAGCCCTCCTCGGCGGGGATCGCGACCGGCGCCGACGAGACACCGGTCGGCGCCCGGAACTCACCGAACACCTCGCGCAGCGCCCCGGCCCACTCGCCGGTCGTGACGCCGGCGCGGGCGCACTCCAGGGTGGCCTCCATGAGGTTGTCGGTGCCCTTGGCGGCCTCCTTCAGCTTCTCCAGCGCCTTGCAGGGGCGCGGGTGGTTGAAGGGCGGCTGGTAGCGGGTGTCGCGCCAGTTCCGGAGCGAGGCGATGACGCGGGCCTCCACCGCCGGGTCGACCGTCTGGATCGCGGTGTCCAGGTCGGCGGTCAGCGGGTTCGGCTCGGTGCCCTCGAAGGCGTTGACACCGATGATCTTCTCCTGGCCGGACTCGATCCGGGCCCGGCGCTCGGCGTGCGAGGCGACCAGCTGCGACTTGAGGTAGCCGGACTCGACGGCCGCCATCGCACCGCCCATCTCCTGGATGCGCTCGATCTCGGCGAGCGACTCCTCGACCAGCTCGTCGACCTTCGCCTCGACCACCTTCGAGCCCTCGAAGAGGTCGCCGTACTCCAGCAGGTCGCTCTCGTACGCCAGCACCTGCTGGATGCGCAGCGACCACTGCTGGTCCCAGGGCCGGGGCAGGCCCAGCGCCTCGTTCCAGGCCGGCAGCTGCACGGCACGCGCGCGTGCGTCCTTGGAGAGGGTGACCGCCAGCATCTCCAGCACGATCCGCTGGACGTTGTTCTCGGGCTGGGCCTCGGTCAGGCCGAGGGAGTTGACCTGGACGCCGTAGCGGAAGCGGCGGTGCTTGGGGTTCTCGATGCCGTACCGCTCGCGGGTGACGCGGTCCCAGATGCGGCCGAAGGCCCGCATCTTGCACATCTCCTCGACGAAGCGGACGCCCGCGTTGACGAAGAAGGAGATGCGGCCGACGACGTCGCCCATGCGCTCCTGCGGCACCTGGCCGGAGTCGCGCACGGCGTCCAGCACGGCGACGGCGGTGGACATCGCGTACGCGATCTCCTGCACCGGCGTGGCGCCCGCCTCCTGCAGGTGGTAGCTGCAGATGTTGATCGGGTTCCACTTCGGGATGTGGGAGACCGTGTACGCGATCATGTCCGTCGTCAGACGGAGCGACGGCCCTGGCGGGAAGACGTGCGTCCCCCGGGACAGGTACTCCTTGACGATGTCGTTCTGGGTCGTGCCCTGGAGCTGGGTGATGTCCGCACCCTGCTCCTCGGCGACGACCTGGTAGAGCGCCAGCAGCCACATGGCCGTGGCGTTGATGGTCATCGAGGTGTTCATCTGCTCCAGGGGGATGTCCTGGAACAGCCGGCGCATGTCACCGACGTGCGCGACCGGCACCCCGACCCGGCCCACCTCGCCGCGGGCGAGGATGTGGTCGGAGTCGTAGCCGGTCTGCGTCGGCAGGTCGAACGCGACCGACAGACCCGTCTGGCCCTTGGCGAGGTTGCGCCGGTACAGCTCGTTGGACGCCTCGGCCGTGGAGTGACCGGCGTAGGTGCGCATGAGCCACGGCCGGTCCTTCTGACGCTCAGTCATGTGTGGCCTCCGCCGCCCTCAGATGTTCCGGAAGCGGTTGATGGCGTCGAGGTGCTTGGCGCGCTTCTCCTGGTCGCGCACGCCCAGGCCCTCCTCGGGCGCCAGGCACAGCACGCCGACCTTGCCCTGGTGGGCGTTGCGGTGGACGTCGTGGGCGGCCTGGCCGGTGTCCTCCAGGGCGTACACCTTGGAGAGGGTCGGGTGGATCTTGCCCTTGGCGATGAGGCGGTTGGCCTCCCAGGCCTCGCGGTAGTTGGCGAAGTGGGAGCCGATGATGCGCTTCAGGGACATCCACAGGTAGCGGTTGTCGTACTCGTGCATGTAGCCCGAGGTCGAGGCGCAGGTGGTGATGGTGCCGCCCTTGCGGGTGACGTAGACGCTCGCGCCGAAGGTCTCGCGGCCGGGGTGCTCGAAGACGATGTCGATGTCCTCGCCGCCGGTGAGTTCGCGGATGCGCTTGCCGAAGCGCTTCCACTCCTTCGGGTCCTGGGTGTGCTCGTCCTTCCAGAACCTGTAGCCCTCGGCGTTGCGGTCGATGATCGCGTCGGCGCCCATCGAGCGGCAGATGTCCGCCTTCTGTTCGCTGGAGACGACACAGATCGGGTTGGCGCCGCCGGCCAGCGCGAACTGGGTGGCGTACGAGCCGAGCCCGCCGCTCGCGCCCCAGATGAGCACGTTGTCACCCTGCTTCATGCCGGCGCCGTTGCGGGAGACCAGCTGGCGGTACGCGGTGGAGTTGACCAGGCCCGGGGCGGCGGCCTCCTCCCAGCTGAGGTGGTCCGGCTTGGGCATCAGCTGGTTGGACTTGACGAGGGCGATCTCCGCCAGGCCGCCGAAGTTGGTCTCGAAGCCCCAGATGCGCTGCTCCGGGTCGAGCATCGTGTCGTTGTGGCCGTCCGACGACTCCAGCTCGACGGAGAGGCAGTGCGCGACGACCTCGTCGCCGGTCTGCCAGGCGTTGACGCCCGGGCCGGTGCGCAGGACGACGCCGGCCAGGTCGGAACCGATGACGTGGTACGGCAGGTCGTGGCGCTTGGCGAGTTCGCTGACCCTGCCGTAGCGCTCCAGGAAGCCGAACGTCGACATCGGCTCGAAGATCGAGGTCCACACGGAGTTGTAGTTGACCGAGGACGCCATGACGGCGACCAGGGCCTCGCCGGGGCCCAGCTCGGGCAGCGGCACCTCGTCCAGGTGGATCGACTTGCGCGGGTCCTTGTCGCGGGTTTCGAGGCCCGCGAACATCTCGGTCTCGTCCTTGTGCACGGTGATCGCGCGGTACGACTCGGGGAGCGGCAGGGCGGCGATGTCGGCCGGCGTGGAGTCGGTCGCCTGGATCGCGGCCAGGATGTCCTTCATGGTCACGGTGTTGCCTCCGGCGTCGAGCGCCCGCGAGGGAGGGGCGCTGAGGGTTACGTCGGTGCTGCTGAGGATCGGGTGAGGGGGGTGCCGTCGGTTCGGCGGTGGTGCTGTTCGGCAGCGCTTTGTGGCGCGGGAGGGTGCCTGTGACGCAGGCGCCGGGCACGCAGGCGATCGCTTGCGGGGACAGCCCGGACACCTTCAACGTATGACACCGCGTGTCACCCCGCAAGGCACTGAGTGCCAGAACCTGCTCTCAAATGAAATCTTTACCCGACAGATGAGCGATGATCGATCGAACGGGGTTCGCGAGGGCCACGAAAAGGGGCATTGACATGCGAAAACGGCCACCCGGAGGGTGGCCGTCGTCACAGCTGGGACAGGGCGGGTCAGCGCTCCTTGAGCGCCTGCTCGATGGTGCGCATGACCTCGTGCAGCGGCGCGTCGGTACGCGCGACCGTCACCAGCACCTCGCCCTGCACGGAGGCCGAGGAGGCGCCGGTCCGCGCGGAGGACGCCGTGTCGCGCCCGGCGCCGATGCCCGTGCCGAACGTCTTCCGTACGATCGCGAAGGCGTGGTCGAGCTGGGTCTCCACGTCCCCCTGCCCGCCCGCCCGCAGCCAGCGCCGCAGCACGTGGTTGTGGGCGGTGACCACGGCGGACGCGGCGACCTCCGCCAGCAGCGGGTCGTCGTTGGCGTCGTCGGCGTGCGCGTGCTCGTCGAAGTGGCCGAGCAGGTAGCGGGTGAAGAGGCGCTCGTAGCGGGCCACCGACGCGATCTCCGCCTCGCGCAGGGTGGGCACCTCGCGCGTCAGCTTGTAGCGGGCGACCGAGATCTCCGGCCGGGCCGCGTACATCTTCATGACTTCCTTGATGCCCCGGCACACGGTGTCGAGCGGATGCTCGTGCGCCGGCGCCGCGTTGAGCACCGCCTCGGCGCGCACCAGGGTGTCGTCGTGGTCCGGGAAGATCGCCTCTTCCTTGGAGCGGAAGTGCCGGAAGAAGGTCCGGCGGGCGACCCCGGCGCGGGCCGCGATCTCGTCGACGGTGGTCGCCTCGTACCCCTTGGTCGCGAACAGCTCCATCGCGGCTGCCGCCAGCTCCCGGCGCATTTTGAGCCGCTGCGCGGCGGCTCGGCCGCCGGCCGCGCTCTCCGGCGCGTCGGGCGTAGCTGGTGTACGTGAGGACTTGGCGGGCTGGGACATGCCCCGAACGTACTGCATGTGCGCGCAATCATGCGCGTGACCGGGGATTCCCCCGCCCGCGGAGGGCGGGGGAGACCCGGCGGGATCGAGCAGTCCGCCCCAGTCCTCCTCGGACCGGAACCAGTCGCCGGGACCGGGCTCAGCGGCGGGCATATTCGCGGAAACCGCGGCCCGTCTTGCGGCCGAGGCAGCCCGCGGCGACCAGGTGTTCCAGAAGCGGCGCCGGGGCCAGGCCCGGGTCGCGGAACTCGCGGTGCAGGACCTTCTCGATGGCGAGCGAGACGTCGAGACCGACCACGTCCAGCAGCTCGAAGGGCCCCATCGGGTAGCCGCCGCCCAGCTTCATGGCCGCGTCGATGTCGTCGAGCGTCGCGTAGTGCTCCTGCACCATCTTCACGGCGTTGTTGAGGTACGGGAACAGCAGCGCGTTCACGATGAACCCGGCCCGGTCGCCGCAGTCCACCGCGTGCTTCCTGACCTTGGCGCAGACCTCGCGGACGGTGGCGTGCACGTCGTCCGCCGTCAGCACCGTGCGCACCACCTCGACCAGCTTCATGGCCGGCGCCGGGTTGAAGAAGTGCATGCCGATCACGTTCTGCGGGCGCGAGGTGGCGCGGGCGCAGGCGACGACGGGCAGGGAGGAGGTGGTGGTGGCCAGCACCGCGCCCGGCTTGCAGACCTTGTCCAGCGTGGCGAACAGCTGCCGCTTGACCTCCAGGTCCTCGGCGACCGCCTCCACCGCCAGATCGACGTCGGAGAAGTCGTCGTACGTACCCGTCGGCGTGATCCGCTCCAGCGTCTGCGCGGCGGCCTCGGCGGTCAGCCTGCCCTTGTCGACGCCGCGCGCCAGGGACTTGCCGATCCGGGCCTTGGCCGTCTGCGCCTTCTCCGCGCTGCGGGCGGCGAGCACGACCTCGTACCCGGCCTTGGCGAACACCTCGGCGATGCCGGACGCCATGGTGCCCGACCCGGCGACGCCCACCGCGCGGACGGCACGGCCGGCCACCGCGCTGTCACCCGCGCTCGGGGTCAGCGCGTCCGGCACGACGACCGCGCTGCCCGGCGCCTCGTAGGTGTAGAAGCCGCGCCCGGCCTTGCGGCCCGTCAGGCCCGCCTCGCTGAGCTGTTTCAGAATCGGCGCCGGGGCGTGCAGCCGGTCGTGGGAGGCGGCGTACATGGCCTCCAGGACCGTGCGCGCGGTGTCCACGCCGATCAGGTCCAGCAGGGTCAGCGGGCCCATCGGCAGGCCGCAGCCGAGCCGCATCGCGGCGTCGATGTCCTCGCGGGAGGCGTAGTTCGCCTCGTACATCGCCGCGGCCTGGTTGAGGTAGCCGAACAGCAGGCCGTCGGCGACGAACCCGGGCCGGTCGCCGACCGCGACGGGCTCCTTGCCGAGGTCGAGCGCGAGGTTGGTGACGGCCGTGACCGCGCCCGGCGCGGTCAACACGGAGGAGACCACCTCCACCAGCTTCATCGCCGGAGCCGGATTGAAGAAGTGCAGGCCGAGCACCCGCTCCGGGCGGGACGATTCGGCGGCCAGCCGCGTGACCGACAGGGCGTTGGTGCCGGTCGCCAGGATCGTCTCGGGGCGCACGATCCCGTCCAGCTCCCGGAAGACCTGCTGCTTGATCTCGTACGACTCCGGGGCCACCTCGATCACCAGGTCGGCGTCGGCCGCCGTCCGCAGGTCGGTGGAGGTGCGGATGCGGGCGAGGGCGTCGGCGCGCTCCTGCTCCGTGAGCCGCCCGCGCTCGACGGCGCGGGCGGTGGAGGACTCCAGTGCGGCGACGGCCGTCGCCGCCTGCGCCTCGCTGATGTCGATGCCGACGACGTCGCGGCCGGCCCTGGCCAGGACCTCGGCGATGCCGGTGCCCATGGTGCCGAGGCCGACGACGGCGATGGTCCGGAGCGGGGACAGAGGGGTGTCGGACAGGGGAGTGGCCATCGCGGGACTCCAGGAATGAGGGTGACGACGGGAACGCGCCCGGATGCGCCTGGCGGCGCACCGGGTGCGTGAGGAATGGAGTGCGGGTGTTGCCGGGCTGACTGGCGCACACGCCCGGTGCCGTCGCTCGGGGCGTGCACACGCCCGCACGGCGGCGGTCTCCGACCGGCCCTGTCCCGAGGCCGAGTCGTACTGCGGTACCTGAAACCGGTACCGAACCGACTGCTCTCTGCGCTCACGACGGCCGCGTCACCAGACCGCCGTGAGGAGTACCGCGAGTGGGTAACTCGCTCGTCTGAGATTAACTCGCGGGTAACGAGCGCGCCAGCCCCCGGTGTTCGTGATGTACGTCCCACCCGTCCTGTGACGCGCCTAACCTCGGTGTCATGGACGAAGAGTTGCGAACGCTCACGGAGCGCTTACGGTCCGAGTCGGCGGCGTCGGGCACGCCGGAGGCCTCGGCGGCGTACGACCGTCTCGTGGCGACCGGGGACCCGGACGAGCTGGCCGCGGTGCTCACCGAGCCCGGGCACCCGCTCTGGGCCCGGGAACTGGCCGCGTTCCGGCTCGGCGTGGCGGGGGACCGGCGGGCCTTCGAGTCCCTCGTGCTGCTGCTGAACCACCGCGACCCGCCGCGCTGCGCCTCCGCCGCCCACGCCCTCGCCCGGCTCGGCGACCCCCGCACCGCCCGCGCCGCGGCCGCCCTCGCCACCAACGAACTGCGGGTCGCCTACGCCCTGCACCCGGTGCGGCTGCTGGTCGAACTGAGGGCTCCCGAGGCCGTGCCCGCCCTGATCACCACGCTGGAGCGGCGGCTGCGCCCGCACGACCCGTACCGGCGTGTGGCGCTCGCCTGCGTGGACGGGCTGGGCACGCTGGGCGACGACCGTGCCGCTCCCGTCCTGAACGACGCCCTGGCCCACCCCGCCCTGGCGGAGGCGGCGGTGCGGGCGCTGGCGCGGATCCCGGGGCAGCGGTGAGCCGTCAGCCGCCGAGGCGTCCGGCGTACCTCACCTCGGGCACCGCCACCCCGTCCACCTCGAACGGTTCCTCGGCCCCGTCGGCGCGGAACCCCGCCCGTTCGTAGAAGCGCCGGGCGCGGGCGTTGCCCTCGAGCACCCACAGGAGCATGCGCGTGCGCCCGGCGGCCGCGCACCGGCGCACCGACTCCCGGAGCAGGGCCTGCCCGACGCCGGTGCCGAAATGCCCGGCGTCCACATAGAGGGCGTACAACTCGGCGTCGGCGGTGAGCCGTTCACCGTCGCGGTACGGGCCGTGGCAGGCCCAGCCGACGACCTCGCCGCCGTCGTCCTCGGCGACCAGGTTCACCACGTCGTCCGGAGCGCGGGTGAAGAGGTCGCGGCGCCGTGCGGCGTCCTCGCTCACGTCGAGCCGGTCCAGGTACGGCTGCGGCATGAGGCCCCGGTACGCCGTCCGCCACCCCCGGACGCGGATCGCGGACACGCGGTCGCAGTCGGCGAGCGTCATCTCCCGCACCCGTACCCGCGGACCGCTCACCGGGCCGGGACTCACGGGGACACGACCGCGAACGCCTCGATCTCCATGAGGAACTCCGGCCGGACCAGCGCGGCGACCTGTACCGCCGACGCGGCCGGCAGCCGGTCGTCGGGTATGTGCTCGGCGCGGGCGGCCCGGATGGCGTTCATGTGCGCCATGTCCGTGACGAAGAAGGTCAGTTTCACCACGTCGTCGAAGGACGCGCCGGCCGCCGCCAGACACCGGCGCAGGTTCTCGAACACCTGGCGGGCCTGGGCCGCCGGGTCGCCCTCGCCGACCAGCCTGCCGTCCTCGTCCAGGGCGAGCTGCCCGGAGACGGCCACGAACCGCCCGGTGCCGAGGACCACATGCGTGTACTGGGCGGCGGGGGCGACGCCGTCGGGGGCGGGAATCCTGGTCAGCTCACTCATGCGTCCATGGTGGACCACGGGACTGACAGCGCCCTCGACGGGCCGTCAAACGGCACCCCCTAACCCCGGAAGCCGAGCAGCCCGTGGAGTGTCGAACCGCGTGAGGACGTCGACGCCGCCTTGGACTCCAGCGGCTTCGGCGCGGGCAGCGCCGGGCACACCGCGTCCGCCTCGCCGGCGCCCCGCGGCACGGTGCCGTCGGCCAGGTACGCGGCCAGATGCTTGTCCAGGCAGCCGTTCCCGCTCAGCGTGATGCCGTGGTTCCCGCCGCCCTCCTCGACCACCAGGCTGGAGCCGCGCAGCCGCCGGTGCGCGGTGACGCCGCCCTCGTACGGGGTGGCCGCGTCGCCGGTCGCCTGGAACAGCAGCGCCGGCGGCAGTTCGTGGTTGGTGACGTCCACGGGCTGCCGCGAGTCCGTGGGCCAGAACGCGCACGGTGCGTTGTACCAGGCGTTGTTCCAGGTCATGAAGGGAGCCTTCTCGTACACGTCCCAGTTGTCGTCGCGCCAGTCGTCCCAGTCGCGCGGCCAGCCGGCGTCGCGGCACTCCACCGCGGTGTAGACGCTGTAACCGTTGTCGCCGGACGCGTCCACGGCCCCGAAGTTCTCGTACGCCTCGACGAGCGGGCCGGTGTTCCCGTCGTTCACGTACGCGGCGAACGACTCCGCCAGATAGGGCCAGTAGCCGTTGTAGTAGCCGCCGGGGACGAAGGTGTCCTCCAGCTCCGAGGCCCCGACCTTCCCGCCCGCGGGCTTCTTCGCCAGTGCCGTCCGCATGGCGTACCAGGCGGCCTCGATCCGATCGGGGTCGGTGCCCAGCCCGTACGTCGCGTCGTGCTCGGCGATCCAGGCGAGGAAGGCCCGGTGACGGTCGTTGAAGGCGAGGTCCTGATGGAGATTGGCCTCGTGCCAGACGTCGGTCGGGTCGACGACGGAGTCCAGGACCAGGCGCCGCACCCGGTCCGGGTGGAGCTTGGCGTAGACGGCGCCCAGGTAGGTGCCGTACGAGTAGCCGAAGTAGTTGATGCTCTTCTCGCCGAGCGCCCGGCGGATCGCGTCCATGTCCCGTGCGGCGCTGACCGTGTCGATGTACGGCAGCACGTCCGCGTGCTTCTCGCCGCAGGCCTCGGCGAACGACTTCGCGCGCGCGAGGTTGGCCTTCTCGACGGCCGGGGCGACGGGCAGGGAGTCGGGGCGTACCGGGTCGAAGTGGCCCGGCCGGCAGTTCAGGGCGGGCTTGCTCTTCCCCACGCCGCGCGGGTCGAAGCCGATGACGTCGTACTGGGCGGCCACCTCCGCGGGCAGCGAGGACGCCACGAACCCGGCGAGCGTCAGCCCGCTGCCACCGGGGCCGCCGGGGTTGACCAGCAACGGTCCCTGGTACTTCTCGGCGGTGTGCGGGACGCGGGACAGCGCCAGCGTGATCTGCTTCCCGTCCGGACGCGCGTGGTCGAGCGGGACCGAGAGGGACGCGCACTGGAGGGTCGGGTAGTCGGCCGTGCCGCACTTCTCCCAGCTGGGCTTCGCGGCCCGCGGGGTGCTCGCGGGGTGTGGTGCGCTCGCCTCGGCGGGGACGGCCGTGACGGTCCCGGCGGCGATGACGGCTGCGCCGCACAGCACGGCTGCGCGTTGTCTCATGGCGTCCTCCCGGACGGAGAGGCTGCGGTCCGCGCGGGTCGCGGTCCTCGCCGCATCGTCCCGGGGAGCGCCCCCGGAGGAACGCGATCTGCGCGTACTTGACCCAATTGCGTCGGCAGATGCCCTCGACCGGATGGCCTGATGGATGGCCTGATCCATGCGGTGGCCCACATCGGTCCGGCCGTCGGCGCGGACCTGGTGCTCACACCGGGTATCTACCCGAGACAGGTCCCCGCGCGGACCGCGGACCTTGGCACACGGCCCGGCGAGAACCCCCACCGCAAGGCCGACACGATCACCGTGCTCCGACGAGCCCCGCCCCTACGACCGGAGGCTGACATGCCCCAACCACCCAGCCCGAGCGGCATCGTCATGTCGGCGACCACCTGGTCGTGTCCGGAGCGTGTGTGATGGCCGCGCCGATGGGAGCGCGGAGCTTCCTGCGAGCCCTCCGGGAAGAGGGCCTGGTCGTCGTCGAGGTCGGCGAATGGGAGCGACACAACCGCAACCACAAGGGCCCCTGGGGGCCCGTGCACGGGGTGATGATCCACCACACCGTGACCCGGGGCAGCGCCCGCACGGTGGAGATCTGCCGCAAGGGCTACGCGGGACTGCCAGGGCCGCTGTGCCACGGCGTCATCACCAAGGACGGCAGGGTCCACCTGGTCGGCTACGGGCGGGCCAACCACGCGGGCCTGGGAGACGACGACGTCCTGCGTGCCGTCATCGAAGAAGCGCGACCGCCGGCGGACAACGAGTCGAACACCGACGGAAACCGGCACTTCTACGGCTTCGAGTGCGAGAACCTCGGGGACGGCGTCGACCCTTGGCCCGCCGTCCAACTGGACGCCATCGAACGCGCCGCAGCAGCCGTCTGCCGCCACCACGGCTGGAACGAGCGCTCCGTGATCGGCCACCTCGAATGGCAGCCCGGAAAGGTCGACCCGCGCGGCTTCACCATGGGGTCGATGCGCGCCCGGATCGAAGAACGCCTCACCCACCCCGCCGGCTGGACCCCCGGCGATCCCGAGGAGGACGACATGCCGCGAGCGATCGGCCGCTACGACAGCGACGACCAGGAGATCACACCCCGCAAGTGGACCACGCTCAACGTCGACGGGTTGGACCTGCTCACCCGCGCGTCCCACTACCAGGCCATGGCCCAGATCCGGGCGGAAGTCCCGCCGGGCTCCACCCTCCAGGGCCGCTTCTACCACCTGCGTCCAGGCGGCTCCCGCTGGAACGGCCCGATCACCGAACGGACGGGCACCGACGGCAGCAGCTTCGCCGACTTCCACAACAGCGGGTCCATCGTCGCCGACGAGCGGCTGCGGTTCGAGTTCATGTACTACCCGGCCGACAGCGCCGACCAGGAGCCGATCACGATCACGGCGGCGTACGTACGCGGCCTCTACTGGGAGGCCTGACGAAAGATCCCGAGGCGGGAAGGCAGTGCTCAGAGAAGCGAGAGCTGGACCGGCTCGGTCGCTGCGAGCCGATCCGGCTCCGGTGGTGCCGGCTCCGCGATCCGCCGCGCCATCCCCGCGCGCGTGGGCCCGATGCCGTACTCCTCCGCCAAGTCGTGCACCTGGCGCGTGATCCGGCGCTGGTACCACTTCGGGGCGTAGGCGCCCTCCGCGTACAGCCGCTCGTACCGGCGCACCAGGTGGGGGTGATGCCGCCCGAGCCAGGCCATGAACCACTCCCGGGCGCCCGGCCGCAGATGCAGCACCAGGGGCGTCACCGACGTGGCGCCGGCGGCGGCGACCGCCCGTACGGTGGCTCGCAGTTGGGCCGGTTCGTCGCCGAGGAACGGGATGACCGGTGCCATCAGCACGCCGCAGCCGATGCCGTGCTCACCCAGGATCCGTACGACCTCCAGGCGGCGCTCCGGCGCGGGCGTCCCCGGCTCCACGGTGCGCCACAGCTCCGGGTCGGTGAAGCCGACCGAGACCGAGATCCCCACGTCCGTCACCCGGGCCGCCCGCGTCAGCAGGTCCAGGTCGCGCAGGATCAGCGTGCCCTTGGTCAGGATCGAGAAGGGGTTGGCCCGCTCGGTGAGGGCCGCGATGATGCCCGGCATCAGCCGGTAGCGGCCTTCGGCGCGCTGGTAGCAGTCGACGTTGGTGCCCATCGCGACGTGCTCGCCCTGCCAGCGGCGCGAGGCCAGCTGGCGGCGGAGCAGCTCGGGCGCGTTCACCTTGACGACGATCTGTGAGTCGAAGCCCAGCCCCGTGTCGAGGTCCAGGTAGCTGTGCGTCTTCCTCGCGAAGCAGTACACGCACGCGTGTGTGCAGCCCCGATACGGATTGACCGTCCATTCGAACGGCATGCGCGAGGCGCCCGGCACCCGGTTGAGGATCGAGCGGGCCCGCACCTCGTGGAAGGTGATGCCGCGGAACTCGGGCGTGTCGAACGTGCGGGTGGTGACCGCGTCCGCGTCGAACAGCGCGGGGTCGGCCGCCCGGGCGTGGTCGGAGTCCGTGAGGTTCTCCCAGCGCATTGACGCCTCCTCGGTAGCACTGCCCACACAATAGAACACTTGTTCCCGTGATCGTGCGGATGAGTCGCGCGGGGCCGCTTCGCGCCCCCCGATTTGGTGGCCGGGCGGCGGGGTGGTTGGCTTGCCCGGACCCCGAGAACCAGGCCCTGGAGGAACCCGATGGCGCAGGTCGAGGCGACTACGGAGCGGATCGTCGCAGCGGACGCGGAGACGGTGTTCGACACCCTCGCCGACTACAGCGGCAGCCGCGAGAAGCTGCTGCCCGAGCACTTCAGTGAGTACGAGGTCCGGGAGGGCGGCGACGGCGAGGGCACCCTCGTGCACTGGAAGCTCCAGGCCACCAGCAAGCGCGTCCGTGACTGCCTGCTGGAGGTCACCGAGCCGACCGACGGCGAGCTGGTCGAGAAGGACCGCAACTCCTCCATGGTCACCACCTGGCGGGTCACGCCGGCCGGGGAGGGCAAGTCCCGCGTGGTCGTCGTCACCACCTGGCAGGGCGCCGGCGGCGTCGGCGGATTCTTCGAGAAGACCTTCGCGCCCAAGGGGCTCGCCCGGATCTACGACGCGATGCTCGCCAAGCTCGCCACCGAGGTCGAGAAGTAGCCAAAGGGCAAGTACGGGGCGGCCGTTGGCCGCCTCACCGGTTCGAGTGATGTACGCGACTCACCGCCGTATGCCGTAACTCTTCGCACTTGTTCGCAGTTGTCGCCCCAGGCGGCAATTGTGAGCAGGTGTGACGAGGGGAGCGGTACATGGGCGGGATCACTCTGGTGCAGGACGAACCGGCCACCGCACCCCCGACGCCTCCCGAGCCCCCCGCACCCGAGCCGGAGCCGGGTGCCGGGCTGAGCCCGCGCCGGGTGCGGCTGGTCTTCGGCGGACTGATGCTGGCGCTGCTGCTCGCCGCGCTGGAGCAGATGATCGTGGCCACGGCGCTGCCGAAGATCGTCGGCGAGCTGCACGGGCTGGAGAAGATGTCCTGGGCGATCACCGCCTACCTGCTCACCTCCACCGTCGGCCTGCCGATCTACGGCAAGCTCGGTGACCTCTTCGGGCGCAAGGGCGTCTTCCAGTTCGCCATCCTGGTGTTCATCGTCGGCTCGGCGCTCGCCGGCCGGGCGCAGACCATGGACCAGCTGATCGCCTTCCGGGCCGTGCAGGGCGTCGGCGCGGGCGGCCTCATGATCGGCGTGCAGGCGATCATCGCGGACATCGTGCCGCCCCGCGAGCGCGGCCGCTTCATGGGCCTGATCGGCGCCGCCTTCGGGCTCGCCTCGGTCGCGGGCCCCCTGCTGGGCGGCTACTTCACCGACCACCTCTCCTGGCGCTGGTGCTTCTACATCAACGTGCCCTTCGGCCTGGTCACCATGGCCGTCGTCGCCGTCGTCCTGAAACTGCCCAAGCCGCAGGCCAAGCCCCGCCTCGACGTCCTCGGCGCACTGCTGCTCGCCGCCGCCTCCACCTGCCTGGTGCTGCTGACCAGTTGGGGCGGCACCGAATACGAGTGGGGCTCGGAGGTCATCCTCGGCCTCGCCGCCGGAGCGGTCGCGGCCACCGTCCTCTTCCTGGTCGCCGAGCACTTCGCGCCCGAACCGCTGATCCCGCTGCGGCTGTTCCGGGACTCCGTCTTCAACGTCACCGGCCTGTGCGGCCTCGTCATCGGCGTCGCCCTGTTCGGTGCCGCCAGCTACCTGCCGACCTTCCTGCAGATGGTCGACGGCGCCACCGCCACCGAGTCCGGCCTCCTGATGCTGCCGATGATGGGCGGCATCGTCGGCACCTCGATCATCTCCGGTCAGATGATCAGCCGTACCGGACGCTACCGGTCCCACCCGATCCTCGGCAGCGCCCTGTCCGTCGCCGGCATGTGGCTGCTGTCCGGGCTCGACGCCGACACACCCCGGCTGCATTACAGCATCTGGATGGCCGTCCTCGGCGCCGGCATCGGCATGGTGATGCCCGTGCTGGTCCTCGCCGTGCAGAACTCCGTGCGCCCCGCCGACCTCGGCACCGCCACCAGCGCCAACAACTACTTCCGGCAGATCGGCGGCAGCGTCGGCGCGGCCGTCTTCGGCACCCTCTTCGCCGACCGGCTCACCGACGCCCTGGCCGACCGGATCCCCGCCGAGGCGGGCGCCGGGCTGCCCGACGCCGAGGCCATCACCCCACAGCTCGTCCACTCCCTGCCCCCGGCGCTGCGCGACGCCTACATCGGGGCGTACGCCGACGCCATGCCGCGGATCTTCCTCTACCTGGTGCCGGTGCTCGTCCTCGGGCTGCTCATCGCCTTCTTCCTCAAGGAGAAACCCCTGGTGTCCCACAACGCCCCCGTCACCGAGCAGGAAACCGCCCAGACCGCGCAGTCCGTCGCCCCCGTCCCGCAGGCCCGGTCGCCGTACGCCGCCGGCATCGCCGTCTGCGGCACGGTGCAGCACCCCGACGGCACCGTCGTGCCCCGCGCGGCGCTCACCCTCATCGACGTCAGCGGCCGGCAGATCGGCCGGGGCGCCAGCGGCGACGACGGACGGTACGCGCTGGCCACGCCCGGCTCGGGGTCGTACGTCCTGATCGCCGCGGCCGGCGGTCACCAGCCGCAGGCGGTCTCCGTGACCGTCGGCGAACGCCCGGTGGAACTGGACGTGGTCCTCGGCGGTGCCGGCCGCCTCGCCGGCAGTGTGCTCACCGCGGACGGCAGCCCCGTACGCGACGCGACCGTCACGCTCACCAACGTCCACGGCGAGGTCGTCGCCACCACCCGCAGCGGCCGGGAGGGCGGCTACGTCATCACCGAGCTGGTGGCCGGCGAGTACACCCTGGCCGGCAGCGCCCCCGCCTTCCGCCCGGCCGCGCTGCCCGTCAGCGTCCAGGCCGCCCGGGAGACCCGCCAGGACGTCGAGCTGGCCGGCGGCGCCGTGCTGCGCGGCACCGTGCGCGCCAGTGGCGGACGGGCCGTGGAGGACGCGCGCGTGACACTGCTCGACGCGGCGGGCAACGTGGTGGACACGCTGACCACCGGGCCCGACGGCACCTTCCGGTTCGTCGACCTGTCGTCCGGCGAGTACACCGTCATCGCCGCCGGCTACCCGCCCGTGGCCACCGTGCTCCAGGTGGCCGGCGGCGGCCGCACGGAGCGCGACCTCCAGCTCGGGCACGAGGACTGAGGGCGGGCGCCGCGCGCGGGTGTGCGCCGGTGCGTTTGCGCGCCACCAATTCCCCCGTTGCCGCACATGGTCACCGACCACCGCCGTACCGTGGTGACGGCGACACAGATCTTGCGGAGCCGTGGGGAGAGAGGGCCTGACGCCATGGACCATGGCACCCAGCGGGACGCACCTCCAGGCCGCCGTGCCGGACCCGGCGCCGTGCCGACGGACCCCGTGGCGGGCCGGGTCCCGCTGGCCGTCGTCGTGGTGGACCGCGACGGGCTGGTCTCCCACTGGAGCCGGGGCGCACGGCGGCTGTTCGCCCTGCCCAAGGAAGAGGCGATCGGCCGGCCCGCCCCCGACCTGCTGCCCGTCTCGGGCGTGCTCCCCGAGGACGGGGACGTCACCGGGTACGGCTCGTACGCGGCCTACGACGGCCTCGGGCCTGGGCTGGAGTCCTCCCTCGACGGGCGCTTGTCCTACCCGGCGGCGGGCCGCGCCCGCCTGACCGTGCCGGGCAACGACCGCGTCGACGTGCTGTGGTGGGCGTACCCGCTGGTGGGACCCGGTCGAGAGCGGCTGCTGGTGCTGGCCGCCGACGCGGAGGGCCTGCGCCGGGACTACGCCGACGGCGGCGGGCGGGAGACGACCGTCGAGCGGATCGCGCCCGGCTTCGCGCTGCACACCGACTTCCCCGGTGCCGAGGAACTCGCCCGCCGCCTCCCCGAGATCCTGCCCAGCATGAGCGTCGGCGAGAGCGCCCGCATCGTCGCGCAGGTCCTCGAACTGGGCTATCCGATCCTGGAGTTCAGCCAGAACGACCGGGTGCCCGTCACCCCCGACTGGGGCGTGCCCCGGCGCGCCGAGCGCAGGGCGCGTCGCGAGCGGGCGGCCCGGGCGCTGGCGGCGGGCGAGCCGGTGCCGGACGACCTGCGGGACGAGGCCGAGGACCTGGAGTACGCCGCCGTCCGCGAACGCCTGGAGTTCCTCAACGAGGTCAGCGGACGGATCGGCACCTCGCTCGACCTCTCCCGGACCATCGTCGAGGTCAGCAAGGCGGTCGTCCCGCGCTTCACCGACGTCGCCGGCACCTACCTGCGCGAACAGGTCGTCGCCGGCGAGGGGTTCCCCGACGGCGTGCCGGACACGACGACGATGTGGCACCGGGTCGCCCTGGAGCACACCGACGAACCCGGCCGCTGGGACGACGTCGTACCGGTCGGCGAGGCCATGCCGTTCCCGGCGCACACCCCCTTCTTCCAGTGCATGACCAGCGGCGAGCCGGTCCTGGTGCCCCGCATCACCGAGGAGATGGGCCACGCCATCGCCTCCCAGTTCGAGAAGCGGGACATCCGGCCGCTCATCACGGGCCGCTCGATGTTGCTGGTGCCGCTGAAGGCGCGCAACGTCGTCCTGGGCTTCATGATCCTCCTCCGGCACCCGGAGCGGCCCGTCTTCAACGACATGGACCGGGTCACCGGCGCCGAACTCGCCGCCCGCGCGGGTCTCGTCCTCGACAACGCCCGCATGTACACGTACCAGGAGAACGTCGCCGAGACGCTCCAGGACAGCATGCTGCCGCACATCCCCGCGCGCATGGCCGGCTGCGACATCGCCACCCGCTATCTGCCCGGCACCCTCCTCGGCCGGGTCGGCGGCGACTGGTTCGACTCGGTCAAGCTGCCCGGCGCCCGCACCGCCCTCGTGGTCGGCGACGTCATGGGGCACGGCCTCAACTCGGCCGCCATGATGGGCCAGTTGCGCACCGCCGTGCAGACCATGGCGGGGCTCGACCTGCCGCCCGCCCAACTCCTGCGCAACCTCGACGACCTCGCCCAGCGGCTCGGCGACACCCACCTGGCGACCTGCCTGTACGCCGTCTACGACCCCATCGCCGGTGAACTGCGCCTCGCCAACGCCGGTCACATCCCGCCCGTACTGGTCCGGGCCGAGGACGGTGCCAGCGAGCTGATCGACCTGCCCACGGGAGCGCCGATCGGCGTCGGCGGGGTGCCCTTCGAGGCGGTACGCGTGCCGGTGGCGCCCGGCGACCGGCTGGTGATGTGCACCGACGGCCTGGTGGAGGTGCGCGGCGAGGACATCGGCGTCGGCCTCGCCACCCTCTGCGAGTCCGCCGCCCACCCGGCCGCGTCCATGGACGACGCCTGCGACACCATCATCCGCGCGCTGGGCACACGTGGGGGCCGCAAGGACGACGTGGCCCTGCTGATGGTACGGCTGGGCGGCATCGAGCCCGACGCCGTGGCCGAATGGCGCCTCGCCCGCGACCCGGCCGAGGTCGGCCGCGCCCGCGCGGCGGTCCGCGAGCAGGTCCACGACTGGGGTCTGCCGAAACTGGCCGACCCCGCCGAGCTGATGGTCAGCGAACTCGTCACCAACGCCGTACGGCACGCCCGCTCCCGGCCGGTCGAGCTGCGTCTGGTCCGCGCCGACACGCTGCTGTGCGAGGTGGACGACGACGACCACGAACTGCCGGCGCTGCGCAGCGCCGGCCCCGACGACGAGAACGGGCGCGGGCTGCGCGTCGTCAGCACCCTCGCCCGCGAATGGGGCGCGAGCCGCACGAAGGCGGGCAAGACCGTCTGGTTCGAGCTGACGCTGCCCCGCCGATGAGCCGCCGCGCGCAGTCAGGGGGGCGCGCTCCGTTCGCACGTCCGGTGAAGGAATGCGCCGGGCGCTTGTGGCCGTGCGCCGGGCGCGGTACACCGTACGGGCCCGTCACCTCCGACGGGCTGTACGTCGTCGCACCTGGGGAGTCGGGCATGAGCGTGACGAGTCGGTACCGGGACGCCTGGGAGAGCTTCTGGAACGAGGCACCCGAGGGCCAAGGGGCGGTGTTCTGGGACGCGGAGCCGATGCTGACCGCCGGCCGCCACCTGGCCCACTTCGAGCCGCACCTGACCGATCCCGGTTTGCCGATGATCGACCTCGGCTGCGGCAACGGCACCCAGACCCGCTACTTCGCCGACCGCTTCCCGCATGTCGTCGGCGCCGACCTGAGCGCCGCCGCCCTCGACCACGCCCGGCACGCCGACCCCGCCGGACAGGCGGCGTACCGGCAGCTGGACGCCGCCGACAAGGCCGAGGCGGAGACGCTGCACGCGGAGCTGGGAGACGCCAACGTCTATGTGCGGGGCGTCCTGCACCAGTGCCAGCCCGACGACCGGCAACCGCTGGCCGACGCCCTCGCCGCCCTCGTCGGGGAACGCGGCCGCGCCTTCCTGGTGGAGCCCTCCCAGGCGGCCAAGACCGTGCTGATGGCGCTGGCCCAGGGGCCCGAGGGGCCGCCTGCCAAGCTCGCGCCCGTCCTCCGGCACGGCCTGACCCCGGGATCGGTTCCCGACGAGGCGGTGCCCGAGTACCTCCGCGCGGCCGGACTCACCGTCCTGGCAAGCGGTGAACTGCCGCTGATCACCACGGAGTACACACCGGACGGCACCCGGATCGAGCTGCCGTCGACGTGGGTGGTGGCGGGGCGGCTCGAGTGACGGGCGCCCGGGGCGGTGGCATGGGGACGCGCTGGCACGGTGCCGACGTGCGGCCCCCTGGGCGTCACCACGCCTCCGTGTCCTTCGCCCCCTCCTGGGCGGCCGCCGGCTTCGCCGTCCCGCCGGTTGCCGAGCGCAGCCGCGTCGCGAGCGAAGGCAGCACGAGTACGGAGATCATCGCGGCGCCGACCAGCGCGGCGGCCCGGTCCGTGCCGAGGAGGTCCTGGTCGACGCCGATGGTCGTGATCGCGACGACCAGCGGCAGACAGGTGGAGGCGAACAACGCGAGGGCCGACCGGTCCGTACGGCTCAGGTCCTTCGGGGCGAGCAGGTACACCGGTCCGCCGCGCACCAGCAGGAACAGCAGCAGAAAGGCCGGCACCAGCAGGAGCGCGACCGGATCGTCCAGCAACGCCTCCAGGTCGAACTCGATACCGGTGACGACATAGAACAACGGCACGAGGAAGCCGAAGCCCAGGGCCTCCACCTTGCCGACGACCTCCTCGCTGCTCGCGGGCGCGGCCCGGTGCAGCACGAGGCGGGTCAGCACGCCGGCGGCGAAGGCGCCCAGCAGCACGTCGAGGCCGAAGACCTCGGCGAGGCCCAGCATGCAGGCCAGCAGCAGCATGACGAACCGGACCGCGAACTGGCCGCTGCTGCGCAGGGTCCGCTCGGTCAGCTCGCCGAACCACGGCGGGCGCGGGCGCAGCGCCCAGAAGACGGCCGCGGCGGTGATCGCCCCGAACGCGGCCAGCAGGGCCGCGGACTCGGCGGGCCGGCGTCCGCTGAGGAGCAGCGCCATGGCGACGACGGGGCCGAACTCGCCGACCGCGCCGAAGGCCGACACCACCGTCCCGAAGCGGCCCCGCAGCTCACCGCGGTCCCGCAGCATCGGCAGCACCGTGCCCAGCGCTGTGCTGGTCAGGGCGGTGCCGACGACGAACGCCTCGAAAACCTCACCGCCGCTGAAGAGGAAGCCCAGGCCGATCCCGAGGACGAGCGAGACCGGCCAGGCCCGGAGGGAACGGCGCAGGGTGTCGCCGCGGACGGCGGCGAACTCGATCTCGTAGCCCGCCAGGAAGATCAGCATCGACAGACCGAGATCGGCGAGCGTGTCGACGAGCTTGTCGGGGTGCGCCCAGCCCAGGACCTGCGGGCCGATGAGGATGCCGAGGACGACCTCGAAGACGACCAGCGGAACGCGGAGTCGACGTCCCGTGGCGTGCACGAGGAGCGGCGCCAGGACGGCCGCGGCCATGATCAGGACGAGCGTGCCCGGATGGGTCATGGCGCGCCGCCGTACATGGACGCGGCGCGGCGGTTCATGGCCGTACCGGCGTGGACGTTCTCGCTGACGGCGTGCACAGTGCCACTCTTCCTCGCTCCGGCGGTCGGGACGACCGGGTGTACGCCGTCGGGAGGAGGAAGGGCGGGCTGTGCGCCTGGTCCTATGATCGGCCGAATCCGTAGAAGGGCTGGTCGTAGGCCGTACGGGGCGAGTTCAGTGGTCCCTACCACCGGTAGTTGTCCACAGCTCTGGCCGGGGCGGCCGGGCAGCGCGTACGGTTTCGAGGCATGAAGATCCTCATCAGCGCCGACATGGAAGGCGCCACCGGTGTCACCTGGCCGGCCGACGTGCTGCCGGGGACGCCGCAGTGGGAGCGGTGCCGGTCGATGTTCACCTCGGACGTGAACGCCGCCGTGCTGGGCTTCCTCGACGGCGGTGCCGACGAGGTGCTCGTCAACGAGGCGCACTGGACCATGCGCAACCTGCTCCTGGAACGGCTCGACGAGCGTACGCAGATGCTCACCGGGCGGCACAAGGCGCTGTCCATGGTGGAGGGCGTCCAGCACGGGGACGTGGACGGCATCGCGTTCATCGGGTACCACGCGGGCGCCGGCATGGAGGGCGTCCTCGCGCACACCTACCTCGCCAACCAGATCACCGGCGTGTGGCTGAACGACGTGCGGGCCAGTGAGGGTCTGCTCAACGCACACGTCGTCGCCGAGTACGGGGTGCCGGTCGTGCTGGTCACCGGGGACGACGTGGCCTGCGAGGACGCGCTCGGGTACGCGCCCGAGGCGCTGAAGGTCGCGGTCAAGGACCATGTGTCGCGGTACGCGGCCGTGTGCCGTACGCCGGCGAGGACCGCCTCCGACATCCGGGCGGCGGCCAAGGAGGCGGCGGCGCTCGCGGTGCGGCACGAGCCGGTGAGCGGTGGGCCGTTCACCGTCGCCGTGGAGTTCGACGCCGAGCACCTGGCGGCGGCCTCGACCGTCGTGCCGGGGGTGGCCCGCATCGCGGAGCGGAAGGTGGCGTACACCCACGACACCATGTTCGAGGCGATCCGTGCCTTCAAGGCGGTCACCACGATCGCCTCGGCCGCCGTGGAGGAGCAGTATGGCTGAGCAGCCCCAGCACACCGACGCGCAGGCGCTGGACGAGGTCGTCCGGTTCACCTCGGAGCTGATCCGCATCGACACGACCAACCGGGGCGGCGGCGACTGCCGGGAACGCCCGGCCGCCGAGTACGCCGCCGCGCGGCTCGCCGAGGCCGGGATCGAGCCCACACTGCTGGAGCGGACCGAGGGCCGTACCAACGTCGTCGCCCGGATCGAGGGCACCGACCCGTCGGCCGGCGCGCTGCTCGTGCACGGTCATCTGGACGTGGTGCCCGCCGAGGCCGCCGACTGGAGCGTGCACCCGTTCTCCGGCGAGATCCGCGACGGCGTCGTCTGGGGTCGCGGCGCCGTCGACATGAAGAACATGGACGCGATGATCCTGGCCGTCGTGCGCGACTGGGCCCGGCAGGGGGTACGGCCCCGGCGGGACGTCGTCATCGCGTTCACCGCGGACGAGGAGGCCAGCGCCGAGGACGGCTCCGGCTTCCTCGCCGACCGGCACGCCGCGCTGTTCGAGGGCTGCACCGAGGGCGTCAGCGAGTCCGGGGCGTTCACCTTCCACGACGGTGCCGGCCGCCAGTTCTACCCGATCGCCGCCGGTGAGCGCGGCACGGGCTGGCTCAAGCTCACCGCGCGGGGGCGAGCGGGACACGGTTCCAAGGTGAACCGGGAGAACGCGGTCACCCTGCTCGCCGCGGCGATCACCCGCATCGGCGACCACGAGTGGCCGCTGCGCCTGACCCCGACCGTGCGCGCCGCGCTGACCGAACTCGCCGCCGTCTACGGCATCGAGACCGACCTGCGCGACGTCGACGCGCTGCTGGACAAGCTCGGTCCCGCCGCGGGGCTGGTCGAGGCCACCGTCCGCAACAGCAGCAACCCGACCATGCTGGACGCCGGTTACAAGGTCAACGTCATCCCCGGGGAGGCCGTCGCCTACGTCGACGGGCGCTTCCTGCACGGCTGCGAGGACGAGTTCCGCAGTACCCTCGACCGGCTCACCGGGCCGGACGTGGACTGGGAGTTCGCCCACCGCGAGGTCGCCCTCCAGGCGCCGGTGGACTCACCGACGTACGCGAGGATGCGTGCCGCCGTCGAGGAGTTCGCCCCCGAGGGGCACGTGGTGCCGTACTGCATGTCCGGCGGCACGGACGCCAAGCAGTTCTCGCGGCTCGGCATCACCGGCTACGGATTCGCGCCGCTGAAGCTGCCCGAGGGCTTCGACTACCAGGCCCTCTTCCACGGCGTCGACGAGCGTGTCCCCGTCGAGGCGCTGCACTTCGGCGTCCGCGTTCTCGACCGATTCCTGCGCACGGCGTAGCAGCCAGGCCTTCAGGGGCCCGACCGACGAGTATCTGGAGGAGAAAGTGGGGGAGTCGGTGCAGACTCTGCCGTACGGATCGTGGCCCTCGCCCATCGACGCGGCCCTCGCCGCCGCGCACGACGGGCGCCCCGACGATGTGGGCTTCGTCGGCGACGAGGTGTGGTGGACGGCCCCCCGGCCCACCGAGGGCGGTCGGCGCACGCTGGTGCGGCGGCATCCCGACGGTACCGAGGAGCCGGTGCTGCCCGCGCCCTGGAACGTCCGCAGCCGCGTCATCGAGTACGGCGGCCGGCCCTGGGGCGCGCACATGACCGACACCGGGCCGCTGGTGGTCTTCGTGCACTTCGCCGACCAGCGGCTGTACGCCTACCAGCCGGGTGGTGGTGAGCCGCGTCCGCTGACGCCCGTCTCCCCGGTGGGCGGCGGGCTGCGCTGGGCCGAGCCGGACGTGCGTGGCGAGCGCGGCGAGGTGTGGTGCGTCCTGGAGGAGTTCACCGGTGACGGGCCCAGCGACGTGCGCCGGGTCCTGGCGGCGGTACCGCTGGACGGCTCGGCGGCCGGCCGGCGGGACGCGGTCCGCGAACTCACCGGCGCCCGGCACCGCTTCGTCACCGGCCCCCGCGTCTCGCCCGACGGGCGGCGCGCCGCCTGGCTCGCCTGGGACCACCCGCGCATGCCCTGGGACGGCACCGAGCTGGTCGTCGCCGAGATCGGCCCGGAAGGTACGTTCCGGGACGCCCGGACGGTCGCCGGTGGGCCCGAGGAGTCCATCGCCCAGGTGGAATGGGCGTCCGACGGCGCTCTGCTCCACGCCTCCGACCGCACCGGCTGGTGGAACCTCTACCGCGACGGTCGGCCGCTCTGCGCCCGCGAGGAGGAGTTCGGCGGACCGCTGTGGAAGCTCGGGCAGCGCTGGTTCGCCCCGCTGGACAGCGGCCTGATCGCCGTCGTGCACGGCCGTGGCGCCACCGCCCTCGGCATACTCGACCCCGAGACCGGCGAGGTCGTCGACGCCGCGGGTCCCTGGACCGAGTTCGCGGCGACCCTCGCCGCGCACGGCGAGCGAAGCGAGACGGGTGTCGCCCCGCCCGGAGGGTGGGGGAGAGTGGTGGCGGTCGGTGCGAGCCCGCGCAGCGCCTACGAGGTGGTCGAGCTGGACCCCCGTACCGGCCGGACCCGGGTGATCGGCGCCCCGCACGACGACGCGGTGGACCCGGCGTACTACCCCGAGCCGCAGCTCCGCACCTTCACCGGACCCGCCGGGCGCGAGATCCACGCCCACATCCATCCGCCGCACAACCCAGGCTGCCTCGCACCGGACGGTGAGCTGCCGCCGTACGTGGTCTGGGCGCACGGCGGTCCCACCAGCCGGTCCCCCCTCGTACTGGACCTGGAGATCGCCTACTTCACCTCGCGCGGCATCGGCGTCGCGGAGGTCAACTACGGCGGCTCCACGGGGCACGGCCGGGAGTACCGCAACCGGCTGCGCGAGCAGTGGGGCGTGGTCGACGTCGAGGACTGCGCCGCCGTCGCCCTCGCCCTGGCCGGCGAAGGCACCGCCGACCGGGAGCGGCTCGCCGTGCGTGGCGGCAGCGCGGGTGGCTGGACGGCCGCCGCCTCGCTGGCCACGACCGACGTCTACGCCTGCGGCACGGTCATCTACCCGATCCTCGACCTGACCGGCTGGGGCACGGGGGAGACCCACGACTTCGAGTCGCAGTACCTGGAGAGCCTCATCGGCCCGTACGCCGAGGTGCCCGACCGGTACGTCGAGCGGTCGCCCGCCGAGCACGCCGACCGGGTCACCGCGCCGTTCCTGCTGCTCCAAGGGCTGGACGACGTGATCTGCCCGCCCGTGCAGTGCGAGCGGTTCCTCTCCCGCATGGCGGGCCGGGGAGTGCCGCACGCGTACCTCACCTTCGAGGGCGAGGGGCACGGATTCCGCCGGGCGGAGACCATGGTGCGCGCCCTGGAGGCCGAACTCTCCCTCTACTCCCAGGTGTTCGCTCTGGACCCGCGCGGCATTTCGACCCTGGCGCTGAACCGGTGACGAAGGTGACAGAACTGACCCGCCCGGCCCGGCTCGCCCCCGGCGCCCGGGTGGCCGTCGTCGCGCCCAGCGGGCCCGTCCCCGAGGAGCGGCTGCAGGCGGGCCTGGACGTGCTGCGCGGCTGGGACCTCGACCCGGTCGTGGGCCCGCACGTCCTGGACCGGCACGGCACCTTCGACTACCTCGCGGGCACCGACGCCGACCGGGCCGCCGACCTTCAGGCCGCCTGGTGCGACCCGTCCGTGGACGCGGTGCTGTGCGCCCGCGGCGGGTACGGCGTGCAGCGCGTGACCGACCTGCTCGACTGGGAGGCGATGCGCGCGGCCGGGCCGAAGGTGTTCGTCGGCTTCAGCGACATCACCGCGCTGCACGAGGCGTTCGCCACCCGGCTGGGCCTGGTCACACTGCACGGGCCGATGGCCGCGGGGATCGACTTCCTGAAGAACGCGCGGGCGCAGGAGCATCTGAGGGCCACCCTGTTCGCGCCGGAGACGGTCCGCGTGATCGCCTCCGGCGGCACGCCCATGGTCCCCGGCCGGGCACGCGGCGTCACCCTCGGCGGCTGCCTGTGCCTGCTCGCCGCCGAACTGGGCACCCCGCACGCCCGTCCCACCGCGCGCGGCGGCCTGCTGTGCCTGGAGGACGTGGGGGAGGAGACGTACCGGCTGGACCGCTACCTCACCCAGCTCCTGCGCGCCGGCCGGCTCGACGGGGTCGCCGGGGTGCTGCTCGGCTCGTGGCACGAGTGCGAGCCCTACGAGCGGCTGCGGCCGATGCTGGCCGACCGGCTCGGCGGCCTCGGCGTGCCGGTCGTGGAGGACTTCGGCTTCGGCCACTGCGAGGGAGCGCTGACCATCCCGTTCGGCGTAACGGCGGAACTGGACGCGGACGCGGGCACCTTGGCGCTGGACCGGTCGGCACTGCGCTGACCACGGTGCCGACCGGCCCCGCGCGCGGCGACAAGGCGTCGTAGGCTGGCGAAATGCCGCACAACGCATCCCGCCACCTCGCCGAAGGCCCTCGCGTGGGCATACGGCACTTCACCTACGAGGACGGCGCCGAGTTCACCGCCCGGGCCCGGGAGAGCAAGGACCTGCACCACCCGTGGCTCTTCCCGCCGGACAGCGCCCAGGCGTACGAGGCCTACGCCGCCAGGCTGATCGAGGACCGGACGAAGGCCGGGTTCCTGCTGTGCGAGAAGGACACGGGCGGGGCGGACGGCGGCTCCATCGCCGGGTTCGTCAACATCAACAACATCGTCGAGGGCGGCTTCCTCAGCGGCGCGCTCGGCTACGGCGCCTTCGCGCACGCGGCGGGGCGCGGGCTGATGCGCGAAGGGCTGGACCTCGTCGTGCGGTACGCGTTCGGACCGATGCGGCTGCACCGGCTGGAGATCAACGTGCAGCCGGGCAACTTCGCCTCGATCGCACTGGCCCGCGCCTGCGGCTTCCACCTGGAGGGCTTCTCGCCGAGGATGCTCTACATCGACGGGGCCTGGCGCGACCACCAGCGCTGGGCGATCACCGCCGAGACCGTGACTTCCGGTTGATCTTCATCGTGTCGTCGCGCACGCGTCGACCGCGCGCCCCTTCGCCGCCGCGGACACGGCACCCAGCGAATCAAACGTGAGCGACGTCGCGCGAACGTGACCGCCGGTGCCCCTGTTCACAGCACCGGTGAGCGGCTTCCATGGGGAAGCGTGACGACGATCCGACGTGAGGTACTGAGCCTGCCCGCCGCGCCGCTGGGACCGGACAACCCCCTGCCGCCGCTGCGCCCCCTGGACGAGGCCCACCGCATCGACGAACGCGACCGGGCCGGCCTGCCGCGCGACATGGCCCGCCAGGTCGGCTACGAGCCACTGCGCAGCCTGCTGCCCGTGCGGCTCCGGGACGGCTACGACCGGCAGCGCGAGGCCCGGGAGCTGGACGCCCTCGTCATCGAGAACGACCGGCTGCGCGCCACCGTCCTGCCCGGCCTCGGCGGCCGCATCGCCTCTCTCCTCCACAAGCCGACCGACCGCGAGCTGCTCTACGTCAACCCCGTGCTCCAGCCCGCCAACTTCGCCCTCAACGGAGCCTGGTTCTCCGGCGGCGTCGAATGGAACATCGGAGCCACCGGCCACACCACCCTGTCCTGCTCGCCCGTGCACGCCGCCCGGGTGCCCGCCCCCGACGGCGGCGAGATGCTGCGCCTGTGGGAGTGGGAACGGCTGCGCGACCTGCCCTTCCAGGTCGATCTGTGGCTGCCGGAGGGCTCGGACTTCCTCCATGTCGGCGTACGGATCCGCAACCCGCACGAGCGCCCGGTGCCGACGTACTGGTGGTCCAACATCGCCGTGCCCGAGGAGCGGCGCGTCCTCGCCCCGGCCGACGCGGCCTGGTACTTCGGCTACCAGCGGCGACTGCGCCGGGTGCCGGTCCCGTCGTACGACGGCGCCGACCGGACGTACCCGCTGAACAGCACGTACCCCGCCGACTACTTCTACGAGGTGCCGGACGGCCGACGCCGCTGGATCGCCGCGCTCGACGAGCACGGGCACGGGCTGGTGCAGACGTCGACCGACGTGCTGCGCGGTCGCAAGCTGTTCGTGTGGGGCACGGGTCCCGGCGGGCGGCGCTGGCAGGAGTGGCTCACCGAGCCCGGCACCGGCGGCTACTGCGAGATCCAGGCCGGGCTCGCCCGCACCCAGTTGGAACACGTCAAGCTGGAGGCGGAGAGCGAGGAGTCGTGGCTGGAGGCCTACGGGCCGCTCGACGCGGCACCCGAGGGCGAGTGGCACACCGCACTGCGCGGCGCCGAGGAGCGGCTGGAGGCGGTACTGCCGCGCGCCGACGTCGACGCGGCGTACGAGGCATGGCGGCCGTACGCCGACGCCGAGCCCGGCGAGATCCTCGCAGCGGGATCGGGCTGGGGCGCGCTCGAAGTGCTGCGCGCGGGCTGGAAGCTGCCCGGCACGCCCTTCGAGGAGAACACCCTCGGCGACGATCAGCGGCCCTGGCTGCACCTGCTGCGCGCCGGGTCCCTGCCCGAACCGGGGCGCCACGAACCGCCCGGGGACACGCTGGTCGCCCGGCCCTGGCGGGACATGCTGGAGACCACGGCCGCCACGCCGATCGCCGAGTACCACCTCGGCGTCGCCCAGTGGCACGGCGGCGACCGGGCCCAGGCGGTGCGCAGTTGGGAACGCGGCCTGAAGACCGCCGCCGCCGGCTGGCCGCTGCTGCGCTGCCTCGCCGTCGCCGACCAGGAGGACGGCCACCACGAGCGGGCCGCCGACCGGTACGCCGAGGCCTTCGACGACCTGTGCGAGCGACTGCGCGAGCGGCGGGAGGAGACGGACGCCCGCGTCGATGACGCGGAGCGGACGGCCGTCGCCGCGGCGCTCGGCCGCGAGGCGATCGAGGCGCTGCTGACGGTCGGGCGCACGGCGGACGCCCGTGCCGTGTGGGACCGGCTGCACCCCGAGACGCGGGCCCGCGGCCGGTTCCGGCTGACCGAGGCGGAACTGCTGGCCGCCGAGGGCCGGCGCGAGGCGGCGCGGGCCGTCTTCGACGAGGGCTTCGAGGTCGCCGACCTGCGGGAGGGCGCGGAGAGCCTCGGCCGGCTGTGGGCCCGGCTCGGTGACGAACCGCTCCCGGCCCGCCACGACTTCCGGATGCGGCCGGACGGGGGATGAGCCCGCCCGGGCCGCCGCTGCCCCGGCCGACCCGGCTACCCCCGCCGGTCCACGTACTCGTAGATCGCCCCGTCCGGGTGCCGGGCGATCAGGTTGCGGCCCACGGGCGTCGGGACCGGACCCGCGATGACGTCCGCCCCCAGCGAGGTGAGGACACGATGGGTCTCCTCGACGTCCGTCACGGCGATCGTCGCGGCGACCTTGCGCAACACCTCGAGCTGGGACTCGGGTCCGCTCATCAGCAGGAAGCAGCCGACCGCGGCGACTTCGACACCGCCGCGTTCGAAGCGGTGGGCCCGACCGCCGGCCAGACCTTCGTAGAAGGGGATCGCCTTGTCCAGGTCGTCGACGTAGATGCGCAGTGTGGCTCCCAGAATGTCCATGCGGACGAGCCTAGTTGGGACAGGCGGGGTCCCACTCACGGTCCGGCCCATGGAAGTCCCGCCCGCGGGTACCCGCAACGTATGGACCGCATGGATCACTTGGAACACCTGGACAAGCATCTGGTCGACGAACTGGCGCAGGTGGCACGCGAGACCGTGCGCGACGAGCTGCGGGAACAGACGCGGAAGCAGCGCCGCAAGGCCACGCTGTACGCCGCGTCCGGCGCCGCCGCCCTGTACGCGGGTGCCGCCCTCGCGCTCACCGTGGGCCTGGCCCTCGCAGTCGGCCTGCCGGACTGGGCCGCCGCGCTGATCACGGCCGCCCTCCTGGGCGTCGTGGCCTACCTGCTGCGTGGCGCGGCCCGGCCCCACGCGTCCCGGCCGGGCGCCGGCCACGAGCACACCGTCGGTGGTGACGCACCGGGTGTGCCGCCGAGCGGGCTCGGCATGCCGTACCCGCCGATGCCGCCCGTCGCGCCCGGCGGCGTCGGCGGCGCGACCGGCGCCCCGGGTGCGGGCACGCCCGCGCCGGGCGGCACCGGACCGGCGGCGCCGCGCCAGGACGACATCGACCCCGAGGCCCCGCACGGCCGCGGCTGACCGGCCGCAGCCAGAGCCACGCCCCCCGGACACGCGTCCGGGGGGCGTCACGCTGCGGGGCGGGGCGGGCCGCCCGGGTCAGGCTGGGGCAGCCCGGGTCAGGCGCCCCGCTGGAGCTGCGGAAGCACCTTCGTGCGGTAGAAGTCGAAGAAGCCGCGCAGGTCGGGGCCGATCTGGTTGACGTAGACGCGGTCGAAGCCGGCGTCGGCGAACCCCTTCAGTTCCGCGACGTGCTCGTCCACGTCGTCGCCGCACACCCGGCTGTCCCGGACCATGTCCTCGGTGACCAGGGTCTGCGCCTGCTCGAAGTGCTTCGGCGAGGGCAGCACCTGGCCCAGCTCGCCCGGCAGCTGCTCGTTGGCCCACAGCCGGTGCACGGTCCGTACCGCCTCGTCCCGGTCGGTGTCGTAGCAGACCTTGGTGCCCCCGCTGACCAGCTTCCCGCCGCCCCCGCCCTTGCGGTACTGCTCCACCATCGAGGTGTCCGGCATCATCGTGATGTAGCCGTCGCCCACCCGCGACGCCAGTTTGGTCGCCGCCGGGCCGAAACCGGAGATGTCGATCGGGACGGGTTCGTCCGGGACGGTGTACAGGCGGGCGTTCTCCACCGTGTAGTGCGTGCCGTGGTGGTTGACCTCCTCGCCGGTGAACAGCCGGCGCATGATCAGGATGGCTTCCTCCAGCATCTCGAGGCGAACGTGCGCGGCCGGCCAGGCGTCACCGAGGATGTGCTCGTTGAGCGCCTCGCCGGTGCCGACGCCGAGCCGGAAGCGGCCGTCCGTCATCACCGCGCTGGTCGCGGCGGCCTGCGCCACCACCGCCGGGTGGATACGCACGGTCGGGCAGGTCACCGCCGTCTCGATGGGCAGGGACACCGCGTCGGACAGCGCGCCGATCACCGACCACACGAACGGGCTCTGCCCCTGCTCGCCGTTCCAGGGGTGGTAGTGGTCCGAGATCCACAGTGCCTGGAATCCGGCCTGCTCGGCCATCCGCGCCTGTTCGATCAGTTCCGCCGGACCGTACTGCTCGCACGAGAGGAAGTAGCCGTACTCGGGCATGAGGGGTTGCCTCCGGGACATGGGGCGGGTGGGTCCCGGCCCGGGTACCCGGGCGCCCGGCCGGAAACCGGCGGCGCTGGGGCGTCGCAGGGGCCCCGCGGACGTTTGGGTGCCCTGGCCAGGGGGACGCGGAAGGCTCACGAGGTACGCGACAGCCCGGAGGCGAACCGTGAGCCGACCCCGCATCGTGATCGTCGGTGCCGGCTTCGCCGGGTACCGGACGGCCCGCACCCTGTCCCGGCTCACCCGGCACCAGGCCGACATCACCCTGCTCAACCCGACCGACTACTTCCTCTACCTGCCCCTGCTGCCCCAGGTCGCCGCCGGAATCCTGGAACCGCGCCGCGTCAGCGTGTCCCTCTCGGGCACCCTGCCGCGCGTCCGGCTGGTGCTCGGCGAGGCCGACGGGATCGACCTCGACGGGCACACCGTGCACTACACCGACCCGGAGGGCGGCGAGGGCACCCTGCCCTTCGACCGGCTGGTGCTCGCCGCGGGCAGCGTCAACAAGCTGCTGCCCATTCCCGGCGTCGCCGAGCACGCCCACGGCTTCCGCGGGCTTCCGGAGGCGCTGTACCTGCGCGATCACGTCACCCGGCAGGTGGAGCTGGCCGCGGCTGCCGACGACCGCGAGGAGTGCGCCGCGCGGTGCACCTTCGTCGTGGTCGGCGCCGGGTACACCGGCACCGAGGTCGCCGCGCACGGTCAGATGTACACCGACGCGCAGGTCCGCAAGCATCCGATGCGCACCGGCATGCGGCCCCGCTGGATGCTGCTGGACGTGGCGCCCCGGGTACTGCCCGAGATGGACGAACGGCTCTCCCGCACCGCCGAGCGGGTACTGCGGCAGCGGGGCGTCGACGTGCGGATGGGGACCTCCGTGAAGGAGGCCACGCACGACGGGGTCCTGCTGACCGACGGTACGAGTGTGGACACGCGCACGCTGGTGTGGTGCGTGGGCGTGCGGCCCGATCCCCTGGTGCAGTCCCTGGGACTGCCCATGGAACGCGGCCGGCTGCTCGTCGACCCGCACCTCCAGGTGCCGGGGCGGCCCGAGCTGTTCGCGTGCGGTGACGTGGCCGCGGTGCCCGACCTGCACCAGCCCGGCCAGTACACGCCGATGACCGCGCAGCACGCCTGGCGGCACGGCAAGGTCTGCGCCCAGAACGTCGCCGCTTCGCTCGGCATCGGCGAACGGCGGGTCTACCGCCACCGTGACATGGGGTTCGTCGTGGACCTCGGTGGCGCGAAGGCCGCCGCCAACCCGCTCGGCCTGCCGATGTCCGGCCCGGCGGCGGGCGCGGTCACCCGGGGCTACCACCTCGCGGCGATGCCCGGCAACCGGGTCCGGGTCGCCGCGGACTGGCTGCTCGACGCGGTGCTGCCCCGTCAGGCCGTCCAGTTGGGCCTCGTACGGTCCTGGTCCGTGCCGCTGGAGTCGGCGTCGCCGGAGGTGGCGCGGGTGCCGGGCGACACGGGGACACGGAACAAGGAGAGCGCGGCGGCCGGAGACGGCCCGGGACGCGGAGACGGCCCCAGGCCCGCGGAGGGCAACCGGTCGAGTGCCGAGCCGGCCGACGGCAAGCCGGTGACGGGCACGCCCGGCGGAGAGCCGGCCGAGGACCGGTCGGCCGAGGGCCGGTCGGTCGCGGGTCGCCCGGGCAAGAAGCGGTCGGCCGAGGACCAGCCCCGCACGGACCGGCAGGGCGGGGGGAAGCCTGCCAAGCACCAGGCCGGCAAGGGCCGCCCTGGTGCCGAACCCGCCAAGAACCAGCCGGGCGGCGAGCCGGCGAGGAATCAGCCGGGTGGTGAGCCGGCGAGGAATCAGCCGGGTGGTGAGCCGGCGAGGAATCAGCCGGGTGGTGAGCCGGCGAGGAATCAGCCGGGTGGTGAGCCTGCGAAGAACCAGCCGGGTGGTGAGCCCGCCAAGAACCAGCCGGGTGGGGAGCCCGCCAAGAACCAGCCCGGTGGCGAGCCCGCCAAGGGCGGCCCGGCCGGTGCCGCTGCGAAGTCCCGCCCCGCCCGTGCGCCCGCCAAGCCGCCGTCCACCGCGGCGCCGGCCAAGCCGCCCTCCGCCAACGCGCCCGCCGAGCCACGGCGGACGGGCGGGGCGCCCGGGAAGCCCCGGCCCGCCGGTGCGGCGCCCGCCCGGTCCGCCGGTGCGCCCGGTGATCCCGGCCCCGAACCCCCGGCGGACCAGCCGCCCCCCGGACCCGACATCGCCCCCGGCCCCGTCAAGCGTTCCGACGGCCGCGCCGCAGAAGGAGACTCATGAACACCGGTGAACTCGTCGACCTCGGACAGCAGCTGCGCGTCGACAGCGTACGGACGTCCGCCGCCGCGGGCTCCGGACACCCGACGTCCTCGATGTCCGCCGCGGACCTGATGGCCGTACTCCTGGCCAACCACCTCCGCTACGACTTCGAGCGCCCCGCCCACCCCGGCAACGACCGCTTCGTCCTCTCCAAGGGACACGCCTCGCCCCTCCTCTACTCCGCCTACAAGGCGGCCGGCGCCATCGACGACGAGGAGCTGCTGACCTTCCGCAAGCTGGGCAGCCGCCTGGAGGGGCACCCGACCCCGCAGCGGCTGCCGTGGGTCGAGACGGCCACCGGTTCGCTGGGCCAGGGACTGCCCGTCGGCGTCGGCATCGCGTTGTCCGGCAAGCGGCTGGACCACGCCGACTACCGGGTCTGGGTGCTGTGCGGCGACAGCGAGATGGCCGAGGGGTCGGTGTGGGAGGCCGCCGAGCACGCCGGGTACGAGCACCTCGACAACCTCACCGTGATCGTCGACGTCAACCGGCTCGGCCAGCGAGGCCAGACCCGGCACGGTCACGACCTCGACGCGTACGCGCGCCGTTTCCGGGCCTTCGAATGGCACACGATCGAGATCGACGGCCACGACGTCGACGCCATCGACCGCGCCTACGGCGAGGCCCTGTCCACCAAGGGACAGCCCACCGCGATCATCGCGCGCACCCTCAAGGGCAAGGGCGTCGAGTCCGTGGAGGACCGCGAGGGCCAGCACGGCAAGCCGCTGCCGGAGGCCGAGGAGGCGATCGCGGAACTCGGCGGGCCGCGCGAGCTCACGGTCCAGGTCCAGGAGCCGCCGTCCGCACGGGCACTGCACTCGGCCGGCACCGGACAGACCGAGCTGCCCCGCTACGACAAGGGCGACGAGGTCGCCACCCGCAACGCCTTCGGAGAGGCGCTCGCCGCACTCGGCACCGCCCGCGGCGACGTCGTCGCCCTCGACGGCGAGGTCGGCGACTCCACGCGCGCCGAGTTCTTCGCCAAGGAACACCCCGAGCGCTACTTCGAGTGCTACATCGCCGAGCAGCAGATGGTCGCCACCGCGGTGGGCATGGCGGCACGCGGCTGGGTGCCGTACGCCACCACCTTCGCCGCCTTCCTGACCCGCGCCCACGACTTCGTGCGCATGGCGTCCATCAGCGGCTCCGGCATCAACCTCGTCGGCTCCCACGCGGGCGTCGCCATCGGCCAGGACGGGCCCAGTCAGATGGGCCTGGAGGACCTCGCGATGATGCGGGCCATCCACGGCTCGACCGTGCTCTACCCGTGCGACGCCAATCAGACCGCCCGCCTCGTCGCCGAGATGGCCGGCCTGGAGGGCATCCGGTACCTGCGCACCTCGCGCGGCGAGAGCAAGGTGATCTACAGCCCCGACGAGGAGTTCCCCGTCGGCGGCAGCAAGGTGCTGCGCTCCTCCGACCGCGACCGGCTGACCGTCGTCGCGGCCGGCGTCACCCTGCACGAGGCGCTCGCCGCTGCCGACGCCCTCGGCGAGGACGGCATCGCGGTCCGGGTGATCGACCTGTACTCGGTCAAGCCCGTCGACCGGGCCACCCTGCGCGAGGCCGCCGAGGACACCGGCTGCCTGGTGACCGTGGAGGACCACCGCCAGGAGGGCGGCATCGGCGACGCCGTCCTCGACGCGTTCAGCGACGGACGGCCCGTGCCCCGCCTGGTCCGGCTCGCCGTCGGGACGATGCCGGGTTCCGCGACCCCGGCCGAGGAGCTGCACGCCGCGGGGATCGACGCCGAGTCCGTCGAGGCGGCCGTACGGATGCTGGTGGAGCAGGCGATCGTCCCGTGAGCGGAGACGCCGTGCGGACCGTCCGGGCCGGCCGGCGCACGGTGGAGGTCCACCGGCCGGACAAGGTGCTGTTCCCCAAGGGCGACGGCGGCGCGCAGGAGTACACCAAGGGCGATCTCGTCGACTACCACCGTGCCGTCGCCGCGTTCATGCTGCCGCACCTGCGGGGTCGCCCACTGATGCTGGAGCGGCACCCGGACGGCGTCGACGGGCCGCGGTTCATGCAGAAGAACACTCCGGAGCACTATCCGGACTGGATCAGCCGCGTCGAGGTGGGCAAGGAGGGCGGCACCGTCTGCCACACCGTCTGCGACGACTCCGCCACCCTTGTCCTCCTCGCCGATCAGGCCGCCCTCACCCTGCACCGCTGGCTGTCCCGGGTCGGGCGCGTCGACCGGCCGGACCGCATGGTCTTCGACCTCGACCCGGCCGGCGACGACTTCGAGGCGGTCCGGGCGGCGGCCCGGCTGCTGGGCGAGCTGCTCGACGAGTTGAAGCTGCCCTCGGCGCCGATGACCACCGGGTCGCGGGGACTGCACGTCGTCGTGCCGCTGAACGGCCATCAGGACTTCGACGAGGTAAGGGAGTTCGCGAGAGAGGTCGCGGAGGTCCTGACCGCGGCCCATCCCGACCGGCTCACCACCGCCGCCCGCAAGAAGGACCGCGGCGAGCGGCTCTACCTCGACATCCAGCGCAACGCCTACGCGCAGACCGCGGTGGCTCCCTTCACCGTCCGCGCCCGGCCCGGCGCGCCCGTGGCGACCCCCGTCTCCTGGGACCAACTGGACGACCCCGCGCTGCACGCCCGCCGCTGGACGATCGCGGACGCCGTAGATCAGGCGCGCACCCAGCCGTGGGCCGGGGCCATGAGCCGCGCCCGGGCCCTGGGGCCTGCTCGGCGGCGGCTGAACGCCCTGCGCGGCTGACCCGACGGCTGACCCGGCCCGGGGTTTCGGCGGGGCGTCGGCGAGTGGCACTTGCATGCGCCCGTGGAGGTTTGGCGAACACTCTTGCGGCCACACGGAGGGGGAGGTGGCCATGTCGAACACGAAGAAAACGCCCGATTCGCCTAGTTCACAACAGAGTTCACAGAGATCACAGCGTTCCCAAAAGCCACGAAGCTCTCAAGAGTCACGAGACTCTCAGGAGCCACAAGAACCGCAAGAGACAGACAACAACATCGCGGCGGACCGTCGGCCCAGCCCGATGGAGGTGCTGCGCCAGGCGCGCGCCCAGCTCGCGGAACTCACCGGCATGACCGCGGAGACCGTGTCGTCCTTCGAGCAGACGGAGGAGGGCTGGGCGCTGGAGGTCGAGGTCCTCGAACTCGAGCGGGTGCCCGACACCATGAGCCTGATGGGGAGCTACCAGGTGGCGCTCGACTCCCAGGGGCAGCTCAGCGGCTACCGGCGCGTCAGGCGCTACGAGCGCGGCCGGGCCGACGCACGCGGTTCCGGCGGCCGCTAGTCCGTCCGACCGGACCGACCGCACCCACACCCGACCGCACACCCACGAAGAAGATGGAGGAACAGCTGGCATGACTGTCGTACCGGCACAACAGACCGGCGGTGGAGGCGGCAGCAGCGGCCTTTACGACGTGCTTGAGCTTGTTCTGGACAGGGGGCTCGTCATCGACGCATTCGTCCGCGTCTCCCTGGTCGGCATCGAGATCCTGAAGATCGACGTACGTGTCGTCGTCGCAAGCGTCGACACCTATCTGCGCTTCGCCGAGGCGTGCAACCGGCTCGACCTGGAGGCCGGGCCGCGCAAGGACCCGGGCCTGCCCGACCTGGTCGGGCAGATGACCGAGTCCGGCGCCAAGGGCAAGTCCAAGGGGGCGCTGTCCGGCGCCGCCGAGACCATCTCCGACGCCTTCAAGCAGGCCCGTGACGATGACGGCTCCGAGCGCGAGCGCGAGACCGCGTCGCGTCCGCGCGCCCGCAAGGCCGCGCCCTCGCGCCGGAAGGAGGAGCAGGAGTGAGTACGTACGTCTACGGCATCACCGCCGGCTCCCACCCCTCGCTCCCCGAGGGACTGGCCGGCGTCGGTGAACCACCGCGAGAGGTGCGCGTCATCGGGGCGGGCGACCTGGCGGCCGTCGTCAGCGACGCGCCCGAGGGCCTGCGCCCCAAGCGCAGGGAGCTGCTCGCCCACCAGAACGTGCTCAGCGAGGCGGGCGCGGGCGGCTGTGTGCTGCCCATGCGGTTCGGCAGCGTGGCCCCGGACGACAGCGCGGTCACGGGCGTGCTCGCCGAGCGGGCCGAGCACTACAAGGAACGCCTCGGGGCGCTGGACGGCCGGGTGGAGTACAACGTCAAGGCCAACCACGTCGAAGAGGCCGTGCTGCACCACGTGATGGCCGAGAACCCGGAGATCCGGGCCCTGGCCGAGTCCAACCGGCAGTCGGGTGGCGGCAGCTACGAGAGCAAGATCCAGCTCGGTGAGATGGTCGCGGCCGCGATTCAGGGCAAGGAGGCCGAGGACGCGGTCGTGCTGGAGCGGACCCTGGAACCGGTCGCCGACGCCGTGAGCGTGGGTCCCGAGTCCACCGGGTGGCTGGCCAACGTCTCGTTCCTGGTGAAGCAGGACTCGGCCGAGGAGTTCCTCGCCGCCGTGGAGCGGGCGCGCGGGGACATGCCGCACCTGGAGGTGCGCGTGAACGGTCCCCTGCCGCCGTACAGCTTCGTCGAGCCCGGCCCGGCCGAGCCGGCGGGCACCGCGGCAGGCGGGGCGGACGCCGGAGCGGGGTGACGACGTGGGTCTGGTCTCGGAGGTTCTGCTGCTGCCGTTCGCCCCGGTGCGCGGCAGTGCCTGGGCCATCAGACAGGTGTTGAACGAGGCCGAGCGGATCTACTACGACCCGGCCACGGTCAGGGCCGAACTAGCCCGTCTGGAGGAGCAGTTGGAGGCCGGTGAGATCACCGAGGAGGAGTTCGACCGACAGGAGGACGAGCTTCTGGACCGGCTGGAGATCGCTTCGCGCACGAGCGCGGGATTGGGCAACGGTACGGCACCATGAATCGAGTGGGACTGGGCCTCGCGGTAGGGGCCGGATATCTGCTGGGACGCACGAAGAAACTGAAACTCGCCGTCGCCGTGGGCACCATGGTGGCCGGCAAGAAGATGAACCTGACGCCGAAGGGCATCGCCGAGCTCGTCTCCACCCAGCTGCAGAACAACCCGCAGTTCAAGGAGATAGGGGACCAGCTGCGCACCGACCTCCAGGGCGTGGGCAAGGCGGCCTCGGGCGCCATGGTCGAGCGGCAGATCGACGCGCTCGCCGACCGGCTGCACGGTCGCACCGCCCAGGTGCGCGACCAGCTCTCCGGCGTGGCGTCCCAGGCGCCCGGCGGCGGCTCCGGTTCCTCCGAGGCCTCGGAGGAACCGGACGACTCCCGCGACTCCGAGGCCTCGGAGGACTCGGAGGAGCGCGCGGAGTACGACGACGACCGCTACGAGGACGAGCCGGCGGACGAGCAGCCCGACGAGGAGCGCGAGGAAGAGCCCGAGCGGCGGCGCGAACCGCGGCGCGAGCCGGCGGCCAGGAAGGCACCGTCCGAGCCGCGCAAGGCGGCCAGGAAGGCGCCCGCGCCCGCGCAGAAGGCAGCCAAGGCACCCGCGAAGAAGGCCGCGGCGAAGCGGGCGCAACCCGCCAAGAAGACGGCCGGCAAGAAGACGGCCGGCGCCAGGAGCGCCGCCCGCGGTGCCGGCAGCCGCCAGTCGAAGGATGGTGGTGAGCGATGACCGACACGCTCGGTTCCGCGGCGTCCACGGCGGGCAAGGCCGCGAAGAAGAACCCGATCGCCGACGTGGCCCGGAGCGAGGCGGCCGACCGCCTCAAGGCGGAGGTGCAGGAGTACCTCGCCGCCCAGGTCACGCGGCTGCTGACCGGCGTCGGCACCAAGCTCGGCGAGACCACCGGCAAGCTGAACGACATCGCCGAGGGCAACAGCCCCGGATTCGCCAAGCTCGCGCTCGACGGCGGACGCAAGCTCGCCGAGGGCAAGGGCCCCATGCGGACCGCGTTCGAGGTCGGGGCCGGCAAGGTGAAGGACAACGTGGTCGGCGCGTTCAAGGACCTCGGCGGCGGAAAGGGCAGGAAGAAGGGCGGCGGCGGCCAGAAGCCGACCGTCATCATCGAGTACGTCGACGTCGGCGTACCGCTGCGCACGGCCTACGACCAGTGGACCCAGTACCAGGACTTCAGCACCTTCGCCAAGGGCGTCAAGAGCGCGAACCGCGCCGACGACACCTCGTCCGACTGGCAGCTGAAGGTCTTCTGGTCCAACCGCAGCTGGAAGGCGAAGACCACCGAGCAGGTGCCCGACGACCGGATCACCTGGACGTCGGAGGGCGCCAAGGGCACCACGAAGGGCGTCGTCAGCTTCCACAAGCTCGCCGACAGTCTCACCCGCGTGATCCTCGTCATCGAGTACTACCCCAAGGGCCTCTTCGAGAAGACCGGCAACATCTGGCGCGCCCAGGGCCGCCGGGCCCGCCTCGACCTGAAGAACTACGTCCGCCACATCACCCTCAAGGGCGAGGCGGACGACGGCTGGCGCGGCGAGATCCGCGACGGCGAGGTCGTCCGCAGCCACGAGGACGCCCTCGCGGAGGAACAGGAGGCGGAGCAGGAGCAGGAGCAGGAGCCCGAGGGGGAAGAAGAGGCCGAAGAGGCGTACGAGGGCGAGGAGGAAGCGCCGTACGCCGAGGAGGAGGGCGAAGCGGACGCCGAGTACGAGGAAGAGCCCGAGGGCGAACCCGAGGAGCAGTACGAAGAGGAGCCCGAGGGCGAGTACGAGGAGGACAAGGAAGCCGGCGAGGACGAGTACGCGTCCCGTGACGAGTACGAGGACGCCGACAGCGGGAGCCGTCGATGACCACACCCAGCCGGCTGCCCGATCCCTATGGCCAGGGACAGAGCGCCAATCTCGCCGACATCCTGGAGCGGGTGCTCGACAAGGGAGTCGTCATCGCGGGCGACATCCGGATCAACCTGCTCGACATAGAGCTGCTCACCATCAAGCTGCGGCTCGTCGTCGCGTCCGTCGACAAGGCCAAGGAAATGGGCATCGACTGGTGGGAGAGCGACCCCGCGCTCTCCTCGCGCGCCCGGCGCGACGAACTGACCCGGGAGAACGCCGAGCTGCGCGAACGCCTGCGCGAACTGGATCCGGGCCGCGTACCGAGGGAGGCGCCGTGACCGGACTGCGGTACGTCTACGCCGTATGCCGCCCCTTCGGCGCGGCCCTCCAGTCCCAGCTGACCGGCGTCGCGGGCGACCCGCCCAGGCTGCTGGCCCACGGCGACCTGGTCGCCGTGGTCAGCCACGTGCCGGAGGGCGACTTCTCCGAGGAAGCGCTGCGCGCCCACCTGGAGGATCTGGACTGGCTCGCCGGGACCGCCCGCGCCCACCAGCAGGTCATCGACGCGCTCACCGCCGTCACCACCCCGCTGCCGCTCCGGCTGGCCACCGTCTTCCGGGACGACAGCGGCGTACGCGTGATGATGGAGGAGCGCGAGGAGGCCTTCCGGCGCACGCTCGACCGGCTGGACGGGCGCGTGGAATGGGGCGTCAAGGTGTACGTCGAGGCGGAGCCCGAGCGGGCCGCCGAGTCGGCACAGCCCGCCCCGAAGCCCGCCTCGGGCCGGGACTACCTGCGGCAGCGGCGCAAGCAGACACGGGCCAACGACGACCTGTGGAGCAGGGCCGAGGAGTTCGCGACCCGACTGCACGGGACGCTGTCCTCCCGGGCCGACGACGCGCGGCTGCACGCGCCGCAGAACCCCAGCCTTTCCGGTGCCGCCGGACGGAACGTCCTCAACGCCGCCTATTTGGTACGGCGCGACGTGTCCGAGGAATTCGTGGAAATGGTGGACCGGACGAAGGACGACGCCCCCGGAATTCGCGTGGAACTGACCGGACCGTGGGCGGCCTATTCCTTCGCCGGTGAAGAAGGGACCGCCGGCGGGGAGAGCGCGGGGGAGGGATCATGACCGTCGTCGAACGCCGTGAGATCGCCCTGGTCGACCTCCTGGACCGGCTGCTGGCCGGCGGAGTCGTCATCACCGGTGACGTCACGCTGCGCATCGCGGACGTCGACCTGGTCCGCATCGACCTGAACGCGCTGATCAGCTCGGTCAACCACAATGTCCCGTCGCCGTTCGGGGATTGACGTGAGTGAACATCCTGAGCCCCGAAAGCGCCTCGACCTCGAGCCCGACACGGTCGAGCGCGATCTGATCAAACTGGTGCTGACCGTCGTCGAGCTGCTGCGCCAGCTCATGGAGCGCCAGGCACTGCGCCGCGTCGACGAGGGCGACCTGAGCGAGGAGCAGGAGGAGCGGATCGGGCTCACCCTGATGCTCCTCGACGACCGTATGACCGAACTGCGCGACCGCTACGGCCTGCGGCCCGAGGACCTGAACCTGGACCTCGGGCCGCTGGGACCGCTGCTGCCCCGGGAGTGAACCTCCCGGGGCAGCAGCCTCATCACCTGTAGTTCATCGGTTCACCACCTGTACCAGCGGCTCCTGCCGCCGCCGGCCTTCGTCCCGCGGGCCAGGAAGCCCAGCAGCCACAGGACCAGGACTGCCAAGGCAATCCACCAGAGAATCTTCACGGCGAATCCGGCGCCGAAAAGAACGATTGCGAGAAGCAGCACGATCAGAAGTGGAACCATAATGTGAACCTCCTGTCGTACTGGTTTCCCGAATTTCACGGATCAGGCGCCCGTCAGGCTTCCTTTCGGCACAGAATCTCCCCGTGCAGGACGCTGAACCAGCTCTCCGGCCGCTCGCCCCACTCCCGCCAGGCGGCCGAGACGGCCCGCAGCTGCTCCCTCGTCGCATGGCCACCCTCGGTGGCAAGCTCGGCGTACGCCGACGCCACGGTGCGGTCCGCCCACAGGCCGCTCCACCACTGGCGCTCCTCGGGTGTGGCGAAGGTCCAGGTGGCGGAGGTCGCCGTGATGTCCGTGAACCCCGCCTCGAGCGCCCAGGCCCTCAGACGGCGTCCGGCGTCCGGCTCGCCGCCGTTGGCGCGGGCCACCCGGCGGTACAGGTCCAGCCAGTCGTCCATGCCCGGGGACGCGGGGTACCAGGTCATGGCGCCGTAGTCCGAGTCGCGGACGGCGATGATCCCGTTCGGCCGCGCGACCCGCCTCATCTCGCGCAGGGCCTGCACCGGGTCGCCCACGTGCTGGAGGACCTGGTGGGCGTGGACGACGCAGAACGTGTCGTCCGGATAGTCCAGCGCGTGCGCGTCCGCCACCGCGAAGTCGGTGTTGGCGAGCCCGCGTTCGGCTGCCGTGGCCCGGGCCCGCTCGACGATCCCCGGCGCCCGGTCCACGCCGGTGACGTGTCCGTCCGGGACCAGTTCCGCCAGGTCCGCGGTGATGGTGCCCGGACCGCAGCCGATGTCCAGGACTCGCATGTGGGGCTTCAGCGAGCCGAGCAGGTAGGCGGCGGAGTTGGCGGCGGTGCGCCAGGTGTGCGAGCGCAGTACGGACTCGTGGTGTCCGTGCGTGTAGACGGCGGTCTCCTGCGGCTTCGGCATGGTGGTGGGTCCCCTCTCCCGACGATGTGATCACCGTACGCGCACCGGCCGAATGATGAGACCCGCGTTTTGCTATATGGACTGATGGTGCGTCAGTAGCGGCAGTCGGCAGCGGCAGTCGGCAGCGGCAGTCGGCAGCGGCGTCAGGAAAGGAGTCCCTCGCCGGGCAGCGGTCGGTACACCGTGAGCGCCTCGGGCAGCTTCTCGAGCGTCAGATCGCCCTCCGTCTCCGTCAGTTCGCCGTCGAAGGCCATCAGCGTGCCCGGCGCGACCCCGGACAGGCGCAGCCGGCTCACCTGCACCGCCGCGTGGGCGGGGGAGCGGGTCAGCGGACCGGCCAGGGCCGCGGACAGCAGCCGCAGGGCCGGCCGGCGCCCACCGTGCACCACCCGCACGTCCAGCTGCCCGTCCGCCAGGTCGAGGCGGCGGCCGGAGGCGATGCCCCTGCGGTGGTACGTGCCGTTGCCCGCGAACAGCATCCACAGCGGGCGCCGGCGACCCCGTACCTCGGCCTCCAGCGGATGCCGGTCGGCGCGCAGCACCCGCACGGCCGCCACCACCCCCGCCGGCCAGCCGCCGATCCGGGGAGACCAGCGCTCCCGCTCGCGCACCAGTTCCGGGTACACGCCGAGGCTGAAGGTGTTCAGGAAGATGCCACGCCGCCCGCCGGAGGCGAACCGGCCCACGTCCACGCGCACGCCCTCGCCCCGCTCCAGCGCCCGGCACAGATCCCGTACGTCCTCCACGCCGAGGTCGTAGGCGAAGTGGTTGAGCGTGCCGCCGGGCAGCACCGCGAGCGGCAGTCCGTGGCGCACCGCGATCTCGGCTGCGGCGTTCACGGTGCCGTCGCCGCCGCACACACCGAGCACCCGGGCGTGTTCCGCCGCCTTCTCCAGCTCCGCCCGGACGTCCTCCGGCTCGCACTCCACCACCTCCGCGTCGGGCAGCGCGTCGCACAGCGCCCGCACCCGGTCCGAGGTGCCCGAGCCGATGTTGGCCACCATGACGAGACCCTCGCCGCCGGGCAGCGCCGGCACGTCGGCGCGCGGCCGGGCCGGCGGGGTGAGCTGCGCGCGCGTCGGCACCATGCCCCGTACGGCGAACGCGGCCCCCGCCCCGAGGGCTGCCCCTGCCAGCACGTCACTCGGGTAGTGGACGCCGGTGTAGACCCGGGAGAGGGCGACCGCGGCGGCCACCGGGGCCACCGCCGCCCCCCACGCCGGGGACTCCAGCGCGACGCCGGTCGCGAACGCGGCGGCCGACGCGGCGTGCCCGGAGGGGAACGACGTCGTGACCGGCTGCCGCTTCAGCTGCCGCACCAGCGGCACCGGGTCGAGGACGGGACGGGGGCGGCGGACCGACCGCTTGCCGAGGGTGTTGATCGCCAGCGAGGCCAGGCTCAGCGAGGCGAGGCCCCGGGCGGCGGCTCGGCGGGCCCTCGGCGTGCGGGTCGCGGCGAGTGCGGCGCCCGCCGCGAACCACAGCACACCGTGGTTGGCGCTGCGGCTGAGGCGGGGCAGCAAGGGGGCGGCGCCGGGCCAGGTACGGGCGGCGACGGCCTCGAACACACGCTGGTCCAGCCGCAGGAAACCGTTGCGGAGCGGATGCGGTCCGGGCGTCGGGGCGGTGAGGTCTACGTCGGGGCTCATGCCTCCCGCCTACCCTGCGGAACGCGTTTCCTGCGGGTGGCGCGCCCCACCTACCGCAGCCCCGGCCGCGGTGGGGAAAACGGTTTGCCCGGGGCGTGCCCGGAGCCGCAGAATCCGGTCCCATGGGTCATCTCGAAGCCGCGCACCTGGAGTACTACCTCCCCGACGGGAGGGCGCTGCTCGGCGACGCGTCCTTCCGGGTGGGGGAGGGGGCCGTCGTGGCCCTCGTCGGACCCAACGGGGCGGGCAAGACCACCTTGCTCCGCCTGCTGTCCGGGGAGCTGAAGCCGCACGGCGGGACCGTCACCGTCGGTGGCGGCCTCGGGGTGATGCGCCAGTTCGTGGGCTCCGTCCGGGACGAGACGACCGTACGCGACCTGCTCGTGTCCGTGGCGTCGCCCCGCATCCGCGAGGCCGCGCGCGCCGTCGACGCCGCCGAGCACGGGATCCTGACGGTCGACGACGAGGCCGCCCAGATGCGCTACGCGCAGGCGCTCGCCGACTGGGCCGAGGCCCAGGGGTACGAGGCCGAGACCCTGTGGGACATCTGCACCACGGCCGCGCTGGGGGTGCCGTACGACAAGGCCCAGTGGCGGCGGGTGAGCACCTTGTCCGGCGGTGAGCAGAAGCGGCTGGTGCTGGAGGCGCTGCTGCGCGGCACCGACGAGGTGCTGCTGCTCGACGAGCCGGACAACTACCTCGACGTGCCCGGCAAGCGCTGGCTGGAGGAGCGGCTGAAGGAGACCCGCAAGACGGTGCTCTTCGTCTCCCACGACCGGGAACTGCTGGCCCGCGCCGCCCAGAAGATCGTCTCCCTGGAGCCCGGCCCCGCGGGCGCCGACGCCTGGGTGCACGGCGGCGGCTTCGCCACCTTCCACGAGGCCCGGCGCGAGCGCTTCGCCCGCTTCGAGGAGCTGCGCCGCCGCTGGGACGAGAAGCACGCGCAGCTGAGGAAACTGGTCCTGACACTGCGTCAGGCCGCCGCGGTCAGCCACGACATGGCCTCCCGTTACGCCGCCGCCCAGACCCGGCTGCGCAAGTTCGAGGAGGCCGGCCCGCCGCCCGAGCCGCCGCGCGAGCAGGACATCCGGATGCGCCTGAAGGGCGGCCGCACCGGCGTCCGCGCCGTCACCTGCGAGCAGCTGGAACTCACCGGCCTGATGAAACCCTTCGACCTGGAGGTCTTCTACGGCGAACGGGTCGCCGTCCTCGGCTCCAACGGCTCCGGCAAGTCGCACTTCCTGCGGCTGCTCGCCGGCGACGAGGTGGCACACACCGGGAACTGGAAGCTCGGGGCGCGCGTGGTGCCCGGACACTTCGCGCAGACCCACGCCCACCCGGAACTGCTGGGCCGCACTCTCCTGGACATCCTGTGGACCGAACACGCCCAGGACCGGGGCGCCGCCATGTCCAGGCTGCGCCGCTACGAGCTGACCCAGCAGGCCGAGCAGACCTTCGACCGCCTCTCCGGCGGCCAGCAGGCCCGCTTCCAGATCCTCCTGCTGGAACTCCAGGGCGTCACCGCCCTGCTGCTCGACGAGCCGACCGACAACCTCGACCTGGAATCGGCCGAAGCCCTCCAGGAGGGCCTGGAGGGCTTCGAGGGCACGGTCCTCGCGGTCACCCACGACCGCTGGTTCGCCCGCTCCTTCGACCGGTACCTCGTCTTCGGCAGCGACGGACGCGTCCGCGAGACGCCGGAGCCGGTCTGGGACGAACGGCGGGTGGAGCGGGCCCGCTGACGCCCACGCGGAGGTCACTTCCAGCGCAGCAGCGCCCCCAGGCCGCCCACCGGAGCCTTCTGAGCGGCCTCGGACGGCAGGGCCGGGGCCATCGAGATCGCCGGCGCGCCGGTCATCACCGCCGAGCGCAGCAGGGCGTCGTCCGCGCGGGCCGACCAGGAGTTCTGCTCGCCGAGCGTCTTCAGCTCCGTACGGCGCACCGCCAGCTGGTCGGCGTCCTCGCCGATCCACACCTCGCGGTGGGTGTCGGGGGCGTCCGGGATGACCAGCAGCTCGTCGATGCGGTGCTCCCGGGCCGCCTCGACCAGCGCGGGCACGCCCTCCGCGGCACCGGCCCGGCCCTCGCCGTCCGGTGTCCGGGCGGCGAGGAAACGGTCCAGGTCCACACGCGCGCGTGAGCGGACGTGGTCGTCGCGCAGCCCCTCCACCTCGTCGTCCAGCAGCCTGCTGCCGGCGCCGCGCGAGGCCTCGGCGACCCGGTCCTGCAGCCGCTTGGGCAGCCGCTCGTGCACGGACCGCCGTTCCCGGTCGTCACCCACGAGGATCAGCAGGTCCGCGCCCGTCTCCTCCTGGCACACGGCGAGCGCGTCCGCGATCTCCGCCGCGTTGTGCTCCCAGGTGTTCTCCACCCGCAGCTGGAAGTGGCGCTCCGACCAGTCGATGCTGCTCGTGCGGTGCACCGGCCACTGCCGGCCGGTCACGCCGCCCGCGTCCGAGCTGCCCAGCGCGCTGCGCAGCTCGAAGTCGGCGCCCTTGCGGTCGACGTACGCCACCACGCACACCGGGTCCTCGCCGGCCAGGTCCAGCAGTGGTGCCACGTGCGGCAGCGGCGCCCAGTCGGCGGTGGTGCCGCCGTACGGGGGCCGGGCCAGCGGCGGATCGAGGACCACCCGCCCGGCGCACGCGAACAGGGCCCGCCCGTGCGGGTCGGTGGCGTGGCGCAACCCCTCCACCGCCTCCTTCACGGCCCGGCAGGTCGCGTCGTCCGCGCCCTGTTCCGCCAGCTCCCGGGCCACCGCGGCGGCCGTCAGCTCACGTTCGTGAGGGGTGTCCTCCGTGTGCCGGGAGAGATCGACGTACACGGAGGCCCAGGGCCCCTGATGTTCGTAGAGGGGGTGCAGAAACGCGAGATCCATGGCTCCCTCCCGGGTGCCGCTCGGGGGTGGTAGTGCTCCGGGGGCGGGTACCCGGACCGCATGAACGAACACGACACGCGTGACGACACCACGACCGGCGGCGTGGACCCGGGCCGCCTGGACGACCAACAGCTCATGAAGGAGCTGGAGACCATCCACCGCACGCGCCACGACACCCTGCTGTACGGGTCGAACGACGCGCTGCGGGCCCACAACGACCGCATGGCGCAGCTGGAGGGCGAGTGGCTGCGCCGCAACCCCCGGCGCCCGGTCGCCGCGGGCCGCACCCGCGAGGGCGCCCGGGAACGGGGCTGCGGGGAGGGCACCACTCCCGGCGGCTGACCGCGCCGCCCGGACACGCGGGGGCCCGGACACGCGGGGGCCCGGCCCTCCGGCGCGATCGGGGCGCACCGGCGAGCCGGGCCCGGCGAGAGGCCCGCGCCTCGTTCCTCAGCCGCCCGCCTTGGCGAACTCCGCGAGGAAGGTCTCGCAGAACGCCTTGAGGTCGTCCGGCTTGCGGCTGGTGATCAGCACGTTGTCGCCGTGGTCGCAGACCTTCACCTGTTCGTCGACCCAGGTGGCTCCGGCATTGCGCAGGTCGGTCTGCAGACTGGGCCACGAGGTCACGACCCGGCCGCGTACGACGTCGGCCTCGACGAGTGTCCACGGGGCGTGGCAGATGGCGGCCACCGGCCGGCCCTGCTCGAAGAAGTCCCTGACGAACGCCACGGCCTTCTCGTCCATCCGCAGGAAGTCCGGGTTGGCCACGCCGCCGGGCAGGACCAGCCCGCCGAACGAGTCGGCCGACGTGTCGCCCACCGCCTCGTCCACCGGGAACGTGTCCGCCTTGTCGAGGTGGTTGAAGCCCTGGACCTCACCCGGCTGAGTGGAGACGAGCACGGGCTCGTGACCCGCGTCCTTCGCCGCCTGCCACGGCTCGGTCAGCTCCACCTGCTCCACGCCCTCGGGCGCGCTCAGAAACGCGATGCGCATGTGATTCGGATTCCTTTCCTGGCGCGTCGGCCGGGGGCACCGCCCGGCGCGCGTGAGTCGTTCGGCCGCGGGGGAGGCGCGGCGTGTCTCAGCCGCCGTCCCGGGCGTCCGGTTCCGCGCGGCTGATGTCGGCGAGCGCCGACGAGGGGTCCCGGGTCTCGGCCAGATCGCCGAGGCTCACCATCCCGACCGGCAGCCCGTCCTCCACGACCGGCAGCCGGCGTACGGCGTGCTCGCGCATCAGCGCGACCACGTCCGCGACCGGGTCGTCCGGGGAGACCGTCAGCGGGTCGTGGGTACAGACCGCACGGACGCCCACCCCCATCGGGTCGAGGCCCTCCGCCACCGCCCGCACCGCGATGTCACGGTCGGTGAGCAGGCCCACGATGTCCTGGCCGTCCGCGACCACCACGTCACCGATGTTCTGCGTGCGCATCAGCTGCGCCGCCTCGACGAGGGAGGAGTCCGGACGGACGGCGGTCACGCCCGGCGTCATGACGTCCCGCACGTACTCGGCCGTGTGCTCGGCCATAGGAGCCATTGAAGGCCCGCCCTTTCCGGCGCCCTAGGCGCCCTGCGTCCCGGTGGATCCGGACCCGCCGTTCTCGGTCAGGGCCACCGCCAGTTCCTGGACGTTGTCGTAGCGCGCCTTGTGCGGCAGCCGCTCCAGTCCCTCGACGAGGGCGTCGGGGGCGTGGCCGCGGCGCAGCGCCCGGGTCAGTTCCCGCGGGCTCGCGGGGAAGGCGCCCCGGGTCAGGTTCCGGGCCAGTTCGAGCCGGAGGGTCTCCAGATACGTCGGTCCACGGCCCGGTGTCACCGGTCCGTAGGTGACGTCCGGGTCGTCCTCGGCAGCAGGTTCCGGGTCGTGCCACTCCTCGGTACGGGTGGGGTGCCCGGACCTGAGCAGACCCTGCAGTTCGTGCTTCATCTCGTCGTCGCGGTGGACGCTCATCCGGTCACTGCCTCGCTGCATGTCTCCCTCCAGGTCCTTCAGGGGTGCCGACCGCGTACCCGGACACCGAGGGCCGACACGGATTCATCCGGACGGGTCCGGTCCGATTTCCCCGGGCACGCTGCGTGCCTCCGCGTGCACCGCGGGTTTGCCCGGCGGGCCCGGGGAACCCGGCTCTCGCCACCACCCCCCACGCCCACCCCTCATCGGGAAGGACGGATCATGGCGGTGCTGCTCGCTGTGTTCATCCCGGTCCTCATGCTCGGCGTGGTGCTGGCCCTCGGCCGCTACGAGGAACTGATGCTGCCCGACACCGCGTCCCCGCCCGACGACGCCGACGCGGCCGCGCGAGCGGATCAGTAATCGAGAAGCGAGGCCCACCGTGCTCCGTCTAGCGTGACCCTGCTGACCCGCTCGACAGATGGAGACACCGATGAGCAGCGCCAGGAGAACGGACCAGCAGGCGGCCGCGCCGCATGTCGCGGACAGCCACGACCTGATCCGGGTACACGGGGCCCGCGAGAACAATCTCAAGGACGTCAGCATCGAGATCCCCAAGCGCCGGCTGACGGTGTTCACCGGCGTCTCCGGCTCGGGCAAGAGCTCACTGGTGTTCAACACGATCGCCGCCGAGTCGCAGCGGCTGATCAACGAGACCTACAGCGCCTTCGTACAGGGCTTCATGCCGACGCTGGCACGACCCGAGGTCGACGTCCTCGACGGCCTGACCACCGCGATCATCGTGGACCAGCAGCGGATGGGCGCCGACCCCCGCTCCACGGTCGGTACCGCCACCGACGTCAACGCGATGCTGCGCATCCTCTTCAGCCGGCTCGGGGACCCGCACATCGGACCGCCCAGCGCCTACTCCTTCAACACCGCCTCCGTCCGGGCGAGCGGCGCGATCACCGTCGAGCGCGGCAACAAGAAGGCGGTCAGGGCGACGTACGAGCGCACCGGCGGCATGTGCACGAACTGCGAGGGCCGGGGCAAGGTCTCCGACATCGACCTCTCCCAGCTCTACGACGACTCCAAGTCGCTCGCGGAGGGCGCCTTCACGATCCCCGGCTGGAAGTCGGACAGCCAGTGGACCGTGCAGGTCTACGCCCAGTCCGGCTTCGTGGACCCGGACAAGCCGATCCGCGAGTACACCGAGAAGGAGCTGCGGGACTTCCTCTACGGCGAGCCGGTCAAGGTGAAGGTCAGCGGCGTCAACCTCACCTACGAAGGACTGATCCCGAAGATCCAGAAGTCGTTCCTGTCCAAGGACAAGGAGGCGATGCAGCCGCACATCCGGGCGTTCGTGGAGCGGGCCGTCACCTTCACCACCTGTCCCGAGTGCGACGGCACCCGGCTCAGCGAGGGTGCCCGGTCGTCGAGGATCGGGAAGATCAGCATCGCCGACGCCTGCGCGATGGAGATCCGCGACCTGGCCGAGTGGGTCCGCGGACTCGACGACCCGTCGGTGGCGCCGCTGCTCACCGCGCTGCGGGACACCCTCGACTCGTTCGTGGAGATCGGCCTCGGCTACCTCTCGCTCGACCGTCCGGCGGGCACTCTGTCGGGCGGCGAGGCGCAGCGCGTCAAGATGATCCGCCACCTCGGCTCGTCCCTCACCGACACCACGTACGTCTTCGACGAGCCCACCATCGGCCTCCACCCGCACGACATCCAGCGCATGAACGACCTGCTGCTGCGGCTGCGGGACAAGGGCAACACCGTGCTCGTCGTGGAGCACAAGCCGGAGACCATAGCGATCGCCGACCACGTCGTCGACCTCGGCCCCGGCGCCGGCACGGCGGGCGGCACCGTCTGCTTCGAGGGCACCGTGGAGGGGCTGCGGGCCGGCGACACCGTCACCGGCCGCCACCTCGACGACCGGGCCTCCCTCAAGGAGACGGTCCGCGAGCCCACCGGGGTGCTGGAGATCCGCGACGCCACGACGCACAACCTCCAGGGCGTCGACGTCGACGTCCCGCTCGGCGTGCTCTGCGTGGTCACCGGCGTGGCGGGCTCCGGCAAGAGCTCCCTGATCCACGGCTCGGTCCCGGCCGGCGCGGGCGCCGACGTCGTATCGGTCGACCAGAGCCCCATCAAGGGCTCCCGGCGGAGCAACCCGGCCACGTACACGGGACTGCTCGACCCGATCCGCAAGGCCTTCGCCAAGGCCAACGGTGTCAAGCCGGCCCTGTTCAGCGCCAACTCCGAGGGCGCCTGCCCCACCTGCAACGGCGCCGGTGTCATCTACACCGACCTGGCGATGATGGCCGGCGTCGCCACGCCCTGCGAGGACTGCGAGGGCAAGCGGTTCCAGCCCTCGGTGCTGGAGTACCGCCTCGGCGGCCGCGACATCAGCGAGGTGCTCGCGATGTCGGTGGCACAGGCGGAGGAGTTCTTCGGCGCCGGCGAGGCCCGCACCCCGGCCGCGCACAAGATCCTCGACCGGCTCGCCGACGTCGGGCTCGGCTACCTCACCCTCGGCCAGCCGCTCACCACCCTGTCCGGCGGGGAGCGGCAGCGGCTCAAGCTGGCCACCCACATGGGCGACAAGGGCGGCGTCTACGTACTCGACGAGCCCACCACCGGCCTGCACCTCGCCGACGTCGAGCAACTGCTCGGCCTGCTCGACCGCCTCGTGGACGCCGGCAAGTCGGTCATCGTCATCGAGCACCACCAGGCGGTCATGGCACACGCCGACTGGATCATCGACCTCGGTCCGGGAGCCGGCCACGACGGCGGCCGGATCGTCTTCGAGGGCACACCGGCCGACCTCGTCGCCGACCGCTCCACCCTCACCGGCGAGCACCTCGCGGCGTACGTCGGCGCCTGACCGCGAACGCTCCCACGGCGCCGGTACCGGGAGCCCCGGCGTCGTGGGATCGTGGTGATGTGACGACCTTGGAGGACCTGGTCCGGCTGCGCCGGGCCCGCGACCTGATGGACCGCGAGTACGCCGAGCCGCTCGACGTGCCGGCGCTGGCGCGCGTCGCCCTCATGTCGGCGGGCCACTTCTCCCGCAGCTTCCGCGCCGCCTACGGGGAGACGCCGTACAACTACCTGATGACACGCCGGATCGAGCGGGCCAAGGCACTGCTGCGGCGCGGCGACCTGTCCGTGACGGAAGTCTGCTTCGAGGTCGGCTGTACCTCGCTGGGGTCGTTCAGCTCGCGGTTCACCGAACTGGTCGGTGAGAGCCCGAGCGCGTACCGGGCCCGCGACCACGCCGACGGCGCCGACATCCCGGCCTGCGTCGCCAAGATCTACACGCGACCGGTCAGGAACGGAGAAGCGAAGCCCACGCCCCCGCCCGTAGCGTGAGACGCATGGACATCAACCTCTCGCAGTGCTTCATCGCCGTCGACGACCACGACAAGGCGCTCGCCTTCTACCGCGACGTACTCGGACTGGAGGTCCGCAACGACGTCGGGTTCGAGGGCATGCGCTGGGTGACCGTCGGCTCCCCGGCCCAGCCCGGCGTGGACATCGTCCTCGAACCCCCGCTCGCCGACCCCAACGCCTCCGCCGCCGACAAGGAGGCCATGGCCGAGCTGCTGGCGAAGGGACTGCTGCGCGGCGTCATCTTCACCACCGAGGATGTCGACGCCACCTTCGAACGCGTCCGGGCCGCGGGTGCGGAGGTCCTCCAGGAGCCGGTCGACCAGCCTTACGGCGTCCGCGACTGCGCCTTCCGCGACCCCTCCGGCAACATGCTGCGCTTCAACCAGCCGCGCAAGGCGTGACCGCCGCTACTGCGGTCACCCCTTCTCCCGCCCCGGCAGAAACTCCTGCACCTTCGCCTTGAACCCCTGCTTGACCATGGACCCCCGGTCCGCGTCGCCCTTGAGGATGGAGGCGGCCGTCGCCTCCATCTGCTCCCAGGTGGCGTGCGGCGGGATCGGGGGCACGGCGGGGTCGGTGAGGAACTCGAGCACCGCCGGGCCGTCCGCCGCGAGGCCCGCCCGCCAGGCCGCCTCCACCTCGTCCGGCTTCTCCACCCGGATCCCGGTCAGGCCCAGCGAGCGGGCGAAGTCGGCGTAGCGCACGTCCGGGAGCGACTGCGAGGGCAGGAAGGACGGCGCGCCCTCCATGGCCCGCATCTCCCAGGTGACCTGATTGAGGTCCCGGTTGTTCCAGACGGCCACGATCAGCCGCGGGTCCTCCCACAGGTCGCGGTACTTCGCCGCCGTGATCATCTCGGCCAGCCCGTTCATCTGCATCGCGCCGTCCCCGACCAGGGCGATCACGGGCCGGTCCGGGTGGGCGAACTTCGCGCCGATCGCGTACGGCACCCCGCAGCCCATGGTGGCCAGCGTGCCGGACAGCGAGCCGCGCATGCCGGGCCGCATGGTCAGGTGCCGGGCGTACCAGTTCGCCGTCGAACCGGAGTCGGAGGTGACGATCGCGTCGTCGGGCAGCATCGGGTCCAGGGCGGCGGCCACGTACTCCGGGTTGATCGGGTCGGCCTCCAGCCCGGCCCGCCGCTCCATGACCCCGCGCCAGCGCGTCACGTTGTCGCACACCGTGTCGTGCCACTCGCGCCCCCGGCCGCCCTCGATCAGCGGGATCAGCCGGTCCAGGGTCGCCTTCGCGTCGCCGACGAGGTTCACCTCGTACGGATAGCGCATCCCGATCATGTGCGGGTCGATGTCGATCTGCACGCCCCGCGCCTTGCCGAACTCCGGCAGGAACTGCGAGTACGGGAACGAGGACCCGACGGTCAGCAGGGTGTCGCAGTCCCGCATCAGCTCGTACGACGGGCGCGTGCCGAGCAGACCGATCGAGCCGGTGACGTACGGCAGTTCGTCGCTGACCACGTCCTTGCCGAGCAGCGCCTTGGCCACGCCCGCGCCGAGCATCTCCGCGAGCGTCTCCACCTGATGCCGGGCCCCGGCCGCGCCCTGACCGACCAGGATCGCCACCTTGTCACCGGAGTTGAGCACCTCGGCCGCCCGCCGCACGGACTCGTCGGACGGGACCGCCGTCCAGGAGCCCCGGTCCAGGCTGGAGGGCACCATCTTGAACTCGTGCGTGGGCGGCGAGTAGTCCAGCTCCTGCACGTCGCCGGGGATGATGACCGCCGTCGGACAGCGACGCGCGTACGCGGTGCGGATCGCCCGGTCCAGCACGTTCGGCAGCTGCTCCGGGACCGTCACCGTCTCCACGAACTCGGAGGCGACGTCCTTGTACAGCGTGTGCAGGTCCACTTCCTGCTGGTAGGAGCCGCCCATCGCGGTCCGGTGGGTCTGCCCGACGATCGCCAGCACCGGAACGTGGTCGAGCTTGGCGTCGTACAGCCCGTTGAGCAGATGGATCGCGCCGGGCCCCGAGGTCGCCGCGCACACGCCCAGACGGCCGCTGAACTTCGCGTACCCGACCGCCTGGAACGCGGACATCTCCTCGTGCCGGGACTGCACGAACCGCGGCCGGTTGTCGGCCCGGCCCCAGGCGGCGAGCAGGCCGTTGATCCCGTCGCCCGGGTAGCCGAAGACCTGCTCGACGCCCCATTCGCGCAGCCGCTGCAGGACGTGGTCGGACACCTTGGTGCTCATGTAACGGACCTCCCGGGCCGATGGGGGTGATGTCGGCGGCAGCGGTACGGGTGACCCCGGGTCCGCGCGGAAAACATCCGGGTGTTTGCCCTGGGGGGCAGGGGGCAGGCGCAAATTCAGTGCTTCGGACAGGAGGCACGTCCGTGGGAGCGGCGCGACGCCGCCACGGATGCGTCCGTCCGGGCCGGACGCCCTCCCACGGTGACCGCCCGACCCCAAAGGGCCGTGTCGTCGTACCGGTGCCGGCCGCTCCGCGCTCCGGAGGTTCTACGAACCCCTGGCGCCGTTCGCCCCGGCCGCGCCGACCGGGCCATCGCCCGGCGCGACGACAGGACCCCGCGCTCCGAGGGAGTTGCGACGCACCATGCCGATCCACGCCAGCGTGAAGCACCCGCACGACGACGCCCCCGACACCGCCGACGCCTTCCGCCGACTCACCACCCTTCCCGACGGCCCGGAACGCGACGCGGTCCGCGACCGGATCGTCGAGGCCTGGCTCCCCATGGCCGAACGGCTCGCGGGACGGTTCCGCAGCCGCGGCGAGAGCTACGAGGACCTGCGCCAGGTCGCGGCCCTCGGCCTGGTCAAGGCCGTCGACCGGTACGACCCCGAGCGCGGCAACGCCTTCGAGAGCTACGCCGTGCCGACGATCACCGGCGAGATCAAGCGCCACTTCCGCGACCACATGTGGACCCTGCACGTGCCGCGCCGGGTCCAGGACCTGCGCAACCGCGTGCGCTTCGCCGGCCAGGACCTGTCCCAGACCATCTCGGGGCGCAGGCCCACCGTCACCGAGATCGCCGAGCACGCCGATCTGAGCGAGGAGGACGTCCGGGTCGGGCTCGAAGCCCTGGAGAGCTTCACGGCCCTGTCCCTGGACGCCGAGCTCCCCGGCAGCGAGGACGGCTACTCACTCGGTGACGCCCTCGGGGCCACCGACCCGGCCCTCGACACCGTCGTCGACCGCGAGGCCGTCAAGGACCGCCTCGCCGCCCTGCCCGAGCGGGAACGCGCCATCCTTTACATGCGCTTCTTCGACGACATGACCCAGAGCCGCATCGCCGAACAGCTCGGCATCTCCCAGATGCACGTCTCCCGTCTGATCAGCCGGTGCTGCAACCGGGTGCGGGAACAGGTACTCCGGGACCCGGCGGCCTGAGCCCGCGGCCGGCCAAGCTCCGGCGGGGGCAAGGACGGCACGCCCGGCGGGGGCCGTGCCACTGAGGTCCGCAACGGGCCGCGGGTGCGCCGAAACCTTGCTCTCACCCGCTCGGGGGTTCCGTTCCCGCGAACGGCGCACGGTGGCGCGCGGACCCGTGGTGGGCGGGCTGTGATGGCCGAGGGGGCGCGAGTGCCGTGCCCCCGCAGCCGTCGCTCGAAGGAGCCCACCCCATGCGCCGCACCGCCCGCGCCCTGTCCGCCGCCGTCCTGGCCAGTGCCGCCCTCGGCGTTTCGGCGGGGTCCGTCTCGGCCGATCCCGGTGTTCCCCGGCCGCCCGTCGGCACCGGTGAGCCCGCCGCGGAGGTCAGCCCGGCCGCAGTCACCCCGGGCGGCACCGTCTCCGTCTCCTGCGCCTCGACCGGCGGGTCCGCGCCGGCCACGGGCGACGACGAGGCGACGTCCGGAACCGCCTACCAGGGCACCGCGCGCATAGCCGCCGCCGAGGACTTCGAGTCCGACCCGGAGGCGGAGGGCGCCGAGGACGCGTGGACCGTCGATGACGCCTGCCCCGAGGAGTCCGGCGAGGGCGATCCCTGGAGCACGACGATGACCGTGCCGGAGGAGGGGGAGGCGGGGGGCGGAGCCGTCGCACCACCGTGCCCCGAGCCCACACACTCCACCCAGCACGGCGAGCGGTGCGGCGGGACGAAGCCGGTGTGCCCGGAAACGGCCGCCCCGCACGGCGAGACCACCGCGCGGGGCACGTCCTGCACGACGAAGCCGCCCTGCCCCGAGCCCGCCGCACAGGGCAAGTCCTGCGGCGGCGCGACCGTGGAGCACGGGGTGCGGGCCGGCGCGGGCGGGTCCTTCACCGACTCGATGCCCGCCCTGGTCGCCGGTGGCGTCCTGATCGCGGGCGCGTTCGGCGCGGCGGCGCATCGGCTGCGGCTCCGCCTGCGCGGGGACGCCGAGCACCGCTGACCCGCACCGCCGCCGGTCCACATGTGATCCGCGACCGGGGGCACAGCCATGGCAGGGCCGCACGGTGGGTACTTGGAGCAACGACCGAGGAAAGAGCACCCGGCCGGGCGGCGACGGGACACGGCACCACGGACTGCGCGGAGGCACGCATGCGGCGGACGGACTCCGAAGGCCATGGCGCCGTGGGGCGCGGCTCCGAGGGGCACGGCTCCGAAGGCCATGGCGCCGTAGGGCATGCTTTCGAAGGGCACGGCTCCGCAGGGCACGACCCCGTGGAGCACGGCCCCGTCCGCTACGGCCCGCACCTCCCCGACGACGGACTGCCCGTGCTGCCCGAACTGTCCGCCGTACTCGCCGCCGCCGCGGGCCGCGGCCACGACGAACCGGCGGGCGGCGCCCCGCCCCTCCTGAACGCCGCCTGCGGTTACTGGGACCGGCGCGGCCTGCCCACCGAGCCCGGCCACGTGGCCGCCGCCCCCGGCGCCAACGCCCTGCTGCTCGCGCTGACCGCCGCGCTCGGCGGCGACGTCCTGGTGCCCCGCCCCTGCGCCGCCTGGTGGGCGCCGTACGCGCGGCTGCTGGGCAGACCCGTCTTCCACGTGCCGACCCCGGCCGAGTCCGGCGGCGTCCCCGACCCGTACGCCCTCCTGGAAACCGTCCGCCGGGTCCGCGCCGAGGGCGGCGACCCCCGCCTGCTCGTGCTGTCCGTCGCCGACGACCCCACCGGAACCGTCGCGCCGCCCGAACTGCTGCACGAGACCGTCGAGGCCGCCACCGGCGAGGGACTGCACCTGGTCAGTGACGAGACCTGGCGGGACACCCTGCACGACCCGCACGCCACCGTGCTGCTCAGCCCCGCCGAGATGCTGCCCGAACGGGTCACCGTCGTCACCGACCTGGCCGGCGCGCTGCTGCCGCCGGGCTGGCCGGCCGCCGTCGCCCGTTTCCCCGCGTCCGCCGCCGGGGACGGCCTGCACGCGCGCGTGCTCGACGTGCTCACCGCGCTCGGCGCCAACGTCGCCGCGCCCGTCGCCGCGGCGGCCGGGTACGCGCTCGCCGAACCCGAGCCGGTCACCGCCCGCCGGTCGGCCGCCGTACGCCTGCACGCGCGCGTGGCCGCCGCCGTGCACGCCGCCGTCGTCGCCGCGGGCGCCACCGCCCGGCCCCCGCAGGCCGGCCGCCACCTGTACGCCGACCTCGGTCCGCTGCGCGACGCGCTCGGCGCCCAGGGCGTCGGTGACGCCCAGGAACTGGAGGACTTCCTCACCGCCCGGCTCGGCATGCCCGCCCCGGGCGGCCACCGTTTCGGCGACGACCTCGCGGCTCCGCGCGTGCGGCTCGCCACCGGCCCGCTGCTCGACGGCGGCACCGACGAGCAGCGCGCGGAATGTCTCACGTCCCCCGACCCGTTGGAACTGCCACACGTGCAACGCGCGTTGATCGGTCTGAAGTCGGTCTTCGACGATCTCCGCGACGCTCAGCGATGGGAGCCTCCTCGATGACGCAGCAGCCCCGGTCGACCACGCGCACGCCCACGTCCACGGCTACGCCCACGGCTACGCCCACGGCTACGCCCACCGAGGACACCGAGGACACCGACGCGTCACCGTCCACGTCCTCCTCGGCCCCCTCGTACCCGCCGCTCGCCGAACCCCGGCCGATGGCCGAGCACCGGGTGTGGCCGCGCACCTTCCACGACCGGCTGACCGCGCCGCTCCCCGGCCTGAAGGCCTTCGCCAGATTCGCCCGCGAGGGCGCGGTGAGACCCGGCCCCGAGGGGCTCACCGACATCCCCCGGCTGCCCTACGCCCCCGGCCCGCTGCCCCGCGTGGACGCGCGCACCGTCGCCGTCACCTGGGCGGGACACGCCAGCTGGGTGGTGCGCGTCGGCGGGCTCACCGTCCTCACCGACCCGGTCTGGTCCCGCCGCATCCTCGGCACCCCGGCCCGCGTCACCCCCGTCGGCGTCCCCTGGAGCGCCCTGCCCCGCGTGGACGCGGTCGTCATCAGCCACAACCACTACGACCACCTGGACGCCCCGACCCTGCGCAGGCTCCCGCGCGACACCCCCGTCTTCGCCCCGGCCGGGCTCGGCCGCTGGTTCCACCGCCGCCGCTTCACACGCGTCACCGAACTGGACTGGTGGGAGGCCGCGCAACTGGACGGCGTCCGCTTCGACTTCGTACCGGCCCACCACTGGTCCAAGCGCACCCTCACCGACACCTGCCGCACCCTGTGGGGCGGCTGGGTCCTCACCGACCCCGACGGCCGGCGCGTGTACTTCGCCGGTGACACCGGGTACGGTCACTGGTTCACCCGCATCGGCCGCCGCTACCCCGGCATCGACCTCGCCCTGCTCCCCATCGGCGCCTACGACCCCCGCTGGTGGCTGAGCGACGTGCACTGCGATCCGGAGGAGGCGGTGCGGGCCGCCCAGGACGTGGGCGCCCGCCGGATGGCGCCGATGCACTGGGGCACGTTCGTCCTGTCCGCGGAACCGGTACTGGAACCGCTCACCCGCGTACGCGCCGCCTGGCAGCGGGCGGGCCTGCCCCGGGAGCACCTGTGGGACCTCCCGGTCGGCGGCTCCCGCGTGCTGGAGTGACCGAGGCCGGCCGCCCGGTGCCCCGCGGGCAGGGGCCGAACGCGGGGACGGGGGCGGTGCCGGCCCACCGCGCGTCCGTCCGCGCGCTCGCGCACGCCGCGGCCGTGCGCGAGGAGGTCCATGCCGTGCGTGGAGGTCATGCGAGGAGGTCCATGCCGCGCGTGGCGGCCCCGGCGCGGCCGTGAGCCGGGGGCTTCCCTCGTCTCACGGCCGGACACGCGGCTTCAGCCCGCGGGTGCCTCCCCTGCCGGGCTCCCCGGGCGGCCGCCCCTCCGGCGAACGACGGCACGCCCCGGGGCCGGCCCGGTCTGGCCCGGCCCCTCGTGCCGCACCGCCGCTTCCCACGTGCCCCGAACCGCCCGGCAGGGCCTACGCCTTCGCCGGCCCCCGAAACCGCCGCCACACGCTCGGCGCCCCGCTGACCAGTACCGTCAGCGCGACCGCCGCGGCCACGCCCTCCCACGGCTTGCTGAACAGGGCGCCGCTCAGGACGCCGATCAGCTGGTACGTCACCGCCCAGGCCAGGCAGGCCGGAAGGTTGCCCCGGGCGAACCGGCGCAGCGGCCACTCGGCCAGCAGACAGGCCAGCATCACCGGTATCCGCCCCGCCGGCACCAGCCGGGACAGCACGAGCACCGCGACATCGTGTTCGGCGAGCTTGTCCTGGGCCTGCTCCAGCCGGTCCTCGGGCGCCCGGGACCGGATCGTCTCCAGCCAGCGCGAGCCGTTCTTCGAGCCGACGCCCCGCCGGCCCAGCCAGTACAGCGCCATGTCCCCGCAGAACGCGGCCAGCGACGCCGTCGCGAACACCATCAGCATCGAGAACGGCAGGGTCTGGTGCATCGCGACCACGGCCGCCGAACTCACCAGCGCGCCCGTCGGTACCACCGGCACCAGTGCCCCGATCAGCACCAGCAGGAACAGCGAGGGATAACCGAACGCCTGCTGGGTCGGTTCGGCCGGGACACTCGTCACGGCGGCGCCCAGCCAGTTCACCGCGAGACCTCCACCCGCACGCTCTCGCCGTGCTCCAGCCGGTGCACCGCCACCCCCGGCGCCCGCAGCGCCGACAGGCGCACGAACTCGTCACCCGGCGTGTGGAACTCGTGGGGGCGCACGGCGTCCATCCCGATCGGCCAGTACGTGCCGTAGTGCACCGGCACCGCCGTGCGCGGCGCCAGCCGGGCCAGCGCCTCGGCGGCCCGCCCCGCGTCCAGGTGCTCCGCGCCCAGGTACGGCCCCCAGCCGCCCACCGGCAGCAGCGCCGCGTCGACCGGCCCGACCTCCTTCTCCATGCCGTCGAACAGACCGGTGTCCCCGGCGAAGTACGTCCGTGCCGCGCCCTCGACGACATAGCCGAGCGCGGGGGAGCGCTGCCGTCCGACCGGCAGCCGCCGCCCGTCGTGCCGGGCCGGCACCGCCCGTATCCGCAGGTCCCCGACGGTCGCTTCGTCGCCGGGAGCCACCTCGCTCACCTCCAGGTGCCCGAGCCGGCGCAGTCCGGGCACCGCCCGTCGTGCGCCCCGGGGCACGAGCAGGCGCGTGCCCGGCGCGAGCCGCGCGAGCGACGGCACATGCAGGTGGTCGGCGTGCAGGTGGGAGACGAGCGCCACGTCCGCGCGCCAGGCGTCCGACGGGGGCAGCGCGCCCCGTCTGCGCCGCAGATGGGCGAGCCTGCGGACGAACAGAGGGTCGGTGAGCACACGGATGTCCGAATCCTCGACCGTGCAGGTGGCGTGACCCCACCACGTGAGCTCCACCGGCACCTCTTCGCCTCCTTCGCGCGACTCCCCGAAGCCTACGTCCAGGAGTAGGGTCGGCGGCGAAAACGGGAGGTGAGGGAGACCCCATGGGGCTGGTGCGGGTGACGGCGATCGCGAGTCTGACGCCGCTGGAGCAGTTGGACGACGATCCCTTCCTGGTCGACTCCCGCAGTCAGCACGCCATGTGCGCCCGCTGGGCCGCGGAGAACGGATACGTAGTCGACAGGGAACTGCTGGTACGCGGCCTGCGACCCGACCACGACGCCCTGTGGGACGGTGTCCGCCCCGGGCACGACCTGTTCGTGGCGCCCAGCCGCCGGGTCCTCGAGAGCGCGCTGTCGTCGGTGGAGGAGTTCACCGCGGAGTGCGCGCGGCGCGGCGTCCGGATCGAGACGGTCGGCCACGCCGAACCGTCCTACGACGCCGGAATGAAGGCGTGCGTCCACCGCAGACTGTCGATGCCGACGGCGGGGTACGACGGCCGCTGACCCCGGCCACGGGGTGTGAACCGGACCCGGGGGGACAAACGGGTGCTCCGGACCGTTGTGACAGGGTGGGGCAGGCCCGTGCCGACGACGGGCCGGGACGTGAGGTGTGCGGAGCGTGGGTGGAGGGCGTTGGCGCCGGGTCGCCAGTCAGATGGGGCGGAGTGTCGCGGTGTGGGCCGTGTCCACCCTCACCATGCTCGTGCTCGCCGGGATCCTGCCGGACTTCCGGCTCCAGTCGCCCGACGGCGACAGCGCGACCGACATCGCCATGACCGCCGCGGTCGGCGCCGGCGCCTTCGGTCTGCTGTCCGCCCTGGTGTGGCCGCTGATGGTCCGGCTGCTGCTCCTGGTACCGGCGCTCGTCCTGGGGCTGCTGGTCTTCTTCCTCAACGGCGGGCTGCTGCTCCTCGCGATCGACGTGAACCCGGCGGGGCGCGGCGGCGTCGCCCCCGAGACGGCGGTCGTGGTGGCCGCCGTCATGTCCGCCGTCGCCTCCGCCACCGGCGGCGCCCTGGTCGTGCGCGACGACGACGCCTACCGGCGCCGGCTCTACCGGCTCGCCGACCGCCGCCGCAGATCCGGCCCGCCCTGTCCGTCCGGCCCCGGCACCCTCTTCCTGCAACTGGACGGCGTCGGCCACGACGTCCTGCTGGCCGCCGCCGACAGCGGCGCCATGCCCACCGTCGCCCGCTGGCTCGGCCGCGACGGCACCCCCGCGACCCACCGGCTCGCCCTGTGGCGCACCGACTGGTCCAGCCAGACCGGCGCCAGCCAGCTCGGCATCCTGCACGGCTCCAACCACGACGTCCCCGCCTTCCGCTGGTTCGAGAAGGACAGCGGCGAGGTCGTGGTCTGCAACCGCCCGACCAGCGCCGCCCAACTCCAGCACCGCGCCGTCAAGCACACCGGCGACGGCGGACTGCTCACCTTCGACGGCGCCAGCCGCGGCAACCTCTTCGGGGGCGGCGCCGACGAGCAGGCCCTCGTGCTCTCCATCGCCACCCGCCGCCGCAGCCGGGAGACACGCTCCCGGTCCGGCTACTTCGCCTACTTCTCCGACCCGGCCAACGCCGTTCGCACCGCGATGTCCTTCGTCGCCGAGGTGGGCCGCGAGATCGGCCAGTCCACCCGCGCGCGCGTGCACAAGGTCCGCCCGCACGTCTCCCGCGGCGGCCTCTACCCCTTCGTCCGCGCCTTCGCGACCGTCGTCGAACGGGACGTCGTCGTCGCCGCGGTGATGGGCGACATGCTCGCCGGCCGCACCGCCGTCTACGCCGACCTGGTGGCGTACGACGAGGTGGCGCACCACTCCGGGCCGGACAGCCGGGACGCCGCGAAGGTCCTCCAGCGGCTCGACCGGTCCCTCGCGCTGATCGAGAAGGTCGCCGAGCACGCGCCCCGCAAGTACCGGATCGTCGTCCTGTCCGACCACGGCCAGAGCCCCGGCGAGACCTTCCGCGCCCGCTACGGCCTCACCCTCGGCGACCTGGTGCGGGCCGGGTGCGGACTGCCCGTGCCGCGCCGGGCGCAGCGCACCCGCAGCGGCGCCGAGGCGCGCAACACCGTACGGGCCGCCCTGCACCGGCCGGTCGAGGAGGGCGCCGAGCAGCAGCGCCCCGCCGACACCCCCACCGGCCGCCGCTCGGAGCCGATCGTCCTGGCCTCCGGGAACCTGGGCCTGGTCTCCTTCCCGGACGTGCGCCACCGGATGACGCGGGAGGAGATCGACGCCCGCCACCCCGCCCTGCTGCCGACCCTCGCCAACCATCCCGGCGTCGGCTTCCTGCTGGTCGACAGCGAGAAGCACGGCGGTCTCGTGCTCGGCGCGCGCGGCGCGGAGATCCCCCTGGACCGGCTCGACGAGGAGCCCGGCCCGCTCGCGCCCTTCGGACCCGGCGCCGCCGACGCCGTCCGCCGCACGCATTCCTTCCCGCACACCGCCGACATCATGGTCAACTCCTTCCACGACCCGGCCGACGGCGAGGTCCTGGCCTTCGAGGAGCAGATCGGTTCCCACGGCGGACTCGGCGGTGCCCAGTCGCGGGCCTTCCTGCTGTCGCCGGTCGTCCTGTCCGCGCCGGTCGCGGAGGGGGCGGAGATTGTCGGCGCGGAGCACGTGCACCGGGTCCTGCGCCGCTGGCTGCGCGAGTCGAACGGCCCGCAGGTGCCCGTGGAGGATTCCCGGTCCAGGGCCGTCGAGGGCGCACCTTTTCCGGTCCCGGACGGGGTCGTGCAGGACAAAAGCGCCTGATTTGGAGCCGTGCCGGACCGTGCCCGACCATGGGCGCCGCCCCGGCGATCCCGGGCACCAGTTCCAAGGAAGGCGCCCCACCCCATGCACGTCACCGGGACCGTCCCCCCACCGGCTCCGGCGTCGCAGGAGACCCCCGCGGCCCCCGCTCCCGGCAACGGCAGGCACGCCCGCCGCTTCGGGCTCCCCGTCGCCACCGCCCTGGTCATGGGCAACATCATCGGCGGCGGCATCTTCCTGCTCCCGGCCTCCGTCGCCCCCTTCGGCACCATCAGCCTGCTCGCCTTCGGCGTCCTGACCGTCGGCGCCATCGCGCTCGCCCTGGTCTTCGGGCGCCTCGCCGCCCGCGACCCGCGCACCGGCGGTCCCTACGTCTACGCCCGCGAGGCGTTCGGCGACTTCGCCGGCTTCCTCGCCGCCTGGGCGTACTGGATCACCACCTGGGTGTCCAACGCCGCGCTCGCCGTCGCCGCCGTCGGCTACCTCGACGTCCTGATCCCGGTGAACGACCACCGCTGGACCGCGTGCCTGGCCGCGCTCGTCATCCAGTGGCTGCCGGCGCTCGCCAACTTCGCGGGCACCCGCTACGTGGGCGCCGTCCAGCTGGTGTCCACGGTTCTGAAGTTCGCGCCGCTGCTGCTCGTAGCGGTCGGCGGGCTGTTCTTCTTCGACCCGGACAACCTCGGCCCGTTCAACGCGAGCGGCGGCAGTGGCATCGGCGCGGTCTCCGCCGCCGCCGCCATCCTGCTCTTCTCCTACCTCGGCGTGGAGTCCGCCGCCGTCAGCGCGGGCGAGGTGAAGGACCCCCGCCGCACGGTCGGCCGGGCCACGGTCATCGGCACCGCGGGCGCCGCCCTCGTCTACCTGCTGGGCACGCTCTCCGTCTTCGGCACCGTCTCCCACGACCGCCTGGTGACCTCGACCGCGCCCTTCTCCGACGCCGTGAACGCCATGTTCGGCGGCGCCTGGGGCGGCTGGGCCGTCGCGCTGGCCGCCCTGGTGTCGATGACCGGCTGCCTCAACGGCTGGACCCTGCTCAGCGCCCAGACCCCGTACGCCGCCGCGAAGGACGGTCTCTTCCCGGCCGCGTTCGCGCGCAGGCGGCGCGGCGTGCCCACGGTCGGCGTCGGCGTCACCGTCGTCCTCGCCTCCCTCCTCACCGTCTACAACTACACGTCGGGCTCGGCGAAGGTCTTCGAGGTGCTCGTGCTCGTCACCACCTTCACCGCGACCGTGCCGTACCTGCTGGCGACCGCGGCGCAGATCTTCCACCTGGTCTCCGGGCAGGGCGAGAAGGTCGACCGGGCACGGCTGGTAAGGGACGGGGTGATCGCCGCGGTCGCGGCCGCCTTCTCCCTCTGGCTGGTCGCCGGCGCCGGCTACGCGGCGGTGTACCAGGGCGTCCTGTTCCTGTTCGCGGGTGTACTGGTCTACGCCGTGATGGCGGCCCGCAGGCGGCGCGCGGAGGGGCCCACCGGGCGGTAATTCGGCTGCGCACGGGCCCCGTCCCGCCCACACTGGTGCGGGTCCGCTTCGAACAGCAGCCCGAGGAGCCCCTGCGTGCAGGCCGCCGTGACCGTCACTCCCGCCCGACTCCCGGAGCTGCTGCTCGGCCTCGCCACCGTGCGGCCGGTCTTCCTGTGGGGCGCACCCGGCATCGGCAAGTCCTCCCTGGTGAGGAACTTCGCCGACTCGCTGGGCCTGGAGTGCGTGAGCCTGCTCGGCACCCAGCTGGCGCCCGAGGACCTGATCGGCGTACCGCAGATCCGGGACGGCCGGTCGGTGTTCTGCCCGCCCGAGTCCATCGCCCGCGACGAGCCGTACTGCCTGTTCCTGGACGAACTGAACGCGGCCGGCCCGGACGTGCAGAAGGCGTTCTACTCCCTCATCCTGGACCGGCGCATCGGCTCCTACGAGCTGCCCAAGGGCTCCATCGTCATCGGCGCCGGCAACCGCGCCACCGACAACGCCCTCGCCCGCCCCATCGCCTCCGCGCTGGTCAACCGCCTCACCCACGTCCACCTGGACGCCTCCGCCAAGGACTGGCTCGCCTGGGCCGGCGAGAACGGCATCCACCCCTGGATCACGGACCACCTCACCGACCGCCCCGACCACCTGTGGTCCAAGCCGCCCAAGACCGAGGAGCCGTTCTCCACCCCGCGCTCCTGGCACATGCTCTCCGACGCCCTGCACTCCTTCGGCCGCGACCTCGACGAGGAGACCCTGAAAGTCCTCGCGCACGGCACGCTGACCCCCGCCCACGCCACCGCCTTCTGCGGCTACGTCAAGATCGTCCGCAGCCGGTTCGGCATCGAGGCCGTCCTCAAGGGCGAGGCCCGCTGGCCGCACCGCCTCCAGGACCGGGACCTGCTCTACTACCTGGCCGAGTCCTTCCGCGGCCGACTGGTCAAGGAACTGCCCGCGAGCAAGGAGCACATGTCCGCGAACGGCCGCCAGACCGCGTACCGCGCCAAGTCCCTGCTGGTGCAACTCGCCGAGATCTCCGTCGAGGTGGCCCAGAGCGTCATCGCCTCCGACGCCGACGGCAACCCGGTGCTGCCCGCCTGGTTCCTCGTCGAGGCCGCCCGCGACATGCCCCGGCTGGTGGAGGCACGGCGATGAGCCCTGCCCGGGCCACCAAGGGCAAGAAGAAGCGGGACCTGGCGGCGGAGGCGTTCGAGGCGGGACTGCGGCTGGTCCGCGCCGACCCGTCCCTGAGCGCGGTGGGATTCACCGTCTGTCGCCGGGAGAAGTGCGCCGTCGCACCCCGGGGCGGGCTGGTGCGCGTCGACTCCGACGGCGTCGTGCACGCCCACCCGGACCGGCTCACCGAGCCCGCCGTCTGGGCCTGGGCCATCGCCCACGCCGCACTCCACCTCGGCTTCGGCCACGTCCCCGCCGCCACCGGCGAACGCGTCCAGCCGGACGACGCCGACCTCGCCGCACGCTGCGCCGTCGTCAACCGCTTCCTGCTCGGCTTCCGCGTCGGCCGCGCCCCGGACGACCTCCCCGCCTCCTACCCCGACGGCGACGAGGAGCGGCTCGCCGCGCGCTGGCGCCGGGACGGGGTGCCGGCCGTGTACGAGCACTGCGGCACCGCGGGCAACACGGCCGACCTGCTGCTCGTGCCGTGGAACGGCTGGCTCGGGCGGGCCCCCGACTGGCAGACGGCGTTCGCGAGCGCGCTCACCCGAACCGTCTCCACCGCGCTCGACATGGCGGGCGGCCGCCGCGACTCCATGGACGGCGAGGCGCCCCGCCTGCGCCCCTGGGAGCAGGCCCTGAGCTGGTTCGTCTCCTCCTACCCGCTGCTCGGCGGCATCGCGTCCGGCATCACCCTCGTCGCCGACGCCGAACTCGCCCGCGCCCACGGCATCTCCGTCGCCGCCGTCGACGCCGAGGCCGCCGAGATCTACGTCAACCCGCTGCGCCGGTACGACGACGAGGAGTGGCGCTTCATCCTGGCCCACGAGATGCTGCACGCCGCCCTGCGCCACGGCGACCGCTGCGGCACCCGCGACCCCTATCTCTTCAACGTCGCCTGCGACTACGTCATCAACGGCTGGCTCGTCGAGATGCAGGTCGGCACCATGCCCGAAGGACTGCTGCACGACCCGGAGGTGGCGGGCCTGTCTGCCGAGGAGGTCTACGACCGCATCGCCGGCGACCTGCGCCGCATGCGCCGCCTGGCCACCCTGCGCGGCAAGGGCACCGGTGACATCCTCGGCGGCCCGCTCGGCTCGCCCCGCGACTACGTCGACCTCGACGGCTTCTACCGGCGGGGCCTCGCCCAGGGCCTGGACCTCCACCAGCGGCAGGAGCGCGGCTTCCTGCCCGGCGGCCTGGTCGAGGAGATCCGCGCCCTCAGCCACCCGCCACTGCCCTGGGACGCGCGGCTCGCCCGCTGGTTCGACGAGTTCGTGCCCCGCCCCGAGCCCGTACGGTCGTACGCGCGCCCCTCGCGGCGTCAGGCGGCCACCCCCGACATCCCGCGCGCGGGCCGCTACTTCCCGCCCGAGGAGATCGCCCGCTGCACCTTCGGCGTCGTCCTGGACACCTCCGGCTCGATGGACCGCACCCTGCTCGGCAAGGCGCTCGGTGCCATCGCCTCCTACGCCGAGGCCCGGGACGTGCCCGCCGCCCGGGTGGTGTTCTGCGACGCGGCACCGCACGACGCCGGATACCTGCCGGTGACGGACATCGCCGGCCGGGTGCGGGTGCACGGCCGAGGCGGCACGGTGCTCCAGCCCGGCGTCGACCTGCTGCTGCGCGCCGACGACTTCCCGCCCACCGCGCCGGTCCTCGTCATCACCGACGGCTGGTGCGACGTACTGCGGGTGCGGCGCGAGCACGCCTACCTGATTCCGCAGGGGGCGCGGCTGCCGTTCACCGCCCGGGGACCGGTGTTCCGCGTGAGCTGAGCCGGAATGTGATCGGATGGGGGTGGGAACCCGCCCGCCGGGCTCCCACCGCCCAGGTACAGCAAGCGAATTCGAGAGGACCCGCCGTGGCAACCACGCGCTCCGCACACACCGTCTGGGAAGGCAACCTGCTCGAGGGCAACGGTGTCGTCACCTTCGACTCGTCCGGCATCGGCGAGCAGCCGGTGTCGTGGCCGTCGCGCGCCGAGCAGGCGAACGGCAAGACCAGCCCGGAAGAGCTGATCGCCGCCGCCCACTCCAGCTGCTTCTCCATGGCGCTGTCGCACGGCCTGGCCGGCGCCGGCACCCCGCCCACCAAGCTCACCACCTCCGCCGACGTCACCTTCCAGCCGGGTGAGGGCATCAAGGGCATCCACCTCACCGTGGAGGGCACCGTCCCCGGTCTCGACGAGGACGCGTTCACCGCCGCCGCCGAGGACGCCAAGAAGAACTGCCCGGTCAGCCAGGCCCTGACCGGCACGACCATCACCCTCACGGCGAAGCTGGCCTAGCCGGTCAGGAGCCCGCGCGCTCCCAGCCCCGCCGGTCCGGGCGCGGCCCCAGCTGCCTGGGGTCGCGCGACCGGTACACCACGTACGGCCGGACCAGGTACCGCACCGGCGCGCTGAACATGTGCACGAGCCGGGTGTAGGGCACCAGCGCGATCAGCGCCATCCCGATCACCGCGTGCACCTGGTACAGCACCGGCACCCCCACCATCAGCTCCGTCTTCGGCTGGAGGGTGAACAGGCTGCGCGACCACGGCGCGATGGTGTGCCGGTAGTCGTAGCCGGTGCCGGAGGAGTGCGCGAGCTTGGCCACCATGCCGAGGACGATCGCGCCGAGCAGGAAGACGTACATGACCTTGTCGTTGGCGGTCGTCGCCCGGAACACGGGCGCGTTGGTGCGCCGCCGGTAGATGAGGATCAGGATGCCGGCGACCGCCAGCACCCCGGCCGCCGTGCCGCCGTACAGCGACAGAAGGTGGTACGCGTGCTCGCTCACGCCCACCGCGTCCGTCCACGACTCGGGGACGAACAGCCCGACGAGATGGCCGACCAGCACGAACAGGATGCCGTAGTGGAACACGGGCGAGGCGATGTTCAGCAGCTTCGACTCGTAGAGCTGCGAGGACCGCGTCGTCCAGCCGAAGCGGTCGTAGCGGTGCCGCCAGATCAGACCGGCGACCAGCAGGGCGAACGCGGCGTAGGGCAGCACGCCCCAGAGGAAGGCGGTCACGGGCGGGCTCCGGTGGGTGCGGGCGGCAGGGTGGCGCACACGGCGTCCAGGACGCACGCGTAGGGCGTGCCGAAGGCGGTGAGCCGGGAGCGGAGCTGGTCCAGGGCGTCGCGGTGCTCGGTGAGCATGCCGATGTCCCCGGTGCGGGAGGCGAACTCCAGCACCGCCGGGAGGAAGTCGGGGAGTTCCTCGTCGGTGAACTCCAGGCCGTGGGCGCGGTACAGCTCCTTGAAGCGGACCAGCGACATCCCTCGGTTGCGGGTGTCGCCGTCGGTCCACCAGCTCAGGTACAGGCTGTGCCGGTTCTTGAAGTCGAAGACCTCCACGTAGTGGGCCTGGAGCTCGCCCTGCGGTGTCATGGCCGCGTGGTCGGTGAAGCCGCGCAGTTGCGGCGCGGCCTCGCGCAGCAGGGGCAGCCGGGCGCGGAAGTCGTCGTCGGGATACGTCAGACAGAGCGCCGCCGCCTGGTAGAGCACCTCGAACCCGGGCATCGGATCAGACCTCCCTCTCGTCGTCCGTGGTCTGCCGCCTGCGCAGGATGTGGAAGTTCTCCACCGGCACCAGCGGCAGCCTCTTGCGTCCCGAGTCCTGGCCGAACGGCCCGTCGCCGCCCATGCCGGGCCCGCCGTCCGTGTCCAGGCTGCACGTGTCCGGGAGGGCCGACGCCTCCAGCCGGTGCGCGTCCCCGACGGCCGCCGTCGGGATCACGTACCGCTCCTCGTACTTGGCGATCGCCAGCAGCCGGTACATGTCCTCGATCTCCTGGGGACGCATCCCGACGCCCGCGCAGACGGCCGGGTCGGGGTCCTCGCCGAGGTTGATCGCCCGCATGTGGGAGCGCATCGCCGCCAGCTTCTCCAGCGACGCCCGCACGGGGCCGACGTCGCCCGCCGTGAACACCTCCGCCAGGTACTCCAGCGGGATCCGCAGCGTGTCGATCGCGCCGAACAGGTTGCCCGGGTCCTCGCCGTCGTGCCCGGTCTCCGTCAGCGCGTCCACCACCGGCGACAGCGGCGGGATGTACCAGACCATCGGCATGGTGCGGTACTCCGGATGCAGCGGCAGCGCCACCCGGTACTTGCTCACCAGCGCGTGCACGGGGGAGCGCCGGGCCGCCTCCAGCCAGTCGAACGGGATCCCCGCCTCCTCCGCCGCCCGCCGCACCCCGGGGTCCTCGGGGTCCAGGAAGACCCCCAGCTGTGCCTCGTACAGCTCCTGCTCGTCGGGCGTGGAGGCCGCCTCGGTCACCTTGTCGGCGTCGTACAGCACGACCCCCAGGTACCTGAGCCGTCCCACGCAGGTCTCCGAGCAGACCGTCGGCTGCCCGACCTCGATGCGCGGGTAGCAGAAGGTGCACTTCTCGGCCTTGCCGGTGCGGTGGTTGAAGTACACCTTCTTGTACGGGCATCCCGTCACGCACATCCGCCAGCCCCGGCAGCGGTCCTGGTCGACCAGGACGATGCCGTCCTCCGAGCGCTTGTACATCGCCCCGGACGGACACGACGCCACGCACGACGGGTTGAGACAGTGCTCGCAGATGCGCGGCAGGTAGAACATGAAGGTCTCTTCGTACGCGAACCGCACCTTCTGAGAGGCCTGCTCGCGGGTGCGCTCCACCATCGGGTCGAGGTCGCCGTAGGCGGGGGCGCCGCCCAGGTCGTCGTCCCAGTTCGAGGACCAGCCGATCTTCATCGGCTTGCCGTCGAGCTGGGAGACGGGCCGGGCCACGGGGTAGTCGCTGCCGAGCGGGGCGTCGGTGAGGTTCTTGTAGTCGTACGTCCAGGGCTCGTAGTAGTCCTTGATCTCCGGGAGCCTCGGGTTGGAGAAGATCCCGGCGAGCTTCCTGAACCGGCCGCCCGCCTTGAGCTTCAGCGCGCCCCGCCGGTTCAGCTCCCAGCCGCCCCGCCACTTCTCCTGGTCCTCGTAGCGGCGGGGGTAGCCCTGGCCGGGGCGGGTCTCGACGTTGTTGAACCAGACGTACTCCATGCCCCGCCGGTTGGTCCACGCCTGCTTGCAGGTGACCGAGCAGGTGTGGCAGCCGATGCACTTGTCGAGGTTCATGACCATGGCGACCTGGGCCATCGGGCGCATCAGTACTCGACCTCCTGGCTGCGGCGGCGGATCACGGTGACCTCGTCGCGCTGGTTGCCCGTCGGGCCGAGGTAGTTGAACGCCCAGGACAACTGGGCGTAGCCGCCGATGAGATGGGTCGGCTTGAGGATCAGGCGGGTGAGGGAGTTGTGGATGCCGCCGCGCTTGCCGGTCGTCTCCGCGAGCGGCACGTTGACCGTGCGTTCCTGCGCGTGGTGCATGTAGACCGTGCCGGGCGGCATGCGGTGCGAGACGATCGCGCGGGCGACGACCACGCCGTTTCGGTTGACGGCCTCGATCCAGTCGTCGTCGGCGACGCCGATCGCGTCCGCGTCCTTCGTCGACATCCAGATGGTCTGGCCGCCCCGGGACAGCGCCAGCATGAACAGGTTGTCCTGGTACTCGGAGTGGATGGACCACTTGTTGTGCGGGGTGAGGTAGCGGACCGTCACCTCCCGGTGCCCGTCCGGGCCGAGCTGCGGCTCGCCGAACAGCCGGCTCATGTCCAGCGGCGGCCGGTACACCGGCAGCGCCTCGCCCAGCTCGTGCATCCAGTCGTGGTCGAGGAAGAAGTGCTGGCGGCCGGTGAGGGTGTGCCAGGGCTTGAGGTGCTCGGTGTTCAGCGTGAACGCCGTGTAGCGGCGTCCGCCGGCCTCGCTGCCCGACCACTCCGGCGAGGTGATCACCGGTACGGGCGCCGCCTGGGTGTCCGCGTACGTGATCCGCTTGCCCTCGTGCTCGGCGGCCAGGTGGGCCATCCGCTGCCCGGTCTTCGCCTCCAGCGTGTGGAAGCCCTGGACGGCCAGGTGTCCGTTGGTCGTGCCGGAGAGGGCCAGGATGGTGTTGGCGGCCTTCACCGCCGTGTCCAGCGCCGGACGCCCGTCGGCGGGGCCGCCGCGCACCGCGCCGTTCATCTGCCGCAGTCGGTCGACCTCCTCATCAGGCTTCAGGGTGATGCCCTTGGCGGGCAGGCCCTTGGCCTCCACCAGCGGGCCCAGCGCCGCGAACTTCGCGCCGATCGCCGTGTAGTCCCGCTCCACGACGACGAGGTTCGGCAGGGTCTTCCCCGGCTCCGGAGCGCACTCCCCGCGCCGCCAGTCCCGTACGACCCCGCCCGGCTGGGCGATCTCGCCCGGGGTGTCGTGCTGGAGCGGCGCCGCCACCAGGTCCTTGCGCACCCCGAGATGACCGACGGCCAGCTCGCTCAGCTTCTCCGCCAGCACCTTGAACGTGTCGAAGTCGGTCCGCGTCTGCCACGGCGGATCCACGGCCGGGGAGAAGGCGTGCACGTAGGGGTGCATGTCCGTGCTGGACAGGTCGTGCTTCTCGTACCAGGTCGCGGCGGGCAGCACCACGTCGGACAGCAATGTGGACGAGGTGTGCCGGAAGTCCAGCGACAGCAGCAGGTCGAGCTTCCCCTCGGGCGCCTCGTCGTGCCACACCACGTCCCGGGGGCGCTCGTGGGGCCCGGCCTGCTCGGCGCGCAGCGAGGAGTGCGTGCCCAGCAGGTGCTTGGTGAAGTACTCGGCGCCCTTCGCCGACGAGCCGAGCAGGTTGGCCCGCCACAGGGTCAGGACGCGCGGCCAGTTCCGCGGCGCGTCCGGATCCTCGCAGGCGAACCTCAGCGTGCCCGCCCGCAGTTCGGCCACCGCGTTCGCCACCGGGTCGCCGAACGTCTCGCCCAGCTCCAGCGGGCTGCGGTCGAAGGTCGGGTACGACGGCATCCACCCCGTACGCGCCGACAGCGCCAGGCAGTCCGCGCCCGTCATGCCCTCGAACCGTCCCTCGCCCAGCGGGGAGGCCAGCACGTCGGAGCCGAACCGGTCGTAGCGCCACTGGTCGGTGTTGAGGTACCAGTACGCGGTGCCGATCATCTGGCGCGGCGGGCGCGACCAGTCCGACGCGGCGGCCAGCGACGCCCAGCCGGTCACCGGACGGCACTTCTCCTGCCCCACGTAGTGCGCCCAGCCGCCGCCGTTGCGGCCCTGGCAGCCGGTCAGCTGGAGCAGGGCGAGGAAGGCGCGGTAGATCGTCTCGGAGTGGAACCAGTGGTTGGTGCCCGCGCCCATCAGGATCATGCAGCGGCCCTTGGAGCGCTCGGCGGTCCGCGCGAACTCCCGGGCGATCCGCACACAGGCCGCAGCAGGTACCGAGGTGTGCGTCTCCTGCCAGGCGGGGGTGCCGGGCGCGTCCGCGTCCTCGTACGATTCCGGCCAGTCGCCCGGCACCCCGGGCCGCGCCACGCCGTACTGCGCCAGCAGCAGGTCGAACACCGTCGTCACCAGCGGTCCGGTCGCCCCGCCCAGCCGTGTCGCGGGCACGCCCCGTGTGACGATCTCCCCGCGGCCCTGCGCGTGCGCGCCGCCCTCGGTGTCGAAGCGGGGGAGCAGCACCTCGACGCCCGACGCCATCTCGTGGCCGTGCAGGCTCAGCCGGGGCCGTACGTCGCCCAGGTCCAGGTTCCACTTCCCCTGGTCCGCCTCGTTCCAGCGGAAGCCCAGCGAGCCGTTGGGGACGACCGCGCGGCCCGACGCCTCGTCCAGCACGACCGTCTTCCAGCGGGCGTCCTCACCCTCCTGCCCCAGGTCGGCCGCGCGCAGGAACTTCGCCGGGACGTACGCCCCGTCCCGCTCGGTCAACGTCACCAGGAACGGCAGGTCGGTGAAGCGCCGCACGTAGTCGTCGAAGAAGGGGGTGACGCGGTCGACGAAGAACTCCTTGAGGACCACGTGCCCCATCGCCAGGGCCAGCGCGCCGTCCGTGCCCGGGTGCGGGTGCAGCCACTGGTCGGCGAACTTGGTGTTGTCGGCGTAGTCGGGGGAGACGACCACGACCTTCTGGCCCCGGTAGCGGGCCTCCGCCATCCAGTGCGCGTCCGGGGTCCGCGTCACCGGCACGTTGGAGCCCCACATGATCAGGTACGCCGCGTCCCACCAGTCGCCCGACTCCGGCACGTCCGTCTGGTCGCCGAAGACCTGCGGGGACGCCACGGGCAGGTCGGCGTACCAGTCGTAGAACGACAGCATCGGGGCGCCGATGAGGGAGTGGAAGCGGGCGCCCGCCGCGTGCGACACCATCGACATCGCGGGGATGGGGGAGAAGCCCGCGATGCGGTCGGGGCCCTGGGTGCGGATGGTGTGGACGTGGGCCGCGGCGACCATCTCGACCGCCTCGTCCCAGCTCGCCCGCACCAGGCCGCCCTTGCCCCGCGCCCGCTGGTAGCGGCGCCGGCGCTCCGGGTCGTCCTGGATGTCGGCCCAGGCCAGCACCGGATCCGACAGCCGCGCCTTCGCCTCCCGGTACATCTCTAGGAGCACCCCGCGCACGTACGGGTAGCGCACCCGGGTCGGCGAGTACGTGTACCAGGAGAACGCCGCCCCCCGGGGGCAGCCGCGCGGCTCGTACTCGGGGCGATCCGGGCCGACCGACGGGTAGTCCGTCGCCTGGGTCTCCCAGGTGATGATGCCGTCCTTGACGAACACGTTCCAGCGGCAGGAGCCGGTGCAGTTCACGCCGTGCGTGGAGGTCACGACCTTGTCGTGGCTCCAGCGGTCCCGGTAGAAGGCGTCCGCCTCCCGGCCGCCGACCAGCCCGATGCTGTGCAGGTCGGGCGCCGCGGTGCCGGGCCGGAAGAACCGTCCCGCACGCAGCAGCGCCGCGCCCGGCTCGGTGGGCGGTGTCCGCGTGTCGGTCACGTGCGCTCCCTTGATCGCCCAGGCCCTGGCTTTCGAACCTAGGGGCGGGCGCGGGAGCGCACCCGTTCGCGGGGCCCGTACGGGTCAGGGGGCGACGGCTCCAAGGCCCCGTCAGACCTTGCGCGCCACCCCCGCGTACACCGGCACGATGCCCTCCGCCTGGGCCGCCACGTCCTCCGGGTCCGGCCGCCACCCGGTGACCGGGATGACGCCCGGGCCCAGCAGCTCCAGGCCGTCGAAGAAGCGCGCGAACTCGGTCAGCGAGCGCGGGTGGAACGGTGTGCCGTTGCGAGTGAACAGACCGGCGGCCTTGCCCACCGCCTCGGGGTTCAGATCGGGCGTGACCTGCGACAGGACCAGGTAGCTGCCGGGCGCGAGGGCATCGACGTACCGCCCCAGCAGGCCGTGCACGTCGTCGCCGTCGACCGCGTCGCCGAGGTAGTGCGTCAGGGCCACCAGGGACAGGGCGACCGGGCGGCCGAAGTCCAGGGACTCGCCCGCCAGCCGCAGGATCCGGTCCGGATCGCGGACGTCGGCGTGGACGTACTCGGTGGACCCCTCCGCCGAGCCGTGCAGCAGCGCCTCGGCGTGTCTGAGCACGATCGGGTCGTTGTCGGCGTAGACGACCCGCGCCTCGGGCGCCACCGCCTGGGCCACCTGGTGCAGGTTCGGCTCGGTGGGGATGCCGGTGCCGATGTCCAGGAACTGGCGGATCCCGGCCTCGGCGAGCGTGCGGACGGCCCGGTGCATGAACCGGCGGTTGGCGCGCGCCCCGCGCACCGCCGTGCCGTCCGCCGCGAGGATCCTGCGGGCCAGCTCCTCGTCCACCGGGTAGTTGTCCTTGCCGCCCAGCCACCAGTCGTAGACGCGGGCCGGATGCGGCCGGCTGGTGTCGATGGGAGCGGGGGTGGCGTCGGATCCGGTCATGCGGTGTCGTCTCCTCTGGGCCTGGTGGGCTGGTGCCTGCTGTGCCGGGGCCTGGTGCGCTGTGGCCTGGTGTGTGCGGGGCCTGGTGTGTGCGGGGCCTGGTGTGTCCGGGGCGCCGGATCAGAAGTTCTCGCGGTACTCGCGCAGGACCTTCTCGGTGCGCTGGGTCGAGCCGGCACGTGCCGTCATGTGGTCCAGGACCTCCAGGTGGGCGGAGACCTCCGCGCGGGAGTCCAGGTACAGGGCACCGGTCAGATACTCGGTGAAGACCATGTCGGGCAGTTCCGGCTCCGCGAACCGGAAGAGCGTGAACGGCGAGTACGTTCCGGGGTGCGGCCCGTCCTCGAACTCGGCGACCTGCAACGTCACCCGGTCCCGTGTCGAGAACTCCAGCAGCTTGTCCAACTGGTCGCGCATCACCCGGCCGTCGATGCTCACCGGGCGCCGCAGCACCGTCTCGTCCATGACCACCCACAGGTGGGGCGGTTCCGCGCCCTCCAGCAGCCGCTGCCGCTCCATGCGCAGCGACACGTGCCGCTCGACGGCGTCCCGGCCCGCGTTGCCGATCGTCCCGGCCTCCAGGACCGAGCGTGCGTAGTCCTCGGTCTGCAGCAGCCCCGGGATGAAGTGCGGCTCGTAGGAGCGGACGATCCGTGCCGCTCCCTCCAGGCTCACGTACATGCTGAACCAGTCCGGCAGCACGTCGTGGTACCGCTGCCACCAGCCCGGCTGGTTCGCCTCCTCGGCCAGCGCCACGAACGCCGAGACCTCGTCCGCGGGCACCCCGTACGCCGTCAGCAGGATCTGGACGTACGGTATTTTCAGGGCGACCTCGGCCATTTCCATGCGCCGCACGGTCGCCGGGGCCACCCGGAGCACCTTGGCGGCCGCCTCGCGTTTGAGGCCCGCCGTCTCCCGGAGTTCCTGCAGCCGTCTGCCCAGGACCACCTGGCCCACGGTGGGTGCGGCCCGCCGCTCACTCACGCCACGCCTCCCCAACGCGCCCAAGACTCACCGCAGTCTGTCATGTCCCGCCGCCGGTCTCACAGGGGTGGTCTTGGGTCAACGTCATTACCCGCCGGGTAATCGACCGGGCACGGCCGGGGCGGGATCGTGGAGTCACCGGGTGCCGGACCGGCGCACTCCGGCCCGGCACCCGGCTCCACGCAGCCCTGCCCCGACCCGACGGAGGGTGACTCGTCATGACCACGAACCAGCCGACCGCACTCGCCCGCACCGCCGAACCGCAGCCGATGCTGCGCCGCTTCCTCGCCCTCGACGCGGTGGTGACCGGCGCCAACGCGCTCGCCTACCTCGCGTTCTCCGGGCCGCTGGGCCGCTTCCTCGGCGCCGGTCCGGGGCTGCTGCTCGGCCTCGGCGCGTTCCTCGCGGTGTACGCCGGATGCGTGGCCCTGCTGGCCGCGCGACCCCGGCCGTCGGCCCTCGGGGTACGGGCGGTCGTGGACGCCAACCTCGCCTGGGCGGCGGTCAGCTTCGTCGCCATCGGCCTGTGGCTGACGCCCACCACGGCGGGCGCGGTGTGGACGGTGCTCCAGGCGCTCACCGTCACCGGGTTCGCGCTGCTCCAGTACACCGCGCTCAGGCGGCGTCAGGACAGCAGCGTGTGAAGGTACTTGACCGTCGACGGGTCGGCCGGGAGCAGCGTCTCGATGGCCAGCTCGGCGACGGTCACGTCCATCGGCGTGTTGAAGGTGGAGATGGACGAGATGAAGGACAGGGTCCGGCCCTCGTGCTCGATCTGCATCGGCAGCGCGAAGTACGGCACCGGCTCGGCCGGCTCCTCACCCGGCGCGGTGTCCGGCACCGGATACGCCGCCACCTCCTCGTACAGCGCCCGCAGCGGCTCCGAGCGGTGCAGGGCGATCTGCCGCTCCATCTGCTCCAGCAGGTGCCCGCGCCACTCGGGCAGATTGCGGATGCGCGGCGCGAGGCCCTCCGGGTGCAGGGTCAGCCGCATCGCGTTCAGCGGCGGCTCGAGCAGATGCTCCGGTACGCCGTCCATCAGCAGCAGGATGCCCCGGTTGGCGGCGAGCACCTGGTACGTCGCGTCCACGACCAGCGCCGGATACGGCTCGTAACCCCGGATCAGCCGCTCCATGCCCTCGCGCAGGGCGTCCAGCGCCGGGTCGTCCAACGGCGTCTCCGGATAGTGCGGGGCGTAACCGGCCGCGAGCAGCAGCGCGTTGCGCTCCCGCACGGGGACGTCGAGGTGCTCGGCGAGCCGCAGCACCATCTCCTCGCTCGGCCGGGAACGGCCCGTCTCGATGAAGCTGACGTGCCGCGCGGAGGAGTCGGCGCGCAGCGCCAGCTCCAGCTGGCTGACCCGACGCCGCACCCGCCAGGCCCGCAGCAGCGGGCCCACGCCCTGGGCGGTGGGGGCGGTGGGGGACATGAGTGCGGTCATACTCAGAACGGTAGCCGACGGCCGTTCGCGCCGGGACCGGTCGGCGCTCCTGACCAGGGCCCCGACGGCCGCGTTGTGGCAGGCTGGAGAGGCAACCACCGCCCAGGACAGGAGCGCAGCCCATGCCCGTCGAACCGCTGTCGCGGAAGGAGATCGAGGAGCGGCTGGCCGAGCTGCCGGGCTGGTCCCTCGACGACGGCCGCCTCACCCGTTCCTACCGGCTCGCCTCGCACTTCGCGGCGACCGCCATGGTCGTCCACATCGCCCAGGTGCAGGAGGAACTCGACCACCACTCCGACCTGGCCCTCGGGTACAACACGGTCTCCCTGGCCGTGCACACCCACAGCGCGGGCGGCGCCGTCACCGAGAAGGACGTCGAGCTCGCCCGCAGGGTGGAGGACCTGGCCGCCGGCCATGGGGCACACTGACGGACGTGCTCGACTACGACAGGGAAGCGGAACGGTACGACGCCTCCCGTGGCGGCGAACCCCGCGCCGCGGCCGCCGCGCAGGCCCTACTGAGCCTCGTACCGCGGCAGGCGCGCAGCCTGCTCGACGTCGCCTGCGGCACCGGCATCGTCACCCGGCGCCTCGCCGCCGGCCGGGAGGGCATGCGCGTGACCGGCGCCGACCTCGCCCCCGCCATGGCCCGCTACGCCGCCGCCCGGCTGCCCGGCGCCGTCGTGCTGGCCGACAGCCGCCGACTGCCCTTCCGGGACGGGGAGTTCGACGCGGTCAGCAGCGTGTGGCTGCTGCACCTCGCCGGCGGTGACGAGAACGTGCGGGCGATCATCGGCGAGTGCGCACGCGTCCTGCGACCCGGCGGAGTGTACGTGACCACGGTCGACAAGGGCGCCTCGCACAACGTGGGCAGCGACATCGACGCGGTGCTCGCCTCCCGCCCGCCGAGCACCGCGCACGACGCCGCCGACCTCGTCGAGGCCTATGCCCGCGCGCACGGCCTGGCCCCGGCGGGACAGGCCCGCTTCACCGGCCACGGCCAGGGCCGCAGCCCGCGCCGCACGGTCGCCGACCTGCGGCGCGGCTGGTTCGTCACGCTGCCGCCGGGCGACCCGCGCGCCGAGCACTTCGCCACCCGGCTCGCGTCCCTCCCCGACCAGGACCGGCCGCGCCCCGACCCGGTGTTCACGCTGAGGGCGTTCAGCAAGCCGTGAACAGGCGGCCACGGGGCGGCAACCTCCGCGCCACCGGGGGCGACTGAGAGACGGAGACTCCCCCCGCCCTCTCAGGAGGCACCCCACATGAAGCTCCCGCACCCCCACCGCAGACACCGCGTCGTCCTGCCCGCCCTCGCCGCCGCGGTGGCTCTGGCCGGCACCGCGCTGACGGCCCTCACCCCCGACACCGCCGAGGCCGCCACGGCCCGGCAGGTCGAGGCCCTCGACCGGGGCGTGGTCAGCGTCCACACCGGCGACGGCAACCTGGTCGGCTGGCGCTGGCTCGGCACCGACCCGGACAACGTCTCGTTCAACGTCTACCGGGCCGGCACGAAGGTCAACCCCAGCCCGGTCACCGGCTCCACCACCTACTTCCACTCCGGCGCCCCCTCCCACGCCGACTACACCGTCCGCGCGGTCGTGAACGGCACCGAGCAGGGCGACTCGGTCCACGCCATCCAGTTCCGGGCCGGCTACAAGGACGTCCCCATCAGCCCGCCCTCCGGCGGTACCACCCCCGACGGCGTCTCCTACACCTACGAGGCCAACGACGCCTCCGTGGGCGACCTCGACGGCGACGGCGCACTCGACATCGTCCTCAAGTGGCAGCCGACCAACGCCAAGGACAACTCCCAGTCCGGCCACACCGGCAACACGATCGTCGACGGCGTCAAGCTCGACGGCACCCGGCTGTGGCGGGTCGACCTGGGCCGCAACATCCGCTCCGGCGCCCACTACACCCAGTTCCAGGTCTACGACTACGACGGTGACGGCCAGGCCGAGGTCGCCATGAAGACCGCCGACGGCACGAGGGACGGCACCGGCGCGGTGATCGGCAGCTCCTCGGCCGACCACCGCAACTCCTCCGGCTACATCCTGTCCGGCCCCGAGTACCTGACCATGTTCAACGGGCGGACCGGCAAGGCCATGGGCACCGTCGACTACGTCCCCGCCCGGGGCAACGTCTCCTCCTGGGGCGACTCCTACGGCAACCGCGTCGACCGCTTCCTGGCGGGCACCGCGTACCTGGACGGCTCCCGTCCCTCACTGATCATGGCGCGCGGCTACTACACGCGCTCGGTGATCGCCGCCTGGGACTGGCGCGACGGACGGTTCACCCGCCGCTGGACCTTCGACACCAACTCCTCCACCAACGCGGGCAAGGGCTACGACGGCCAGGGCAACCACCAGCTGTCCGTCGCCGACGTCGACGGCGACGGCAGGGACGAGATCGTCTACGGCGCGATGGCCGTCGACGACAACGGCCACGGCCTGTGGACCACGAGGAACGGCCACGGCGACGCCATGCACGTCGGCGACCTCGACCCGTCCCGCGCGGGCCTGGAGGAGTTCAAGGTCGACGAGGACAGCTCGAAGCCCTCGTCGTGGATGGCGGACGCGCGCACCGGCCAGATCATCTGGTCCACCGGCGCGAGCGGCGACAACGGCCGGGGCGTCTCGGCCGACATCTGGCCCGGCAGCGCGGGCGCCGAGTCCTGGTCGTCGGCGGAGAGCGGCATCCGTAACCCGAAGGGCACGGTCGTCAGCGGCCGCAAGCCCTCCAGCGCCAACTTCCTGTCCTGGTGGGACGGCGACCCCGTCCGCGAACTGCTCGACGCCACCCGCATCGACAAGTACGGCACCTCCGGCGACACCCGCCTCCTCACCGGCTCCGGCGTCGCCTCCAACAACGGCACGAAGGCCACGCCGGTCCTGGCCGGTGACATCCTCGGCGACTGGCGCGAGGAGGTCGTCTGGCGCACGAGCAACAACACGGCCCTGCGGATCTACTCCACCCCGCACGACACGGACACCCGCATCACGACCCTCCTCCACGACACCCAGTACCGCGCGGCCCTGGCCTGGCAGAACACCGCTTACAACCAGCCCCCGCACCCGAGCTTCTTCATCGGCGGCGGGATGGCGACGGCGCCCAGGCCGACGGTGTACACGCCCTGATCCAGGTCCGCCTCTTCAGGCGGCCTCGTCCACCGGCGGGGGCTTCCCGCCGGTGACCACCCTCCTGACCCACCCCTGCGTCAGCCGCGTCCGGGAGGCGAGCACCTCCACCGGTACGCCCCGCCGGTACGCGGCACGCAGGGCGGCGTCCCGCCAGTGCTGGAGTCTTCTCTTCGCGGCCTGTCCCGTGACCGTCCGGTGCAGCAGCACCGCCAGCGCGAGCAGCAACCGCCCTGCCGCGCCCTCCCACGTTCGCGCCATGCGGCGCCCCCTGTCCTCGCCACCACTCCCACTGACACAACGGTCGAAGAAGTGCAGCAGGGCCACAAGGGCGTGAAACGGGCGCACTGGTCACGGAGACGGGAGGACGCGCCGCCGGCACGCGCCCTCCCGGACGGTCATGCCTGCTCGCAGACCTGGTCCCCCAGCTTGAACGACGCCGGTTCCGCGTTCGCCCCGGACCAGCTCCCCGTGAAGCCGAAGCTCACCGACGCGCCCGGCGCCACGTTGGCGTTCCAGCCGGCGTTCTTCGCCGTCACCGTCGTGCCCGACTGGGTGTGGTCGGCGTTCCACAGCTGGGTCACCTTCTGGCCGTTCGTGAAGGGCCAGGTGAGGGACCAGCCGTTCCAGGGGGACGTGCCGGTGTTGGTGAGCCGGACGTCCGCCTGGAAGCCGCCGGACCACTGGTTCGTGACCGTGTACGCCACCGCGCAGGTGCCCGTGGGCGTCGGGTCCGGGCCCGGCCCGGGGTCGGTGCCGGCCGGGTCGCCGTAGATGACGCCCCGGCCGTTCGTCGCGACGTACACCCGCCCGTACACCCGCGGGTCGCCCGTGATGGCCGCACCCGTCCAGCCCCACTGGTGGGCGTCGTCGTTGACGCGGGTCCAGGTGGCGCCCTGGTCGGTCGAGCGGAAGATGCCGCGCACGCCGCCGATCTCCGCGCTGGTGTAGAGGGTCTGGTACGAGGCGTCCGGTGCCGCCTTGCCGAAGCCGATCGTGTCGGCCGCCTCGACGTTTTCGAGCTTGGTGAAGGTCGCGCCGCCGTCCGTCGAGTGCCACAGACCGTACGGGCCGTCCGCCGCGCCGCCGGCCAGCCAGATGTCGCCCTCCTCGCCCGGCAGTGCCTTGAAGCGGACGCTGTCACCGGCGGGCAGGCCGGTCGCCGCCGACGCGGTGAAGGTCGCGCCGCCGTCCGTGCTGACGTAGAACGTGCCGGACTTGAAGCCGTAGAAGGTCTTCGGGTCGACCCGGTCGGACTCGACGACCGCACCGGCCGGGATGCCGCTCGACGCCTGCCAGGACGTGCCGAAGCCCGTCGTGAAGTGCACGCCGGCGCCCTGCGGGCTCCATACGAAGCCGCTGCCGTCCGCGCCCGCCGCGACCGTGCCGCCGCCGCTCACCCCGGCCGGGTCCGTGCCGCCGAACCAGTTGGCGCCGTTGTCCGTGGAGAACGCGATATGGGGGCCCGCGTCGAGGTTGCCGACCCGGACGACCGTGTCCGGGTCGCTCTCCGCGAAGTCCAGGCTCGTGGTGGACGTGAAGTTCGGGGAGGTGAACATCATCGACGGCACCTCGGTCAGGCTCGTGTGCCGGAAGCCGCCGATGTCGCCCAGCGCGCTGAGCAGCGGGGCGCCCGACGGGGGAGCGGCCAGGTCGTTCACCGCAGTCTCCTCCAGGCCCCGCACCATGGGTTCGATGGTGAACCTGCCGCCGTCGTCGTCCCAGTTCGTGAGGTTATCCGTGCCGTAGATCGTGGCGCCCGTCCCGTACATCATCCGGTCCGAGTCGAACGGGTCGATCTCCAGCGCCTCCGTCATCCAGCCCAGCTTCGGTGTCTGCTCGGGCGGGGACGGGTTCGCGCCCCAGGTCAGCCACGGGGACGACGAGACGTCCATCGTGTAGCGGTTCTCGCGGGTGGGGTACGACGTGTAGTTCCACGCCTGTGTCCAGGTGCCGCCGCTGTCCGTGGAGCGGAAGATCTGCGTGTCCGGCCACCAGGAGCTGTACGCCGTCGCCATCACCGTGCCGGGGTTCTGCCGGTCGACGGTCAGGCCGCTGAAGCCGTAGTAGGTGTCCGCCTCCGCGACCGGGCTGATGTCCGTCCAGGTGCCGGTCGCCGTCGCGTACCGGTACAGCCGGCCCTTGCCGCCGTCGTACGGGCCGCCCGTGTCGCTGTACGCGAGGTAGAGGTAGCCGTTCTCCGCGTCCAGTACGCCCTTGTGGGCCAGGTAGCCGGTGGGCTGTCCGGCGACGCGCTGCCAGGTCGCGCCCGCGTCGGTCGAGCGGTAGACGGCGTTCTCCTTGTCGGCGACCCCGACGTAGACCGTCTTCGTGGGCGTCCCGGCGGTGCCCGTCGACTCGTCGAAGGTCACCCACACGACGCCCTGGTTGTCGGAGGCGTAGCCGCTCGTGTCGCTCGGGTCCTGCACGTAGTTCCCGGGGTTCGGGAAGGCCGTCACCTCGGCCCAGGTCGCGCCCGCGTCGGTCGACCGCCACAGGCCGTTCCCGCTGGGCGCGCCCAGGTACAGCACGTCGTTGTCGTGCGGGTCGACCGCCAGGCGCTCGCCCATGCCGCGGCCCGGCATGTTGCCGCCCAGCTTGAACGGCAGGTCGGCCTTCTCCCAGCTCGCACCCCGGTCGGCGGAGCGCAGCACCGCGCCGTTGCCCGGGTCCCAGTCGTTGGTGTACGTGCCGACCGCCGCGTACACCCGGTCCGGGTCGACGGCGTCGGAGGCGACGCTGACGACGCCCGTGTGGCCCCAGTCGTCCCAGCCGACGTGGTCCAGCAGCGGCGTCCAGGTCCGCGTCCCCTCCTGCCAGCGGTAGGCGCCGCCGATGTCGGTACGGGCGTAGGCCAGGTCCTTCTCGGAGCGGTTGAAGACGATGCCGGGGACGAAGCCGCCGCCGTCGATGCGGGCGTTCTTCCAGGAGTAGGTGTCGGCGGCGACGGCCGCCGCCTTCGGTGACTCGGCGGCCAGGGCGGCGGGCGGGCCGCCCGTGAGGAGTCCGGCCGCCAGGGCCAGCAGAGCTGTGAGGATCCTGGTTCTTCGCACGGTGGGGAACCGTCCTTCCGTCAGGAGCAGAACACATGCGAGGCCGGGCGACCCTCGGCGTGGACGAGGGCCGCCCGGCGGTGGTCCCGCCGTCCGGTGGCAGGACCGTGCACACGGAGCCGTCAAGCGCCACCGCGAAAGAAGGCGGTGCCCACCGCGCCCCGAAGGGGCGCGGGGAACTGCGCGACCAACCACGTACCGGCCCGCAGCCGAAGAACCGCCCAACTCGCGGAGCGCTCCGCGGGGGCTATTCGAGAAGCTCCGCGTACGAACCCATGGCGAGGGCGATGTCCGCCTGCGCCCAGAACCGGTGGTACGTGAACGTGGGCGCGGCGCCGCCCGCGAGATAGCTCTCGATCTTCGACCAGGCAGGGTCGTCCTGGTAGAAGGAGCGGATCGAGGAGAAGGTCGACGACGCGTCGATCGTGTCGCCGTTCGGCATGGTTCCGGTCCAGCCGCTGGGGACGTGCACCGGGTCGTCGAAGCGGTTGTAGTCGGCGCGGGTCTCCGGGACGGCGATGCCGAGCGCGGTCTGGTTGTTCTCCCACATGCCGTCCAGCAGCGCCTTCGCGGTCGCTGCCGCCTCCGTGTCGCCCGAGCGGTCGGCGTAGTACGTCAGGGTCTTGGCGTAGGCCGCCGCCACACCGACGTCGTTGGTGTAGTCCGCGACGGTGACGTGCAGGTCGCCGTTGTCACCGGGGGAGGCCGCGTTCCAGGTGTCCGGCTGCCCCGACCACTTCAGCGTCGAGGGCATCAGGAAGCTGCCGTCCGGGTTGACCGTCGTCTCCGACAGCGCCCAGTCGACCCACTTGTCCAGGACCTCCTTCGCGTCGGCGTCGCCGCTCTGCTGGTAGTACTCGGCGACCCGCTCCATGGACCACGCCTGGAAGCCGAACCACTGGTTGGACGGCGGGTCGTGGTAGACCGGCTTCTCGTCGTAGTACATGCCGTAGAAGGTCGGCGTGCCGGTCGGCGGGGTCGCGTACCGGCCCGCCCAGCTGTTGGTCGCGCCGCCCGCGATGGCACCCTCGTCGGACTGCAGCCAGCGGTAGAACTCCACCTGCCGGTCGAGGGACTTGGCCCAGTCCGACGCACCCGTCGCCGACTTCGGCTTCAGGTCGTCGTACGTGCTCAGCGCGTACGCGGCCAGCGGGTTCTGGTAGCCGCCGTGGGTGTGGCTGGAGCCGATGCGCCAGGCCCAGCCCGCCGAGGTGTCCACGGCGCCGCCCCAGGCGTAGTACCAGGACAGCAGATAGTGCGAGGAGTCCTTGCCGGTGCCGGCCGGACAGCTCGTCGGACCCACGCAGTCGCCGACCTTCTTGAAGTACTTGTCGAACATGGCGTAGCGCAGGTAGTCGCCCATCTTGGCGGCCTTGTCCAGGGTGCCGGCGATCTGGTCGCCCTTGCCCTGCTCCTCGGCCCACTTGTCCGCCCAGTACGCGGCCTGCACGGCCCGCGCGTCGGCGTCCGGCGCGTTGGTGAACTTCCACTGCTTCGCGTAGGAGGCGTCACCGGTGAACAGGTCCAGGTAGCCGTTGGGGCCGCCGTACTTGAAGGCGTCGCAGGTCGGCTGCGGCACCGTCTCCCACACCGACTCCTGCGCGCCGCGCTGGAAGGTGTTGATGTAGGAGGGGCCGGTGTCCGACGGGCCCGCCTCGCACTTGCCGGGCGAGTTGCCGTAGCCATAGGTGTTGTCGACGTCCTGGAGCCAGTGCATGCCGTAGACGTCGTCCGTGCCGTACGCCGACTTCAGCTCGGCGGCGATCGGGTCGGGGCCGACGGAGACCGTGCCGTCCAGGGGCGCCGGGTACTCGTTCGGTGTGTCCAGCTCGGGTGCGTAGGTCGCCGGTTTCGAGGCGTTGTAGGCCGAGTTGGTCGGCTGGTCGGCGTGCGTGGGGATCATGTACGTCTCCATGATCTCCCAGGCGTTGTTGAACCTCGCCCAGTCGCCGGTCACCTTGCCGTACATGGCCTGGAGCCACAGCAGGTAGCTGTACGCCTCGGAGGTGGTCTCGTGCCCGTGGTCCGGCGCCTCGACGATCAGCGTCTCCACCGAGTGGTACGGGATGCCCTCCGGCGAGAAGTAGCCGTTCGCCGGATCGGTGATCTTCCCGTACAGCTCCAGGAAGCGGGCGTCGTAGTCCTTCGCCGCGGCCAGCTGGGTCACGTTGACCGTGGCCTTGCCGTGGCCGGGGGCCGTCGACTCGAAGACCGCCGAGCCGGTGCCGGAGGCGTCGGCCGCGATGGTCACCTGCTGGGCGGTGTTCCAGTTCGACGGGGTGAAGGTGAGGCTCGCCCCGCCGGAGACGGTGAGGCCGGTGTTGCCGCTCGCGCGGGCCGTCGTCACCGCGACGTTCGCGGTCGGCTGCTTGGAGAGCTTGACCTCGTACGTCCCCGACTCACCCTGTTGAACGCCCAGTTGGGTGGGTGTGGCCACCACGGTCGGTCCCGAGGCGACCGTGATGCCGACCGGCGTGGAGTTCGCGGAGGCGCCCATGCTGTCGTACGCCTTGGCCACCAGCGAATGACTGCCCACAGTCAAGCCGGAGGCGGAGTACGAGTAGGGCGAGCTGGTGTCGGTGCCCAGCAGCCTGGTGTCGTCGTAGAACTCCACCTTGCTGATGGTGGCGCCGTCGGCCGCGGCCGCCGTGGCCGCCAGTGGGACCGCCTCGCCCTGCGAGTACACCGCGCCCGCCTCCGGGCTGGTCAGCACGGTGATCGGCGGCTGGTGCGCGCCGGCGCAGGCGGTGCCGTTGACCGCGAAGCTCGTCGGCGCGGCGTTGGTGCCGCTGTAGGTGAACTGCCCACCGGTGGAGACGGCGGCCCCGGCGGCGATCCGCGCGTTGTACGAGGCGTTCTTCACGGTGACGGTCCGGCCCGACTGGGACCAGGTGCCGTTCCAGCCGTTGGTCAGCTTCTGGTCGCCCGCGTAGTCGTACGTCAGCGTCCAGCCGTCGATGGCGTCGCTGCCGCGGTTGGTGAGCGTCAGCTCCGCGGTGAAGCCGGAGCCCCAGTCGTTGGTCCGGTAGTCCACGCTGCACTGAAGTGCCGCTGCCTGGGCGGGAGTCGACCCGGTGCCCAGCATCGTGAGGGGTAACGCGAGGGCCGCCAGCGCGGCCGTCCACAGCCGTCGCGCGGTGCGGCGTCTGCGTCTGAGTCGGGGTTGCATGGTGCTGGTTCCTCCTGCGGCTCGGGGAGGGTGGGGGAGGAGCAACAAGCCTTGAACCAGTGGGAGCGCTCCCATAGTGATGAAGGGGTGCAGAGCGGTCAAGATGTGTGGCGAGTCGAAAAGATTCGACAGGTGCCGTTGAGAGAAAGTCAGTGACTCCCCTGTTCTTCGCCGTCACTTGGCGCTACCTTCGCTGGCACCAGTGGGAGCGGTTCCATCAGTCGACGCGTTCGTCACGGCGCGCCCGAACTGCAAGGAGTCGCTCATGCGACACCCCCAGCTCCACCCTCCGCGTTCAGGACTTTTAGCCGCCGTCGCGGTCTGTCCGACGCGTCCTCGGCCGGCGTGCCGGCATGCACATCCCCCGGGCGGTTCCACCGTGCCCGCGGGCCGTTCCTGACCTCCGAACGCGACGGCACCCCCATGCCGTCAGGCAGTGGGCCGCGCCCGGCACGCGCGCGGCCCCGGACGACAGCACCCGCACCCCCACGAAAGAAGGAACCCGCACTCATGACCCGTAGCAGAACCGCGATGCTCGCCGCCCTGGCGTTGGTCGCCGGGGCCTCCGGCACGGCCTTCGCCGCCCAGTCCGCGAACGCCGGCGCGGCGGCCGTCCCCTGCACCGTCGACTACGAGGTACAGAACGACTGGGGCAGCGGCTTCACCGCCGCCGTGACCGTCACCAACAACGGTGCCGCCACTTCCGGCTGGTCGCTGGGGTGGACGTACGCCGGCAGCCAGAAGGTCACCAACAGCTGGAACGCGAAGGTCAGTCAGAGCGGTGCCGCCGTCACCGCGGCCAACGAGTCCTACAACGGGACCCTGTCCACGGGCGGCTCGGCGAGCTTCGGCTTCCAGGGCACCTACAGCGGCAGCAACGCGATCCCGGCCACCTTCACCCTCAACGGCGTGACCTGCAACGTCGACGACGGCGGCCCGACCGACCCGGGTCCGACCGACCCGGACCCGACCGACCCGCCGGACCCCGGTGGTCCCTCCGACCGGGTGGACAACCCCTATGACGGTGCCAAGGTCTACGTGAACCCGGAGTGGTCCGACAAGGCCGCCGCCGAGCCCGGCGGCGACCGGATCGCCGACCAGCCCACCGGCGTGTGGCTCGACCGGATCGCCGCCATCGAGGGCGTGAACGGCGGCATGGGGCTGCGCGACCACCTCGACGAGGCGTTGACGCAGAAGGGCTCCGGCGAACTCGCCGTCCAGCTCGTCATCTACAACCTGCCCGGCCGTGACTGCGCGGCCCTCGCCTCCAACGGCGAGCTGGGCCCGACGGAGATCGACAAGTACAAGACCGAGTACATCGACCCGATCGCCGCCATCCTCGCCGACCCGAAGTACGCGGATCTCCGGATCGTCACCACGGTGGAGATCGACTCGCTGCCCAACCTCGTCACCAACGTCTCCGGGCGGCCGACCGCCACGGAGAACTGCGATGTGATGAAGGCCAACGGCAACTACCAGAAGGGCGTCGGCTACGCCCTGAACAAGCTCGGCGACATCGGCAACGTCTACAACTACGTCGACGCCGGCCACCACGGCTGGCTCGGCTGGGACAGCAACTTCGGCCCCTCCGCCGACATGTTCAAGACCGCCGCCACCACCGAGGGGGCGACCGTCGGCGACGTGCACGGCTTCATCGTCAACACCGCCAACTACAGCGCCCTGAAGGAGGAGAACTTCAAGATCACGGACTCGGTGAACGGAACCTCCGTGCGCCAGTCCGACTGGGTCGACTGGAACCAGTACACCGACGAGCTGTCCTACGCCCAGGCCATGCGCGACAAGCTGGTCTCGATCGGCTTCGACCAGAACCTCGGCATGCTGATCGACACCTCCCGCAACGGCTGGGGCGGCGCCGACCGGCCCACCGGACCGGGCGCGACGACCGACGTGAACACGTACGTGGACGGTGGGCGCTACGACCGCCGTATCCACCTCGGCAACTGGTGCAACCAGTCCGGAGCCGGCCTCGGCGAGCGCCCGCAGGCCTCTCCCGCCGCCGGGATCGACGCGTACGTGTGGATGAAGCCCCCGGGCGAGTCCGACGGCGCGAGCGAGCCGATCGACAACGACGAGGGCAAGGGCTTCGACCGGATGTGCGACCCCACGTACGAGGGCAACCCGCGCAACGGCAACAACCCGTCGGGCGCCCTGGGCGACGCCCCGGTGTCCGGGCACTGGTTCTCCGCGCAGTTCCAGGAGCTGATGAAGAACGCCTACCCGCCGCTTTCGTGAGTGGGTTCCCGCGTAGGTGACGCCGTCGGGGTCCGGCCTTCGGGCCGGGCCCCGGTGGTGCCCAGTTTTTTGCGGTTACGGCAACAGAGTTTGCCCCGTCGCGGTGAGTCGTCGCACGCTGGTGGCATCGCGAACGGGAGGCTGACCATCATGGCGCACGACCACCACCACCAGCACAAGCACGACCACCCCGGACCCGAGCACGGCCACGACCACGCCGACGTCGACTGGGCCGACATGGCCCCGCTGCTGGAGGCGCAGGCGGAGCTGTACACGCCGCTGTACCGGCAGGCCATGACCTGGCTGGCGCGGGAGGTGACCGAGCCCGGCCTGATCGTCGACGTCGGCAGCGGCCCCGGCGTCGTCTCCTGCCTGTTCGCCGACACCTTCCCCGGCGCACGCGTCGTCGCCGCCGACGGTGCCGGACCGCTGCTGGACCGGGCCCGCGACCGTGCCGCCCGGCTCCGTGTCGGCGACCGCTTCTCCACCCTCGCCGGCGACCTGCCCGGCGCACTGGGCGAGCTGGACTACCCGGCCGACCTGATGTGGGCCAGCCAGAGCCTGCACCACCTCGGCGACCAGCGCGCGGCCCTCGCCGCGCTCGCCGGGCACCTAGCGCCCGGCGGCACGCTGGCGATCCTGGAGGGCGGACTGCCCGCGCGGTTCCTGCCCCGCGACATCGGCATCGGGCGTCCCGGGCTGCAGGCCAGGATGCACGCCGTGGAGGAGGACTCGTTCGCCGAGATGCGCGCGAGCCTGTCCGGCACCGTGGCCGAGACCGAGGACTGGCCCGCGATGCTGACCTCGGCGGGCCTGAAGCACACCGGCACCCGCAGCTTCCTGCTGGACCTGCCCGCGCCGCTCACGGACGAGGCCCGCGCGTACGTCACCACCTCCCTCTCCCGGCTGCGCGACCGGGTCGGGGACGGCCTCGACGCCGTCGACCGGGCCACGCTCGACCGGCTGCTCGACCCCGGGGACGAGGCGAGCGTGCACCGGCGCCAGGACGTGTTCGTGCTGCTGGCGCACACGGTCTACACGGCCCAGCGGCCTTCCTGAGCCCTCTTGACCCGGGCACTTGACTTCGAGAGTGCTCCAAGTGATGGACTCCCCACCGCCCGGAAGCGAACCGGGATCAGGCACAGACACAGGGGGGACCATGACCGACTCACCGGTCGCGCTCATCACCGGCGGCGGCAGCGGAATCGGAGCCGCCGTCGCCCGGAGGCTGCTGGACGCGGGACAGCGGGTGGCCGTCACCGGGCGCGGGGAGGCGAGGCTGCGCGCGTTCGGCGAGGAACTCGGTGACCCGAAGGGCCTGTTGACGATCGTGGGCAACGCGGCCGACCACGCGCAGGTGGCCTCCGCCGTCGAGACCACGCTGAAGGAGTTCGGCAGGCTCGACACGGTCGTCGCCAACGCCGGGTCCGCCACCCACGACTCGGTCGCCGAGGGCGATCCCGCGGGCTGGACCGAGATGGTGCTGACCAACGTGCTGGGCCCGGCCCTGCTGATCAGGGCGTCGATCGACGCCCTGAAGGAGACGCGCGGGCGGATCGTGCTGGTCGGCAGCGTCGCCGGCTTCGTGCCCACGCCGGGCAACATCTACGGGGCGACCAAGTGGGCGGTGACGGGGCTCGCCGAGAACGCCCGGCGCGAGGTCACCCAGTGGGGTGTCGGCGTGACGCTGGTCGCGCCCGGCCGGGTGGAGACCCCGTTCTGGGACGCCTACGGCAGCCTGCCGCCCGGTGAGCTGCTCACCGCCGACCAGATCGCCGACTCGGTGGTCTGGGCCATGACCCAGCCCGCCGGGGTCGACGTCAACACCGTGGTCGTGCGGCCGCTGGGGCAGCCCAACTGAGAGCCGCGAAGGGGCCCGGTCGCCGCGACCGGGCCCCTTCGCGCGAGACGACGTCTCATTCCCCGTTGAACTCCGCGGGGTCGAAGCCGAGGCGCCGGTCCTCGTTCAGCGCGCTGATCGCCGCGAGGTCCTCGGTGTCCAGGGTGAAGCCGAACACGTCGATGTTCTCCTTGATCCGGGACGGCGTCACGGACTTCGGGATCACCACGTTGCCGGTCTGGAGGTGCCAGCGCAGCACGACCTGGGCCGGGGTGCGGCCGTGCTTCTGGGCGATCGCGATGATCGCCGGGATCTCCAGGATGCCCTTGCCCGAGCCGAGCGGGGACCACGCCTCGGTGGCGATGCCCTGCTCCGCGTGGTACTCCCGGGCGGCGTGCTGCTGGAGGTGCGGGTGCAGCTCGATCTGGTTGACGGCCGGGATGACCGACGTCTCGCCGATCAGCCGCTCCAGGTGCTCCGGGTAGAAGTTGGAGACGCCGATGGCGCGGATCCGGCCGTCGGCGTGCAGCTTCTCGAACGCCTTGTACGTGTCGACGTACCGCTCCTTGGCCGGCATGGGCCAGTGGATCAGGTACAGGTCGACGTACTCCAGGCCCAGCTTCGCCAGCGACGTGTCGAAGGCGCGGAGGGTGGAGTCGTACCCCTGGTCCTTGTTCCAGAGCTTGGTGGTGACGAAGAGGTCCTCGCGGGCGATGCCGGAGGCGGCGATCGCCCTGCCGGTGCCCTCTTCATTGCCGTAGATCGCCGCTGTGTCGATGCTGCGGTACCCGGCCTCCAGCGCCTGGGCGACGGCCGTCTCGGCCTCGTCGTCCGGCACCTGCCAGACGCCGAAGCCCAGCTGGGGCATCTCGACGCCGTTGTTCAGGATGATCGGGGGGACCTTGCTGCTCACGAGCTCTTGATCCTTCGGTTGTGGTCAGGTGGTACTCATATCGTCAACGATCACGGCCGCCGACGCATTCCTGACCGGCGAACTCACGCCGTGTACAGCGCCTCGACCTCGCCGTCGTAGGCCTTCTCGATGGCCTTGCGCTTCAGTTTCAGCGAGGGCGTCAGCAGCCCGTGCTCCTCGGTGAACGGCTGGGCGAGGATGCGGAACGTGCGGATCGACTCGGCCTGCGACACCAGCGTGTTGGCGGCGACGACCGCGCGCCGCACCTCCGTCTCCAGGTCCGCGTCGTGCACCAGCTCGGCCGGGGGCAGCTGCGGCTTGTTGCGCATCGTCAGCCAGTGCTCGACCGCCTCCTGGTCGAGGGTGATGAGCGCGGCGACGTAGGGCCGGTCGTTGCCGACGACGATGCACTGGTTGACCAGCGGATGGTCGCGCACCCGCTCCTCCAGGAGGCCGGGGGAGACGCTCTTGCCGCCGGAGGTCACCAGGATCTCCTTCTTGCGGCCGGTGATGGTGAGGTAGCCGTCCTCGTCCAGGGCGCCCAGGTCGCCGGTGGCCAGCCAGCCGTCCCGGAGGGTCTCGTCGGTGGCCTTGGGATTGTTCAGGTAGCCCTGGAAGACGTTGTCGCCGTTCAGCCAGATCTCGCCGTCGTCCGCGATGTGCACGGTGACACCGGGGACGGGCACCCCGACGGTGCCGAAGCGGGTGCGTTCGGGCGGGTTGGCGGTGGCGGCCGCCGTGGACTCGGTCAGGCCGTAGCCCTCGTAGATCTGCACGCCCGCGCCCGCGAAGAACAGTCCCAGTCGCCGGTCCATCGCCGAGCCGCCCGACATGGCGTTGCGGATGCGTCCGCCCATCGCGGCCCGCACCTTGGTGTAGACGAGCTTGTCGAAGAGCTGGTGCTGCATGCGCAGCCCCGCCGACGGGCCGGGGCCGATGCCCCAGGCCTTCGCCTCCACCGCCTCCGCGTACTTCACGGCCACGTCGACGGCCTTCTCGAAGGGACCGGCCCTTCCCTCCTTCTCGGCCTTGCGCCGGGCCGCGTTGAACACCTTCTCGAAGATGTACGGCACGGCCAGGATGAAGGTCGGTCTGAAGGCCGCCAGGTCGGGCAGCAGGGCGGCGGCGTTCAGCTGCGGCTGGTGGCCGAAGCGGACCCGGCCGCGGATCGCCGCGACCTCCACCATCCGGCCGAAGACGTGGGCGAGCGGCAGGAAGAGCAGGGTGGCCGCCTCGTCGCCCTTCTTGGAGTGGAACACCGGCTCCCAGCGCTCGATGACGGTGTCCGCCTCGTACATGAAGTTGCCGTGCGAGATGACGCAGCCCTTGGGGCGGCCGGTGGTGCCCGAGGTGTAGATGACGGTGGCGGGCGTGTCGGGCGTGACCGCCTGCCGGTGCCGGTGCACCACCTCGTCGTCCAGGTGGGCGCCCGCGTCGTACAGCTCCTGGACGGCACCGGAGTCGAGCTGCCACAGACCGCGCAGGCGCGGCAGCCGGTCGATGACGGTGGCGATCGTCATCGCGTGGTCCTCGTGCTCGACGACCGCGGCCGTCACCTCGGCGTCGTACAGCGTCCACATGCACTGCTCGGCCGACGAGGTCGGGTAGATGGGCACCACCTGGGCACCGATCGTCCACAGGGCGAAGTCGAAGAGTGTCCACTCGTAGCGGGTGCGGGACATGATGGCGACCCGGTCGCCGAAGCGGATGCCCTGGGCGAGCAGCCCCTTGGCGAGGGCCAGTACCTCGTCGCGGAACGCGCCGGCGGTCACGTCCCGCCACCGCCCGGCGTCGTCCTTGCGGCCGAGCGCGATGTGCCGCGGATCCTCCTGGGCATGCCGGAAGACGACGTCGGCCAGACCGCCCACCGGTGGTGCCGACGTCGACGGAGGACTGGTGAACTCGCGCAAACCCCGCTCCCCGCTTCTGGTGACGCCCCCGCACAGCGCGGTGAAAGCTACCCCACCCGGCGCGGGGACGGGAGGGGTGCCACAATCGAACAGAACTCATGTTCGCGCTGGTCAGCAAGGGAAAATGCGCTCACATGGGGAAGGGTCGGACACATTCCTGACCATTGAGTAAGTTTCGGTGCCGTAATCTCCACGGAATCTGTACGACCCGCTTACCGACGGTTCGGTGGGCGGCTCCGACGGCTGTCCGGGCTATCCGAGGCCCGCGGTCCGGGGCCGGTGCAGCCGGTCGCCGCCCGCCAGGATCGCCGACGCGAGGGCGTCGGCCGCGCCCCGCGCCGAGGGGTGGCGCCGGCCGTGCACCAGCACGAAGTCGACACGGCCCAGTTCCGGCAGTCCGGCCCGCTCCGGCACCCGTACCAGGCCGGGCGGGACGAGCCCGCGCGAGTGCGCCATCACGCCGAGGCCCGCGCGGGCCGCCGCGATCAGGCCGTTGAGGCTGCCGCTGGTGCACGCGACGCGCCACTCGCGGCCCTGCCGCTGCAGGGCCTCCAGCGCGAGCGCGCGCGTGATGCCCGGCGGCGGATAGACGATGAGCGGCACCGGACGGTCCGGGTCGACGCGCAGCCGCTCCGCGCCGATCCACACCAGCCGGTCGCGCCAGACCGGCTCGCCCCGCGGGTCCTCGGGCCGCCGCTTGGCCAGCATCAGGTCGAGCTTCCCGGCGGCCAGCTGCTCGTGCAGCGTGCCCGACAGCTCCACCGTCAGCTCCAGGTCGACCTCGGGGTGGTCGTGCCGGAAGCCCTCCAGGATCTCCGGCAGCCGGGTCAGCACGAAGTCCTCGGACGCCCCGAAGCGCAGCCGCCCGCGCAGCCGGGTGCCGGTGAAGAAGGCCGTCGCCTGCTCGTGCACCTCCAGGATCCGGCGCGCGAACCCGAGCATCGCCTCCCCGTCCTCCGTCAGCTCCACGGAGTGCGTGTCGCGGCTGAACAGCTGCCGGCCGGTGGCGTCCTCCAACCGCCGCACGTGCTGGCTCACGGTCGACTGGCGCAGCCCGAGCCGCCGGGCGGCCTGCGTGAAGCTCAGCGTCTGGGCCACCGACAGGAAGGTGCGCAGGTGGGAAGGGTCGTACACCCCTACAGCCTATCGCCGGACGTGATGACAGTCAGAGCGGTATACCGGATTCCCGATCGCGCGGTGAGAGAGCACGATGGAGCGGGGACCCGTGACCACGTCCCCGACCTCCGGACGACATGAACGAGCAAGTGGAGCGCCGTGAAACGCCTGCGATGGCCGCGTTGGCTGCCGATCGACCCGTACATCCTGCTGCTGCTCGGGACGGTGGGCCTCGCGGCGCTGCTGCCGGCCCGCGGCACGGGCGCGGATGTCGCCTCCGGTGCCTCCACCGCCGCGATCGCCTTCCTCTTCTTCCTCTACGGCGCCCGGCTCTCCACCCGTGAGGCGATGGACGGCCTGCGGCACTGGCGGCTCCATGCCACCGTGCTCGCCTGCACCTTCGTCGTCTTCCCGCTGCTCGGCCTCGCCTCCCGCGGACTCGTCCCGGTCTTCCTGACCGACCCCCTCTACCAGGGGCTGCTCTTCCTCACCCTGGTCCCGTCGACCATCCAGTCGTCGATCGCCTTCACCTCCATCGCCCGCGGCAACGTGCCCGCCGCGATCTGCGCGGGTTCCTTCTCCTCGCTGGTGGGCATCGTCGTCACGCCGCTGCTGGCCGCCGCCCTGCTGGGCAGCGGCGGGGGCGGGTTCTCCGCCGACTCGGTCGTCAAGATCGTGCTGCAACTGCTGGCGCCGTTCGTCGCCGGGCAGGTGCTGCGCCGTTGGATCGGGGGCTTCGTCGCCCGGCACAAGAAGGTCCTCGGGCTCGTCGACCGCGGCTCGATCCTCCTCGTCGTCTACACGGCGTTCAGCGAGGGCATGGTCCAGGGCGTCTGGCATCAGGTCAGCCCGGTCCGGCTGGCCGGTCTGCTGGCCGTGGAGGCCGTACTGCTCGCCGTGATGCTGCTGCTGACCTGGTACGGGGCGAAGGCGCTGCGCTTCGGCCGGGAGGACCGGATCGCGATCCAGTTCGCCGGGTCGAAGAAGTCCCTCGCCGCCGGGCTGCCGATGGCGAGCGTCCTGTTCGGCGCCCAGGCCTCACTGGCCGTGCTGCCGCTGATGCTGTTCCACCAGATGCAGCTGATGGTGTGCGCGGTCATCGCCAAGCGCCGGTCGCACGACCCGGAGGCGGTCGCCTCCGACGAGCCCGCGGCCCCGGCGCGCACCAGGACCGGCACGGGGAGCCGCTGAGCCGGCGAGGGCCCCCTCAGCCACCCGCCGCCACACCGTCCATCGGCAGGTGCAGCACGGTGTTCCCGATGGCCGACGGCGGGTTTCCGGCGGCGATCTCCTCGTCGGTCAGTGCCCGGTTCCAGACGTGCACCTCGTCGATGGCGCCGGTGAAGCGGGCCCGGCCGTCCACGCGCTCCCCGATGTGCACGCCGAACGGAGAGTTCCGGCTGACCGAGCCCGGCACGTCCGCCGCGCCGGCCGTCGTACCGTCGACGAACAGGGTGAGCCGGCCCCCGCCGCGCCGCAGCGCGAGGTGGTGCCAGCGGCCGTCGTTGTGCGCGTGGTCGGTGCGTACCCACGCCGAGCGGGGGGCCGCCCCGCCCTCGCGCGTGGTGATCAGCCCCTGGACGCGGCCGTTGCCGGGCTCGGCGCGCAGCCACACCTGGGGCTGTGTGGTGCCGACCCCGCCCATCCACAGCAGCGGCTGCTCCCCGTCGTCCGCCGAGTACCGGAACCACAGCGACGCCGTGAAGTCCCCGGACCCGAGCGGAAGCCGCTCGTCGTACGGCAGCCGTACGGCGTCGTCGGCGCCGTCGAAGGAGAGCGCGCCGCCCGCCGCGCCGCTCACCGCGCCGTCCGTCGTACCGGCGCCGCCGAGCACGGCCGCGGGCGCGGCACCCGCGGCGAGGTCGGGGGTGGTGGGATCGGCGGCCCGGCGCGGCTGGAGCCAGTCCTCGGTGAAGCGCGCGAAGCGGATCTCGTCGCGGGCGTCCACCGCCCCGGCCTCGTACAGCAGGCCCACCGTTTCGTCGCCCGCGGCCACCATGTCGGAGTAGCCGGACCAGTCCCGGGTGACGACCGTGCCGCGGTCCACGCTGTCCCAGGTCGCGCCGCCGTCGTAGGAGGAGCGGACCGTCATCGTCCGGCGGCGGTCGGGGTCGGCGGGGGCGGACAGCAGCATCCGGTCACCGAGGCGGAGTACGGCACCCTGCACCTGCGGGGTGTACAGGTCCGGGAGGGCCTGGAAGGGCGCGGCGAAACTGTCGCCGCCGTCGCGGCTGACGGCCACAGTGCGGTGGCCGAGGTCGGTGCCGTTCTCCTCCCGACCGCTGACCAGGAGCGAACCGTCGGCGCGTTCGGTGAGCGTGACCTCGGACGGCTTCTGCCGGAACGTGCCGTCGGCGGCGACGGGCCAGGTGTCGGTGGCCCCGACCTTCCAGTGCTCGCCGCCGTCGTCGCTGACCGCGAGCGCCGCGTGGTTGGCGGTGACCCTCTCGCCGTCCCAGGTCTCGGCGTTGACGCCGACCACGAGCCGCCCGGGGTGGCTGCCGCCGGTGAGCTGGATGCCGTGCACGGGGCCGGTCGCGTACCAGGAGTTCCAGCCGGGCGGCAGGATGTCGGCGCTCAGGTCGCGGGGCGCGGACCAGGTGCGGCCGTCGTCGTCGCTGTACTGGAGGTGGGGAGTGCGGGCACAGGGCACCGCGCAGCCGGCGGCGTCCGTACGGCCGGCGTTGTACGTCTCGACCAGCAGGATCCGGCCGGTGGTGCGGTCCACGACCGGGGCGGGGTTGCCGTGGGTGTCGCCGCCGCCGTCGTTGACGACCTGGAGCGGTCCCCAGGTGCGTCCGCCGTCGGTGGAGCGCTTGACGACGATGTCGATGTCACCGGCGTCCCCGCAGTTGAGGACGCGGCCCTCGGCGAAGGCCAGCAGGGTGTCGTCCGTCGTCCGCACGATCGCCGGGATGCGGAAGCAGGCGTAACCGCCCGGGTCCTGGTCCGCCCTGAAGAGGACCCGCTGCTCGAACTCCGGCGCCCGGCTCCCGGATTCGGCGTGGGCGGGGAGCGAGGAGGCGGCCAGGGCGCAGAGGGCGGCGAGGGCGAGCAGGGGGGAGCGCGGAAGCGTGCGGGGAGGTGACGGCATGGAACGGTCTGCCCTTCAGGCGGCTGGTCGGGAGCCGGTCGTCAGGACATCAGTACATCAGGACGTTCCCCGCCCGATACGTCCCGTGTGATCCACGCGCGTGTCGCCCGAGGGCGCATCGGAGGACGCCGTGGGAAAGGGAATCGAGACGGGGCCCCTGCGGCGCAGGGGGCGCTCCCCGCCGGTCGGGGCCCCGCCGCCGTGTCGCGGAAACCGGGTCAGCCCTGGGCGGCCGCGGCCCGCAGGGCGACGCGGTCCTCACCCGCGTACACGTTCATGGAGCTGCCGCGCAGGAAGCCCACCAGTGTCAGCCCCGTCTCGGCGGCCAGGTCCACCGCGAGCGAGGACGGCGCCGACACCGCGGCGAGCACCGGGATGCCCGCCATCACGGCCTTCTGCGCCAGCTCGAAGGAGGCCCGGCCCGAGACCAGCAGGACCGACCGGGACAGCGGCAGGTCTCCGTTCTGGAGGGCGCGGCCGACCAGTTTGTCGACGGCGTTGTGCCGGCCCACGTCCTCCCGTACGTCCACCAGCTCGCCGTCCTCGGTGAACAGGGCCGCCGCGTGCAGGCCGCCGGTCCGGTCGAAGACCCGCTGGGCGGCGCGCAGCCGGTCGGGCAGGTCCGCCAGCAGTTCCGGGGTGACGCGGACCGGGGGAGTGTCGGCGATGGGCCAGCGGGCCGTCGTACGCACCGCGTCCAGGCTGGCCTTGCCGCACAGGCCGCAGGACGAGGTCGTGTAGACGTTCCGCTCCAGTGTGATGTCCGGGATCAGCACGTCCGGGGTGGTCCGCACGTCGACGACGTTGTACGTGTTGGCTCCGTCCGCCGTGGCGCCCGCACAGTAGACGATGTTCCGCAGGTCGCCCCGCTCGGCGAGCACCCCCTCGCTGACCAGGAACCCGGCCGCGAGCGCGAAGTCGTCGCCCGGAGTGCGCATCGTGATCGCGAGGGGCTTGCCGTTCAGCCGGATCTCCAGCGGTTCCTCGGCGACGAGCGTGTCTGGGCGGGTGGAGACCGCGCCGTCCCGTATGCGGATCACGTTGCGTCGTTCCGTGACTCGTCCCATTGTCCGTGCCCCTTGTGCCGGTCAGTCCCGGTTCTGTACGTGCTGGTAGCCGAAGCGGCCCTTGATGCAGAGGTTGCCGTGGGTCACCGGGCTGTCGTGCGGCGAGGTGACCTTCACGATCTCATTGTCCTGCACGTGGAGCGTGAGGTTGCAGCCCACTCCGCAGTACGCGCAGACCGTGGTCGTCTCGGTCTGCCGCGCCTCGTCCCAGGTGCCCGCCGCGCGCATGTCGAACTCCGACCTGAACGACAGGGCCCCCGTGGGGCAGACCTCGATGCAGTTGCCGCAGTAGACGCACGCCGAGTCGGTCAGCGGGGCGTCCCGCTCGACCGAGATCCGGGCGTCGAAGCCGCGGCCGGAGACGGAGATCGCGAACGTGTTCTGCCACTGCTCGCCGCAGGCGTCCACGCACTTGTAACAGAGGATGCACTTGCCGTAGTCGCGTACGTACAGGTCGTTGTCGATCCTGGGTTCCTCGTCGACGCGGGCGGCGTCCGGGCCGAAGCGGTCGGGCTTCGCCTCGTACTCCTTGATCCACCGCGCGACCGCAGGGGTCGTGGAGAGGTCGACCGACGAGGCGAGCAGTTCGAGGACGACCTTGCGGCTGTGCCGGGCGCGCTCGGTGTCCGTCCGCACCACCATGCCCGGCTCGGCCCTGCGTGAGCAGGCGGGCGCGAGGGTCCGGGCGCCCTCGACCTCCACCACGCAGAGCCGGCAGGCGTTCTTCGGGGTGAGGGTGTCGCCCTCGCACAGGGTCGGGACGTCCTTTCCTGCGGTCCGGCAGGCGTCGAGGACCGTCGACCCCTCGGGGACCCGGGCGTCCTGACCGTCGAGGGTGAACTCCACCAGCCGGCGCGGCACTCCGAGCGGTATCGCGGTCATTCGTACGCCCCCAGACGGTCGATGGCGGATTCCACGGCGTTCCACGCGGTCTGCCCGAGACCGCAGATCGAGGCGTCCCGCATCGCGCGGCCGACCTCGCGCAGCAGGGTGATGTCGTCGGCCGCGGCGGCACCCGTGCGCTCCAGGATCCGGCGCAGCGCCTCCTCCTGGCGCACGGTCCCGACCCGGCACGGCACGCACTGCCCGCACGACTCGTCGCGGAAGAACTCCGCGACGCGCAGCAGCAGCCGGGGAAGCGGGACGGTGTCGTCGAAGGCCATGACGACACCGGAGCCGAGCGTCGTGCCGGCCTGTCGGGTGCCCTCGAAGGTGAGGGGGATGTCGAGTTCGTCGGGGCGTACGAAGCCGCCGGCCGCGCCGCCGAGCAGTACCGCCCGCAGCCCCTTGCGCACTCCGGCGAGCGTGAGCAGCTCGCCCAGTGTGGCGCCGAACGGGAGTTCGTAGACGCCGGGGCGGTCCACGCTTCCCGACACGCAGTACAGCTTGGGGCCGGTGGACGTCGCCGTGCCGATCGCCGCGTACGCCGGGGCGCCCGTGGTCAGGATCGGCAGCACGTTGACCAGTGTCTCGACGTTGTTCTCCACCGTCGGCTTGCCGAACAGGCCCTTCTCCACCGGGAACGGCGGCTTGGAGCGGGGCTCGCCCCGGTAGCCCTCGATGGAGTTGAACAGGGCCGTCTCCTCACCGCAGATGTACGCGCCCGCGCCCCGCCGGATCTCGATGTCGAAGGCGTAGCCCTGGCCGAGGACGTCGTCGCCGAGCAGGCCGCGGGTGCGGGCCCGCGTGATGGCGTGGGTGAGGCGGGCGAGGGCGCGCGGGTACTCGCCGCGGAGGTAGAGGTAGCCCTTGTGCGCGCCGGTGGCGTACGCGGCGATCGTCATCGCCTCGACGAGCGCGTACGGGTCGCCCTCCATGAGTACGCGGTCCTTGAAGGTGCCGGGCTCGGACTCGTCGGCGTTGCAGACGAGGTAATGCGGATGGTCGGGCTGGGCGGCCGTCGCCTGCCACTTGCGTCCGGTGGGGAAGGCGGCGCCGCCGCGGCCGACCAGGCCCGCGTCGGTGACCTCGCGGATGACGCCGGCCGGGCCCAGCTCGAAGGCGCGGCGCAGGGCCGTGTAGCCGCCGTGGGCGCGGTAGTCGTCGAGGGAGGCGGGGTCGGTGGTGCCGACGCGTGCCAGGAGGGCGAGGGTGGGCTCGCCGGTCTGGGGGACCGCTGCGGCGGGTGGGGGCTCGGCTGGGGCGGATTCGGGGGCGGTGGCGGCGTGGACGGCGGTGTCCGGGGTGGCGGGGGCGCATACGGCGGTGGCCCGCAGCCCTGAGTGGCCCGCGCGTATCGCCAGAGCCGCCGGTGCCCGTTCGCACAGGCCCAGGCACGGGCCGCGCTCGGCCCGCACCCCGCTCCCCGGCCCCAGTCGCCTCTCCACGGCCGCGCACAGGTCGCTCGCCCCGGCCGCCGCGCACGCCAGGTCGGTGCAGAGGTGGAGCACCGTTGCCGGGCGGGGGCGGACCGAGAACATCGCGTAGAACGTGGCGACCCCGTACGCCTCCGCCGGCGGCACCGTCAGGCGCCGGCACAGGTAGTCCAGGGCGCCCTCGCTGAGCCAGCCGACCCGGTCGTTGAGGGCGTGCAGCCCCGGCAGCAGCAGGTCGCGGCGGTCCCGGGCCTCCCGTCCGCCGCGTGCCCAGCGCAGGTCGGCGGCGTCCGTCCCGTCGCGGGCGGCGCCCTCCCAGGACGACTCGGGCGGGCCGAGCAGGGCGTCGACGGCCGCGCGTTCCTCGTCCGTCGGCTTGCTGTCACCGAAGCGCAGGTCCACCGGTGCTCACCTTCTCGATCCGGATCGCCGAGGCCTTGAACTCCGCCGTCCCGGCGATCGGGCAGTTGGCCTCGATGGTCAGCTGGTTGGTGTCCACCTCGTCGGGGAAATGGAAGCTCATGAAGGCGAGCCCCGGTCGGAGCGCGGTGTCGACCCACACGGGCGCGACCACCGACCCGCGCCGCGAGGCCACCCGTACCTCCTCGCCGACCACCACTCCGTAGCGTTCGGCGTCCTCCGGGCACAGCTCGACGGACTCGCCACGGCGGAGAGGGGACGAGTAACTTCCGGTCTGCACACCGGTGTTGTAGGAGTCGAGCCGTCTGCCCGTGGTCAGCCTGATCGGGTACTCCTCGTCGGTGAGGTCCACGGGCGGGTCGTGCCGGACGATGCCGAAGGGCGCGCGCGGGCCGCGCCGGTCGGGATCCGGCTCCCACAGACGGCCGTGCAGGTAGGTCGGTTCGAGTCCGTCGGTGCTCGGGCACGGCCACTGGATGCCCTGATGCTCCTCCAGGCGCGCGTACGTCATTCCGTGGTGGTCCGGTGACAGAGACCGCAGCTCGTTCCAGACGGCCTCGGCGTCGGCGTACTTCCAGTCGTGGCCGAGGCGGGCCGCCAGGGCGCAGAGGATGTCGACGTCCTCCCGTGCCTCCCCGGGCGGGGTCACGGCCTTGCGGACGCGCTGGACGCGCCGCTCGCTGTTGGTGGTGGTGCCGTCGGTCTCGGCCCAGCCGGCGGTCGCCGGGAGGACCACGTCGGCCAGCTCGGCGGTCTTCGTCAGGAAGATGTCCTGCACGACGAGGAAGTCCAGCGCCCGCAGCCGTCGTACGGCCTGTTCGCCGTCCGCCTCCGACTGCGCGGGGTTCTCGCCGACGCAGTAGACGGCGCGCAGCGTGCCGTCGTCCATGGCCTCGAACATCTCCGTCAGGGTGAGGCCGTGGTGCGGCTGGACGACCGTGTCCCAGGCCGTCTCGAACTTCAGCCGGACCTCGGGGTCGAGCACGTCCTGGAAGCCGGGCAGCCGGTTGGGGATCGCGCCCATGTCCCCGCCGCCCTGCACGTTGTTCTGGCCGCGCAGGGGCTGGAGCCCGGAGCCGTAGCGGCCGACGTGGCCGGTGAGCAGGGAGAGGTTGATCAGCGCACGGACGTTGTCGGTGCCGTTGTGGTGCTCGGTGATGCCGAGGGTCCAGCACAGCTGGGCGCGCTCGGCGCGGGCGTAGGCGTGCGCGAGGTCACGGATCGCGGCGGCCGGTACGCCCGTCACCTTCTCCGCGAGGGAGAGCGTCCACGGTTCGACCAGGGCCCGGTACTCCTCGTAGCCGGTGGTCGCCCGCCCGACGAACGCCTCGTTGACGAGCCCGGCGTGGATGATCTCGCGGCCGATCGCGTGCGCCATGGGGATGTCGGTGCCGACGTTCGGGCCGAGCCAGCTCTCCGCCCACTCGGCGGTGGAGGTGCGGCGCGGATCGATTGCGTACATGCGGGCGCCGCCCCGGATGCCCTTCAGCACGTGCTGGAAGAAGATCGGGTGCGCGAAGCGGGCGTTGGAGCCCCACATCACGATCACGTCGGTGTGTTCGATCTCCTCGTACGAGGAGGTCCCGCCGCCCGAGCCGAAGGCGGCCGACAGGCCCGCGACGCTCGGCGCGTGGCAGGTGCGGTTGCAGGAGTCGACGTTGTGGGTGCCCATGACGACCCGGGCGAACTTCTGCGCCACGTAGTTCATCTCGTTGGTCGCCCGGGCGCAGGAGAACATGCCGAACGCGCCGCGCGCCGCCGCCAGGCCCCGGGCGGTCCGGTCCAGGGCCTCGTCCCAGGTCGCCCGGCGCAACGGCGCGTCGCGGGAGTCGCGCACCAGCGGATGGGTGAGCCGGGTGTAGGTCTTCGGTTGCCGTTTCCTCATGCGGCGCTCCTCAGCGCGAGCAGGTCCGAGATGGCGTGCACGGTGCGCAGGGTGGGCACCTCCACGCCGGTGATCTCCGCCAGTTCGACGACGGCCGCGAGGAGCACGTCGAGTTCGAGCGGCTTTCCGCGCTCCAGGTCCTGGAGCGTGGAGGTGCGGTGGTCGCCGACCTTCTCGGCGCCCGCGAGGCGGCGTTCGATGGAGACGCCGACCTCGCAGCCGAGGGCCTCGGCGACCGCCAGGGTCTCGGCCATCATGGTGCCGATCACCTGGCGGGTGCCGCCGTGCGCGCACATCTGTCGCATGGTGGCCCGCGCCAGGGCGCTGATCGGGTTGAAGGAGATGTTGCCGAGCAGCTTCAGCCAGACGTCGTTGCGCAGGTCCGGTTCGACGGGACACTTCAGGCCGCCCGTACGCATCGCCTCGCTGAACGCCGCGCAGCGCGCCGAGACGGACCGGTCCGGCTCACCGATCGAGAAGCGGGTGCCTTCCAGGTGCCGTACGACGCCCGGCCCCGCCAGCTCGGTGGCCGCGTAGACGACGCAGCCGACGGCCCGTTCGGGCGCGAGCACCGCACTGACCGTGCCGGACGGGTCCACGCTCCGCAGGCGACGTCCGTCGTACGGGCCGCCGTGCCGGTGGAAGTACCACCAGGGGATGCCGTTCTGGGCGGCCACGACCGCCGTGGTGTCGTGCAGCAGCGGCTCGATCAGCGGCCCGCACGCCGCGTACGAGTTGGCCTTCAGGCCCAGGAACACGTAGTCGACCGGGCCGACTTCGGCCGGGTCGTCGGTGGCGCGGGTGTGCGCGGTGAAGTCGCCGCGCGGGCTGCGCACCCGTACGCCGTACTGCCTCATGGCCGCCAGGTGGGGTCCACGGGCGATGAGATGGACGTCGGCGCCCGCACGGTGGAGCGCGGCGCCGACGTAGGCGCCGATCGCCCCGGCGCCGAGGACTGCGACTTTCATGGCGAGGGAGCTCCGTTCGGTCGAGGGATACCGAGGAACTGCCGACCGAACCCGCCTCCGACCTTCCGTCGGTTCCGGCGCTACTGTCGACGAAATATTGTCTACAGTATGGAAGTTGACCCAGCAAGGCTTTGTGCAAGGACGGTGGTTGTCTGCTCAACTGCCTTCTCAACCGCTTTCCCTCTGCCTACGGTTGGGGACTCATGAGTCCCCCCGTCGCGCCCCCGGGCTGGAGCCGCTGGCTCGTTCCCCCCGCCGCCCTCTCGGTCCACCTCTCCATCGGCCAGGCGTACGCCTGGTCCGTGTTCAAGCCGCCCCTGGAGTCCGCGCTCGGCCTCAGCGGCACGCAGAGCGCGCTCCCCTTCCAGCTCGGCATCGTCATGCTCGGGCTCTCCGCCGCGTTCGGCGGCACGCTCGTGGAGCGCCACGGACCGCGCTGGGCGATGACCGTCGCCCTGGTCTGCTTCTCGTCCGGCTTCCTGCTCTCCGCGCTAGGCGCGGCCGTGGAGCAGTACTGGCTGATCGTCCTCGGCTACGGCTTCGTCGGCGGGATCGGTCTCGGCATCGGCTACATCTCGCCCGTCTCCACGCTGATCAAGTGGTTCCCGGACCGGCCCGGCATGGCCACCGGCATCGCCATCATGGGCTTCGGCGGCGGCGCGCTCATCGCCTCGCCCTGGTCGGCGCAGATGCTGGAGTCCTTCGGCACCGACAGCTCGGGCATCGCCCTGGCCTTCCTCGTGCACGGAGTGACGTACGCCGTCTTCATGCTGCTGGGCGTCCTGCTGGTACGGGTGCCGCGCCCGAAGGAACGGGCGGACGGCGGGGCGGTCGCGCTCGACGGGGTCCAGGTCTCGGCGCGCGGTGCCGTGCGCACCCCCCAGTTCTGGCTGCTCTGGGTGGTGCTCTGCATGAACGTGACGGCCGGCATCGGCATCCTGGAGAAGGCCGCGCCGATGATCACGGACTTCTTCGCCGACACCTCGACGCCGGTGTCGGTGACCGCCGCCGCGGGATTCGTCGCCCTGCTCTCGGCGGCCAACATGGCGGGCCGGATCGGCTGGTCCTCGACCTCCGACCTGATCGGGCGCAAGAACATCTACCGCGTGTACCTCGGCGTCGGCGCGCTGATGTACGCGCTGATCGCCCTGTTCGGCGACTCCTCCAAGCCGCTGTTCGTCCTGTGCGCCCTGGTGGTCCTGTCCTTCTACGGCGGTGGCTTCGCCACGATCCCCGCCTATCTCAAGGACCTCTTCGGCACCTACCAGGTCGGTGCGATCCACGGGCGGCTGCTCACCGCCTGGTCGACGGCCGGCGTCCTCGGGCCGCTGATCGTGAACTGGATCGCCGACCGGCAGGAGGAGGCCGGACGGCACGGCTCCGCCCTGTACGGGACGTCCTTCGTCATCATGATCGGGCTGCTGGCCGTCGGCTTCGTCGCCAACGAGCTGGTCCGTCCGGTCCACGCCCGCCACCACGTCCTGGCCGCCCCGGCACCGAAGGAGGGCACCGATGTCCGACGACAGCAGCCAGAGTCCGCCTGACCTTCCCGACCGGCGCCCGCTGATCGCCTTCACCTGGCTCTGGGTGGGCGCACCGCTCGCCTACGGGCTGTACGAACTCGTCCGGAAGGCGACCCAGCTGTTCACCGGGTGAGGGCAGGACGCGGGCGAGGGCGCCCGGGATGCTGACCGAAGCCGACAAGCCGGGCGCCCGTTTCCTGTCGTATCACCTGCCGTCGTACCCGTCGGTCACTGATCACACTGGTGGATCCCGTACCCGAGGCATCGAGGACTCCACCCATGCACGGCTCCCGCATCAGCGCCCTCGGCCATTACCAGCCCGCCCGGGTTCTCACCAACGAGGACCTGGCGGGCATGGTCGACACCAGCGACGAGTGGATCAGGAGCCGGGTCGGTATTCACTCCCGCCGTATCGCCGGGCCCGACGAGCCGGTCGACGAGCTGGCCGGGCACGCCGCCGCCAAGGCGCTCGCGTCGGCCGGGCTGACGCCCGCGGACGTGGACATGGTCGTGGTCGCCACCTCCACCGCGATCGACCGCTCCCCGAACACCGCCGCGCGCGTCGCGGCCCGGCTCGGCATCCCCGGGCCCGCCGCGCTGGACGTCAACGTCGTGTGCGCCGGCTTCACCCACGCCCTGGCCACCGCCGACCACGCCGTGCGGTCCGGCTCGTCGAGCAGGGCCCTGGTCATCGGCGCGGACAAGATGTCCGAGGTGACCGACTGGACCGACCGCACCACCTGCGTGCTCGTCGGTGACGGGGCGGGGGCCGCCGTCGTGGAGGCCTGCGCGCCCGGTGAGGACGCGGGGATCGGCCCCGTGCTGTGGGGGTCGGTGCCCGAGATGGGGAACGCGGTCCGTATCGAGGGCACGCCGCCCCGCTTCGCGCAGGAGGGGCAGAGCGTCTACCGCTGGGCGACCACCCGGCTGCCCGCCATCGCGCGCCAGGCCTGCGAGCGGTCCGGACTGGAACCGGCCGACCTCGCCGCGGTCGTCCTGCACCAGGCGAACCTGCGCATCATCGAACCCCTCGCCGCGAAGATCGGCGCCGTCAACGCCGTCGTCGCCCGCGATGTCGTCGAGTCCGGCAACACCTCGGCGGCGAGCATCCCGCTCGCGTTCTCCAAGCTGGTGGAGCGCGGCGAGATCACCACCGGGGACCCGGTGCTGCTCTTCGGCTTCGGCGGGAACCTCTCCTACGCCGGCCAGGTCGTCCGCTGTCCCTGAACAGCGGCCCTGCCGGGCCCGGAGTATGACGTGGACTGTGTGACGTGGACTACTCCCGGCCCCGCGACGCATGAGCGCCGTAGACTGTAGACGAAAGACAATCGATACTCGACGTACCGGTCGTGTCGCTTTCTTCGTCGCTGTCTTCGTGTCGCTTTCGAGGGGGACCGATGTTGTCCGCAGGACTGCCGCAGGGTGCGGTGCCCAAGCTCGAACGGCCCGGTCCGCTGCGTGACCGCGTCTACGAGGCGCTGCTCGAACTGATCACCACCCGGGCCCTCCAGCCCGGCCAGCACCTCGTCGAGAGCGAACTCGCCGGTCACCTCGGCGTGTCGAGGCAGCCCGTGCGGGAGGCCCTGCAGCGGCTCAACACCGAGGGCTGGGTCGATCTGCGACCCGCGCAGGGCGCGTTCGTGCACGAGCCGACCGAGGAGGAGGCCGACCAGCTCCTGACGGTGCGTACGCTCCTGGAGGCCGAGGCGGCCCGGCTCGCCGCGGCCAACGCGGGCAGCGCGGGCGTGGCCGCCCTGGAGGAGCTGTGCGAGGAGGGGGAGCGGGCGGTCGCCGTCGACGACGTGGACGCCGCCGTCGCCTTCAACGCCCGTTTCCACGCGAAGATCATGGAGCTGGCCGGCAACGCCGTCCTCGCCGAACTCGCCGCACAGGTCGACCGCCGGGTCCGCTGGTACTACACGCCGATCGCACGGCAGCGCGGCCGGCAGTCCTGGATCGAGCACCGCGGCCTGATCGCCGCCATCACCGGCCGGGACGAGCAGGCGGCGACCCGGCTGATGCGCGAGCACACCGAACATACGCGGCGCTCGTACCACGAGCGCGAGGAATCGTAAGGTCGGAGGCTGTCCGCAGGCCGCCCGGCGGGATGCCCGGGCGGCCTTGTCGGCTGTCCCGGAGCCGAGCACTCCGCACTTCTTTGTCCACTCAGTGGAGAAAGTTCGCAGTAATTCGTGCGTGACTTCTTCCCACGCCCGGCGCCCACTGCTACGTTCCCTCCGAAAGCAAGCCACGGACGTGGCCGGGAACCGGCACACTCAAGGCCGATCGAGGCGGGGAGGGGCTCGTGAGACGTATGACGGCACGACCCGCGAACGCCCACCAAGCGCGACTGCTCCAGCTGTTGCGTGACGGAGGGCCCAACTCCCGTGCCCAGCTCGGCGACCAGGTCGACCTCTCCCGGTCGAAGCTGGCCGTCGAGGTGGACCGGCTGCTGGAGACGGAACTGGTCGTGGCCGACGGGCTCGCCGCCTCGCGCGGCGGGCGCCGCAGCCACAACATCCGTCTCAATCCCGAACTGCGCTTCCTGGGCGTCGACATCGGCGCTACCTCGGTCGACGTCGCCGTCACCAACGCCGAACTGGAGATCCTCGGGCACATCAACCAGCCCATGGACGTACGCGAGGGACCGGTCGCGGTCTTCGAGCAAGTACTGGCCATGGCCGCCAAGTTGCGGGCCTCGGGGCTCGCGGAGGGCTTCGACGGCGCCGGCATCGGCGTCCCGGGGCCGGTCCGCTTCCCCGAGGGTGTGCCGGTGGCTCCGCCGATCATGCCGGGCTGGGACGGCTTCCCCGTACGGGAGGCGCTCAGCCAGGAACTCGGCTGCCCGGTCATGGTCGACAACGACGTGAACCTGATGGCGCTGGGGGAGCAGCACGCGGGCGTCGCCCGCACCGTGCACGACTTCCTCGTCGTCAAGATCGGTACCGGCATCGGCTGCGGCATCGTCGTCGGCGGTGAGGTCTACCGCGGGACGACGGGCAGCGCGGGTGACATCGGGCACATCCAGGCCGTGCCCGAAGGGCGCCCGTGTGCCTGCGGCAACCGGGGCTGTCTGGAGGCCCACTTCAGCGGCGCGGCACTGGCCCGTGACGCCACGGAGGCCGCCCAGCAGGGCCTGTCGGCCGAGCTCGCGAGCCGTCTGGAGGCGAACGGGGGCCTCAGTGCCGCCGATGTCGCCGCCGCGGCCGCCGCGGGGGACGCCACCGCGCTCGATCTGATCCGGGAGGGCGGCCGCAGTACCGGTCAGGTCATCGCCGGCCTGGTCAGCTTCTTCAACCCGGGTCTGGTGGTGATCGGCGGCGGGGTGACCGGCCTCGGCCACAACCTGCTCGCCGCGATCCGCACCCAGGTCTACCGCCAGTCACTGCCACTGGCGACCGGCAACCTGCCCATCGTACTGGGCGAGTTGGGTCCCACCGCCGGAGTCATCGGCGCGGCCCGGCTGATCAGCGACCACCTGTTCTCACCCGCGTAGCACCGCCTTTCACCCGCGTAGGCACCATTCGGTTCCTGAGCGCCATCAGCACAGCGCCCTGTCCTGCCTTGCCCTGTTCTGCTCCGCCCTGTCCTGCCCTGCTCCGCTCTGCCCTGACACCGGCCCGCATGCCCGCCGAGGGGACCTCACATGGCACCAGAACCACCGTTGCTCAGCATGTCCGGCATCACCAAGTCGTTCCCCGGAGTCCGGGCCCTGGACGGCGTCGACCTCGACGTCCAAGCCGGCGAGGTGCACTGCCTGCTCGGCCAGAACGGCGCCGGGAAGTCCACCCTCATCAAGGTGCTGGCCGGCGCCCACCAGCCCGACACCGGCACCATCCGCTGGCGGGGCGAGGACGTCACCCTGCGCTCGCCCATCGCGGCCATGCGGCTCGGCATCGCCACCATCTACCAGGAACTCGACCTGGTGGAGGACCTGTCGGTCGCCGAGAACGTCCACCTCGGTCACGAGCCGACCGCCGCCGGCTTCGTCGTGCGGGGCAGAGCGGCCAAGGCGTCAACGGCCCAGCTCCTCAAGCGCCTTGGTCACCCGGAGGTCGATCCCGGCCGCCTGGTCGGCGAACTCTCCGCGGCGCAGCAGCAGATCGTCTCCATGGCGCGGGCGCTCTCGCACGACGTACGGCTGATCGTGATGGACGAGCCGTCCGCCGCCCTCGACCCGGACGAGGTCGACAACCTCTTCCGCATCGTCGCCGACCTCACCGCCGAGGGCGTCGCCGTCGTCTACATCTCGCACCGCCTGGAGGAGATCCGCCGCATCGGCGACCGCGTCACCGTCCTCAAGGACGGCCGGGCCGTCGCCGGCGGCCTGCCCGCCGAGTCGACGCCGACCAGCGAGGTGGTGGCGCTGATGACCGGGCGCAACGTCGAGTACGTCTTCCCGGACCGGCCGGCCGGACCACCCGGGGGCGACCCCGTCCTGAGCGTGCGGGGCCTGGCCCGGGAGGGCGAGTTCGCCCCCCTCGACCTGGAGATCCGCCCCGGAGAGATCGTCGGCCTCGCCGGACTCGTCGGCTCCGGCCGCTCCGAGATCCTGGAGACGGTCTACGGGGCCCGCAAGGCGAGCGCCGGCCAGGTCATCGTCGACGGGAGCCCGCTGCGCCCGGGCAGCGTGCGCGCCGCGGTGCGCGCCGGGCTCGGGCTCGCCCCCGAGGAACGCAAGGCGCAGGCCCTGCTGATGCTGGAGTCCGTCACCCGCAACGTGTCGGTCTCCGCCATGTCCCGCTTCGCACGCGGCGGCTGGATCGACCGCGGCGCGGAGCTGGGGGCCGCCCGCAAGGCGACCCGCGAGCTGTCGCTGCGGCCCGACAACCCCTCCGCGCCGGTGCGCACCCTGTCCGGCGGCAACCAGCAGAAGGCGGTCCTCGCCCGCTGGCTGCTGCGCGGCTGCAAGGTCCTGCTGCTCGACGAACCCACCCGCGGCGTCGACGTCGGCGCCCGCGCCGAGCTCTACGCGGTCATCCGCCGCCTCGCCGACGAGGGCCTCGCCGTCCTGCTGGTCTCCAGCGAGGTGCCCGAGGTGCTGGGCCTCGCCGACCGCGTGCTGGTACTGCGCGAGGGCCGTGTCGTGCACGAGGCCCCCGCCCGTGAACTCGACGAACACCGCGTACTCGACCTCGTGATGGAAGGAAGCCCGGCGTCATGACGCAGCACGTGTCCCCGCCGCGGGACGACACCGGCAAGGCGGCACCGGTGGGCGGACCGCCCCCCTGGCGGGTCCAGTTGGGCCGTGCCGACGTCCGCACCCTCACCCTGCTCGGGGTGCTCGCCGCACTGGTCCTGATCGGCGGTATCACCCAGCCGGACTCGTTCCTCGACACCCGCAACCTCCAGCTGGTGCTCACCCAGGCGTCCGTGATCGGCGTCGTCACCGTCGGCATGACCTTCGTCATCGTCTCCGGCGGCATCGACCTGTCGGTCGGCGCCATCGTCGCCCTGGCCTCGGTGTGGGCGACCACGGTCGCCACCCAGGAGTACGGTTTCGCCGGCATCCTCTTCACGGCGGTCGTGGTCGGTGTGGGCTGCGGACTGGTCAACGGGGTGCTCATCGCGTTCGGCCAGATGGTGCCGTTCATCGCCACCCTCGCCATGCTGGCCTCGGCGCGCGGCCTCGCGGAACAGATCACCGACGGCCGGACCCAGGTCGTCACGGTGCCCAGCGTCCTGGACCTCGGCGAGCGCGACGCCTACATCCTCGGCATCCCGCCCCTGGTCCTGGTGTTCGCGGCCGTCACCGTCATCGGCTGGCTGGTCCTCAACCGGACCACCTTCGGCCGCCGCACGGTCGCCATCGGCGGCAACGCGGAGGCCGCCCGGCTGGCCGGCATCGACGTCCGCCGCCAGCGGCTCTACCTCTACCTGCTGTCCGGGCTGTGCTGCGGCATCGCCGCCTTCCTGCTGATCGTCCTGGCCGGCTCCGGCCAGAACACCAACGGCAACCTCTACGAACTCGACGCCATCGCTGCCGCGATCATCGGCGGAACGCTCCTGACCGGCGGGCGCGGCCACATCATCGGCTCCGTGCTGGGCGTCCTGATCTTCACCACGATCACCAACATCTTCGCCCTCAACAACCTGCAGAGCGACGTCCAGCAGATCGCCAAGGGCGCGATCATCGTCGCCGCCGTGCTGGTCCAGCGCCGTACCGCAAGCACGCACTGAGGAAAGGGTCCACCGTCATGACGAACCTCACGAGCCGCAGAGGACTGCTCTTCGGAGCCGCCGCCGTGTCCGCCGGTGCCGTCCTCACCGGGTGCACGAGCAACGAACCCGACGACAGCGGCGACAAGGCCGCGGACACGCAGCCGGCCGCCGACGACAAGCCGGGCAAGGCCGTCACCATCGGCTACGCCGGCCCGCAGGCCGACCACGGCTGGCTCAACGCCGTCAACGACAACGCGAAGAAGCGCGCGGAGAAGTACTCGGACGTCACCCTCGAGGTCACCGAGGGCTCCAACGACACCGCCCAGCAGATCGGCCAGATCGAGACCCTCATCAACAAGAAGGTCGACGTCCTGGTGGTGCTGCCCGCCGACGGCAAGGCGCTCACCCAGGTCGGGTTGCAGGCCATGCGCGCCGGCATCCCGGTCGTGAACCTCGACCGCATCTTCAACAGCCCCCAGGCCTACCGTTGCTGGATCGGCGGCGACAACTACGGCATGGGCCTCAACGCCGCGCACTACATCGGCGAGAAGCTCAAGGACCAGCCGGACGCCAAGGTCATCGAGCTGGCCGGCCTGGACAACCTGGAGTTGACCCAGCAGCGCACCAAGGGCTTCGACGACGGCCTGAAGAACTACCCGAACATCAAGAAGGTGGCCCGTCAGGCCGCCGACTTCACCGTCGAGTCCGGCCAGGCCAAGATGGCCCAGCTGCTCCAGGCCCAGTCGGACTTCGACGCCATGTGGAACCACGACGACGACCAGGGCGTGGGCGCGCTGCGCGCCATCGAGCAGGCCGGCCGCGACGACTTCCTGATGGTCGGCGGCGCGGGTGCGCTCTCCGCCTTCCAGGCCATCAAGGCGGACAGCGGCGTACTGAAGGCGACCGTGCTCTACCCGCCGACCATGGCCGCCTCCGCCATCGACCTGGCCCGCGCCCTCGGCCAGGGCAAGGGCATCAGCGGCCTCGCCGAGTTCGAGATCCCCTCGACCGTCACCTGCTACTCGGCCGTCGTCGACAAGGAGAACGTCGACCAGTACATGTCCACGGGCTTCAAGTGAGGGCCGCCGCCCCATGGCCGGCCTGACCAGCCGGCCGTCGGGCGGGGCCCACCCCCCACCGCGCCACCACGACGAGGAGGACATCCGCATGGGACAGCCGCAGCAGCCCGAGGGGGCCGGGGCGGAGGCATCAGCCGCCGGAACCGGGACCGACAGCGGGACCGGAACCAGGGCGACGGGGGCATCCGCGACCAGACCGCCGCTGCGCGTCGGCATGGTCGGCTACGCCTTCATGGGTGCCGCACACTCCCAGGGCTGGCGCACCGCCGGCCGGGTCTTCGACCTGCCGCTGAACCCGGTACTGGCCGCGATCTGCGGCCGGGACGCCGACGCCGTCCGCACCGCGGCCGACCGGCACGGCTGGGCGAGCGCCGAGACCGACTGGCGGGCCCTGTTGGAACGGGACGACATCGACCTCGTCGACATCTGCACCCCCGGCGACAGCCACGCCGAGATCGCGCTGGCCGCGCTCGCCGCCGGAAAGCACGTCCTGTGCGAGAAACCGCTGGCCAACACCGTCGCGGAGGCGGAGGCGATGACCCGGGCCGCCGACGAGGCCCACGCCCGGGGCCAGTTGGCGATGGTCGGGTTCAACTACCGCCGGGTGCCGGCCACCGCGCTGGCCCGGCGGATGGTGGCAGAGGGCCGCGTCGGCCGGCTGCGGCACGTGCGGGTGACGTACCTCCAGGACTGGCTGGTGGACCCGAAGGCGCCGCTGACCTGGCGGCTGCGCAAGGAGCTGGCCGGTTCCGGAGCCCTCGGCGACCTGGGCGCGCACATCGTCGACCTCGCGCAGTACCTGACGGGGGAGCGGATCGCGGGCGTCTCCGCCCTCACCGAGACCTTCGTACGGGAACGCCCGCTGCCCGAGGGCGCCGCCCGCGGGCTGTCGGCGGGCTCGGCGGACGGCGTCACCGGCGAGGTCACGGTCGACGACGCCGCCGTCTTCACCGGCCGTCTCACCTCCGGCGCCCTCGTCTCCTTCGAGGCCACCCGGTACGCCACCGGCCGCAAGAACGCCCTGCGCATCGAACTCAACGGTGAGCGCGGCTCGCTCGCCTTCGACCTGGAGCGGCTCAACGAGCTGTCGTACCACGACGGTACGGAGCCGGGGGAGCACGCCGGATTCCGCCGCATCCTCGTCACCGAACCCGAGCACCCCTACCTGGACGCCTGGTGGCCGCCGGGCCACGGGCTCGGCTACGAGCACACCTTCGTCCACCAGGTGCGCGATCTCGTCCACGCCGTCGCCGAGGGCCGTCGGCCCGAACCGTCCTTCGCCGACGGGCTGCAGGTGCAGCGCGTGCTCGCGGCGGTGGAGGAGAGCGCCGAGAAGAACTCCGTCTACACCCCGATCGCCCTCTGAGGAGGCTGGCAGCGACATGCCGCGCAACTTCACTCTCTTCACCGGCCAGTGGGCGGACCTGCCCCTGGAGGAGGTCTGCCGCCTCGCCCGCGACTTCGGCTACGAGGGACTGGAACTCGCCTGCTGGGGCGACCACTTCGAGGTCGACAAGGCCCTCGCGGACCCCTCCTACGTGGACTCCCGCCACCAGTTGCTCGACAAGTACGGGCTGAAGTGCTGGGCGATCTCCAACCACCTCGTCGGCCAGGCGGTCTGCGACGCCATCATCGACGAACGCCACCAGGCCATCCTGCCCGGCCGCATCTGGGGCGACGGCGACGCGGAGGGCGTGCGGCAGCGCGCCGCCGCCGAGATCAAGGACACCGCACGGGCCGCGGCACGCCTCGGCGTCGACACCGTCATCGGCTTCACCGGGTCGGCCATCTGGCACCTGGTCGCCATGTTCCCGCCCGCCCCCGAGTCGATGATCGAGCGCGGGTACCAGGACTTCGCCGACCGCTGGAACCCGATCCTCGACGTCTTCGACGCCGAGGGCGTGCGGTTCGCCCACGAGGTCCACCCCAGCGAGATCGCCTACGACTACTGGACCACCCAGCGGGCCCTGGAGGCGGTCGACCACCGGCCCGCCTTCGGCCTCAACTTCGACCCGTCCCACTTCGTGTGGCAGGACCTCGACCCCGTCGGCTTCCTGTGGGACTTCCGCGACCGGATCTACCACGTCGACTGCAAGGAGGCCCGCAAGCGTCTCGACGGCCGCAACGGGCGGCTCGGCTCCCACCTGCCGTGGGGCGACCCGCGCCGCGGCTGGGACTTCGTGTCGGCCGGCCACGGTGACGTGCCCTGGGAGGACGTCTTCCGGATGCTGCGCTCCATCGACTACCGGGGTCCCGTCTCCGTCGAGTGGGAGGACGCCGGCATGGACCGGCTCCAGGGGGCCCCCGAGGCTCTCACCCGTCTCAAGGCCTTCGACTTCGAGCCGCCCAGCGCGTCCTTCGACGCCGCGTTCAACAGCTGAGCCGGGGCGCGTCGACAGCTGATACACGCAGCCCCACGGCAGGTCGGGGGCGGGGGCCGGAATGTCCGCCGGTCCCCGGTCCGACCTGCCCGAATCCTACTTTGTCCCGCATTGGGCAAAAGTTGAATCAGTCCTGGCCCAAGGGGTGTTGGCCCCGGAAGAACGCGGTTACCGTCCCTGAAGTGTTCAGGACACCCATACCTCCGGGGTGACGGCGCACCCCGGCGCCCGCACGGCACGTCTTCGCACCCATCCCGTACGGCCCATCCCGTTCCCGGAGGGACTTCGTGCACCGAAGCAGACTCGGAAAGTCCAAACCCACCAGGCTTCGCACCACCCTCGCCCTGCTGACCGGCCTGATGCTGGCCGTGGGTACCCCGGCGACCGTCGCCGGCGCCCACCCCGGCCACCCGGAACACGATGAACCGGCAGCCGCCGAGGGACAGTTCCAGCAGGTACCGCTCGCCAAGGGCGAACCCGAGATGGGCGAGCCGATGTCGCTCGCCGTGCTCCCGGACCGCAGCGTCCTGCACACCTCGCGCGACGGCACGCTGCGCCTCACCGACCAGGGCGGCGTCACCAAGGTCGCCGGCAAGCTCGACGTCTACAGCCACGACGAGGAGGGGCTGCAGGGCGTCGGCATCGACCCGGACTTCAAGAACAACCGGGCGATCTACCTCTACTACGCCCCGCCGCTCGACACCCCCGCGGGCGACGCCCCCGAGACCGGCACCGCCGAGGACTTCGAGAAGTTCGACGGCGTCAACCGCCTCTCCCGCTTCGTCCTGGGCGCCAACGGCACGCTGGACATGGCCAGCGAGAAGAAGGTGCTGGACGTCGCGGCCTCCCGCGGCACCTGCTGCCACGTCGGCGGCGACATCGACTTCGACGCCGAGGGCAACCTCTACCTGTCCACCGGCGACGACACCAACCCCTTCGCCTCCGACGGCTTCACGCCGATCGACGAGCGACCGGACCGCAACCCGGCCTTCGACGCCCGCCGCAGCTCCGGCAACACCAACGACCTGCGCGGCAAGATCCTGCGCATCAAGGTCGCCGAGGACGGCTCGTACACCGTCCCGGAGGGCAACCTCTTCGCCCCGGGCACCGAGAAGACCCGTCCCGAGATCTACGCGATGGGCTTCCGCAACCCGTTCCGGATGAGCGTCGACGACAAGACCGGCACCATCTACGTCGGTGACTACGGCCCCGACGCCGGTGCCGCCGACCCGAACCGGGGCCCGGCGGGACAGGTCGAGTTCGCCAAGGTGACCAAGCCCGCCAACTTCGGCTGGCCGTTCTGCACCGGCGACAACGACGCCTACGTCGACTACGACTTCGCCACCAAGACCTCCGGCGAGAAGTTCGACTGCGCCGCCCCGAAGAACACCTCGCCGCACAACACGGGCCTCGTCGACCTGCCGCCCGCGCAGGCCGCCTGGATCCCCTACGACGACGGCAGCGTGCCCGAGTTCGGCACCGGCTCCGAGTCCCCGATGGCCGGCCCGGTCTACCGCTACGACCCCGAGCTGGACTCCTCCGTGAAGTTCCCCGAGGCGTACGACGGCGACTTCTTCGCGGGTGAGTTCGGCCGCCGCTGGATCAAGCGGATCGAGCAGAACGCCGACGGGACGGTCGCGAAGATCAACGACTTCCCGTGGACCGGCACCCAGATCATGGACATGGAGTTCGGCCCCGACGGCGCGCTCTACGTGCTGGACTACGGCGTCTCCTGGTTCCAGGGCGACGAGAACTCCGCGCTCTACCGGATCGAGAACGCCGAGGACGGCTTCTCCCCGATCGCCGAGGTGAGCGCCGACAAGACGTCCGGCGCCGCCGGTCTGAAGGTCAAGTTCACCGCCTCCGTCAAGGACGCCGACTCCCCGGACCTCACCTACAGCTGGGACTTCGGCGACGGCACCGAGGGCGAGGGCCTCACCCCCACCCACAAGTACAAGAAGGTCGGCACCTACACCGCGACCTTCACCGCGAAGGACCCCGAGGGCAACACCGGCAGCGCCAGTGTCCGCATCGTGGTCGGCAACACCGAGCCCAAGGTGAAGATCGAGGTACCGGGCAACGGCAGCCTGGCCGCCTTCGGCGAGCCCGTCCCCTTCAAGGTGACCGTCACCGATCCCGAGGAGACGGTCGACTGCTCGAAGGTCAAGGTCGCCTACAGCCTCGGCCACGACTCCCACGCCCACGAGCTGACCAGCGAGATGGGCTGTGAGGGCACCCTCAAGCCGCCGCCGGGCGACGGCGGACACGACCCCAACGCCAACATCTACGGCGTCGTCGGCGCCAGTTACACCGACGGCGGGGCAGGCGGCCAGGAGGCCCTGACCGGCACCGCGCGCACCGTGATCCAGCCGCTGCACCGCCAGGCCGAACACTTCACCACCCAGTCGGGCGTGAAGACGTACGACAAGACCGGCGCCAACGGCGGCAAGACCGTCGGCGACATCGACGACGGCGACTGGATCTCCTTCAGCCCCTACAGGTTCGACGGGCAGAAGAAGCTGACCGTCCGGGCCTCCTCCGGCGGCGCCGGCGGCTTCGTCGAACTGCGCACCGGCTCGCCCACCGGCAAGCTGCACGGCTCGGCGTACATCCCGCCGACCGGCAGCTGGGAGACGTTCCAGAACATCGACGTGCCGCTGCGGTCGCTGCCGAAGCGCACCACGGAGATCTACCTGGTCTTCCGGGGCGGCGACGGCGCGCTGTACGACGTGGACGACTTCGAGTTCTCCAAGGAGCCGTCCAAGAAGGGCAAGAAGGTCCTGGTCTTCTCCAAGACGGCGGGCTTCCGGCACGACTCCATCCCGGAGGGTGTCGCCGCGCTGAAGGAGCTGGGCGCCCCGGCCGGCATCTCCGTCACCGCGACCGAGGAGGCCAGGCAGTTCACCACGGCCAACCTCGCCAAGTACGACGCGGTGGCCTTCATGTCCACCACCGGTGACGTGCTCGACGCCGACCAGCAGAAGGCGTTCGAGAACTACGTCAAGAACGGCGGCGGCTACATGGGTATCCACGCCGCCGCCGACACCGAGTACGACTGGGAGTTCTACGGCGGCCTCGTCGGCGCCCACTTCGCCTCGCACCCGGCCATCCAGAAGGCCACCGTGCGCGTCGAGGACCACGACCACCCGTCGACCGCGCACCTGGACGACGCGTGGGAGCGCACCGACGAGTGGTACAACTACCGCACCAACCCGCGCGAGCAGGCCAAGGTCCTCGCCACCCTCGACGAGACCACCTACGAGGGCGGCACCATGAAGGGCGACCACCCCATCGCCTGGTGCCAGAGCTACGGCGGCGGCCGCTCCTTCTACACCGGCGGCGGCCACACCAAGGAGTCGTACGCCGACGAGGCCTTCCGCACCCATTTGCTCGGCGGCATGCAGTACGCCACCGGCCAGGTCAAGGCGGACTGCAAGCCGGACAAGGGCTACCGGGACATCTTCAACGGCCAGACCCTGGACGGCTGGAAGCAGGCCGGCCCCGGCACGTTCGACGTCAAGGACGGCGCCCTGGAGTCCGAGGGCGGCATGGGCCTGCTCTGGTACCAGGCCAAGGAGCTGGAGTCGTACTCCCTCAAGCTCGACTGGAAGATGCGGGGGGACGACAACTCCGGGATCTTCGTGGGCTTCCCGGCCTCCGACGACCCCTGGTCCGCGGTGAACAAGGGCTACGAGATCCAGATCGACGCCACGGACGCGCCCGACCGCACCACGGGCTCCGTCTACTCCTTCAAGTCGGCGAACATCAAGGCCCGTGACCAGGTCCTGCGTCCGCCCGGCCAGTGGAACTCCTACGAGATCAAGGTCCAGGGCGAACGCCTCCAGGTGTTCCTCAACGGAGTCAAGATCAACGACTTCACCAACAAGGACCCCGAGCGGAGCCTGACCGACGGCTACATCGGCCTCCAGAACCACGGCGCCGACGACCAGGTCTCCTTCCGCGACATCCAGCTGAAGGAACTGCCCGCCAAGGGCGACTAGAACGGCGGCGGGCGGAGGACGCCGGACCTCCGCCCGCCGTCTCGCCGGGCACCGCGCCCGGGCCCCGCTTCCGGCACTCGCACCCGGTTCGCGTACGACAAGGAGGCTGCCCATGTCCGCCGAACCGTCCCTGCCCACCCCCTCCTCGGCCCCCCGCCTCGGTGTCTGGCTCATCGGTGCGCGCGGTTCCGTGGCCACCACCGCTGTCGCGGGCTGCGCGGCCGTCGCCGCCGGGCTCCATCCGCCGACCGGGATGGTCACCGAGACCGCACCCTTCGCCTCGTGCGGTCTGCCATCGTTGTCGTCCCTCGTCTTCGGCGGTCACGACACCGTCGACTGCCCGCTGCCCAAGCGTGCCGAGCACCTCGCCGCCGGTGGCGTCCTGCCGCACGGCCTGCCGTCCGCCGTACACGCCGAACTCGTCGCCGCCGACCAGGAGATCAGGCCTGGCGGCCCCCACCCCGGGGGCGCGGACGGCGGCCCGGACCGCACCCAGGACGAGTGGATCGACGTGTTCGCGGCCGACATCAGCGACTTCGTGCGGCGCCAGGGCCTCGCGGGCGCCGTCGTGGTCAACGTCGCCTCCACCGAACCCGTCCCCACCGACGGCACGCTGCCGCCCAGCTCCCTCTACGCGGCGGCCGCCCTGCGCGCCGGCTGCCCCTACGTCAACTTCACCCCCTCCACGGGCCTGCACCACCCGGTGCTGGCCCCGCTCGCCGACTCCTCGGGCGTGCCCTACGCGGGCCGCGACGGTAAAACCGGGCAGACCCTGCTGCGCTCAGTACTCGGCCCGATGTTCCTGCAACGCGCCCTCGCCGTGCGCGCCTGGTCCGGCACCAACCTCCTGGGCGGCGGCGACGGCGCCGCCCTCGCCGACCCCGCGGCGGCCGCCGCCAAGAACGCGGGCAAGGAACGCGTCCTCGCCGACACCCTCGGCGCCGCGCCCGAGGGCGAGGTCCACATCGACGACGTGCCCGCGCTCGGTGACTGGAAGACCGCCTGGGACCACATCGCCTTCGACGGCTTCCTCGGCGCCCGCATGGTCCTCCAGACCACCTGGCAGGGCTGCGACTCGGCGCTCGCCGCGCCGCTCGTACTCGACTTGGCGCGGCTGGTCGCCCGCGCCCACGAAAGGGGCCTGTCCGGCCCGCAGGGCGAACTGGGCTTCTACTTCAAGGACCCGGTGGGCCATGGCCCGTCGTCACTGGCCGAGCAGTACGCGGAGCTGGTGGGCTTCGCCGAGCGGCTGCGGGACGGCGCCGACGACCCCGGGGCGCAGCGGTGAGCCGCACGGTCACCGTGGCGCGGGACGCGTCCGCACGCGCCGGAGCCGCGGGGCGCGGCCCGGACGGCGCGGACGACGCCTCGACCCCCGGCGGCGGCACGCCCCGCGCGCCCCGCCCGACCGGCTCCGGCCGCGCGGGTGCCTGGGCCGAACTGCTGCGCCTGCCCGCGCTGTTCACCGTCCCCGGTGACGCCCTGGCCGGTGCGGCGGCGGCCGGCGCGCGCCCAGGGCCCCGCACCCTGCTCGCCATCGGCTCCTCCCTGTGCCTGTACGAGGCCGGCATGGCCCTGAACGACTGGGCGGACCGCGCCGAGGACGCCGTGGAACGCCCGCACCGCCCGCTTCCGTCCGGCCGCGTCCGCCCGGCCGCCGCCCTCACCGCGGCCTGCGGCCTCACCGGCGTCGGCCTGCTGCTCGCCGCCCGCGCCGGCCGGCCCGCCCTCGCGGTGGCCGCACCGCTGGCGGCGACCGTCTGGGCCTACGACCTGGGGCTGAAGCACACGCCGGCCGGTCCCGCGGCCATGGCCGCCGCCCGCGGACTGGACCTGCTCCTGGGCGCGGCCGCGACCGGTGGCGGCACCCGGGCCGCACTGCCCTCCGCCGCACTGCTCGGCAGCCACACCCTCGCGGTCACGGCCGTCTCCCGCCGGGAGACCACCGGCGGCTCGGTCCTGGCCCCGCTGGCGGCCCTCGCGACGACGGGGGCGCTGACCCGGCTGGTCACCCACCGCCGCACCCGACTCCCGGCAGGCCGGTGGGCAGCAGCCGCCCCCGGCCTGCCGGGCTCCAGCCCCGCCGGGGGTCCGTCCCGAGGCACCGGCGGCGCCCTTGCCACCGCCTTGGGTGCCGCCTACGCCGCCACGGCCGCCCGCCCCTACTTCCACGCCACGCTCAACCCCTCGCCCCCACTCACCCAACGGGCCGTCGGCGGCGGCATCCGGGCCACGATCCCGCTCCAGGCCGCGCTCGCCGCCCGTTCCGGCGCGACCGCCACGTCCCTCCTGGTCGCGGCCCTGGCCCCGGCCGGCCGGATGTTCGCGCGAAGGGCGGCCATGAGGAAGGTGAGCATCACGTGAGCCGGAACCCGCACCAGGGTGCGAACGCGGCCACGTCCGCCTTCGCGTCCATGCCTGCCTCTGCGTCCGGGCCTGCGCCCGCTCACGGCTCTGGGTCTGCGCCCGTCCACGGCTCTGGGTCTGTGTCCGCTCACGGCTCTGGGTCTGCGCCCGTCCACGGCTCTGGGTCTGTGTCCGCTCACGGCTCCGGGCCTGCGCCCGTCCACGGCTCTGGGCCCGCGCTCGCCCACGGCTCCGGGCCCGCGCTCGCCCGCGGCTCCACGGCCACATCCGTCTCCGCGTCCGCAGGCCCGCGGGCCACCCCGGACGGTGACCCTCCGCCCCCTATCCGCTTCGGCTACGGCACCAACGGCCTCGCCGACCTCCGTCTCGACGACGCCCTCGCCCTCCTCGCCGACCTCGGCTACGACGGCGTCGGCCTGACCCTCGACCACATGCACCTCGACCCGCTCGCCGACGACCTGGCCGCCCGCACCCGCCGGGTCGCGCACCGGCTGGACGCGCTCGGGCTGGGCGTCACCGTGGAGACGGGCGCCCGCTATGTGCTCGACCCGCGTCGCAAGCACGGCCCCTCCCTCCTCGACCCGGACCCGGACGACCGGGCCCGCCGCGCCGACCTCCTCGTCCGCGCCGTCCGGGTCGCCGCCGACCTGGGTGCCCACGCCGTGCACTGCTTCAGCGGCATCACGCCGGCCGGGACGGACGAGGACACGGCATGGAAGCGGCTGGCCGAGTCCCTCTCCCCGGTCCTGGACGCCGCCGCCACCGAGGGCGTCCCCCTGGCCGTCGAACCCGAACCGGGCCACCTCCTCGCCACCCTCGCCGACTTCCACCGACTGCGGCGCACCCTCGGCGACCGGGAGCACCTCGGCCTCACCCTGGACATCGGCCACTGCCAGTGCCTCGAACCCCTCCCTCCCGCCGACTGCGTGCGCGCCGCCGCCCCCTGGCTGCGCCACGTACAGATCGAGGACATGCGCCGCGGCGTGCACGAACACCTCCCCTTCGGTGACGGCGAGATCGACTTCCCGCCCGTCCTCGATGCCCTAGCCGCCACCGGCTACCAGGGCCTGACCGTCGTCGAACTGCCGCGCCACTCCCATGCGGGCCCCCACTTCGCCGAACGCTCCCTCCCCTTCCTCCGCGAGGCCGCGGCAGCGACCGCGACCCGTCCCACGAACCGCTCCGGCGAGCCCTCCGCCACCCACTGAAGGGAGAGCCACACCCATGACGCAGCCCCATGCCGCCCACGTCACCCCGAGCACCCAGGACGCGGCTGGCACCCCCGCCGGACGGGACATTCAGGGCACCACCCCCGCCCACGTCCCACCGGCCGACCTGCGTGCCACCCTCACCGCCGAACTCGGCGGAGCCGCCCGGGCCTGGCTGGACCAGGCCCTGGACGAGGCCGCCGCCCACCCCGGCGGCCACGGCCCCATCTCCGTGTGGGAGCTGCGCCTGGCCGAGGCGGGCCGCCGCTGCGGACCCGCCCACGCCGACGCCGCCCGGGTCCTCGTCCTGCACGCGGCCCACGCCGACCCGGAGGCGCTGGCCCGGGTCTACTCCCAGGGCACCGCCGACGAACGCCGTGCCGTCCTGTACGCGCTGCCCCACCTCGTGCCCGGCCCCGAGGCCCTCCCGCTCGTCGAGGACGCCCTGCGCACCAACGACACCCGTCTGGTCGCCGCCGCCCTCGGCCCGTACGCCGCCCGGCACCTGGATCCGCACCAGTGGCGGCACGCCGTTCTGAAGTGCCTGTTCACCGGCGTCCCCGTGGCCCACGTGGCGGACCTCGACCGGCGGGCCCGCGCCGACGCCGAACTCGCCCGCATGCTCGCCGACTACGCCGCCGAACGCACCGCCGCGGGCCGCCCGGTCCCCGTAGACCTGCACCGCGTCCTGGCCCTGACCGAGCCCGCGCGCTCCTCGCACGGCACGGCCGACCCCCACGGCAAGGAGTCCTGATGCGCATCTTCGACCCCCACATCCACATGACGTCCCGGACCACCGACGACTACGAGGCCATGCACGCCGCCGGTGTCCGCGCCGTCGTCGAGCCCTCCTTCTGGCTCGGCCAGCCCCGCACCTCTCCCGCCTCCTTCCGCGACTACTTCGACGCCCTGCTCGGCTGGGAGCCCTTCCGCGCCGCCCAGTACGGCATCGCCCACCACTGCACCATCGCCCTCAACCCCAAGGAGGCGAACGACCCCCGGTGCCTGCCCGTCCTCGACGAACTGCCCCGCTATCTCGTCAAGGACCGCGTGGTGGCGGTCGGTGAGATCGGCTACGACTCGATGACCCCGGCCGAGGACACCGCCCTGGCCACCCAGCTCCAGCTCGCCGCCGAACACGGCCTGCCCGCCCTCGTGCACACCCCGCACCGCGACAAGCTGGCCGGGCTGCGGCGCACCATGGACGTGGTGCGCGAGTCCGCGCTGCCCACGGACCGGGTGCTGGTCGACCACCTCAACGAGACCACCGTCAAGGTGGCCAAGGACAGCGGCGCCTGGCTCGGCTTCTCCGTCTATCCGGACACCAAGATGGACGAGGCGCGGATGGTCGCCCTCCTGCGCGAGTACGGCCCGGAACAGGTCCTGGTGAACTCCGCCGCCGACTGGGGGAAGAGCGACCCGCTCAAGACCCGCAAGGTCGGCGACCTGATGCTCGACGAGGGCTTCACCGAGGACGACGTGGACCGGGTGCTGTGGCGCAACCCCGTAGCCTTCTACGGACTCAGCGGGCGGCTGGTCCTCGACGTGACCCCGGCCGACGCCACGCACGAGGGCAACTCCATCCTGCGCGGCGGGGAGTGAGCCATGCGCTTCCGGCACCCCGACGGCTCGACCGTCCACCTCGCCTACTGCACCAACGTCCACCCCGCCGAGACCCTCGACGGCGTCCTCGCCCAGCTCCGCGACCACTGCGAGCCGGTCCGCCGCCGCCTGGGCCGCGACCGCCTCGGCATCGGACTGTGGCTCGCCCGCGACGCCGCCCACGCCCTGGTCACCGACCCCGCCGCACTGCGCGGGCTGCGCACCGAACTCGACCGGCGCGGTCTGGAGGTCGTCACCCTCAACGGCTTTCCCTATGAGGGCTTCGGTGCCGGGGAGGTCAAGTACCGCGTCTACAAACCGGACTGGGCCGACCCCGAACGCCTCGACCACACCACCTCCCTGGCCCGCGTCCTCGCCGGCCTCCTGCCCGACGACGTCACGGACGGCACCATCTCCACCCTGCCCCTCGCGTGGCGCACCGCGTACGACGACACCCGCGCCGACAAGGCCCGCACCGCCCTGGTCACCCTCGCCGAACGCCTCGACGCCCTCCAGGAACTGACCGGACGCTCCATCCGCGTCGGCCTGGAACCCGAACCCGGTTGTGTCGTGGAGACCACCCACGACGCCATCGCACCGCTGACCGCGATCGCCCACGACCGCATCGGCGTCTGCGTCGACACCTGCCACCTCGCCACCTCCTTCGAAGACCCGCACACCGCCCTGGACGCCCTCACCGACGCCCGCGTCCCCATCGTCAAGTCCCAGCTCTCCGCCGCCCTGCACGCCGAACAGCCCTCTCTCCCCGAGGTCCGCGAGGCTCTCGCCGCCTTCGCCGAACCCCGCTTCCTGCACCAGACCCGCGCCGCCACCCCCGCCGGCCTGAACGGCACCGACGACCTCGACGAGGCCCTGGCGGACGGCGGCACCCTGCCCGGCACCGCGCCCTGGCGCGCCCACTTCCACGTCCCCCTCCACGCGGCCCCCGCCGCGCCCCTCACCTCCACCCTCCCCGTGCTCACGGCAGCACTGACCCGGCTCGTCGGCGGCCGGCACCCGCTCACCCGCCATCTGGAGGTCGAGACCTACACCTGGCAGGCCCTCCCGCCCGAGCTGCGGCCCCGCGCCCGCGCCCAGCTCACCGACGGCATCGCCGCCGAGCTGACCCTCGCCCGCGACCTGTTGACGGACCTCGGCCTGAAGGAGCTGCCATGACCCCACCGATCCACTCCGACGGACCGACCCCACTCCTCGTCCTGGACGTCGTCGGCCTCACCCCCCGTCTCCTCGACCACATGCCCCACCTCAAGAAGCTCGGCCAGTCCGGCTCCCGCGCGCCGCTGGGCACCGTCCTGCCCGCCGTCACCTGCGCTGCCCAGTCCACCTTCCTCACTGGCACCCATCCCTCCGAGCACGGCATCGTCGGCAACGGCTGGTACTTCCGCGAACTCGGCGACGTCCTGCTCTGGCGCCAGCACAACGGACTCGTCGCCGGCGACAAGCTCTGGGACGCCGCCCGCCGCGCCCACCCCGGCTACACCGTCGCCAACATCTGCTGGTGGTACGCCATGGGCGCCGACACCGACTTCACCGTCACCCCCCGTCCCGTCTACTACGCCGACGGCCGCAAGGAACCCGACTGCTACACCCGGCCCCCGGCCCTGCACGACGAACTCACCGACAGACTCGGCACCTTCCCGCTCTTCCACTTCTGGGGACCCGGCGCGGACCTGGTCTCCAGCCAGTGGATCATCGACGCGACCCGGCACGTCATGGCCACCCGCCACCCCGACCTGACGCTCTGTTACCTCCCTCACCTCGACTACGACCTGCAGCGCTTCGGCCCCGACGACCCGCGGTCGCTGAAGGCCGCCGCCGACCTGGACGCGGCGCTGGCACCGCTCCTCGACGACGCCCGCGCCGAGGGCCGCACCGTCGTCGCACTGTCCGAGTACGGCATCACCCGCGTGAACCGGCCCGTCGACATCAACCGCGCCCTGCGCCGCGCCGGCCTGCTGGAGGTGCACACGCAGGACGGCATGGAGTACCTCGACCCGATGGCCTCCCGCGCCTTCGCGGTCGCGGACCACCAGGTCGCCCATGTCTACGTGCGCCGTCCCGAGGACCTCGACGCCACCCGCGCCGCCCTCGACGGACTGCCCGGGATCGAGCAACTCCTCGACGACGAGGGCAAGAAGGCCCACCACCTCGACCACCCGCGTGCCGGCGAGCTCGTCGCCGTGGCGGAGCCGGACGCCTGGTTCACGTACTACTACTGGCTCGACGACGACCGCGCGCCCGACTTCGCGCAGCTCGTCGAGATCCACCGCAAACCCGGCTACGACCCGGTCGAGCTGTTCATGGACCCCCTCGACCCCTACGTCAAGGTCAAGGCGGGCGCCGCCCTGGCCCGCAAGAAACTCGGCATGCGCTACCGCATGGCGGTCGTGCCCCTGGATCCCTCACCTATTCGAGGCAGCCACGGCCGCATCCCAGCGAGCGACGACGACGGTCCGCTCCTCATCTGCTCCACCCCCCGCGCTGTCGGAGACCGCGTCGCGGCCACCGATGTGAAACAACTCCTGCTCCAGCTCGCCGGACTCGGCTGACGCGGCACCACGTACGGCCCCCGAGATCCAGCTACTGAGAGTGAAACACACGGCACTGACAACGGCCCGCCCCAGCCGCAACAGGGCAGGCCACGACCCAGAAGGCAGGCACCCGTGACCCTGTTCTCCGACCCATCCCGCACCGACGCCACCACGGACCCGGCCGTCGACGGCCCGGGCGAAGGGCTGCGCCGCACCCTCGGCGTGGACCGGCGCCGCTTCCTCAGCACGTGTACCGCCGTGGCGGCCGGAGCCGTCGCGGCCCCCGTCTTCGGCGCCGCCCCCGCCCTCGCCCAGGACCGGGACAGAGACCACGGGCATGGACATGGGCACGGCGGGCACGTCCTCGTCCCGGCGGACAAGCGCGGCATCATCCTGTACACCGTCCGGGACGCCACCGGTCGTGACCCCCTCGCCACCGACCTGCCCTCCGGCTTCCGCGAGGTGTTCAAGCAGCTGGCGCGCCACGGTTACCGGCAGGTGGAGTTCGCCGGGTACCGCCAGCACGCCAACGCGCCCGGCGGCGCGAACCTGGAAACCGTCGAGGGCGCCAGGCTGCTGCGCTGCTGGCTCGACGACTACGGCCTGCGCGCCCAGGGCAACCACGGCTTCATCCCGTCCTCCTGGCCGCTGACCACGGCGGACAAGGACACCTTCAAGAAGCACTTGGAGATCGCCAACATCCTCGGCCTCGACCACATGGGCACCGGTGGCGACCCCACCGGCAGCTCCTACCGCGCCGACTGGGACGTGGCCGCCGACAAGTGGAACGCCCTCGGCGCGATCGCCCACCGCGAAGGCGTCAAGCTCTACACCCACAACCACGACAGCGCCTACGGCTTCCTGCTCGACGGCGGTCCGCTGGACGACCAGGGCCGGCCGACCCGCAGCTCGGGCATCCGGAAGCTGGAGTACTTCCTGAAGGTCACCGACCCGAGGCTCGTATGGCTGGAGATGGACATCTTCTGGGCGCACGTCGCCCAGTACAAGTTCCACACGTACACCGCACATGACGGCTCGACCCGTAAGCAGGTCTTCGACCCGGCCGGACTCGTCGCCCGCAACAACAAGCGCTACCCGCTGTTCCACGCCAAGGACGGTGTCGTCAGCACCACCAACGGCATGGGCTACGACATGGTGCCCTTCGGAACCGGCGTCATCGACTACACGACGTTCTTCTCGCGGGTCGGGCAGCGGAACTACCACAACCCGATGATCGAGGACGACAACTCCCCGAGCGCCACCGATCCCGGTCAGTCGCTGCGGGAGGCCAAGATCAGCTACGACAACCTGGCGGCCCTGCGCAAGCGGCGCCGCTAGGGCCTGTCCGGCGGATCAGGTCGCAGGAAAGCGACGGCGTCTCATCAGCGCGGGTGAGCGGGGGCTGGTGCGTCCAGCTGCAAGGCGGAGGAGGGCGGTAACGCGATGCGGGTCCCCCCGCGCATGGGGTCCCCCCCGCTCGAGCGAAGCCGAGCGTGGGGGAGAAGCCAAGCGTGGGGGAGTCGACAACCGACGACAACGCCGCAGATGGGCGTGCCGGCCCCCGCGTCTGCGGCATGATCCGCCGGACAGGCCACTAGCCGTCCCGCTCGGCAGTACGGCGGCGGCCCTTCCCGTGAGACACCTCGCGGGGAGGGCCGCCGCCGTACTGCCGCCCCGCCACCGTGCCACCGAGCGGGCCCGAATGGCTGAATGGCTAATGGCGCGGTCATGTCATGCCGCTTCCTCGCCGAGCGGTTGCGGATTGGGGGTGACGTGCTTGGGCCTGGGCCGTCCCGGCGGATGCAGGAGCAGGGCCACGAAGCCCGCGAAGATCGAGATCGAACCGGCCAGGACGAACGCCCCGGCGTAGTCCCACGCGGCCACCACGACCGCGCCCATGCCCGAACCCAGCAGACCGGAGACCAGCTTCGAGGAGTACACCAGACCGTAGTTGGTGGCGTTGTTGTTCTCACCGAAGTAGTCGGCTGTCATCGCGGCGAACATCGGGAAGATCGCCCCGCCGCCGAAGCCGGAGATGGACGAGAAGATCAGGAACAGCGGCAGGTTGCCCATGTTGCCGGAGAGCAGGATGCCGTACTGCGACAGCCCGAGGACCATGCAGACGAAGATCAGGCACTGCTTGCGGCCGTAGCGGTCGGACAGCCAGCCGATGACACCGCGGCCGGTGCCGTTGACGATGGCCTTCAGGGACATCGCGGTCGCCACGATGCCGCCCGCGAAGCCGGCCTCGTCGCCGAAGGGCACCTGGAAGGCGATACCGAAGATGTTCACACCGGAGGTGCACAGCAGACAGAACCACATGAGGGCCACACGTCCGGTCCGCCACGCCTCGATGGGGGTGTACTGGTGCACGGCCGGCGGGTTCTTCTCCAGCGCGCGCCGGGTACGGGCGTCGGTCGGCTTGTTGAGCGGGTCGACGTCGGCCGGCCACCAGTTCTTCGGCGGGTCCTTGAAGAAGTAACCGGCGACCGCCACGACCGCCGCCAGGAAGACACCCACCGAGACCAGTACCCAGCGGAAGTTGGTGCCGTCCATGTAGCCGGTGAAGATGAACACGAACGGCACGGATCCGTAGGCGAAACCGCCGTTGACGAAGCCCGTCTTGCCGCCCTTGCGCTCCGGATACCACTTGGCGACCATGTTCACGCTGGTCGCGTACACCATGCCGGCACCCATACCGCTGAACATGCCGAACCCGATGTAGGCGACGATCACATGCGGCGCGAACGCGAGCGAGAGATATCCCAGCAGAGTGCCGACGGCGCCGCACATCATCGCCCAGCGGGCCGGCAACTTGCCGCTCTCCCGGAGCTTCCCGGCGGGGAAGGCCACCGCCGCCTGGAAGAACACCCAGACGCCGAGCATCCAGAAGATGTGCGCGCTGCTCCAACTGTGGGCGGTGTGCAAGGTGTCCTCGGCGGACGCGAACGCGTACTCCGCCGAACTGATGCCCATCATGCCGACCCACGGCAGGATGACCATCCACTTGCGTTTGCGGCCCATGACGTCGACGTCCGTCTCACCGACGCGGTAGACGCGCCCGTTCGCGTCGGTCACCTCTCGGTACGGAGCCGAGGTCCGCTGGTCGGTCGTTGTCATGTCGTCTTGCACCCCTTGCGTTCGAAAGATCTGGCCAGCGCCCCCTGTCCATTTCCTTTCGTGTGCGCGCGGGTCCTGGGGCCGGCCGACGCGCACCGTCGGCCGGGCCCGTGCTCCCTCAGCTCATGAACCGCCCCCCAGCAACCCCGCGGCCCGCGCCCAGCGGTACTTCGCACCGAGTACGTCCACGGGCTTCTCGGTCGTGTACGGGTACGCCACGACCCCGCGCTCGAAGAGGTACTGGCACGCCTCCTCGACCTCCACGTCGCCCGCGAGGGAGGCCACCACGGGCTTCTCGATGCCCCGCTCACGGAACTCGGCCACCACGCGCGCGGTGAGTTCGGCGAACACCATGGGAGGCGTGACGATGGTGTGCCAGTAGCCGAGGACCAGCGCGTGGATGCGCGGGTCCTCCATCCCGAGCCGGATCGTCGCCTCGTACGTCGACGGCGGCTCGCCCCCGGTGATGTCCACCGGGTTGCCCGCCGCCCCGAACGGCGGGATGAACGCGCGGAACGCCGTGTCCAGGTCCGGCGGTATCTCCATCAGCGACAGCCCGTTGTCCGTCACCGCGTCCGAGAGCAGCACGCCACTGCCGCCGGCCCCGGTGATGATCACCACGTTGTCGCCCACGGGAGTGGGCAGCACCGGCAACGCGCGCGCGTACTCCAGCATCTCGCCCAGGCCGGGCGCCCGGATGACCCCGGCCTGCCGCAGGATGTCGTCGTACACGGCGTCGTCCCCGGCGAGTGCCCCGGTGTGCGACCCGGCGGCCTTCGCCCCCGCCGCGGTCCGCCCGGCCTTCAGCACCACGACCGGCTTCCTCGGTACGGTCGCCCGCGCGGCCTCGACGAACGCGCGCCCGTCCTTGAGGTCCTCCAGGTGCATCGCGATGCACTCGGTGTGCGGGTCCTCGCCGAACCAGGTGAGCAGGTCGTCCTCGTCCAGGTCCGACTTGTTGCCGAGGCCGACGATCGCCGACACGCCCGTCTTCGTGGTCCGCGCGAAGCCCAGGATGGCCATTCCGATGCCACCCGACTGGGAGGTCAGCGCGACGCCGCCCTTGACGTCGTACGGCGTGCAGAACGTGGCACACAGGTCATGCCACGTCGAGTAGTAGCCGTAGATGTTCGGACCCAGCAGCCGGACGCCGTGCCGCTCGGCGACCGCCACGATCTCGTCCTGGAGCGCGTGCTCACCGGTCTCGGCGAACCCGGAGGGGATCAGTACGGCGTTGGGGATCCCCTTGCGTCCCACCTCCTCCAGAGCCGCGGCCACGAACCGCGCGGGGATCGCGAAGACCGCCACATCCACCTCACCGGGGACGTCGGTGACACTCTTGTATGCCTTGCGGCCCAAGATGTCATCGGCCTTGGGGTTCACCGGGTGGATCTCGCCCGCGAAACCGCCGTCGACCAGGTTGCGCATCACCGAGTTGCCGATCTTCCCCGGCTCACCGGAGGCGCCGATCACGGCGACCGACGAGGGCTCCATCAGGCGGCGCATCGAGGTGAGGATCTCCTCGCGCGAATACCGGCGCCTTCCCTTCGGCGTGTCGGTCGCGAGGATCACCCGGATGTCGGCGGCGACCGCGCCCGCGGGTGTGGCGATCACCGGGTTGAGGTCCACCTCGGCGATCTCCGGGAAGTCCGCGACGAGTTCGGAGACCCGGCGGATCTGCTCGGCCACCGCCCACCGGTCCACGCCGGCCTGCCCACGGACCCCGCGCAGCACCTCCGCCGCCCGGATCGAGTCCAGCATGGAGAGCGCCTCGTCGGCGTCCACGGGAGCGAGCCGGAAGGTGACGTCCTTCAGCACCTCGACGAGCACCCCGCCGAGCCCGAACGCCACCACCTTCCCGAACGTCGGGTCGGTCACCGCGCCGACGATGACCTCCTGCCCCTTCGGCAGCAGTTCCTGGATCTGCACGCCCTCGATGCGCGCCGAGACGTCGTACGCGCGCGCGTTGTCGACGATCCGGCAGAACGCGGCTCGTACGTCCGCCGCGCCCTCCACCCCGACGACCACACCGCCGGCGTCGGTCTTGTGCAGGATGTCCGGCGAGACGATCTTCATCACGACGGGCCCGCCGAACCGCGCCGCGCACGCCACCGCCTCGTCGACGTCCCGCGCCAGCTCCTCGCCCGGTACGGCGATCCCGTAGGCGTCGGCGAGCACCTTGCCCTCGGGAGCGGTCAGCGCGGTGCGCCCCTCGGCCCGTACGGAGTCCAGGAGCCCGCGCACCCGCAGAGTCCGGTCCTCGGCCATCACGTCAGATCACCCCGTTCGACTTGAGCAGGCGCAGTTCCTCGTCGCCGAGGCCCAGCTCGCCGACGTAGACCGCTTCGTTGTGCTCGCCCAGCAGAGGCGAACTGGTCACCTTCACCGGGGAGTCGGAGAGCTTGAGCGGACTGCCGACGGTCACGAACTCGCCCCGCTCGGGGTGGGGGACGGTCACGACCATCTCATTGGCCACCAGGGACCGGTCCTCGATGATCTCCTTGGTGGACAGGATCGGCCCGCACGGGATGTCGTGGGTGTTGAGCCGCTCCAGCACCTCCCACTTGGGGAGGGTGGACGACCACTCCTCGATCAGCTGGAACATCTTGTTCAGCTTCGGAAGCCGGGCCTGGGGCGTCGCCCACTCGGGGTCATCGGCCAGCTCTGGCCGGCCGATCAGCTCGCTCAGCGGCCGCCAGCCGACCGGCTGGACGATGACGTACACGTAGTCGTTCGGGCCGCCCGGCGCGCACTTGACCGCCCAGCCCGGCTGCCCGCCGCCGGACGCGTTCCCCGACCTGGGAACCTCGTCACCGAAGTCCTCGTTGGGATATTCGGCGAGTGGACCATGGGTCAGGCGCTGCTGGTCGCGCAGCTTCACCCGGCAGAGGTTGAGCACCGCGTGCTGCATGGCCACGTTCACCCGCTGACCGCGTCCGGTGCGCTCCCGCTGGTACAGCGCGGCGAGGATGCCCGCCACGACGTGCACGCCCGTGCCCGAGTCCCCGATCTGGGCCCCCGTCGCCAGCGGCGGTCCGTCCTCGAAACCGGTGGTGGACATCGATCCGCCCATGGCCTGCGCGACGACCTCGTACGCCTTGAAGGCGGTGTACGGGCCCTCGCCGAACCCCTTGACGGAGGCGTAGACGATCCGCGGATTGATCTCCCTGATGCGGTCCCAGGTGAAGCCCATCCGGTCGACCGCGCCCGGTCCGAAGTTCTCGACCATGACGTCCGAGCGCCGGATCAGTTCGGCCAGGATCTCCTTGCCGCGCTCGGTCTTGGTGTTGAGGGTGATGCTCCGCTTGTTGCAGTTGAGCATCGTGAAGTAGAGGGAGTCGACGTCCGGCAGATCGCGCAACTGCTTGCGCGTGATGTCACCGGTCGGCGCCTCCAGCTTGACGACGTCCGCGCCGAGCCAGGCGAGCAGCTGGGTCGCCGAGGGCCCGGACTGCACATGCGTCATGTCCAGGACGCGGATGCCCTCAAGAGCCTTCGCTGTCATGAGTGTTCACCTCACTTGTACATCGTCTGGTTCATGGTTCCGGGGGCGTACGCGTCCGGGTCCACCCAGACGTTGATCAGGGACGGCTTGCCGGACTCGCGGGCCCGGCGCAGTGCGGGGCCGATGTCGGCGGGGTCGCGGACCTCCTCGCCGTGGCCGCCCAGCATCCGCGCGAACCGGTCGTACGGCACGTCGCCGAGGGTGTTGCCGACCCGTTCGCGCTCCTTGCCGTACTTGGCGGCCTGGCCGTAGCGGATCTGGTTCATGGAGGAGTTGTTGCCGACGATGCCGACGAAGGGGAGGTCGTAGCGGACGAGGGTCTCGAAGTCCCAGCCGGTGAGCGAGAAGGCGCCGTCGCCGAAGAGGGCGACGACCTCCTTGTCGGGCCGCGCCTGCTTGGCCGCGAGCACGAAGGGGACACCGACGCCGAGTGTGCCCAGCGGACCCGGGTCCATCCAGTGACCCGGTGACTTGGGCTGCACGACCTGCCCGGAGAAGGTGACGATGTCGCCGCCGTCGCCGATGTAGACCGAGTCCTCGGTGAGGAAGTCGTTGATCTCGCTGACCAGACGGTACGGGTGGATGGGGGAGGCGTCCGACCTGAGCTGCGGCAGCCGCTTGTCCAGCGCGGTCTGCTCGGCCGCGCGCAGCTCGTCGAGCCACTCCTTGCGCCTCGACGCGCCTGCGTCGACCCTTCCGGAGGCGGCCTCGGTCACCGACTTCAGGACGAGCCCCGCGTCGCCGACGATCCCGAGGTCGATGTCGCGGTTCTTGCCGACGGTGCGGTAGTCGAGGTCGATCTGCACGACGGTCGCGTCCGGGGAGAGCCGCTTGCCGTAGCCCATGCGGAAGTCGAAGGGCGTGCCCACGATGACGATGACGTCGGCGTTGGAGAAGGCGTAGCGGCGCGACAGCTGGAAGTGGTGCGGGTCGCCGGGCGCCAGGGTGCCGCGACCGGCGCCGTTCATGTACGCCGGGACGTTCAGCGTGCGGACCAGTTCGACAGCCGCTTCGGTCGCGCGGGTGGTCCACACCTGGCTGCCGAGCAGGACGGCCGGCTTCTCCGCGTGGACCAGGAGGTCGGCGAGCCGCTCGACCGTCTCCGGGTCCCCGCCCGAACGGGTCGAGGCGCGGTAGGCCCCGGCCTTCGGGACCCGCGCCTTCTCGGTCGGCACCTTGGCGTCCAGCACGTCGCGCGGGATCTCCAGGAAGGAGGGTCCGGGCGCACCGTGGTAGCACTCGCGGAACGCCATCGACACCATGTCGGCGGCCCGTGCGGTGTCCGGCACGGTCGCCGCGAACTTGGTGATCGGCGTCATCATGTCGACGTGCGGCAGGTCCTGGAGGGACCCCATCTTGTGCTGGGTGTGCGCGCCCTGACCGCCGATCAGCAGCATCGGCGACTCGGCGCGGAAGGCGTTGGCGACACCGGTGACGGCGTCGGTCGTACCCGGTCCCGCGGTGACCACCGCGCAGCCGGGCTTGCCGGTGACGCGGGCGTAACCGTCGGCGGCGTGCGCGGCGACCTGCTCGTGGCGTACGTCGACGACCTCGATGCCCTCGTCGACGCAACCGTCGTAGATGTCGATGATGTGGCCGCCGCACAGCGTGTAGATGCGGTCGACCCCCTCGGCCTTGAGTGCCTTGGCGACGAGGTGACCGCCGGAAATGACGTCCTGGGTGTCGTCGGGCATGGCGAAGTCCTGTCCCTTCACGAGGGGTTGGGGCGCTCTCGCGGTACATTGCATACAGTCGACGAATACTGTATGAAGCTTGTTATCCCGCATCCGGTGGGTGGTGTCCAGGGGGCGTGCGGCACTTTCAGTCAGGAGCCGAAATGGACCTGTACGAACACCAGGCAAGGGAACTCTTCGAGAAACACGGCATCGTGGTGCCGAGGGCCGAGGTCACCGACTCGCCCGACCGGGCCCGTGCGATCGCCCGCGCGCTCGGCGGCCGCGTCGTCGTCAAGGCGCAGGTGAAGACCGGTGGGCGGGGCAAGGCGGGCGGAGTGCGGCTCGCCGCCGACCCGGCCGCCGCCGAACGCGAGGCACGCCGGATCCTCGGCATGGACATCAAGGGGCACACCGTCGGCACGGTGATGCTCGCCGAACCGGTCGACGTCGACCGCGAGTTCTACGTCTCCTACGTCCTCGACCGCGCGGCCGGTCGCTTCCTCGCGATCGCCTCCGCCGAGGGCGGCACGGAGATCGAGGAGGTCGCGGCCGAGCGGCCCGAGGCCGTGGCGCGGATCCCCGTCGACCCGGCCGAGGGCGTGACCACGGCCACGGCGGCACGCGTCGCGGACGCCGCCGGCCTGCCCCCGCAGACCGTCGACGTACTCGTACGGCTCTGGGAGGTACTGGTTCGCGAGGACGCCCTCCTCGTCGAGGTCAACCCGCTCGTCCGGACGGCGCGGGGCGGCATCGTGGCTCTCGACGGCAAGGTCACCCTGGACGACAACGCCCGTTTCCGTCAGTCCCGTTGGGGCGATGAGCGGGGCGCGTCGGCGGACCCGCTGGAGGCGCGGGCCGCGGCCAAGGGCCTGAACTACGTCAAGCTCGACGGCGAGGTGGGCGTCATCGGCAACGGCGCGGGCCTGGTCATGTCGACGCTCGACGTGGTCGCCGGCTGCGGTGCCCGGCCCGCGAACTTCCTCGACATCGGCGGCGGTGCCTCCGCCCGGGTCATGGCCGACGGACTCTCGGTCGTCCTCTCCGACCCCGCCGTGAAGTCCGTCCTCGTCAACGTCTTCGGCGGCATCACCGCCTGCGACGCGGTCGCCGACGGCATCGTCCGGGCCTTGGAGGAGGTCCGGTTGACCAAACCGCTCGTCGTACGCCTCGACGGCAACAGCGCCGCCGGGGGCCGGGCCCTGCTCGACGCACGCGCGCACCCGCTCGTCGAACAGGTCACCACCATGGACGGCGCCGCCCGCCGTGCCGCCCGACTCGCCACCGCGGCATCCACCGCCGGATAAGGAGACAGGACGACATGGCGATCTACCTCACCAAGGAGAGCAAGGTCCTCGTCCAGGGCATGACCGGCGCCGAGGGCATGAAGCACACCCGCCGCATGCTGGCCGCCGGTACCGACGTGGTCGGCGGCGTCAACCCGCGCAAGGCGGGCCGCACCGTGGAGTTCGACGAGCGGACCGTGCCGGTCTTCGGATCGGTGCGCGAGGGCGTCGAGCGCACCGGCGCGGACGTCACCGTCGTGTTCGTGCCGCCCGCCTTCGCCAAGGCGGCGGTCGTCGAGGCCGCCGACGCCGGCATCGGCCTCGCCGTCGTCATCACCGAGGGCATCCCGGTCCACGACTCCGTCGCCTTCACCGCGTACGCCGGGACCAGGGGCACCCGGATCATCGGCCCCAACTGCCCCGGCGTGATCACGCCCGGCCAGTCCAACGCGGGCATCATCCCGCCCGACATCACCAAGTCCGGCCGCGTCGGACTGGTCTCCAAATCGGGCACGCTCACCTATCAACTCATGTACGAGTTGCGCGACATCGGCTTCTCGACCTGCGTCGGCATCGGCGGCGACCCGGTCGTCGGCACCAGCCACATCGACTGCCTCGCCGCGTTCCAGGACGACCCCGACACCGAACTGATCGTCCTCATCGGCGAGATCGGCGGCGACGCGGAGGAGCGCGCGGCGGCCTACATCCGCGACCACGTCACCAAGCCGGTCGTCGGCTACATCGCCGGCTTCACGGCGCCCGAGGGACGGACCATGGGCCACGCCGGCGCGATCGTGTCCGGGGCATCGGGCACCGCGCAGGCGAAGAAGGACGCGCTGGAGGCCGCCGGGGTGCGGGTCGGGAGCACGCCGACCGAGACGGCACGGCACGTCGCCGCCGCACTGGGGAGCGAAGCACGGGACGGAGCCCCCGTATGACATCTGTCGCAGAGACGACACCGGTCGCAGGGGCGACAGCCGCCGCATCCGCCCTCGTCCTCAAGTCCGGCACCTCCTGGGCCGACGCCTGGCAGCGCTGTCTGACCGTCGCCCCCGAGGCGTTCCGGGACGACCGTGTCCTCAACCTCTGGAACGCCGGCTGGCGGGCGGACGGCCGCGTCCTGCCCGCCACCAGCCCCGTCGACGGCACCCCGATCACCGGCCCGCCCCGGCTGGACGGCGCGACGGCCCACGAAGCCGTACGCGCGTCCCTCGACCAGCACCGTGCCTGGCGCCACGTCCCCCTGACCGAACGCCGCGCCCGCGTCGCGGCCACCCTCGACGCCCTCGCCCAACACCGCGAACTGCTCGCGCTGCTGCTCGTCTGGGAGATCGGCAAGCCCTGGCGGCTCGCGCAGGCCGACGTCGACCGGGCCGTCGACGGTGTGCGCTGGTACGTCGACGGCATCGAGGAGATGGCCGAAGGCAGGGCCCCGCTGGACGGGCCGGTGTCCAACATCGCGAGCTGGAACTACCCGATGAGCGTGCTCGTTCACGCATTGCTGGTACAGGCACTGGCAGGCAACGCGGTCATCGCCAAGACCCCGACCGACGGCGGCGTCGCCTGTCTGACCCTGGCCTGCGCGCTCGCCGCCCGCGAGGGAATTCCCGTCACCCTCGTCAGCGGCAGCGGAGGCGAGCTGTCCCAGGCGCTGGTGCGGGCGCCCGAGATCGGCTGCGTCTCCTTCGTCGGCGGCCGCGACACCGGAGCCGCCGTCGCCACCGCCGTCGCCGACCTGGGCAAGCGGCACATCCTCGAACAGGAAGGACTCAACACCTGGGGCATCTGGAACTTCACGGACTGGGACGCGCTCACGGCGGTGGTTCCGAGGCTCTTCGACTACGGCAAGCAGCGCTGCACGGCCTACCCGCGCTTCGTCGTCCAGCGCCGGCTGTTCGACGCGTTCCTCGCGGCCTACCTCCCGGCGGTCCGCACGCTGCGCGTCGGACATCCGCTCGCCGTCGGGGCACCGGAGGACCCGTACCCCACGCTCGACTTCGGGCCGGTGATCAACGCGGCGAAGGCCAAGGAACTGCGGGACCAGGTCGCCGAGGCCGTCGAGCGCGGAGCCGTACCCCTGCACCGCGGCAGCACGGCCGACGCGCGGTTCCTGCCCGGCCAGGACACCTCGGCCTACGTCCAGCCGGTCACGCTCCTGGACCCGCCCCGGTCCTCACCGCTGCACCACGCGGAACCGTTCGGCCCGGTCGACACCATCGTCCTGGTCGACACCGAGGCCGAGCTGCTCGCCGCGATGAACGCCTCCAACGGCGCGCTGGTGGCCACGTTGTCCACCGACGACCCGGCGACGTACGACAGGCTGGCGCCGCAGATCCGCGCGTTCAAGGTCGGCCACGGCGTGCCACGCTCCCGCGGTGACCGCGACGAACTGTTCGGCGGTCACGGCGCGTCCTGGCGCGGAGCCTTCGTCGGCGGCGAGTTGCTGGTACGCGCCGTCACCCGGGGCCCGGCGGGGGAGCGGCTGCCCGGGAACTTCCCGGACCACCACCTCATGCCGTGACGGCCGTGAGCCGGGCGCACGGGGCGTCCGACGGTCAGCCGATGCCCTGCCGGTCCGGCTGAAGGCCGAAGGCCCGGTCCGCCGGGGTCGGTGCGGACCGCTCGACGGTCTGCCGCAGCAGCTCGCGGTGGCGCAGCAGCGGCTCGCGCCGGTCCGGCGGAGCGAGCAGCAGCAGGTCGTCGAGACCGGCCAGCATGCGCCGTGTGACCTGCGGCGTTCCTCCGGCGGAGGCTCGAATCTCGGCGAACCCCAGATCCACCAGCTCGGTCCAGCCCGGCACCGGCTGCACCAACCGCACCGCCCCGCGCCGGTCCCGGTGTACGACGGCGTCCAGCGGCCGCCGGGACAGGGTGGCCAGGATCTGCACGACGCGGTCCAGGGCCTGCACGGCGGTCGTCGGGTCGTTGACCGCGCTGGACAGGGCCCGCAGCGCGATGTCGGAGAGCTGGCGGAGTCCGAACGCCAGGTCCTGGTGGAAGGTGCGCTCCACCCCGACGGACAGGGCGTATCGCAGTGCCCGGCGCGGCGGGGCCTGCCCGCCGTGCACCGCCAGGACGGGGGTGCCGGGCACCAGGAAGTCACCGATCCGCGGGATCATCCGCAGCACGACGCCATGCTTGCGCGCCACCCGTACCAGCCGCGCGATGTGCACGTCCCGCAGCACACCGGCCTGCCCGTCGTGAGCGACCCACGCGGTCGCGGACCCGAGGGCGGGCGCCTCCCCGCCGCCCACCGGTACGGGCATCAGTGCGGCCACCCGGAAGGACTCCGCGGCGATCCGGGCGATCACATGACTGACCCGCATCAGCCGCAGGGTCGCGTTCACATACACCACGAACAGCAGCAGGCTCAGGGCGACCATGACGAGCGTGAGCACCGACTGCACCAGGGGGACCGATGTGACGATGCCGGGGTCGGCGCCGCTTTCGTAGGAGGTCAGGACGAGCAGCGTCAGGACGAAGGTGGCGAGGAACACCGCGAAGGTCGCCTTCGTGATCCGGCTGCGGACGAAGAGCCGCACCACCCGCGGCGTGAACTGCCCGCCGGCCATCTGCACGGCGACCAGCGAGATGCTGAACACCACACCGATGAACGTCATCATCGCCGAGCCGACCGCGGACACCACCGTCTTCGCGTCGTCCGCGAACCTCAGCAGCTCGGCCAGTGTGTCGTAGTCACCGTCGTCCCGCAGCGAGCGGACGAGGGCGGCATCGAGTTCCTGGGCCACCAGCCACACCACGAAGACGCCCACCATGGCCGCGGTGGGCGCGAACCAGAACGTGTCCCGCAAATGCTCCCTGAGCGGCGACAACGCCCGCGGCCGACGACGCGGAAGCGGGCTCTGGGTAACCAGCCAGTCACTCATGGTGCGACCCTAGGTGTCGTGGGGCCGCCGGCCCCGGATCGCCGCTCAGGGGAAGGAAACGCAGGTGAAAGGCACTGCGAAACCTTGGTATGGTTGTCCATGTCGCCGCGGGGACGCCCCGCGCAGCGACAGACACCTGGTCCGGGTGGCGGAATGGCAGACGCGCTAGCTTGAGGTGCTAGTGCCCTTTATCGGGCGTGGGGGTTCAAGTCCCCCCTCGGACACAAGATCAGGCAGAGACGAGATGCCGGCCGGGAGAGATCCCGGCCGGCATCTCGCGTTGTGCGGCCGCCGGACGAAAAGGCGATGCGGCACCCGGCCCGGCTTCCCTACACTCACATCGACATCAAGATCGACATCAACATCGACACCGAGTGAGGGGAGCCGGGCCGTGCGTATCCGCACCGCTGCCGTCGTTCCCCCGTCCCGGTACGAGGTGATCCTGGTGTCTTCGGCCGTCCGGTGTCCGCTGCGCGGCCGGCACCGGAAGCCCGCGACGAGTATCTGACGCGGCGAGAGCCCTGGAGGCCACTCCTCCAGGTGCCAGCCCTCACGCCCGCCGTGCCACGGCGGGCCGTCGCCCCGTTCAGCCCCCTCCTCCCGGGAATCGCGCCGCCCTGTTCACAGATCGGTTTCACAGATCAGCGAAAGGCCACGGGCCGTGCGCAACCACACCAACCCCCTCACCACCGTCCGCAACCTCGGCATCCTCGCCCATGTCGACGCAGGCAAGACCACCGTCACCGAGCGGGTCCTCTACACCACCGGTACCACCTACAAGCGCGGCGAGGTCCACGACGGCACGACCGTCACCGACTTCGATCCGCAGGAGCGCGATCGCGGCATCACCATCTTCGCCGCGGCCGTCAGCTGTTCCTGGGACGGTCACCGGATCAACCTGATCGACACCCCGGGGCACGTCGACTTCGCCGATGAGGTCGAGCGCTCCCTGCGTGTGCTGGACGGTGCGGTCGCCGTCTTCGACGCGGTCGCCGGTGTGGAGCCGCAGAGCGAGTCGGTGTGGCGGCAGGCCGACCGGCACGGCGTGCCGAGGATCGCGTTCGTCAACAAGATGGATCGCGCGGGCGCCGACCTCGACACGGCCGTCGCCTCGATCCGCGAGCGGCTGCACCCGGTCCCCCTGGTCGTGCAACTGCCCATCGGCGCCGAGGGCGGCTTCACCGGCGTCGTCGACCTGGTCCGCATGCGCGCCCTGGTGTGGGCCGACGGAGCGGAGACGGCGGCGGAGGGGCCGGTGCCCGACGCCCTGTGCGAGGAGGCGGCACACAGGCGGCGACTGCTGGAGGAGGCGGTGGCGGAACGCCACCCGGCCGCGCTGGAGGAGTTCTGCGACCGGGAGGCGCTCACCGCGGCCACCCTCGCCGACGCGCTGCGCGACCTGACCCGCGGTGGCGACGGCGTGGTGGTGCTGTGCGGCTCGGCCTACCGCAACCGCGGCGTCGAACCGCTGCTGGACGCCGTCGTCGCCTACCTGCCGTCCCCGCTGGACGTACCTCCGGTACGCGGCACTCACGACGGCAAGGAGCAGGAACGGTCCGCCGACCCGGCGGCACCGATGGCGGCACTGGCGTTCAAGGTGAACGCGACCCCGACGGGACGGCTCACGTACCTGCGGGTGTACTCGGGCACCATCGAGAAGGGAGACACCGTGTGGGACGTGGGCACCCGCCGCACCGAGCGCGTCGGCCGCATCCTGCGGGTACGGGCCGACCGCCACGACCCGCTGGAGCGGGCGGTCGCCGGGGACATCGTCGCCGTGGTCGGGCTGAAGTCCGCCCGTGCCGGCTCGACCCTGTGCGCGCCGGGCGCCCCGCTCGTCCTGGAGCCTCCGGGCGTGGCCGAACCGGTCGTGCACGTGGCGGTGGAGGCCCGGCGCTCCACCGACACCGACCGGCTGGCCTCGGCGCTGGCCCGGCTGACCGAGGAAGACCCCTCGCTGGCGGTGCGGACCGACCCGGAGACCGGCCAGACCGTCCTGTCGGGCATGGGCGAACTCCATTTGGAGGTCGCGATGGAGCGCGTCCGGCGCGAACACGGCCTCGAGGTCGCCGTGGGCCGCCCGGGCGTGGCGTACCGCGAGACGGTCGGTGAAGGTGTGACCGGCTTCGTCTATCGGCACGTCAAGCAGGACGGCGGGGCGGGACAGTTCGCGCATGTCGTGCTCGACGTGGAGCCGTGGGAGGAGGACACGGAGGTGGGCTCGAAGGAGGGCGGTTTCGTGTTCCGCTCGGCGGTCGTCGGCGGGCGCGTGCCGCACGAGTTCGTGCGGGCCGTCGAAGCCGGCTGCCGCGACGCCCTGGCCGAGGGCCCCCTGGGAGGCCACCCGGTGACCGGCCTCCGGGTCACGCTCACCGACGGCCAGACCCATGTGAAGGACTCCTCGGACACGGCCTTCCGCACCGCCGGCCGGTTCGGTCTCCGCGACGCCCTGCGCGCCTCGGAGATGGTCCTGCTGGAACCGGTCGTGGAGGTGACGGTCACCGTCCCCGAGGACGCGGTCGGCGGCGTGCTCGGCGACCTCGCCGCGCGGCGCGGCCGGGTCACCGGCTCCGACACGCGGGCCGGTGCCGCGGTCGTCTCGGCCACGGTGCCGCTGGCCGAGCTGTTCGGCTACGCGACGCGGCTGCGCAGCCGCACCCAGGGCCGCGGAACCTTCACCGCCCGTCCCACCGGCTACGCACCGGCGCCCACCGCCGCCGCCGCGCCGCCGGCGCGGTAGCGTGCGGGGCTGCCCGCTCCCGACCGGGGAGGGGGCAGCCAGCCCCGTACCGGTGCCGGCGCCGGCGCGGGGTCAGGGGGCCGGGGCCGGGTCAGAGGTACGGCGGGTGCCTGCGCGGGGCCAAGCGTCCGGGGCTGGGGCAGAGGTACGGCGAGTGTCTGCCTCCGCCGCCAGTCCGTACGGCGGGCGCCTGCCTCCGCCGCCAGTCCGTAGGCGCCCGCCCCGCCTCCTTCACCAGGCCCGTCGGCCATCAGCTCGGCGACGATGTTCCTGACGTCACCACCCGAACCCGGTCCCGCCGCCGAGCCCACCGCGAGTCGGCTCATCGGCCCGTCGATACGCGGGAGAGCGCGCGGGCACGAGGCAGCCTGAGCTGTTGGGGCGCGTCCCGGCATGCCCGCGGGCGCGTGGCCGGGTCCCGGACGGTCCGGGGCCCGGCCTCCGCCGTCAGGCTCTCGCGAGCAGCGACTCCCAGGCGGCCGCCGCGTCCGGATGGCGAGCCGTCAGCACGGCGCCGACGGGAGTGGAAGTGGCCTTCGTGGCCCACTCCCCGTCGCAGCCGATCAGGTCGGCCACCGCGTCGCAGGTCGCCGGATGGGCGGCCAGCAGCCCGGCGCCCGACGGCCCGGTCGGGGTTCCCTGGCGTGCCCACTCCCCGGCGCAGCCCAACAGCTCCGCCACCGCGTCGCAGGTCGCCGGATGCGCCGTCAGCAGAGCGGCACCCCGGCGGCCGGGCTCGTCAGCCTCCGCCCGGCGGGCCACGGGCAGGGCCGGAGCCGTCCGCCACGGCGGCACCCACGCGTCCAGCTCCGCGAGCCGGCCCGGGAAGATCCGCCCCGCCTCGCGGATCAGCAGTGGGGCCAGCTCCCCGGCACCGGACCGCAAGGTCGTGATCAGCAGCGGCAGCCACGGCAGCAGCACCGCGTCCGGCAACCGCCCGAACGCGTTCGACACCGCCTCCACGACCACGTCCGCCAGCCCCGGCACCGGCTCCAGCGCGTGCACGAAGCCGCTGAGGTAACGCGGATAGGCGGGCACCACCAGCGGGTTGTCCAGCAGCGCGTCGCACCGGGCCCGCAGCTCGGCCCGCGACAGGGTGCCGAGCTGCACCCGAGCCGCCCACAGCAGGGCCGTCTTCGACGGATCGTCGGGGTGCGACTGGGCGACCGCCAGCTCCAGCTGCGCACGGTCGCAGCCCAGCGACAGCGCGAGGCTCTCCATGCTGAACAGGAAGCCGAGCATCGCCGCGACCTGCCCGACCCTCGCGTCCTCGTCCCGGAACGCCGTCGGCAGCAGCGTGCAATAGTGCGCGTAACCGGTCTTGACGAACGACTCGATCCAGGCCGGCAGCACCGGCTCGCTGGTCCGGTAGTACGCCAGCAGCGCCCGCACCCGGCGCAGTACCTCCGGCGCGCCGTCGACGCTGCGTTCGGTGGCGAGCACCTTCAGCGCGTGCGTGCCGAGTTCGTCGGCGAGGCGCCGGCTGCGCAGATACAGCGTCGCGTCCTCGACCGCGGCCAGCACGGTCGCCGTCGTCGCCCGCGGCCCGTACGCGTCGCGCCGCAACCGCTGCTCCAGGACCTGCTCGATACTGACGCCCTCATAACCGAGCTCGATCAGAGCCCGCTGGTGGGTGCCGATCGCCAGGTCCCACGACTCCTGGATCGAACGCTCACCGAGTCGCCGCTCACCCATGATCGGCCGTGCCGCCCCGTGCGGCAGCAGCCGTCGCAGCATCCACAGCACGTCGGAACACGCCTGGAGTTCCGGCCGGGAGACCATGTCCAGCAGCGCCCGCTGCACGCCGCGCTGCTGGAGCTTCAGCCCGAGCGGCTCCAGCCGGTCGTGCACGTCCCGGGCGAGTGGCGGCAGCGCCTCGTAGCCGACCTGGCCGATCCGGTCGCCGCCCATCATGATCTCGACGAGGCGCCGCACGTCCCGCCGCCCGGGAACGGTGTCCTTCTCGATGCAGGTGACCGCCGCGTCCTGGAAGTCGTACGGCGTCGGCTTGGCCCGGTCCCGCACGCCGGCGAGCAGGATCGACGTCTCGAAGACCGCGATGGCGTCGGCGGTGGAGGCGAGGTAGCCGTTGCGCCGGGCCGCGCGCACGATGTCCACGGACCAGCCGAGCAGTTCGGCCTCGTCCAGCCCGTCGAGCACGGGCGGTCGGCGCAGGAAGCCGGAAAGCCGGTCCGCGGCGTCGTCGGGCTCCGGCGGCGGGGCGGCGGTGCTCTTCCGGGGAGGCTGCTTCGCCGAGGACTTCTTCGCCGAGGCCCTTGTCCCAGAGGACTTCCCACCGGCCTGACCCGCCAACCGGTAAGGCTGCACACGGGTGCGCTTGAGGCTCTTGGCCCACTCCGTCGAGGCGATCGACACGGACCCCGCGGCGAGGCCGAACTGCGCCTCGATCGCGGCGTGGCTGGAGGGGATCAGCCCGTACTGCCAGGCGGTCGCGGAGCGCGGGGAGATCGTGAACGTGTCGGTGCCGTCCACCCCGAACTCCGCGACCCGGCTGGCCGCGTGGAAGGCCCCGCAGACGTACAGGCAGTCCGCCGGATCGGTCCCGGTCGCGCGCAGGTGCTCGCGCATCCGGGTCCACATGTACCGTTCGCGGTCCTCGTCCACGCGGACCCGGGCGCCGTCGCCGGGAGCGAGCCGCCGGAACAGGCTGCCGATGAGGAACATGACCTGGCGGTAGGTGTCGTGGTCGGCAGTGTGGTCGCCGGCGCTGTCGCCGAGCGGCACCTCGACGTACTGGTGCCACCACTCTGACCAGTGCCGCACCTTGCCGTGCCGCAGCAGGTGCTCCTCCAACTCGGCGAAGCGCGGCCGCAGGTCGCCGATCTCGACACCGACGGCCTCACCGTGCAGCCCGGCCCCGGGCTCGGTCCCGGCCTCGGCCGCGGGGTCGGCGCCCTCCGGCGTGACCTCCCGGGCCCGCTCGCCCCTGCTGTCCCACTGGAAGACGTGGTCCGAGGAGCGGTCGACCAGGACCAGCTGCACACCCGGCGTGTCCAGTGCGTACGCGATGGCCTGGTACTCGGCGGACGCCTCGGTGATCGGCGCGACGACCGACAGCGGTGCCCACTCGGCGGGAAAGCCGTCGACGTCACCGGCGAAGGCCTGTACCGCCACCGGCAGCCGGCAGTTGCGCAGCTCGGTCAGGAGCGGCGCCATGTCCTCGCACAGTTCCAGGTACACGACCTTGGGCTGCTTCTCGCGCAGCCGCCGGGCCATGGCGGTCGCCGAGGCGGGGGAGTGGTGACAGACGGGGAAGATCTCCAGCGGCTCGCGCACCGCCCGGTCGACGTCGTCGACCAGGCCGAGGAGGATGCCCTCCAGGGCGTCGGGCCCGCCGGCGAACGTGGCGGCCGCCTCCTGGAGTTGCCCACGGAGCGCGGCGAACGACGTGCTCTCCTGCGGCGTACTCACGACAGCGTGGCGATCGCGTCGCGGCCGCCCTCCAGGAACTCGGGCCACGAGCCGCCCTCCTCCCTGCTGCGCGGTTCGACGACACCGTGCAGGTACTTGTTGAGGATGGCCAGGTCCTCGGGCTCGCGGCGGGTGAGGGAGCCGACGAGCGAGGAGGCGAGGGTGCGGGCGGTCAGGGCGCGCTCGCCGAAGAAGTTGCTGTGCAGCACGGCGTCCTCCAGCACGCCGATCTGCTCGGCCGTCGACAGTGCGGACTCCAGCTTCTCGTCGTCGCTGCCGGCCGCCGCGGCGGACGCGCGCAGGTCGGCGAAGCTCTGCAGGAGCACGTCGAGCAGGTTCGGCGGCACGTCCAGGTCGATCGCATGCCGGCGCAGCAGTTCCTCGGTGCGGAAGCGGACGATCTCCGTCTCGCTCTTCCTGTTCGTCACGACCGGGATGCGGACGAAGTTGAAACGGCGCTTGAGCGCGGAGGACAGGTCGTTGACACCCCGGTCGCGGCTGTTGGCCGTGGCGATGATCGAGAAGCCGGGCTTGGCGAAGACGATGTTGTCGTCCCCGCCACCGCTCTCCAGTTCGGGCACGGAGATGTACTTCTCGGAGAGGATGGAGATCAGCGCGTCCTGCACGTCACTCGTGGAGCGGGTCAGCTCCTCGAAGCGCCCGATGGAACCGGCCTCCATCGCCGTCATGATCGGCGAGGGGATCATCGACTCCCGCGACTGTCCCTTGGCGATGACCATGGAGACGTTCCACGAGTACTTGATGTGGTCCTCGGTGGTGCCGGCCGTGCCCTGCACCACCAGCGTGGAGTTGCGGCTGATCGCGGCGGACAGCAGCTCGGCCAGCCAGCTCTTGCCGGTACCAGGGTCCCCGATGAGCAGCAGACCGCGGTCGGAGGCGAGGGTGACGATGGACCGCTCGACGAAGCTGCGGTCGCCGAACCACTTCTGCGAGACCTCGCGGTCCAGGCCGTCGGAGCGCTCGGAGCCGAGGATGAACAGTCGGACCATCTTCGGCGACAGCCGCCAGGAGAACGGCTTGGGGCTGTCGTCGATCGACTCCAGCCAGTCGAGCTCCTCGGCGTACTTGATCTCGGCGGGCGCGCGCAGCAGGTCGGACATGAGGGGAAGGCCTTTCCGTACGGTGATCACGACGACATGAACGGCATGAAGGGCGGTGTTCGGTGATCAGGTGAGAGCGTCTTGAGTCAGGTGAGAAACGTCTTGAGTTCGTGTACGAGCTTCTTGATGTGTCCGGAGATCACCGGGGTGCCGAGGTCCTTGAACCGCTCCCGGAACCACGGGTTGACGCTGCCGCGACCGGAGCTGGTCACCGAGCCGACCGGGATGAACTTCGCGCCCGACCGGTGAATGGCGGCCATGCTGTCGAACAGCTCCTGGTGGCGCCACTCGTAGAAGTCGGAGATCCACACCACGACGGTGTTGCGCGGCTCGGAGATCTTCGGCTGGGCGAGCGCCATGGCGACCGTGCCGTCGGTGCCGCCACCGAGCTTGGTGCGCAGCAGCGTCTCGAAGGGGTCGTGCGCCCACGGAGTGAGGTCCAACGCCTGCGTGTCGTACGCGATCAGGTGGACGTCCACCTTCGGCAGCCCGGCGAATATGGAGGCCAGGATGGTGCAGTTGACCATCGAGTCGACCATGGAACCCGACTGGTCCACGACCACGACGAGCCGCTGGGGTGTCGTCTTGCGGCTGGTGTGCCGGTAGTAGAGGCGGTCGACGTAGAGCCGTTCCTCCTCCGGGCTCCAGTTGGTGAGGTTCTTCCAGATGGTCCGGTCGATGTCGAGGTTGCGGAAGACGCGCTTGGGCGGCACCGACCGGTCGAGCTCGCCGACCGTGGACTTCTCCACCTGGGTGCGCAGCACTTCGGTGACCTCGTCGACGTAACGGCGGATGAGCGCCTTGGCGTTGGCCAGGGCCACACCGGAGAGGTTGTTCTTGTCCCGCAGCAACTGCTCGATCAGGGACATGCTCGGCGTCAGCCGGGAGGCCAGGGCGGGGTCGGCCAGTACCTCGCGCAGCTGCATGCGCTTGACGAGACCGGCCTCGATGGAGCCCAGCTCCGGCCCGATCGCGGGGATGAGGCGGCTGAGGTCGGGCGTGTGCCCGCCGCCCCCGGTGCCGGTCGGGCTGACGCCGCCACCGGCCCCCGCCGGCTTCGTGCCGCTCCCTTGCCCGCCCCGCCCGCCGCGCAGCTCGCCGGGCCGGCAGCCGAGGGCCCGCTCGAGCCACTCGGCGTCGGACTGCCAGCGCGCCAGCTGCTCGGCGGTGACGTTGCCGGGGCGGGAGGCGAAGACGTTCAGCAGCACCTTCGAGGCGAGTGCCGCGCGCCGCACCTCGGCGGCCCGGTCCCGTGCGCCGTCCTCCTCGGGCTCGGGCGTCATCAACCCGTCGAACTCGGCGGCCAGTTCCGGATGCCGCTGCGCGACGGAGCCGACGGACGCGTCGGGGTCGAGGAGTGCGGGAGGCAGGCCGATGTCCTCGACGACGGCGAGGCTCGCCGACTCCAGGGCGGCCTGCTCCTCGGGGTCGAACAGCCGGGCCAGCAGCCGCCAGTAGAGGACCTGCCGCCGGTTGTCGTGCGGGTCGGGTGCGGGGACGTCCCCGCTGGTGGGCCAGGTCATTTCCGCAGCAGCTTCCCGGCGCGTTCGCGCAGCACCGTGACGGCGTCGGTGGCGGCCTTCTCGGCCCGGACCCCGGCCTTGTCGGTCGTCCCCCCGGCCCAGGCCCCGGCATGCACGGCGACGGTCTTCTTCCGCACGGTCCGTTCGACGGCGAGCGGCTGGAGCAGGAACTCCCCACCATCCCAGCGCAGCAGCCCGAGGCAAGCGGTGGACGAGGCGAAGACCTCCGGGGTGAGCGGCCCGGCGGCCGGCACACGGTCGGCGTCGACGCCCAGACGGCACCCGGCGACCTCCAGCACGACTCCGTCGGCCCCGTCCGCCACGCCGTACCCCTCCACCAGGACGGGCACCGCGATCCGGGCCGGATGGCGGTCCAGCGGCGACACGTCGAACGGGGCGGCGGTGGGCAGGGCCACCCGGGCGGTGACGAAGGGATCGGCGGGCTCACCGACACGAGCACGCGCGTCGTCCCACACCAGATCACCCTCGGCGGTGACCGGCATGGCGTCGAGGTCCATGGAGCGCCCCTCGCTCACGGCGGCGAGCAGGGACATGTGCGGACGCAGGAGCTGCCACAGACCGGCCCCGACGACCGTGTCGGGCTTCGGCGCGGACACCGAGGCCCGCACCAGCCGCGACGTACCGCCGTCCGCGGGCTCGAACACCGCGTGCACCTGCGCCTGTACGGCGGTGGCGTGCTCCTGGACGTCGACACCGAGCGGCAGCAGCCGCCCGGTCACCTCCCCCATGGCGGGCGCGGAGGCAGCCCCGGGCAGCGTCAGCAACAGGGCACGCGCCCACAGATCGGCCCAGCGACGCACCGGCACCTGCGCCAGCGTCGCCCCGGGACAGCAGGCGGCAAGCTCGGCGGCGAACCCGTCGAGCAGCGTGGCCGGCCGGCGCAGCGCCGGGTCGGGCAGCATCGCGGAGACGACGGGCGCGGCCCCGCCGACGAGTTCGTGATCGATGCCCTGCCACCCGGCCCGCGCCAGATCGCACAGCCAACTGCGCGCGGCGACCAGCAGGTTCACCGCATGCTCCTCGCCGGCCACCGAGCCGGCGGAGGCATCGACCACTCCCGGCCGATCGACAGCCTCTGCCACCCTGACGATCAGCGCGTCGTGCACAGACCCGAGCAGAGCGGTACGGGCGGCGGCGAGGGCGACGAAGTGCCCCTCGTCGCCGGCCCCGGCGGCCGTCTTGTCGGCGGCCTCGGCGACCCGCGTGGCCAGCGGCGTCCCGGCGACGGCGTCGGCGATCCCGGCCAGTCCCCCGGCCTGCCCGGGCCGCGGACGGAGCAACCCGCCCACGAGAGCCTCGTCGAAACCGTCCACGGCCGCGAGGGCCTCGTCGAGCCCGTCGACGTCGTCGGAGAGCAGATCGACACGCATCAGGCAGCCACCGCCCCGGTCGTCGGGAAGCCGGCCGTCGGGAACCACTGCATCTCGGGCAGCGGGCCAGTGGTGGCCGGAAGTTCGAGATAGGCAAGGTGCCGCAGGAACCGGCTGAACACCTGGGCCGCCGCGGAAGTGTCGTCCGCCCCGGGCCGAGTGGACGTCATGGCGGAGGTGAGCGAGTGCGCGTCGGATTCCCCGTCGCCGACCTCGATCTTCAGGCAGCGGCCCACGCGCTCGGCCCCGTACTGGAGCACGGCCTCGCCGACAAGCGCGCGTATGTGGTTGCAGAACGAGCCGCGCGCCCCGCCGCAGGGACGATTGTTGTTGGTGCTGCACGCGTACGCGTACGAGCCCGCCGCGACCGAGGACACGTACACGCGCCCGATGTCCGACCCACTGGACACCACACCCTGCAACCGCCCGTCGGCCAGCTCGACGAACGGCACCTTGGCAAGCTTCCGCGGCCGCGCGGCCGGCACCACCCGCGCCGTGCTCGACTTCTCCCAGACGGACAACGCACCATCTCCCATGCATGCGAAAGGGGATGTTCACGCCACCTCGGCGGAACGAGACCGAATCTATCGGCGGCCACTGACAACGCCCCCGGACGCCGGCCGCGACCTTGACGTCGGTCCGGAACCGGTCGCCACTTGTGCAGTGGACGTTGGGCGGCTGTCCATGTCCGTGTCAGCGGTGAGCGGAGAGGATGGCGCGTGTTCGTCCCCGGTCTTCGATCCAGGCGGTGCAGATGAAGAAGAGACTGTGCGGTGCGGGTGCCGTCCTCGGCGTCCTGGTCACGGTGGGCGCACTGCCGGCACAGGCATCGTCCCCGGCGCCACCACCGAAACCGCACACCCTGCCCCTGGGCCCCTCGAACCTGCCCGAGACCCGCACCACCACGACCCTCCAGCCGGGCGTCACCCTCACCCGCATCGTGCGCGGGAACGCCGACGACCCGGCACTCCACTGGACGGTCGAGGTCTCCATCCCCGGCGGCGACACGTCGCCGGACCCCGACGCGCCGCCCACCGCCCTCAAGGACAGGGCGAGCGCCGACGAACTGGCCGCCGAGCTGGAACGGGACGGCTTCCAGGCCCGGGTGGAACAGGTGACGACGCCGAAGGTGGCCGACTACGCGGGCGGCACCCTCGGCTGGCGAGTCCGCATCGGAGCGTACGACTCACAGGCTGCCGCGACGTCCGAACGCGCACGCCTGAGAGCGGCCGGTCACACCGGATCCGCCGTGTACACCGGCTGGGACGGCGACGCCACGGACCGCGGCCCATGGCACGTCGACGTGCTCACCATCGACCCGCGCGGATTCCGCGGCAGCCTCGACGCGTCGTACGGCCCGGACCTGGAGAACCGCGAGACGACCAGCGAACTGTCGGCGTCGGCCGACGCGACCGCCGCGGTGAACGCCGGCTTCTTCGTCCTCGACCCCAAGGCGGGCGCACCGGGCGACCCGGCAGGCGTGGGCGTGTACGACGGACGCCTGCTCAGCGAACCGGTGGCCGGACGTCCCGGCCTGGTGATCCACGACAACGGCCGGCGAACGCAGGTCACGCGTCTCATCTGGCGAGGCCGGGTCACCGGTCGCGATTCCACCCTCCACCTGAACGGCGTCAACCGAGTCCCGGGCCTGATCCGGAACTGCGGCGGCACCAAGGGCGACGCGCCCACCTCGCGGCCCCTGCACGACGTCACCTGCACCAACCCCGACGACCTGGTCACCTTCACACCGGACTACGGCCGGCACACGCCCCAGGGCGAGGGCCTGGAGGCCGTACTGGACGCTCACGACCGGGTCGTGGAGCTTCGCTCACCACGAGGCGGAACGCTCCCGCCGGGCGGCAGCTCCATCCAGGCAACCGGTGGCCGCGTCGCCGACCTGGCCGCCCTCGCACACGTGGGCCACCGCCTCCGCGTCAGCACAACCCTGTTCGACGAACGCGGCCACCGTGTCTCACCCTCCCCCCGGACCGACATCCTCAACGCCGGCCCCGAATTGGTCCGCGACGGCAGGCTCCACATCACCCCCGCCACCGACGGCATGGTCCACCCCGGCGACCCGAGCTGGTACTACGGCTGGGTCCACAAGCGCAACCCACGCACGCTGGCCGGAGTCGACGCCGCCGGCCGCACCGTCCTCGTCACCGCCGACGGCCGCAGCACGAACTCCCTCGGGCTCAGCATCGGAGAGAGCGCCGGGGTCGCCAAGTCACTGGGCCTGCGCGACGCGGTCAACCTCGACGGCGGCGGCTCGACGACGATGGTCGCGAACGGCGACGTGATCAACGACCCCTCGGACGCGGCAGGCGAACGCGCCATCGGAGACGCCCTGTTGGTGCTGCCCCGCAGCCACGGCACTGACTCCTAGCTTCCGCAGAAGACCCCCCGCACCACAGCGCGACGAACAGCAGCCCACCCCAGGGAGCCGCCGTGTTCGCGAACGTGCCAACCGCCCCGTCCCCCCTCAGAGCCAGGGTCCTCCTGGTCCTGGCCGTCCTCCTGGCCACCCTCACGCCGACCGCCCCGGCCCTGGCCGCGGGGCAGCCGGACATCGCCCGCCCCGGCGCCGAAGTCGTCGCCGTCACCCAGGTCGCGGACCGCCTAGTCGACCTATCGGTCCGGTCGCGGGCCCTGGGCGGACGCACGGTCAACGTCCGCCTCCTCACCCCGGACGGCTGGAACCCGCACGACCGACGCCACCGACAGCACTGGCCCACCCTCTGGCTGCTGCACGGCTGCTGCGGTGACTACACCTCGTGGACCGCGATGACCGACGTCGCGGAGACCGACAGCCTGCGCGACGTCATGGTCGTCATGCCGGAGGCCGGCCGGAACGGCTGGTACAGCGACTGGTGGAACCACGGCGGGGGCGGCGACCCCGCGTGGGAGACCTTCCACACGGTCGAGCTGCGCCGCCTCCTGGAACGCGACTGGGGCGCCGGCCGCGACCGCGCGGTGGCCGGCCTGTCGATGGGCGGCCAGGGCGCCCTCCTCTACGCCGCCCGCCACCCCGGCATGTTCAAGGCCACGGCCTCCTACTCCGGCTCGGCCCACCCCCTCCTCGACGACGAGTCGGTGACCCGCATCATGGGCTTCTTCGCCGGCCAGCACAACGACCCCCTCCGCGTCTGGGGCGACCCGGTCGCACAACGCCGGATCTGGCAGGCCCGCGACCCCTTCCACCTCGCCAAACGGCTCAGGCCGATCCCGGTGTACCTGTCCTGCGGTGACGGGACGACGGGGCCGCTGGATGCGCCGGGGAGCGTGAGCGCGCTGGAGGCGGACTTCAACCGGCAGAACCATGCCCTGGCGGCGGAGCTGCGGCGGGTGGGGGCGAGGCATGTGACCACCAATTTCTACGGGCCGGGGGCCCATGGGTGGGCGTACTGGGAGCGGGAGCTGCATGCTTCGCTGCCGATGTTGCTGGGAGCGTTGGGGGTCGAGCGTTGAGGCAGGCTCCCGGACGCGAAACTTCACTGCCGCCATGGCCACCAGGGGTCGCCGTCAGTGCCACAAGGTAACCTCAAAATCATCGTCAACGCGGCCCGACGGGCTTCCGCTCCACTTCGGTGGAGTCTCGAAGGACATGCCCCCACCCGCACGAGTCATTTCGTGCTGCCTGGGGGAAGTCCTTGCTGTTCCGCGCGTCCGCGAAAACGGTCGCCGTCATGGCGTTCGACGGTTCGCTGTTCCTGCACCTCACTGACCAGTTCGTCCACATGCATGGCTACCGCCCCGGGACTCCGGAGGTGCGCTCGTGGGAGCGCAGCATTCCCGTCCTGGCCGCCGCGCTCAACGACGCGGGTCTGGGCGACGTGGAGGTCATGCTGGAGTACGCGCTCCCGCTGAACAGCAAGCGGGCCGACGTCGTGCTCGCAGGAGTGCATCCCTCCACCGGGGAGCCGTCGTACGTCGTGGTGGAACTGAAGCAGTGGAGCGAGGTCCTGCCCGACGAGGACGACCCCACACTGTGCCACGTCGCCCCCTATGCCCATCCTGTCCTCAACCCCATCGAACAGGTGCGCCGCTACTGCGACTACCTGGTCAACTTCAACGGAGCGGTGGCCGAACACGGACACCGGGTCAGCGGAGTGGCGTTCCTGCACAACGCCACGGAGTTCGACGTGGCCGGTCTTCGGGAGATCGAGCGTGACGGTCGCGGACTTCTGTTCACGGGGCAGCGCCGCGGCGAGTTCCTCGACCATCTTCGTTCGAAGCTCAGTGACAGGCATTCCGGCGCCCGAGCTGCGGACGAACTGCTGTCGGGTGCCACGGTGCCGTCGAAGCAGCTCATGTCCGTGGCAGCCGAGGAGGTGCGCGAACGTCAACAGTTCGTGCTCCTCGACGAGCAGCAGGTCGCCTACCGGGCGGTGCTCAACGCGGTGGAGCAGGCCAAGCGCGCCGACCGCAAGGAGGTGGTCGTCGTCACCGGCGGGCCTGGCACCGGCAAGAGCGTGATCGCTCTCCAACTGCTCGGCGAGTTGTACCGGCGTGGGATGCCGGCCCTGCACGCCACCGGCTCCCAGTCGTTCACCAAGACGATGCGGAAGGTCGCCGGCTCGCGCAAGCGGGAGGTACAGGACCTGTTCAAGTATTTCAACAGCTTCATGACCGCCGAGAAGAACAGCTTGGACGTGCTGATCTGCGACGAGGCGCACCGCATCCGTGAGACATCGGCGAACCGCTACACGCGTGCCCAGCACCGGACCGGCAAGGCTCAGATCGACGAACTCATCGACGTCGCCCATGTGCCCGTCTTCCTCCTCGACGAGCACCAAGTGGTTCGTCCGGGCGAGATGGGCACCGTGGCTGACATCAAGGCGGCAGCGGCCAACAGGGGCATCCCCTGCCATGTCGTCCCACTGGAGAGTCAGTTCCGCTGCGGCGGTAGCGACGCCTATCTTCGTTGGGTCGTCCGTCTCCTCGGCCTCGAACCCGGCGGCCCCGTCGTGTGGGAACCCGACGACCGCATGCAACTGCTGGTCGCCGACAGCCCGCAGGAGATGGAAGCGCTCCTCGAGTCCCGCCGGGCACAGGGCTACGGTGCCCGCATGTCCGCCGGCTACTGCTGGCGCTGGTCGCCGGAGCCCAAGCCCGGCCACCCACTCCCGCTGGACGTCGTCATCGGTGACTGGGCCCGCCCCTGGAACCTACGCGGCGACCGCTCCGTCTCGGGCGCACCCCCCGCCGCCCTGTGGGCCACCGACCCGGCCGGCTTCGCTCAGGTCGGCTGCGTCTACACCGCCCAGGGCTTCGAGTACGACTGGTCCGGCGTCATCATCGGGCCCGACCTCCTCTGGCGCGGCGACCGCTGGATCACGGACCGAGCGGCCTCCAAGGACCCGGTCTTCAAGAAGTCCACGCCGGACGCCGACGTGGACCGCCTGATCCGCAATACCTACAAGGTGCTGCTGACACGAGGCATGGTCGGCACGATCGTCTGGTCCACGGACCCCGAGACGCGGGCGAAGCTGCGCCAACTCGCGGGAGGCTCGACGCGGGAGCCGGCTTCGTTCGTCTGAACGGGCCAGTTTCCGCTCGTGATTTCCGGGCCGAGCCGGTGCCTGTCTAAGATCCCCGGTACCGGTTGCGGCCCGACGGGCTTCCTGCATGGACACGCCCCCACCCGCACGAGTCACTCGTGCTCTGGGGGATCCTCCTCGTGTCCATGCTCCTGCTGCGATTAGCGGCACGGGACCTGCTAGCTCTGAACACACGGCGCCGCCTGGTGCCCCACCTCGCGGCCCGCTGGGTGCACTTCCAGCGAGGCGAGTCCTCTGACGGCGAGCGCTCGGCGTGGGCGCGCAGTCTCGTCTCGCTGGCGGAAGACCTGGTCGCTGCCGAACGTGGCAACGTCGAGATGATCGTCGAGTGTTCGCCCACCGTGGACGCTTCGGAAGGGGCGACGAAGAAGCACGGTCAGATCGATGTGGTCCTCGTGGGCAGGCATCCCGCGGAAGGCACCCTCTCCGTGCAGCTCGTCGAGCTGAAGCAATGGTCGTCGGTGACGAGGGTGGAGGCCGCGACGGCCGACCTCGTGTACGTACCGGGGATCGAGGATCCCGTCAGCCACCCTGCTCTTCAGCTCGGTGAGTACCACGCGCTGTTCACCGGGCCCACCGGCCCGCTGAACGGCTTGCAGTTCGAATGTGGCGGATTCGCCTACCTGCACAACGCCACGGACGAATCCGTCCGGCCACTGCTCGGTGTCGATGCACCCACGGGGCCTTACGCCCGCACGTACACGATCGACAGCCGGGCCAGGCTCCTCGAGGACCTGCAGCGCCACTTCACCGACGAGGACGAGTATTCGGCGGCCGAGTACATCCTGCACCGGATGAACCTCCGGAACACACCGCTGCTCGACGCCATGGTCAAGTCGAACGGTGAGGACACGGTCTTCACGCTGAGGGGCCGGCAGAAGAAGGTCGCCGACGACGTACTCGAAGCTTCGGAACTGATTTTGGGCGCCCCGGGCCGGGAGGCGCTCGTTCCCCGTCCGCAGCGTGCGGTCTTCCTGGTCACAGGGGGAGCCGGCACCGGGAAGAGCGCTATCGGGCTTCAGCTGCGAGCCGATCTCGAAGCCGCCGGCCGAACGGTGAAGTACGCGAGCGGATCGAGGGCCTTCAACGCCGCGATCAAGGAGAACGTCGGATACACCGAATCCGAGTTCCGGGAGCGCTTCGCGTACTTCAGCAGCTTCGTGAACCCGCCCGAGCCACCGTTGGACGTGCTGATCTGCGACGAGGCACACCGGCTCCGGGACATGTCCAAGAACTGGCGCCTTCCCGCGGAGAAGCAGGGCACCAAGCCACAGGTGGACGAACTCCTCGAGGCGTCTCGCCTGACCGTGTTCTTCCTCGACGCGGCCCAAACCGTGCGCCCGTACGAGGTGGGCACAGCGGAGCTCATCGAGGACGCCGCGCGACGCCATGATGCCGTCTTCCGTCACTACCGGCTGGTGGAGCAGTACCGGTGCGGAGGCAGTGACGCGTACATCCGCTGGGCCCGTGCACTGCTCGGTGTGTCACCGCAGGAGGCCTACGAGTGGGTCCCGGACGGACTCATGCACATCGAGGTCGTCGATACCCCCGACGAGATGGAGCGCATCGTCCACACCGAGTTCGAGGCTGGTGCGACCGCCCGGATGGTCGCGGGATACTGCTGGCCCTGGAGTAAACCGGACAAGGGCAAGAACCTCGAGAACGACGTGCGCATCGGTGACTGGCACCGCCCGTGGAACGCGTCGAGTGACTCCTTCTGCGCCAACGGCGAGCCGCCGTCGAGGATCTGGCCCGTGCACGACGCCGGTATCGGGCAGATCGGCTGTGTCTACACGGCGCAAGGGCTCGAGTGGGACTGGTGCGGGGTGATCATGGGCGATGACATGGTCTGGCGCAACGACCGCTGGGTGTTCCAGCGCGGTAAGCAGCGCAAGGATGCGGACGCCGGGGTGAACCGGGTGACGAAACCAGGATCGCTCGATCCGAAGGTGCGCACGAGCACGCTCGACGACGACGACTTCGCCCGCTGCGTCCGCCACGCCTATCACGTGCTTCTGACCAGGGCGAGCCGGGCGACCGTGCTCTACTCCACCGACGAGGAGACCCGGCAGCACATCAGGGGACTGGTCGGGGAGACCGATGTGCACGGGCTCAGGCCGACCCAGGAATCCATCCCGCCCGAGCTGAGGATCCTCAGAGATGGCGGGGGCTCGCGGAGCCGCCGAGCGCGGCGGGCATGGAACAAGGCCAAGCGGAAGAACGAGATGATGTTGTTCTGAGCTTTCGGGCCGAGTGGAGTGGCGGGCCCCCAGGAGCCCGCCACGCTCCTGCTTCAGAAGAGCAGGTGCACTGCCGACATCATGGCGGCGACCAACAGGTTGGCAACCACATTGATGGCGACGTTCGCCAGGATCTTGCGGAACCGGGCGTAACGCGCAGGCTGGTACTCGACAGGGTCCATGGGTGACCACTCCTTGGCGGTGAGCAGGAATGGTGGGGGGACGGCCCACCGGGCATCCGCTCACACACCGCACGCATGCGCACGGCGATTCACCATCACTGCTCACATGCCTCCGATGGGCACATGAACTCCGCACTCGTACCCCTCCCGGGAGGATGCGCAGCACAAGCCACCCTACTTCACGCACAGTTGCGCGGTCGTTGGAGTAAGGAACCACCCGCCCTGCCCAAGCCGCGAGCACATTGGCAGCGAAGTGGGGGCGAGCCTGTTTCCGGTCAGCGCTGGTTCCGGGATCGCGTCCGCACTGCCTACATGGCCGATTGGGAAAGCGGCCTGGTCACAAGGCGCACTCGGCCCAAACCGTCCTGCCGGTGGGCGAGTACGGCTCAGTGCCCCAACGGTCGGCGAGGGTGTTGACGATGAGTAGACCGTGGCCCGACTCGGTGTGCAGGCGGTATGACGAAGTCCGTCACGGGGCCGGGAGCGGAGCGCAGGGAGCCAGCACCTGACCGAGTACGGGGAGCCACCGTACGGAGGGGGCATGACGGGGTCAGACTCGGTTGCGGCAACGCTTTCGGAGCTCGGAGATGACGGCCTTCTCGCGCGCGTTGACGGTGCCGTCCACCGTGGCCACCCGGTCGGCCGCGTCGAGGATGTCGCTCAGATCGCCCGGCTCGGCGTCGATACGCTGCCACACCTCGGCGGGGTCGATGTCGACAACGTGAGCGAGCTCTTCGTCGACCACCTGATGCTGCTCCCGGACCAGCCTCACCAGGTGGCGCATCAACAGCGTCTCATCGTCAGCGATCTTGCTGTTCGCCCTGATGACGAGCCATGCGACCCACAGCATCAACTGCGGGTGCTGGCTCCGTTTGCTCAGGTTCTCGGCGACCTCGATCACCCGCGCCTCGTTCCGGAAGACGGCCTGCGCGTGCCGTCCCGCGAGCTGCGTGGTGTAGCGGTTCAGCACCACCGCAAGGGGAACGCCGACGAGGGGGATGCCGATCTTGATGACGTTGCGCTGCAGGAGGAACTTGCCGACGACGGGGAGCCCTTTCGCGGCGGTCAGCGTTGCTCTGGAGTAGAAGCGCTTGATCACGGGCCGCACTACGGCCGGGACCGCCTTGACCACGCCTCCCCGGACGGCTTCCCCGCTCTTGATCGTGAAGGCCACGCGAATGAGCTTCCACATGTCATCGGGGTCGGACAGGTCGAGCGGCACCCCGTAGAGAACCGAGATGTCGTAGGCCAGGCGGAGCTGGAGCCGGGTGATGAACGCGACATCGACCATCAGGGTCGCGACGGCGGCCGGGACAGTCGCCGGCGAGGCACCACCGAGGCTGCCGATGGTGGCGGCGACCGCCGCCGTGTAGGCCCCGGCAGAGAGTCCGCCTTCGAGCGCCGCGTACCGAGCCGCCATCTTGATCCGCTGATCGACGATGCCGTCCGCGGGGACGCCCGCATACCGGTCCTGGAAGTACTGCCAGTCGACCTTGGCGGTGTAGGAGCTCATGGCCTGAGCACTGAGCTTGGTGAACCAGTTGCCCGACTTGATGTCGTCCGCGCTCAGCCCTTTGACGAACTCCCGTATCTCGGCCTGTTCCTGCTCGACAACCTTGCGGTCGGCGTCGTCATGGCCACCGGTGTCGTCTGCGTCAATCGGATTCTCGGTCATGGCAAGTTCCCCCCAGAAACTTGAACGTCCAGCCAGGTCGCCGCGTTCGGGCAAGCCTGCTGGCGCCTCAACACGGTGATTCAGTAACCAGCACGTATGTGGCCGGAAGTCCCGTGAGCTGCACAACTCTAGCGCGACATTGTGGGGCGCTGGTGCCGTTGAGCTGTCCTCCGTCGTGATCCTTCATTCCGGCACCACCGAGCGATCCTTCATCCCGGCACCACGGAAAATCGCGAAGGCTCAGTGCTGCTGCGAGGTGGGTGGGGTGTAGGAGTTCATCTTCGGCCTGAGAGAGGCCAGGGCACTGATCGGGCGGGGCCCTGTTAATGCGTAAGATGTGCAAGTGCGCACGAGTGACTACAGCATCAGGACCGCAGCCCCCGTCGACCTCGCCCCCGCCCGAGCCGTCATGCTCGACACCGTCTACCGCGACTTCGGCACGGGCTACGTCCCGCGCTGGCACGGTGACATCGTCGACCCGGGCGCCGCGTACCTGACCCCCGAGCGGCACACCCTCCTCGTCGCCGTCGACGCGGCCGGCGAGGTCGTCGCCACCGGTGCTCTCGACTCCCGTGGTCCCGCGCACCCCCCGAATCCTCGCCACGTCGCCGAGCGCTACCCCTCCGGCGTGACCGCGCAGCTGCGTCGGGTGTACGTCCGGCCCGAGCACCGTCGGCGTGGGCTGGCGCGGCGGCTTGTCGACGAGCTGCTCGCCTTCGCCGCCGCCGACGGCGGGTACCGGGCCGTGTACCTGCACACCGACCCGGCCGTCACCGGTGCCGAGCCGTTCTGGCGGTCCCTTGCGAAGGTCGTGCACGACGAGCGGGAGGATGCGGGGGGCGGGCAGGGGATCGTGCACTTCGACGTGCCGATGGTGTGAGGGGGGCGGGCAGTCGATGGAAATGATTGTCATGTAGTCTCCGCCTCGTTGCGCCTTCGCCCGCCCCGCTCGCCCGCCCCGCCCCGATCGATCCGAGGACCATGCGCTCCCACCGCCGCCCCCGGCTGCTCGCCCCCCTCCTGCTCATCCCGCTGATATCCAGCTGCTTCGCCTCCGGAGGCGGTGACGGCTCCGGCCCCGGTGGGGAGGGCGGCGGTGACGGCTCCCGTCTCCGCGTAGCCCTCGCCTTCCCGCCCGCCGAGGGACTCTCGCCGTACGGCGCCGACGCCACCCTCCTCAGCCGCCTCGCCGTCACCGAGGGCCTCACCGCGCTCGACGCCAACGGCAGTGCCGCCCCCGCGCTCGCCGAGTCCTGGCGCCGGGACGGGGAGAAGACCTGGGAGTTCACCCTCCGCGACGCCACCTTCCAGGACGGCGGCGAGGTCACGCCGGCCGCCGTCGCCGACTCGCTCACCCACGCCACCGACGCCAAACCCGCGCCCGCCGCCCTGGCAGGCGTCACCCTCACCGCCGAGGCCCAGGGCGAACGGGTCGTCCGGATCACCACCGCCGAGCCCGACCCCGTACTGCCGCTGCGGCTGTCCAGTCCCAGCCTCGCCGTGCTGTCGGCCGGGGCCTACGGCAAGAGCGGCCGCGTCGACCCCGTCGGCACCGCCACCGGCCCCTTCGAGCTGACCAAGGTCAACGGCGCCACCTCCGCCTCCCTCGACCGGTTCGACGACTACTGGGGCGGCCGCGCCCAGGCCTCCGGTATCGACGCCCGCTTCATCGCCGACGGCACCGCGCGCGCCAACGCGCTGCGGACCGGCGAGCTCGACATCGCCGAGGCGATCCCGGTGGCCCAGGCGGCGACCCTCGACGAGAAGACGCGGCGCGACACCGCCACCACCCGGACCACCAGCCTGCTCCTCAACGCCTCGTCCGGGGCCTTCAAGGACGCCGGGCTGCGGGCCGCCGCCCGTACCGCCGTCGACACCTCCGTGTTCGCCAAGGACGTGTACGAGGGGTACGCCGACCCGGGTGCGGGGGTCTACGGGCCCGCCGTGACCTGGGCCGAGGGGAAGCGGACCGAACCCGTCGGACGCGCGGCGGCCAAGCAGGCCGACGGTGACACCATCACCCTCGCCACCTACGACAACCGGCCCGAGCTGCCCGAGGTCGCCCAGGTGGTCAAGCAGCAGCTGGAGAAGGCCGGGTTCAAGGTGAAGCTCACCGTCCGCGAGTACTCGCGGTTGGAGGGGGACGCCCTGGCGGGGAAGTTCGACGCGTTCGTGCTGGCCCGGAACACCCTCGTCGACACCGGTGACCCCGTCGCCGTCCTCGCCAGCGACTACACCTGCGACGGCGGTTACAACATCGCCCAGCTCTGCGACAAGGACGTCGACGCGGCCGTCGCCAAGGCCGAGCAGACCGCCGACACCGCGAAGCGGCAGGACGCCGCCATGGCCGCCGAGGCCCGCATCCTCGGCAGCGACGCCGTCGTGCCGCTCGTGCACCAGCGGATCATCACCGGCGTCGGCAGCTCCGTACAGGGCGTGGTCCTCGACCCGTACGAGCGCACCCTCGTCGGCACCGGCACACGGCGCTGAACCGTGCGGCAGCAGGTGGCCACCGTCGTGTGGCGGGTCGTCCTCGCGGCGGGGCTGGTGTGCGGGATCGGGCTGCTGCCGTGGCTGACGCGGACCGATCCGGCCCACACCGTGCTCAAGGCGCGGTCGGCCGAGCGTGAACCCACCCCCGAGGTGCTCGCCGACATCCGTGCGCAGCTCGGGCTCGACGACGGGCCGCTGCACCTGCTCGGGCAGTGGCTCGGCGGGCTCCTGCGCGGTGATGCCGGGCGGTCGTGGATCTCCGGGAGCGACGTCCTGCCCGACGTGCTCCAGGCGCTCGGGGCCTCCCTGCTGCTCATGGCCGTCGCGCTCCTCGTCGCCGCCCTCACCGCCGGGCTCATCTGCGCCCGCACGCTCAAGCTCGGCGCCCGGCGGCGACTCGGTGGGCGGCGGCGTGGCGGCACCGCCTCCGCCGTGATCGCCTCACTGCCCGAGTTCCTCGTCGCCTCCGTGCTCGCCACCGTCGTCGGGGTGCAGCTGGGATGGCTGCCCGCGCTGGGGTGGTACGGGCCCCAGTGGACCGTACTGCCCGCGCTCGCCCTCGGGCTGCCCGCCGGAGCCGTGCTCGGGCGGCTGCTCGACGATCTGCTGCCCGGCGCGTTCGGCGAGCCGTGGGCGCTGGCCGCGGCGGCGCGTGGGCTGACCGGGCGGTCCATCGCCCGCCAGGCCGTACGGCGCTGCGTGCCCGCGCTGCTGCCCAACCTCGGGTTGTTCGTCGTGGGCCTCACCGGCGGGGCCGTCGCCGTCGAGCAGGTCTTCGACATCCCCGGGCTCGGCCGCACCACCCTCCAGGCCGCCCTCGCCCAGGACCTGCCCGTCCTCCAGGCCGGCACCCTCGTCCTTGTCCTCCTCGCCGCGCTCGCGACCGGTGCCACCCGCGTCGCCGCCCGCCTGCTCACCGGACCCGCCCTGCGCGACGGCTCCCTCTCCTCCCTGCACCGGCCCGCCCCGCCCGCCGGCGGACCGCTGCCCCTGCTTTACGGCGTCGTCCTGCTCGCCGTCATCGGATTCGGCCTGGCGCGCGACCCGCTCGCCCTCGACACGGGGGAGCGGCTGCGGGCGCCCTCCCCCGATCATCCCTTCGGCACCGACGCCCTCGGCCGGGACCTCCTCGCCCGCGTCGGCCACGGGGCTCTGGACACGCTGCTCCTCGCCTCCGCCATCACCGCCGCCGCGCTGCTCGCGGGCGTACTCCTCGGTCTTGTACCCCGGGTGTCGGCACCGCTCGTGGACACCGTCAACGCCGTACCGCCGGTGCTGGCCGCTCTGCTCGTCACCGCCGTCGCGGGAAGCGGAACGGCCACGCCCGCCCTCGCCGTGGCCGCCGTCGCGTGGGCGCCGCTCGCCGCGCACACCTCCTCGCTGCTGCGGCAGGAACGCGCCACCCTGCACATCACCGCCACCCGGGGGCTGGGCGCCGGACGGTGGTACCTGCTGTGCCGCGAACTGCTGCCCGCCGTCCTGCCCCCCGTCGTCCGGCACGCTCTGCTGCGGCTGCCCGGTGTCGCCCTCGCGCTCGCCTCCCTCGGCTTCCTCGGCCTGGGTGCCCAGCCGCCGTCCCCCGAGTGGGGCCTGCTCCTCGCCGAGAACCAGCCCTACGCCGAGCGCGCCCCCTGGGCCGTCCTCGCCCCCGCCGCCGTCCTCGCCCTGCTCGGCGCGCTGGCCGTCACCGCCGCGGGCGGGCTGCGGCGGCCCCGGCGGCGGCCTCGGCGTACGTCCCCGGTCGTCAGCCCAGCGGCCGTCGAAGAGAAGGAACTGGCCGGCGCCCGATGACCGCACCGTCCATCGGCCGGCTCGTGAGGGCTCCCGGCCGCGGGGCCCCGCTCTCCCCACTGCTCCGGCTGCTCATCGTCACCCAACTCGCCTTCAACATCGGCTTCTTCGCGGTCCTGCCCTTCCTCTCCGAGCATCTGGGGCAGGGCATCGGCATGGCGGGGTGGCTGGTCGGCTTCGTGCTGGGGCTGCGGACCTTCAGCCAGCAGGGGCTGTTCGTGGTCGGCGGGGCGCTGGCCGACCGGTACGGCATCCGGCCGGTCGTACTCGCCGGATGCGTGCTGCGGATCGCCGGGTTCGGGTGGCTCGGGTTCGCCGAGCGGACCTGGGCCGTTGTCGCTGCCGTGCTGCTGATCGGGTTCGCCGCCGCGCTCTTCTCGCCGGCCGTCGAGTCCGAGGTCGCCAGACAGGCCGTCGTCTGGGAGGAGGAGGGTGGAGGGGACCGGACCCGGGTGCTCGCGCTGTTCACCGTCGCCGGACAGGCGGGGGCTTTCGTCGGGCCGCTGCTGGGGGCTCTGCTGCTCGCCGTCGACTTCCGCACGGCGTGCCTGGCCGGCGCCGGCGTCTTCGTGCTCGTCCTCGCCGGACACGCGTGGCTGCTGCCGCAGCGCATTGCCGGGCGGGCGCGGGTCCGGGTCAAGGGCGGGGCGCGGCTGCTGCTGCGCAACCGGCGCTTCCTCGCGCTGTGCTGCGCGTACGGCGCCTATCTGCTCGCCTACAACCAGCTCTACCTCGCGCTGCCCGCCGAGGTGGAGCGCGCCGCCGGTTCGCAGGCGCCGCTGGCCTGGCTGTTCGCGCTGTCCTCGCTGCTGGTGGTGACCGCGCAGTTGCCGGTGACCCGGTGGGCGGGGGAGCGGCTGCCCCCGCGCCGGTCGATGGTGGTCGGGCTGGTGCTGATCGCGGCCGGGTTCGCCGTCGTGGCGGTGGCGCGGCCCGCCGGGTGGACGGGCACCGGTGGGCTCGTGCCCGCCGCCGGGTTCGTCGTGCTGCTCACCCTCGGGCAGATGCTCGTCGCGCCCGTCGCCCGTGCCTGGGTTCCGGACCTCGCCGAGGACGGACGGCTCGGGCTGTACACCGGGGCGTTGTCCTCGGTCTCCGGGCTCATCGTGCTGGCCGGCAGTTCCGCGACCGGACTGCTGCTGGACAGCGGGCTGCCGGTCGCCGTGCCGTGGCTGGTCCTGGCCGCCGTACCGCTGGCGGCGGTGGGGGTGCTGCCTCGGCGTCACTGAGCCGCCCGGGCACCTTCGACCGGCCCTGGCCTGCCGCCAGCGTGATGATCTCGGCGCGCGGCTCCTGCGGCTCCTCCAAGGGGCCGTGCGGCAGCCGTGCAAGGAGCCATGTGGCAGCCGCGTAAGGAGCCGTGCGGGATATAACCCGTTGATCAGGAGGCGGAGGGACCGCTACTTTGTCCCAGCCGCCCTGTTCCACCGGGCCGGCGTCGTCGACGAGGAGGTGTGGAGCACATGCGCAGGATTGCCCGGCAGTTGAGCCCGCGTACCGACCTTTCCCAGCTCCTCACGACGGAGACACCTTGTCGCTTCGCATCACCCCACTGACCGACCCCACCCACGGGCCGCACGACCGGCGTCTCGCATGGCTGGCGTCCGACGCCGATTCCACCCCTGTGGGAACGGCATTCCTGCGCCTGTTCACCAGCGCCGGACAGGAGCACCTGGCCGAACTGTCCCTCCACGTCCACCCCGTGGAGCGACGCAAGAGCGTGGGCACGCGGCTTGTCGACGCCGCGGTGGCCGCCGCTCGCGACAACACCCGACGCCGTGTTGTCGCGCAGAGCGAGGCCGGATCGCCCGGCGACCACTTCCTGTCGGCCCGCGGCTTCCGCAAGGTCCTCACCCTGCGGTTCGCCCGCTTGCCGCTGGCAGACGTGGACGTCACTGCGCTCGACGAGATCGTCGAGCGTCCGTGCCCCGGCTACCGGCTGGTTTCCTGGCAGGGAACCGTGCCCGACGACCTGGCCCGGACGTTCGCCGCCTCACGGCGTGCCATGGACGACATGCCCATGGACGACGCCGACCACGGCATCGTGGTCTGGGACGTGGACCGGGTCAGGGCAGCGGCGAAGGCCATCGACGATCGCGGCGACCATCTGCACACCGTCGTCGCCATCGACACCTCGGACGACTCGATCGCCGGTTTCACGGAACTCGTCGTCCCCGGCGACGGCACCGGTGACGGTCAGCACTACGGCACCGGCGTGCTGCCCGAGCACCGCGGACACGGCCTGGCCCGGTGGATGAAGGCCGAGTCGATCCGACAGGCCCGCCAGAACCATCCGGAACTCGGCGGGCTGCTGACCGACACCGCCGACAGCAACACGTACATGCGACGCGTCAACGACGGTCTGGGCTACGCACCCACACACACGACGCTCCAGTACCAGCTCGATCTGTAGGGACGACGAGTAGACGGACGCGGAGGCGGGCGCGGACGGGCCGGAGCCGATCGCCGGCCACCCGAAAAGCCTCACTGAGCGACGAGTTCCCGCATCGCCTCGGCCGCCGGGGCGGCGCTCCGCGTCCGCGACGTCCGCCACAGCCACAGCACATCCCGGCCGAAGGACCACACCAGCAGCCCCAGTGCCAGCAGGACCGCCCCGGTGTTGACCGCGTGCGGCAGCAGCTCCGCGCCCGCCAGCAGCAGCAACACGCCCTGCAGCGCGGCCACCGCCTTGCGGGCCGTGCTCGGCGGCAATGGGGCGGTCAGCCACGGCCACACGCGGGCCGCGGCGACGAACACGTAGCGCATGCCGCCGATCAGCAGTACCCACGGACCCTGGTCCATCGCGACGTACACGCTGAGCACCAGGATCAGGAACGCGTCGACCTCCATGTCGAAGCGGGCGCCCAGCTGCGACGACGTGCCGGTGCGGCGGGCGACCTTGCCGTCCACGCCGTCCAGGATCAGGGCCACGGCGGTCAGGCCGACGAGCAGGGAGACCGGCGGCGCGCTGCGGAAGGAGTCCGCGACCAGGGCCGTGACCCCGCCGACCAGGGTGGCCCGGCCGAGGGTGACCCGGTTGGCCGGGCCGAACGACGGCAGCCGGGAGCGGTGCAGAGCCCGTGAGAGCACCGCCCAGGTCGCGAACGCGAACGCGAGGCCGGTCAGCCAGCCCGCCGTGCCCATCCCGATCGCCGTGCCGAGCAGCGACAGGAGCAGGATCTGCGCGCCCGCTCCCACCGCGGTCTCCTGCTGAACGGGCCTCGCGTCGTACGCGTCGTACGTGTTGTTCAGGGTCACCGAACACCCTCCGGCCGTGTGACAGAGTCGATCAACGCCGCTGCCTTGTGCGCGGCTCGTGCATCCCTCGGTACGTGGGCGGCTTCCCGATCGTTCAGGAGGACATCCGATGACAGGCATGGCACGTGCGTTCTGGCTCGAATCCCCGGGCCGGGGCGCGATCCGCGACGTCGAACTGTCCGCACCGGCGGCGGACGAGGTGTTGGTACGTACGCTCTACAGCGGCGTGAGCCGGGGCACGGAGACGCTCGTCTTCGGCGGCCGGGTGCCCGAGAACCAGTACGCGGCCATGCGCGCGCCGTTCCAGGAGGGCGACTTCCCCGGGCCGGTGAAGTACGGCTACCTCAACGTCGGCGTGGTGGAGGAGGGCCCTGCGGACCTCGTCGGGCGAACCGTCTTCTGCCTGTACCCGCACCAGACCCGGTACGTCGTCCCGGCCGCCGCCGTCACGCCGGTGCCCCCGGAGGTCCCCGCCGAGCGGGCCGTACTCGCCGGCACCGTCGAGACCGCCGTCAACGCCCTGTGGGACGCGGCGCCCCTGGTCGGCGACCGGATCGCCGTGGTCGGCGGCGGCATGGTCGGCTGCTCGGTGGCCGCACTGCTGGCCCGCTTCCCGGGCGTCCGCGTCCAGTTGGTCGACGCCGACCCGGCCCGGGCCGAGGTCGCCGAGGCTCTCGGGGTCGGCTTCGCGTCCCCCGCCGACGCCCTCGGCGGCCTCGACCTCGTCGTTCACGCCAGTGCGACGGAGGCGGGCCTCGCCCGGTCGCTGGAGCTGCTGCGGCCCGAGGGCACGGTCCTCGAACTGAGCTGGTACGGCGACCGGCGCGTCGCCCTCCCGCTCGGCGAGGCCTTCCACTCGCGGCGCCTGACCCTGCGCGGCAGCCAGGTCGGCACCGTCTCCCCGGCGCGCGGCGCCACCCGCACGTACGCCGACCGGCTCGCCCTCGCCCTCGGCCTGCTCGCCGACCCGGCGCTCGACGCGCTCGTCACCGGCGAGTCCGTGTTCACCGAACTGCCGGACGTGCTGGCGGGACTGGCCTCCGGCGAGATCCCGGCGCTGTGCCACCGGATCCGGTACCCCGGCGACTGACCCTCCAGCCGCCGGGGACGGCATCGGCGCCTGACCTTGAGAAAAGACGTACGGGCCGCTGAACAAGGGAAGGCACCGAGCCGTAATAGACGGCACCCCGCGCACCGATCGGCGGGGGATCAGACGTGCCACACCTGGAGGGTCGTCCGTTGTTCAGCATCACCGTCCGCGATCACATCATGATCGCCCACAGCTTCCGCGGCGACGTCTTCGGGCCCGCGCAGCGCCTGCACGGAGCGACGTTCCTGGTGGACGCCACCTTCCGGCGCGAGCAGCTGGACGAGGACAACATCGTCGTCGACATCGGACTGGCCACCCGGGAACTGGCCGCCGTCGTCAGCGAGCTGAACTACCGCAACCTCGACAACGAACCCGACTTCGCCGGCGTCAACACCTCCACGGAGTTCCTGGCCAAGGTCATCGCCGACCGGCTCGCCGAGCGCGTTCACAAGGGCGGGCTCGGCGAGGGGGCCAAGGGTCTGGCCGGCCTCACCGTGACCCTGCACGAGTCGCACGTCGCCTGGGCGAGTTACGAGCGTGCGCTGTGACCGACACGTCCGTCGAAACGACGACCGGTGCGACCGCCGCCGGACGCACCCGGCTCACCTACGTCCCCGCACAGACGTCCGCGCCGACTTCGGCCCCGAGGAACGGGGGGATCGTCCCCATGTCCCTGCGCTCCGTGCACTTCGTCCTGCCGGGCGGAGTCGACGACCCGGCCGCGCCGAGCGGCGGCAACGCCTACGACCGGCGGGTGCGGCTGGACCTGCCGGGCTTCGGCTGGCGGGTACGGGGTCTGCCCGTGGCCGGAGACTGGCCACGGCCGGACGGCCCCGCCCGCGCGGAACTCGCGCGCCTCCTGCGCCGGTTGCCGGACGGCGCCGTCGTCCTCCTCGACGGGCTGGTCGCCTGCGGTGTGCCGGAGATCGTGGTCCCGGAGGCCGAGCGGCTGCGCATGGCCGTCCTCGTCCACCTGCCGCTCGGCGACGAGACCGGCCTCGACCCCGCCGTGGCCGCCGAACTGGACGCGCGTGAACGCGCGGTGCTGCGGGCCGTCCCGGCCGTCGTCGCCACCAGCGACTGGGCGGTCCGGCGCCTCGTCTCCCACCACGGCCTCGACCCGGTCCGCGTCCACGTCGCCGCCCCCGGCGCCGACATCGCGCCCCTCGCGCCCGGCACCGACGGCGTCTCCCGGCTGCTGTGCGTCGCCGCCGTCACACCCCGCAAGGGCCAGCACCGGCTGGTGGAGGCCCTGGCGGCGGTCGCCGACCTGCCGTGGAGCTGCGTGTGCGTCGGCGGGCTCGGGCAGGACCCGGAGTACGTCGACCGGCTGCGGGCGCTGATCGCGCGGCACGGGTTGGAGGACCGGCTGGTTCTCGCGGGACCGCGGGCCGGCGCGGAACTGGACGCCACCTACTCCACCGCCGACCTGATGGTCCTCACCTCGTACGCCGAGACGTACGGCATGGCGGTGACGGAGGCCCTCGCGCGCGGCATCCCCGTACTGGCCACGGACGTCGGCGGCCTCCCGGAGGCGGTCGGGCGGGCTCCCGACGGCGGGGTGCCCGGCATCCTCGTCCCGCCGGAGGACCCTGTCGCGCTCGGCGCCGAACTGCGCGGCTGGTTCGGGGAAGCGGACGTACGACGCCGGCTGAAGGCCGCGGCACGCGGCCGCCGCGCCGCCCTCGACGGCTGGGCAACCACGGCCCAGAGCCTGGCCGGAGTACTGCACCGGCTGCCGAGCGAACCCCGGAGGGCGGCATGAGGAAGACCACGACACCGGCCGCGCGGGTGATCCCGGCCCAGCCCGGCCCCCAGGACGCCCCCGAGCCGGCGAACAGCGCGCTCCCGGGCGCGGGCCCGGCCGATCCGCTCACCGGCCGCCCCGAGCAGCCTTCCGTCGAGTCGCCGGCCGGCGGTCTTGGGCGGTCCTCCGTCGAGTCGCTGGCCGACTGCCTCGGACGGTTCTCCGCCGAGTCGGTCGCCGGCGGCCCTGGGCAGGCTTCCGTCGAGTCGCTGGCCGGTGGTCTTGGGCGGTCTTCCGTCGAGTCGCTGGCCGACTGCCTCGGACGGTTCTCCGCCGAGTCGGTCGCCGGCGGCCCTGGGCAGGCTTCCGTTGAGTCGCTGGCCGGTGGTCTTGGGCGGTCTTCCGTCGAGTCGCTGGCCGACTGCCTCGGACGGTCTTCCGCCGAGTCGGTCGCCGGCGGCCCTGGGCAGGCTTCCGTCGAGTCGCCGGCCGACGACCCTGGGCGGTCTTCCGCCGAGTCGGTCCCCGACGGCCCTGGGCGGCCCTCCGTCGAGTCGCTCACCGACCGCCCCGGGCTGCCCTCCGCCGAGCGCGCCACCCTCCGCCTGCGTGAGGCGGCCCCGGGGCGCCCCGGCGAACCTCCGCGCTACGCCCCCGAATGGCTACGGCTCCGCGAGCCCGCCGATGCCGCCGCGCGGGCGCGCGAGCTGCTCGACCCGCTGCGGATCCGCCTCGCCAACCTGCCGAGGCGGGCGGACGGGCTGGTCGTGCACGACGTGGGCTGCGGCACCGGATCGATGGGACGCTGGCTCGCCCCGCTGCTCGACGGCGCCCAGCACTGGGTGCTGCACGACCACGATCCCTACCTCCTGCACTTCGCCGCCGTCGCCGCCCCTCGTTCGGCCGCCGACGGCAGCCGCGTCACCGTCGAGACCCGGCGCGGCGACCTCGGCCGCCTCACCCCGGACGCGCTGGCCGGCGCCGCGCTGGTGACGGCGTCCGCGCTGCTCGACGTCCTCACCGGCGAGCAGGTCGGCACTCTCGCCGCCGCCTGCGCCTCGGCCGGCTGCCCCGCCCTGCTGACCCTCTCCGTCGCCGGGCGCGTCGACCTCACCCCCGCCCACCCTCTGGACGCCGAGATCGCCGACGCGTTCAACGCCCACCAGCGGCGGACCGGCATGCTCGGACCGGACGCGGTCACCGTGGCGGCGGAGGCCTTCGCCGAGCACGGCGCCACGGTACGGGCGCACCCCAGCCCCTGGCGGCTGGGCCCCGGCGAGGCCGCGCTCACCGCCCAGTGGCTACGGGGCTGGGTCGGCGCGGCCGTCGAACAGCGCCCGGCACTGCGCGAACCGGCCGCCCGCTACCTGGGCGAGCGTCTCGCGGCCTGCGCCGCGGGGGAGTTGCGCGTCGTCGTCCACCACACCGACCTGCTGGCCCTGTGCCGGCCGACGGGCGGGGTCTCGTGAGCGCACCGACGGCACCGGCGGGGACGGGAACCCTGCCGACGGCGGTACGCCGGGACGCGGCCGCCATCGGCGACAGCCCCCGCCGCCGCGCCCTGCGCACCCACCTCGGCATCCTCGCCGGCGTCGCCATCCTCGCCGTACTCCTGTGGCGGATGGGGACCGGTGTCTTCCTGGAAGGGCTGCGCCGGATCGACGCTCCCACGCTGCTGACAGCACTCGGGATCGGACTGGTCACCACGGTGTTCAGCGCCTGGCGCTGGGCCCTGGTGGCCCGGGGGCTGCGCATCCGGCTGCCGCTCGGGCCGGCCGTCGCCGACTACTATCGCGCGCTGTTCCTCAACGCCGCCCTCCCCGGCGGCGTACTCGGCGACGTGCACCGCGCGGTACGGCACGGACGGAGCGCCGGCGACCTGGGGCGGGGCGTGCGGGCCGTCGTCCTCGAACGGGCCGCCGGGCAAGTGGCGTTGATCGCAGTCGGAGTCGCGGTGCTGCTCACGATGGAGTCACCCGTGCGGGCCGGGACCCGGCACCTCGCACCGCTCGTGGGAATGGGCGTACTCGGCGCGCTCGCCGTCGTCCTCGCTCTGCGCATGCACCGGGCCGCCTCCCGCAGGGGGCGGGCGGCGGCCGGGGCCCTGCGGGCGACGCTCCGCGAAGCGCGCGAAGGGCTGCTGTCCCGGCGGAACCTGCCGGGGGTCGCCGTGTCGTCCGTCGTCGTACTGGCCGGGCACCTCGCGATGTTCGTCCTCGCCGCCCGGGTGGCCGGCAGCGGCGCCTCCGTCGCGGTGCTGACGCCGCTGGCCGTACTGGCGCTGCTCGCCATGGGACTGCCGCTGAACGTCGGCGGATGGGGCCCCCGGGAGGGCGTCACCGCCTGGGCGTTCGGGGCGGCCGGGCTGGGCGCGGGCACCGGGCTGGGCGTGGCCGTGGTCTACGGGGTGCTCAGCCTCGTGGCGAGCCTGCCCGGGGTCGCCGTTCTCGTGGTCCGCTGGGGCGAGGGGCTGCGCGGCCGCTCCGCCCCGCACCGCGCGCCCGACGGGCACTACCCGCGCTCACCACCGGGCGCCGTGACCGTCACCGACGTCAGCAGCGAGAAACACGCTCCGAAGGAATCCGCGAGACTCGCCAGCAGTTCCTTCCCCTTTTCCGCCGAACCCAGTGAAGGGCGCCCGATGACACCGGAATCGGTATAGGCGGACATACCGAGGGAGAGCAGATGACGCCGGTCGTCCGCGACGAAATCGGCGGCCTCGTAACCGGGCCGGACGTATTCGGGGTGCGTGTGCAGAAGAATGGAGGTCTCGATTTCCCCCGCGTGCATGTCGGTGAGCAGCGACGTGGCCACCCCCGCCCGCTCCCGAGCCGTCTCCCAGTCCTCCGCGGCCGGGAACAGCGCCATCCGTCCGCCGCGCGCGGAGGACTCCTGGACGACGTTGCCCAGCACGTAGTTTCCGCCGTGCCCGTTGACCACCACCAGGGCGTCGACGCCCGAGCGGCGCAGCGAGTCGGCTATGTCCCGCACCACCGCGTGAAGGGTCACCGAGGAGATGCTGACGGTCCCCGGCCAGTCCGCGTGCTCGTGGGAGCAGCCGATCGTCACCGGTGGGAGCAGGTGCACCGGGTACGCGGCGGCGATCTCCCGGGCGACGGCGCACGCGACGAGCGTGTCGGTCGCCAGCGGCAGGTGCGGGCCGTGCTGTTCGAAACTTCCGACCGGCAGCACCGCCACCTGTCGCGGAACCCCGCAGCCCCGCCTGCGCACGTCCTCGCTCGTGTCCGCCGGCACCAGTGAAACATCCATTCCCGCACGGCCTTTCGTCTCGGTCGAGAAACTGTTGAGCAGTCTGTTGAGGAACGCGAGAATCATGACAGAAAAAATTGGTGTACTCGGCAAGAAAGCGTCGCAGCGCACGGATGTGGAGCGGGTCGTGGTGACGCCGCTGCCCACCGTGTACGGCGAATTCCGGGCATTCGGCTATTTCGACCACGAGCGCGGTGACGAGCAAGTGGCACTGGTCCACGGCGATCCGGGCGCCGACGGCGTGCTGACCCGGCTGCACTCGGAGTGCCTGACCGGTGACGCGTTCGGTTCCCAGCACTGCGAGTGCGGCGCCCAACTCGCCCGCGCACTGCGGGAGGTGGCCGCGGCGGGCGGCGGCGTCGTGGTCTATCTGCGCGGGCACGAGGGCCGCGGCATCGGGCTGCTCGCCAAACTGCGCGCGATGGCGTTGCAGGCGGAGGGCCTCGACACGGTGGAGGCGAACCTCGCCCTCGGCCTGCCGGTGGACGCCCGCGACTACGGCGTCGCCGCCCGCATCCTGGACGACCTCGGGGTGCGGTCCGTGCGCCTGATGTCCAACAACCCGCGCAAGCGGGAGGCGTTGGTGCGCCACGGCATCGAGGTCACCGAGCAGGTGCCGCTGCTGATACCGCCGTGCGAGAGCAACATCACCTATCTGCGCACCAAGCGGGAGCGGCTCGACCACCATCTGCCCCACCTGGACGCGGTGGCGCATGTGTCGTCCTGACTCCAGGGGCCGGATCAGTCGGTGACGGCCTCGTGCACGAGCCGCTTGAGGTCCGGGTAGACCGTGTGCGAGGACTTCGGCCGTACCTGGGTCATGAACTGCACCGTCAGATCACGGCCCGGGTCGACCCAGAAGGTGGTCGTCGCCACCCCGCTCCAGCCGTACGTGCCGAGCCCGGAGGGGGCCTGGGTGCGCGTCGGGTCGATCACCACGGAGACGCCGAGGCCGAAGCCGACACCGTCGTTGCCGGGTTCGTCGTGCGCCGGGCGGCTGCCGCAGGCGCGCAGGTCGGCGCCGCCGGGCAGGTGGTTGCGGGTCATGAGGTCCACCGTCCCGGGGGAGAGCAGGCGGACACCGTCGAGTTCGCCCCGGCGCCGCAGGAGTTCCGCGAAGCGGTGCACGTCGTACGCGGACGAGACCAGGCCGCCGCTGCCCGACAGGAACCGCGGCCGGCCCCGCAGCGGCAGCCCGGGGACCGGCTCGATGCCACCGCCGTCCGTCTCGCCGTACAGTTCGGCCAGCCGGCCGGCCTGCTCGTCGGTGACGTGGAAGCCGGTGTCCGTCATGCCGAGCGGCCCGAAGACACGCTCGGCGCAGTACGTGTCGAGCGGCTGCCCGGACACCACCTCCACGAGCCGCCCCAGCACGTTGCTGGCCACCGAGTAGTTCCACTGCGTGCCCGGCTCGAACTGCAACGGCAGGCTCGCGTACAGGTCGACCGTCTCGGCCAGACCCGCGCCCGGCCGCACCGACGACTCCAGGCCGGCCGCGCGGTACAGCTCGTCGACCCGGTGGGCGTGGTAGAAGCCGAAGGTCAGCCCGGCGGTGTGGGTCATCAGATGCCGTACGAGGACCGGTCCGGCGGCCGGCCGGGTGATGACGTCGTGTGCGGACCCTCCCACGTACACCCGCGGCTCGGCGAAGGCCGGCAGGTACCGCGCCACCGGGTCGTCGAGCGACAGCCGGCCCTCCTCCACCAGCATCAGCGCGGCCACGGACGTGACCGGCTTGGTCATGGAGTAGAGCCGCCACAGCGTGTCGGCCGCCACGGGCAGCCCGGCCGCGATGTCCCGCCGGCCGTGCACCGTCAGGTGGGCGACCCGTCCGCCACGGGCGACGGCCACCAGGAACCCGGGCAGCCGGCCCTCGTCGACCTGCCGGGCGAAGTGCCGGTCGAGCCGGTCCAGCGCCTTCGGATCCAGCCCGGCCGCACCCGGGTCGACCTCCCGCCGCAGTGGTGCCGTCACCATCGCCCTCCTTGGTCGTACGTCGAGGTGGGTCCGGCATACCCCGCGCACGCGACTTCAGGCCTGATGACCCGCCGTACGCGCCGGTGTGCACCGGCGCGCCCCGCCGCGTGGCATTCCGGCACCACGGCCTCGCCGGGGAGGGCGGCGGGCAGCCGCCCGAAGGCGTCAGGCCGTCACCGTCTCCGGCTGTGCCGCCTCCGGGCGGGCACGCTCGCCGAGCTCCTCCGTCGGGACCCTGTGGGTCTCCCGGGCCGAGAGCGCGGCGACCACCGGCGGGACGCACAGCGCCGCCGTGAACAGCGACACCGCGAACCAGTCGTCGCCGTCCGGACCGGCGATCCGCCCGGCGAAGGTCACCGCGAACCCGGCCACCGCGAAGCCGATCTGGGTGCCGATCGCCACGCCGGACAGCCGGACCCGGGTGGAGAACATCTCGCCGTAGAAGGCGGGCCACACGCCGTTCGCGGCGCTGTAGACGACGCCGAAGGCGACGATGCCCGTGAGGAACGTCAGCGGGTAGGAGCCGGTCGAGATCGCCCACAGGTACAGGAACATCGTCACCGCGCTGCCCACCGCGCCGATCAGGAACACCGGACGCCGGCCGATGCGGTCGGACAGCGTCGCCCACAGCGGGATCGCGGCGAGCGCGACGACGTTGGCGAGTGCGCCCACCCACAGCATCGCGGTACGGGACATGCCGACCGAGTCACTGGTGGCGTACGCCAGCGCCCAGACCGTGAAGATCGTGCTGACCGAGGCGATGAGCGCGCCCGCGACCACCCGCAGTACGTCCGCCCAGTGGTCGCGCGCCAGCACCGCCAGCGGCATCTTCGCGACGCCCTCCGTGGCGGCCTGCTGCGCGAAGGCCGGCGTCTCGTCCAGCTTGCGGCGGATGACGTAGCCGACGATCGCGACCACGACGCTCAGCCAGAACGGCACGCGCCAGCCCCAGGCCAGCAGCTGGTCCTCGGGGAGCGCGGCGATGGGGAGGAAGACCAGCGTGGCGAGCAGTTGCCCGCCCTGGGTGCCGCTGAGGGTGAAGCTGGTGAAGAAGCCGCGTTTGTGCGGTGGGGCGTGTTCCAGCGTCATGGAGTTGGCGCTGGCCTGCTCGCCCGCCGCCGATATGCCCTGCAGGACGCGGCAGAGCACCAGCAGGACCGGGGCGAGGGTGCCGACCTGGTCGCGCGTGGGCAGACAGCCGATGAGGAACGTCGACACGCCCATCAGGATCAGCGTGAAGACCATGATCTTCTTGCGGCCCATGCGGTCGCCGATGTGGCCGAGGAAGAAGGCGCCGACCGGACGGGCGGCATACGCGACACCGAAGGTGGCCAGCGACAGCAGGGTCGCGGTGGCCGGGTCGGACTCGTCGAAGAAGACTTCCGGGAAGATCAGCGCGGCGGCGCTGCCGTAGATGAAGAAGTCGTAGTACTCGAGTGCGCTGCCGATCCAGGCGGCGGTCGCCGCCTTCTTCGGCTGGCCGGGCGGGGCGGCGCCCTGGGACGCGGGGGCGGGGACGGACACGGCGTTGCTCCTTCGGGGGGCTCCACGGTAGGCGGAGTGAGCGGAGGGGAGAAGTGCCGATCGGCTAATTAACCCACTGGATAGTTAGTCGCGGTTGGGAAGGGATGTTGCGCGCACGTTTCCCGTGTGTCAAGAGGTCCCGCCGTTCCGCCGCCGCGGCGGTCAGTCCGCCGCGCGCTCCGCCGTGAGGTAGGCGATCACCATGTCGCCGAGCATGGCCCGGTAGTGCTCGCGCTGTTCCGGGGCGACCAGGTCGCGGCCGAACAGGGCGCCGAAGGTGTGCCGGTTGGCGACCCGGAAGAAGCAGAAGGAGCTGATCATCGCGTGCAGGTCGACGGCGTCGACGTCGGCCGTGAACAGGCCGGACCGCCGCCCGTCCGCCAGGATCCGGCGGATCACGTCGAGCGCCGGCGAGCCGATGCTGGCCAGCATCTCCGAGGACGCGATGTGCTCGGCGTCGTGGATGTTCTCGATGCTCACCAGGCGGATGAAGTCGGGGTGCCGCTCGTGGTGGTCGAAGGTCACCTCCGCGAGGCGCCGGATGGCGGCCACCGGGTCCAGGTGCTCGACGTCGAGCTGCTGCTCGGCCTCCCGGATCACGCCGTACGCCCGCTCCAGCACGGCCGTGAACAGCTGCTCCTTGCCGCCGAAGTAGTAATAGATCATCCGCTTGGTGGTGCGGGTGCGGGCGGCGATCTCGTCGACGCGGGCCCCGTCGTAGCCGGCCCGGGCGAACTCGCGCGTCGCCACGTCGAGGATCTCGGCCCGGGTGCGGGCGGCGTCGCGGGTGCGCGTGGCGGCTCGTGCCGGTTCGTCGACGCTGGTCATCGGGTTCCTCCGGCTGCGGGGCAGGGACTGCGGGCTGGGGCGTGCCGGTGATTCTAGAAGGCTCGGGCTTCCCCCACGTCCCGCCCTCCTGCTATGACTAACGTACTGGTTCGTACATTGGTCGCTCGGGCAGCAGCCCGAGCCGCTCAGGAGGTCCCCGGTGGCCAAGGACTCGTATCTCGTCGGGCTGATCGGCTCCGGCATCGGCCCGTCGCTCAGCCCGGCACTGCACGAACGGGAGGCCGGCCGGCAGGGGCTGCGCTACCTGTACCGGCTGATCGACATCGACACCCTCGGTGTCCGGCCCGAGGCGGTGGGCGACCTGCTGCGCGCGGCCCGGGACCTGGGCTTCGACGGGCTGAACATCACCCACCCCTGCAAGCAGCTCGTCATCGAGCACCTGGACGCCCTCGCCCCGCAGGCCGAGGCGCTCGGCGCGGTCAACACCGTCGTCTTCGACGACACCGGCCGCGCCACCGGCCACAACACCGACGTCACCGGCTTCGCCGCCTCCTTCGCCCGCGGGCTGCCCGACGCGCCGCTGGAGCGGATCGTGCAGTTCGGCGCCGGTGGCGCGGGCGCGGCCGTCGCCCACGCCACGCTCACCCTGGGCGCCGGGCGGGTCACCGTCGTCGACGCGATGCCCGAGCGTGCCGCCACCCTCGCCGCCCAGCTGAACCGCCACTTCGGGGACGGCCGCGCCGCCCACGCCACCCCGGACCGGCTGGCCGGGCCGCTGACCCGGGCCGACGGCATCGTGCACGCCACCCCCACCGGCATGGCCGCCCACCCCGGGCTGCCGCTGCCCGCCGAACTGCTCCACCCGGGGCTGTGGATCGCCGAGGTCGTCTACCGCCCGCTGGAGACCGAGCTGCTGCGCACCGCCCGCGCGCTGGGCTGCGCCACGCTCGACGGCGGCGGCATGGCCGTCTTCCAGGCCGCGGACGCGTTCCGGCTGTTCACCGGGCGGGAACCCGACGCCGTGCGGATGCTCGCCGACATCACCGACCTGGCGGGCGCCCTCGGGGCCCCGCAGTAGGAAAGAGGTAGCCACGTGCGGACGTCCATCGCCACCGTCTCCCTCAGCGGATCCCTCACCGAGAAGCTCACGGCCGCCTCCCTGGCCGGCTTCGACGGCGTGGAGATCTTCGAGAACGACCTGCTGGCCAGCCCCCTGACCCCCGAGGAGATCCGCGCCCGCTGCGCCGACCTCGGCCTCACCATCGACCTCTACCAGCCCATGCGGGACGTCGAGGCACTGCCCGAGGACGAGTTCGCCCGCGCGCTACGACGCGCCCGGCACAAGTTCGAGCTGATGCGCAGGCTCGGCGCGGACACCGTCCTGGTCTGCTCCAGCGTCTCCCCGCACGCCGTGGACGACGACGCGCTCGCCGCCGAGCAGCTGAGCCGGCTCGCCGGCCTGGCCGAGGACCACGGCGTCCGCGTCGCCTACGAGGCGCTCGCCTGGGGCCGGCACATCAGCACCTACGACCACGCCTGGCGCGTCGTCGAGGCCGCCGGGCACCCCGCGCTCGGCACCTGCCTGGACAGCTTCCACATCCTCTCCCGGGGCAGTGACCCGGGGGGCATCGAGGACATCCCAGGAGAGAAGATCTTCTTCCTCCAGCTCGCCGACGCCCCGCTGCTCGCGATGGACGTCCTCCAGTGGAGCCGCCATTACCGCTGCTTCCCCGGCCAGGGCGGTTTCGACGTCGCCGGGCTGCTGCGGCACGTACTGCGCGCCGGTTACGACGGTCCGCTGTCCCTGGAGGTCTTCAACGACGTCTTCCGGCAGTCCGAGGCCGGCCCCACGGCCGTGGACGCCCAGCGCTCCCTGCTGACGCTCCAGGAGACGGCCGGCCTCACCGCGCCGCCCGCCCCCACTCCGCCCACCGGGGTCGCCTTCGCCGAACTGGTCACGCCCGACGCCGCACCCGTCTCGGCCGTCCTCGGCGCGCTGGGCTTCGCCCGCACCGCACGCCACCGCGGCAAACCCGTCGACCTGTGGCAGCGGGGCGACGCCCGCCTCCTGGTCAACACCGGACCGGCCGAACGCCGCGACGGCACCCGGCTGGCCGCCGTCGGCCTGGAGTCGCCCGACCCCGCCGGGGCGGCCCGCCGCGCCGAGGCCCTGCTCGCTCCGGTGCTGCCGCGCCGCCGCGCCCCCGGCGACGCCCCGCTGGAGGCGGTCGCCGCGCCCGACGGCACGGAGCTGTTCTTCTGCGCCACCAAGCGCCCCGGACTGCCCGACTGGCGGGCGGACTTCGAGGACACGGAGGCCACTGCCGAGGATGACCGGGACTGGCGCGTCGACCACCTCTCCCTCACCCAGCCCTGGCACCAGTTCGACGAGGCGGTGCTCTTCCACCGCGGCGTCCTCGGGCTGCGACCGCAGGAGAGCGTGGACGTCGCCGACCCCTACGGCCTGCTGCGCAGCCGCGCCGTCACCACCGACGACGGCGGGGTCCGCATCGTCCTGACCGTCGGCGCGGCACCCACCGACGACACCGCGCACGCCCAGCACATCGCCCTGGCCACCGACGACGTGGTCGCCGCCGCCCGCCGCTTCCGCGCCGCGGGCGGGCCGCTGCTCCCGATCCCCGGCAACTACTACGACGACCTCGCCGCCCGCTTCGAGTTCGCCGACGGCGAGCTGGAGACGTACCGGGAGCTGGGCATCCTCTACGACCGCGACGCGCACGGCACCTTCCGGCACTGCTACACGCACACCGTCGGCCGGGTCTTCTTCGAACTCGTCCAGCGGGGCGGCGGCTACCGCGGCTACGGCGCGGCCAACGCCCCGGTCCGGCTGGCCGCGCAGCACGCGGTGCGGGGGTTCACTGGCGGCTGACGGTGCGGGTGACACCGGCGACGACGGTGGTGGCCAGGATCCAGCCCATGACGATCAGGACGTAACCGAGGTACTGGTACCAGCCCTCGGGCGCGAACGCGCTCTCCTGACCGAAGGAGATCACCGGCAGCAGCAGGTCCAGCGTGTAGAACACCGGGTTGAAGTCGGGGGACTCCGCAGGCTTGAGCGGCGGCGGGTGCCGCAGGCCGTACGCGACCGAGCCGACCGCGAGCAGCGACAGCAGCCAGCCGCCGGCCCGCAGCGGACGGAAGCCGTAGCCGACGGCGGCGTCCTGGAGCAGTCCCCAGACCCGGCCGTACCAGGGCAGGGTGCGGCGGTGCCGGCGCTGCTTGGCGAGCTGGACCAGCCGGGCCGCGTCGTCGTCGCCGATCCGGCGGTAGGAGGCGGTCAACTGCTCGTAGGTGAAGGGCAGATAGCTGTCGCCGCGCTCCAGCATCGGCAGCCGCCGCTCGGCGGGCTCGTGCGGGATGAGCGACGTGTAGGTGAGGTCGTTCAGCTGGACCCAGCGCGGTACCACCTCCGGTTCGACGAACAGCACCTCCACCTGGGAGCGGCGCAGGTTGAGGGTGCCTTCCACCGTCGGGCACTGGCGCAGCCACAGTTCACCGATCACGCAACTGCTCGCGCGCAGCGCGGTTCCCCCGGGATTGACCAGGCGTGCCTGCGACAGGTCCAGCCGACCGGGTATGCGCGCACCGCGGAACTCCAGCCGGCCCCGCACCTCGGCATGCCGCATGAGCACATCGGCCTCGGCGGCGAGCGTCTCGGCCTGCAGGGCGGTGCCGTCCGGCCGGTCGAGTACCGCGTCGGTGAGATTGACCGTCCCGGCCACCCGGGCGCCGTCGAGCCGCACGGTGCCCCGGGCCCGAAGCCCCGGCGCCCACAGGTCGGCACCCAGTACCGCCTGGTTCAGCTGGAGCACCGGCCCCTCGGTGTCCGGCGCGTGGATCTCCGTGCTCTCCAGGTACAGGCTGCTGGTGATCTCCGCGCCGCCGAGCCGCACCATCCCGCCGAACCGGGCGCGGGTCAGCCGCAGTACGCCGTCCACCCGGACGGCGTGCGAGATCAGGCCGGGCAGGACGGACTCGCTCAGGTTCACCTCGCGCAGCCGGGCCGCGTAGAGCCTGGGCACGTCGTCGAAGTGGCAGTGCCGCAGCCGCACGGGGTGGTCGACCGTCGCGTACTGGAGTTCCAGCGGCCCGGTGACGCGCGCGCCCGCCAGGTTCAGCGCGGCCACCTCGCCGTCCTCCCGGGGGCCGTCCAGGAGCAGTGCCCGCAGCACACCGGCGCGTACGGTCCGTTCGGGGCCCCAGGCACCGCCGTCGGCCGGGTCCTCGTCGTCGGCGGCGCGGAAGTCCACCGCGGTGCCCGTGGCGAACGCCCGCCAGACGCGCGCCTCGGCCGGTGTCAGGTCGTTGATCTCCATCAGGGAGGGACTCTGACCCGAACCGGCCGATCACGTCAACGCGCTTTCCGTGCCGCCTACTTCTTGGCGGCCTCCACCGCGTGCCCGCCGAACTGGTTGCGCAGCGCGGCGATCATCTTCATCTGCGGCGAGTCGTCCTGCCGGGACGCGAACCGCGCGAAGAGGGAGGCCGTGATCGCGGGCAGCGGCACGGCGTTGTCGATGGCCGCCTCGACGGTCCAGCGGCCCTCGCCGGAGTCCTCCGCGTAGCCGCGCAACTCGTCGAGGTGGTGGTCCTCGTCGAGGGCGTTGACGGCCAGGTCGAGGAGCCAGGAGCGGATGACGGTGCCCTCCTGCCAGGACCGGAAGACCTCGCGGACGTTGTCCACGGAGTCGACCTTCTCCAGCAGCTCCCAGCCCTCGGCGTACGCCTGCATCATGGCGTACTCGATGCCGTTGTGGACCATCTTGGAGAAGTGCCCGGCGCCGACCTTGCCCGCGTGCACGTAGCCGTACGGGCCCTCGGGCTTGAGGGCGTCGAAGATGGGCTCGAGGTCGTCGACGACCTCCTTCTCGCCGCCGACCATCAGGGCGTAGCCGTTCTTCAGCCCCCACACGCCGCCCGAGACACCGGCGTCGACGAAGTTGATGCCGCGCTTGGCCAGCTCCTCGGCGTGCTTCTCGTCGTCCGTCCAGCGGGAGTTGCCGCCGTCGATGACGGTGTCACCGTGCCTGAGCAGGTTCGCCAGCTGGTCGATGACGTGCTGCGTGGCGGCGCCGGCCGGGACCATCACCCAGACCGCGCGCGGCCGCTCCAGTCGCTCGACCAGGTCGACCAGACTGCCGACGTCGGCCCGCTCGGGATTGGTGTCGTATCCGACGACGGTGTGGCCGGCGTTGCGCAGACGCTCGCGCATGTTGCCGCCCATCTTGCCGAGACCAACAAGACCGATCTGCATGTCAGTGCACTTCCTTCAGTTCGCGGTAGGCGGCCACCAGCGCGGCCGTGGACGGATCGAGACCGGGCACGTCAGCACCCTCGGTGAGGGCGGGCTCGACGCGCTTGGCCAGCACCTTGCCGAGCTCGACGCCCCACTGGTCGAAGGAGTCGATGTTCCAGATCGCGCCCTGGACGAACACCTTGTGCTCGTACAGCGCGATCAGCTGGCCGAGGACGGACGGGGTCAGCTCGGTGGCCAGGACGGTCGTGGTGGGGTGGTTGCCCCGGAAGGTGCGGTGCGGCACCTGCTCCTCGGGCACGCCCTCCGCCCGGACCTCCTCGGCACTCTTGCCGAAGGCCAGCGCCTGTCCCTGGGCGAAGAGGTTGGCCATCAGCAGGTCGTGCTGGGCCTTCAGCTCGTCGCTCAGTTCGGCGACGGGCCGGGCGAAGCCGATCAGGTCGGCCGGGATGAGCTTGGTGCCCTGGTGGATCAACTGGTAGTAGGCGTGCTGCCCGTTGGTGCCGGGCGTGCCCCAGACCACCGGACCGGTCTCCCACTCCACCGGACGCCCGTCGCGGTCGACCGACTTGCCGTTGGACTCCATGTCGAGCTGCTGGAGGTAGGCCGTGAACTTCGACAGGTAGTGGCTGTACGGCAGGACCGCGTGCGACTGGGCGTCGAAGAAGTTGCCGTACCAGACGCCCAGCAGGCCCAGGATCAGCGGGGCGTTGTCCGGGGCCTCGGTGTTGCGGAAGTGCTCGTCGACGATGCGGAAGCCGTCGAGCATCTCCCGGAAGCGGTCCGGGCCGATGGCGATCATCAGGGAGAGGCCGATCGCCGAGTCGTACGAGTACCGGCCGCCGACCCAGTCCCAGAACTCGAACATGTTGGCCGTGTCGATGCCGAACGCGGCGACCTTCTCGGCGTTCGTCGACAGCGCTACGAAGTGCTTGGCGACCGCCTTCTCGTCGCCCTTTGCGGCGCCGTCCAGTCCGGCCAGCAGCCACGAGCGCGCCGAGGTCGCGTTCGTGATCGTCTCGATGGTGGTGAACGTCTTGGACGCCACGATGAACAGGGTCTCCGCCGGGTCCAGGTCCCGGACCGCCTCGTGCAGGTCGGCACCGTCCACGTTCGACACGAACCGGAACGTCAGCGAGCGGTCGGTGAAGGCCCGCAGCGCCTCGTACGCCATCGCCGGACCGAGGTCGGAGCCGCCGATGCCGATGTTGACGACGTTGCGGATGCGCTTGCCGGTGTGCCCGGTCCACTCACCGGAACGGACCCGGTCGGCGAAGTCGGTCATGCGGTCCAGCACGGCGTGCACCTTGGGGACGACGTTCTCGCCGTCGACCTCGATCACCGCGTCCCGCGGGGCGCGCAGGGCGGTGTGCAGGACCGCCCGGTCCTCGGTGATGTTGATCCGCTCGCCGCGGAACATGGCGTCGCGCAGGTCGAAGACGCCGGTGGCGGCGGCGAGTTCCCGCAGCAGGGCCAGCGTGTCGTCGGTGACCAGGTTCTTGGAGTAGTCGATGCGCAGGTCACCGACGCGCACGACGTACCGCTCCGCCCGCCCGGGGTCCGAGGCGAACAACTCGCGCAGGTCCGGCTGCGGCAGCGCGTCCTTGCGGTGGTCCGCCAGCGCGGTCCACTCGGGCCGTCGGTCGAGCTTCGGGGTGTCAGACATGGACGGGGGTCTCCTTGCCGGCCTCGCCGCGCAGGGCGACGGCGTACATATCGTCCGCGTCGAGGCGCCTGAGCTCCTCGGCGATGAGTTCGGCGGTCGAGCGGACCTTGAGCGCGAGGGAGCGCGGGGGCTGGTCGGGCAGGGTCATCGTGGCGATCGGTCCCTCGGGCCGGTCGATGACGATCTCGCCGTTCGCGGTGCCGAGGCGGACGGCCGTGACGACCGGACCGTCGGTGACCACGCGGTCGACCCGGACGTGCAGCCGCGCCTCCAGCCAGCGTGCCAGCAGCTCGGCGGCCGGGTTCTCGGCCTCGGCCTCCACGGTCGCCGAGGTCACCGGCACCCGGGCCTGGTCCAGCGCCGCGGCCAGCATGGAGCGCCACAGCGTCAGCCGGGTCCAGGCGAGGTCGGTGTCGCCGGGCGTGTACGCGCGGACCCGGCGCTCCAGGACCTCCATCGGCCGCTCGACCGCGTACAGGTCGGTGATCCTGCGCTGCGCCAGCGCGCCCAGCGGGTCCCCCGCGGGGTCGTCCGGTGCCTCCACCGGCCACCACACGACGACCGGGGCGTCCGGCAGCAGCAGCGGCAGTACCACCGAGTCGGCGTGCTCGGACACCTCCCCGTACATGCGCAGCACGACCGTCTCGCCGGTGCCGGCCTCGGAGCCCACCCGGACCTCCGCGTCGAGGTGCGAGCGGGTGCGGTCGCGCAGGTTGCGGGGGTGACGCTTGATGACGACCAGGGTGCGCGAGGGATGCTCGTGCGAGGCCTCCTCGCCCGCCTTGACCGCGTCGTAGGCGTTCTCCTCGTCCGTGACGATCACCAGCGTGAGCACCATGCCCACGGCCGGGGTGCCGATGGCCCGGCGGCCCTGCACCAGCGCCTTGTTGATCTTGCTTGCCGTGGTGTCGGTCAGGTCGATCCTCATGGCCTGCGCCAGCTCCGTCCGTCTCGTGCGAGCATCTCGTCGGCTTCCCGCGGTCCCCAGCCGCCCGCGGCGTACTGCGCGGGCTTCTCGTGCGCGGCCCAGTACCCCTCGATCGGGTCGAGGATCCGCCAGGACTCTTCCACTTCCTGGTGACGGGGGAACAGGTTGGCGTCGCCCAGCAGGACGTCCAGGATCAGCCGTTCGTACGCCTCCGGGCTGGACTCCGTGAACGACTCGCCGTACGCGAAGTCCATGGACACGTCCCGGATCTCCATCGACGTGCCCGGCACCTTGGAGCCGAACCGCACCGTCATGCCCTCGTCCGGCTGGACGCGGATGACGATCGCGTTCTCGCCCAGCTCCTCCGTCGCGGTGGAGTCGAAGGGGGAGTGCGGGGCCCGCTGGAAGACGACCGCGATCTCCGTCACCCGGCGGCCCAGCCGCTTGCCGGTGCGCAGGTAGAACGGGACGCCCGCCCAGCGGCGGTTGTCGATGCCCAGCTTGATGGCCGCGTAGGTGTCGGTCGTGGAGGCCGGGTCGATGCCCTCCTCCTCCAGGTAGCCGGGCACCTGCGCGCCGCCCTGCCAGCCGCCCGCGTACTGCCCGCGCACGGTGTGCTCGCCGAGGTCGTCCGGCAGCCGCACCGCCCTCAGCACCTTCAGCTTCTCGGTGAGCAGCGACGCCGCGTCGAAGGAGGCGGGCTCCTCCATCGCGGTCAGCGCGAGCAGCTGGAGCAGGTGGTTCTGGATGACGTCGCGGGCGGCGCCGATGCCGTCGTAGTAGCCGGCCCGGCCGCCGATGCCGATGTCCTCGGCCATCGTGATCTGCACGTGGTCCACGTAGGACCGGTTCCAGATCGGCTCGTACATCTGGTTGGCGAAGCGCAGCGCCAGGATGTTCTGGACCGTCTCTTTACCCAGGTAGTGGTCGATGCGGAAGACCTGCTCCGGGTCGAAGACCTCGTGCACCAGCGCGTTCAGGTCGCGGGCGCTGCCCAGGTCGTGCCCGAACGGCTTCTCGATCACCGCGCGGCGCCAGGAGCCGTCCGGGGCGTCGGTCAGCCCGTGCTTCTTGAGCTGCTGGACGACCTTCGGGAAGAACTTCGGCGGCACCGAGAGGTAGAAGGCGTAGTTGCCGCTGGTGCCGCGGGAGGCGTCCAGCTCCTCGACGGCCTTGCGCAGCTGTTCGAACGCGTTGTCGTCGTCGAAGTCGCCGGGGATGAAGCGCATGCCCTCGGCGAGCTGCTGCCAGACCTCCTCGCGGAACGGCGTGCGCGCGTGCTCCTTGACGGCGTCGTGCACGACCTGGGCGAAGTCCTGGTTCTCCCAGTCCCGGCGGGCGAAGCCGACCAGGGAGAAGCCCGGCGGCAGCAGGCCGCGGTTGGCCAGGTCGTAGACGGCCGGCATCAGCTTCCGGCGGGAGAGGTCGCCGGTGACACCGAAGATGACCAGTCCCGACGGGCCCGCGATGCGGGGGAGGCGCCGGTCCTGGGGATCGCGCAGGGGGTTGCTCCAGTCGAGGGGCGCGACGGGCGTCACGGCCTTCGCGTCCACCGCGTCCGCCTTCGCGCCCTTGGCGGCGCCGGCCGTCCCGGACTTCTTCGCGGTCCGGGCGGACCTGGCCGTCCTGGCCGGCTTCGAGGCCTTGGCGGTCCCGGACTCATCGGCCTCCTGGGCGTGCGACGGCCCCGCGGCCTCCTGCGCCGTCCTCGACTCCTTGGCCTCCTTCGTCGCCTTGGTCTCGTGGACCGTCGTAGCGGGAAGGTCCTCGCTCATTCCCCGTCAACTCCCTTGCTGTCGAGGGACTTCGTCACGGCGTCCAGCAGGTCCTGCCAGGCCACCTCGAACTTGGCCACGCCCTCCTGCTCCAGCTGCTGCACCACCTCGTCGTACGAGATGCCGAGCCGCTCCACGGCCGCGAGGTCCGCCCGGGCCTGGGCGTAACCACCGGTGACCGTGTCGCCCTGCACGTCGCCGTGATCGGCGGCGGCGTGCAGGGTGGCCTCCGGCATCGTGTTCACGGTGCCGGGAGCGACCAGCTCCTCCACGTACAGGGTGTCCCGGAATGCCGGGTCCTTCACCCCGGTCGACGCCCACAGGGGGCGCTGGGGGTTGGCGCGGGCCCCGGCGAGGGCGGTGAAGCGGTCACCGGCGAAGACGTTCTCGTACGCCTCGTAGGCCAGCCGCGCGTTGGCCAGCGCCGCCCTCCCCTTCAGGGCGAGCGCCTCGTCCGTGCCCAGCAGCGTCAGGCGCTTGTCGATCTCGCTGTCGACGCGGGAGACGAAGAAGGAGGCGACGGAGTGGATGGCCGCGAGGTCGAGCCCGGCCGCCTGCGCCTTCTCCAGGCCGGCGAGGTAGGCGTCCATGACCTCGCGGTAGCGCTCCAGGGAGAAGATCAGCGTGACGTTGACGCTGATGCCGGCGCCGACGGCCTCGGTGATCGCCGGGAGACCGGCCTTCGTCGCCGGGATCTTGATCATCACGTTGGGGCGGTCGACGAGCCAGGCCAGCTGGCGGGCCTCGGCGATCGTGGCCCGGGTGTCGTGGGCGAGACGCGGGTCGACCTCGATGGAGACCCGGCCGTCCCGGCCGCCGGTGGCGTCGTACACGTCGCGCAGCACGTCGGCGGCGGCACGGACGTCGGCGGTGGTCATCATGCGGACCGCCTCGTCGACGGTGACGCCCCGGGTCGCCAGGTCCGCGAGCTGCTCCTCGTAGCCCTCGCCGGATCCGATGGCGGCCTGGAAGATCGACGGGTTGGTGGTGACCCCGACGACGTTCTTCGTCTCGATCAGTTCGGCGAGGTTGCCGGACTCGATCCGCCGCCGCGACAGGTCGTCCAGCCAGATGGAGACGCCCGCCTCGGACAGGCGTCGCAGCGCTCCCGCGGTCGCGGTTGCTTCGGGCACAGTGATCATCTTCTCTTTCTGTGGTGCTTTCCAGTGCTTTGTGGTGTTTTCGGTCGTGTCCGGTCGGCTCAGCCGCGGGCGGCGGCCAGGGACTCCCTGGCGGCGGCGGCCACGTGCTCTGCGGTGAAGCCGAACTCGGTGAACAGGGTCTCGGCGTCGGCGGAGGCGCCGAAGTGCTCCAGGGAGACGATGCGGCCCGCGTCCCCGGTGAACCGGTGCCAGGTGAGCCCGATACCGGCCTCCACGGCAACCCGGGCCTTCACGGACGGCGGCAGCACGCTCTCGCGGTACTCGCGCGGCTGCTCCTCGAACCACTCCACGGACGGCATCGACACCACCCGCGTGGGCGTCCCCTCCGCCTCCAGCGCCTCCCGCGCGGCCACGGCGAGCCGCACTTCGGAGCCGGTGGCGATCAGGACGACCTCCGGGGCGCCGGTGGAGGCCTCGGCGAGGACGTAGCCGCCACGCGCCGCGTCCGGATTGGGCTCGTACGTCGGTACGCCCTGGCGGGTGAGCGCGAGGCCGTGCGGGGCCGGGTGGGTGGAGTGCCGCTTGAGGATCTCGGCCCAGGCGGTCGCGGTCTCGTTGGCGTCCGCCGGGCGTACGACGTTCAGACCGGGGATGGCGCGCAGCGCGGCCAGGTGCTCGACCGGCTGGTGGGTCGGTCCGTCCTCGCCGAGGCCCACGGAGTCGTGCGTCCACACGTATGTCACCGGCAACTGCATCAGGGCGGACATGCGCACCGCGTTGCGCATGTAGTCGGAGAAGACCAGGAAGGTGCCGCCGTAGACGCGGGTGTTGCCGTGCAGGGCGATGCCGTTCATCTCCGCGGCCATCGAGAACTCGCGGATGCCGAAGTGGACGGTGCGGCCGTAACGGTCGGCCTCCGGCAGCGGGTTGCCCTCGGGGAGGAAGGAGCTGGTCCTGTCGATCGTGGTGTTGTTCGAGCCGGCCAGGTCGGCGGAGCCGCCCCACAGCTCGGGCAGGACCGGGCCGAGCGCCTGGAGGACCTTGCCGGAGGCGGCGCGGGTGGCGACGGACTTGCCGGTCTCGAACACCGGCAGGGCGTCCTCCCACCCCTCGGGCAGCCGGCCGGCGACCACGCGGTCGAACAGTCCGGCGCGCTCGGGCTGGTCGCCGCGCCACTTGGCGAGCCGCTTGTCCCAGGCGGCGTGCGCCTCGGCGCCCCGGTCCAGGGCCTTGCGGGTGTGGGCGAGGACCTCGTCGGCCACCTCGAAGGACCGCTCCGGATCGAAGCCGAGGACGCGCTTGGTGGCGGCGACCTCGTCCTCGCCGAGGGCGGAGCCGTGGGAGGCCTCGGTGTTCCGCGCGTTGGGGGCGGGCCAGGCGATGATCGTGCGCATGGCGATGATGGAGGGGCGCCCGGTCTCGGCCTGCGCCGACCTGAGCGCCGTGTACAGCGCGTGCGTGTCCACGTCGCCGCTCTCGGCGGGCTCGACGCGCCGCACGTGCCAGCCGTAGGCCTCGTAGCGCTTCAGCACGTCCTCGGAGAACGCGGTCGCGGTGTCGCCCTCGATGGAGATGTGGTTGTCGTCGTAGAGGAGGACGAGGTTGCCGAGCCGCTGGTGACCGGCCATCGACGACGCCTCGGCGGAGACGCCCTCCTGGAGGTCGCCGTCGGAGACGATCGCCCAGATGGTGTGGTCGAACGGGGACTCGCCCTCCTCGGCCTGCGGGTCGAACAGGCCGCGCTCGTAGCGGGCGGCCATCGCCATGCCCACCGCGTTGGCGACACCCTGGCCGAGCGGGCCGGTCGTCGTCTCCACGCCCGCGGTGTGCCCGTACTCCGGGTGGCCGGGCGTCTTCGAGCCGTGCGTGCGGAACGCCTTCAGGTCGTCCAGCTCCAACTCGTACCCGGCGAGGTAGAGCTGCGTGTAGAGGGTCAGTGAGGTGTGGCCGGGGGAGAGGACGAAGCGGTCGCGGCCGGTCCACTCGGGGTCGGCGGGGTCGTGCCGCATCACCTTCTGAAAGATCGTGTAGGCCGCCGGGGCCAGGGCCATCGCCGTGCCGGGATGGCCGTTCCCGACCTTTTGCACGGCATCGGCCGCGAGAACTCGGGCGGTGTCGACGGCACGCCGGTCGAGTTCGGTCCATTCGAAGCGGTCCGCGCCGTCCACTGTGTGCGTGCTCATCTTCAAGAAATCCTCGATCGGAGCGAAGGAACTGGTCTGACGTGTTCAAACTTAAAAGTCTGACTTTTGAGAGTGAAGGTCGAGGTGTGCCAGCCTGTGGTGAAACTGGGACACGCCCCGGCGTCCGGGCGCACGGGTGGGACGGCACGAGAAGGACATGGCGGACGAAAACATCCAAGACGGCGGTGGCGGCAGGGGTGGCGACGGGATCAGAACGTTCCTCTTCCCGGTCGATCTCAGCCTCCTCGGCGTCGGCATGCAGGTCGGTCCCATGGGTGCCGGCCGCACCTGGCACGCGCAGGCACCGCTGCACCGCGTGCACCGCATCGACTTCCACGTCGTCATGCTCTTCACCGGCGGCCCGGTCCGACACATGATCGACTTCGCCGAGTACGAGGCGACGGCCGGCGATCTGCTGTGGATCCGGCCCGGACAGGTCCACCGCTTCTCGCAGACGAGCGAGTACCGCGGAACGGTCCTGACCATGCAGCCCGGCTTCCTGCCCCGCGCCACCGTGGAGGCCACCGGCCTCTACCGCTACGACCTGCCGCCCCTGCTCCACCCCGACGAGGCGCGGCTCGCCGGGCTCACGGCCGCACTCGACCAGCTGCGGCGCGAGTACGAGGACGCCACCACCCTGCCCCTCAGCCTGCACACCGCCGTACTGCGCCACACGCTGTCCGCGTTCCTGCTGCGTCTCGCGCATCTCGCGGTCAGCTCCGCCGAGGCGGCGCGCCCGGGGCGGGCGGACACGCCGGGCGACACCACCTTCACGCTCTTCCGGGACGCGGTCGAACGGGGCTTCGCCACCAACCACAGCGTCAGCGCCTACGCCGACGCGCTCGGCTACTCCCGCCGCACTCTCGTCCGCGCGGTGCGCGCCGCCACCGGCGAGACGCCCAAGGGATTCATCGACAAGCGCGTCGTCCTGGAGGCCAAGCGCCTGCTCGCCCACACCGACATGCCGATCGGCCGGGTCGGCGCGGCGGTCGGCTTCCCGGACGCGGCGAACTTCTCCAAGTTCTTCCAGCAGCACACGGAACAGACACCGGCGGTCTTCCGGGCGGAGTTGCGCTGAGCGCCGAGCGGCCCCCTCGGGACCACGACGGAGGAGCCCCACGCGTGCGTGGAGCCCCTTCGCCCTCCCGCGGGGGGCCGGTTGCCGCTCAGCGGCCGAAGCTGAACCAGTTCACGTTCACGAAGTCCGCCGGCTGGCCGCTGGTGAAGGTCAGGTACACGTCGTGCGTGCCCGTGACCGAGCCGATGTTCGCCGGAATCGTGCGCCACGACTGCCAGCCGCCCGTGTTGCCGACCGCGAAGCTGCCGATCGGTGTACTGGTACGGCTGTCCAGGCGCACCTCCACCAGACCGCTGACGCCGGACGCCGCGCCGCTCGCCACCCGGGCCTTGAACTGAGTGGCCGGTGTCGAACCGAACTTCACGCCCTTGTACTGGACCCAGTCGCCGTTCGCGAGCGCCCCGAGGTTGCGGCCGCCGCCCGAGTCCGAGGTGTCCTCGGTCATCGTGCCGGCCTGGGCGTCGTACGACTCGGCCTCGACGGCGCTGTACGCGTCGCGGTCACCGCCGGTCGGTGGGGGAGTGGTACCGCTCCCACCCGCCGACAGCACCTGGACGTAGTCCACGAGCATGGAGTGGCCGGGCTGGGTGCCGGCGTCCGGGCCGCCGCCGAAGGCGTCCGGGAAGCCGCCGCCCATCGCCACGTTGAGGATGATGAAGTAGCCGTGGTTCGTGGCGTTCTGCCACGTCGTCGCGTCGACCTGGTTGGCGCGCACCGTGTGGAAGTTGTTGCCGTCGACGTAGAAGCGGATCTCCTCGACGCTCGTCGAACGGTCCCACTCCACCCGGTAGGTGTGGAAGGCCGCCTGGCAGGTGGCGCCGGGACAGGCGGTGCTGCCGCCGATGCCGCTGGTCTCGTTGCAGGGACCGCCCGGCGAGGTGCCGCAGTGCATCGTGGCCCAGACGGTGTTGAGGCCCTGGGTGTTCTCCAGGATGTCGATCTCGCCGACGGCGGGCCAGTTCCAGTAGTTGCCGCGGTAGGGCGCGCCCAGCATCCAGAACGCCGGCCAGTAGCCCTTGGCCGCGGCCCCGGTGACGTTCGGGACCTGGATGCGGGCCTCCACGCGCAGCTTGCCGCCGGCCGGGGGCTCGAAGTCGGCACGCTTCGTCTCGATGCGGCCCGAGGTCCAGTTGCCGGCGCCGTCGCGCTGCGGGGTGATGCGGAGGTTGCCGCTGCCGTCCAGCGAGACGTTGCTGGTGGACGACGTCATCGTCTCGATCTCGCCGGTGCCCCAGTTGGCGGGGCCGCCGGGGTACGAGGTGCCGGTCGCGTACTGCCAGTCGGAGGTGTCGACGCCGGAGCCGGCGGCGCCGTCGAAGTCGTCGGCGAAGACCTGCGTCCAGCCGGACGGGGGTGGCGGGACGGTGGCGTTCGCGGACGGCCCGGTGACGGCGGTGGCGGCCGCCGCGAGGCCGAGCGTGCCGACGACGGCCACCAGCGCCCGGCGCAGTCGCCGTCGTCCGGGCGGGTTGCCGGAGGTTTCTCTCATGTGGGGGTCGCCTCTCGGTGCGGGGTGGGAAGCGGAAGTGGCCCCGAGCGCGCCCCCGTGCGGCGGGCCGTGCTGAGAGCGCTCTCAGAGTGCGGCCAATGTGCTCTCGGCCGAACCGGTCGTCAAGAGGTGAAGCCGAGAAAGTCCCTGCGGAGCAGAGGAGTTCACCCCGTGAACGACGCGAATGTGCCGAAGTGCGCACCACGGCCGCGGTCCCCCACCCCCGTCGGAGGGACCGCGGCCGGCCGGACCGCGGTGGCCGGTGCCTCAGTGGTGCGCCGGTTGCGGCGCGGCCGGGGCGGCGGCCTCCTCACGCACTCCGAACCGCTCGTGCGCCCGGCGCAGCGGCTTCGGAGCCCACCAGGCGCGGCGGCCCAGCAGCGCCATGGTCGCCGGCACCAGCAGCATCCGTACGACCGTGGCGTCGATCAGCACCGCCAGCGTGAGGCCCAGCCCGATCTGCAGGATCGGGGAGAAGCCGCCCGTCATGAAGGCGCCGAAGACCACCGCGAGGAGCAGCGCGGCGCAGGTCACCACCCGGCCCGAGCGGCGCAGCCCGGTCACCACGGCCTCCCGGTCGTCGCCGGTCTGCTCCCGGGCCTCGCGCATCCGCGCCAGGATGAACAGCTCGTAGTCCATGGCGAGTCCGAAGGCGATCGCGATGATCAGCGGCGGGGCGGTGAGACTCAGCGCACCCAGCCCCTCGGCCCCGATCAGCCCGGCGAGATGGCCGTCCTGGAACACCCACACCACGGCGCCGAGCGCGGCGGCGAGACTGAGCAGCGTGGTCGCGATGGTGCGCAGCGGCAGCAGCACCGACCCGGTGAAGGCGAAGAGCAGCACGAAGATCCCGGCCAGCACGGTCAGCGCCGCCCAGGGTGCCCGGTCGGCGAGCATCTCCCGGAAGTCGACCAGCTGGGCCGCGGTACCGGTGACCTGGACAGGGGCGTCGCCGCGTATGTCCCGTACCCGTTCGACCAGTTCGGTGGCGGCCCTGCCGTCGACGGTGCCGGCGGGGGGCAGTTCGAGCACGGTCGTCCCGCCGGGCAGGTCGCGGCTCCCGGTGCCCGGCGTGAGCGCGCGGATCCGGTCGGCCGTCGCCGCGTCGGTGCCGGGCCGCAGGACCACGGTGACCGGCGAGACTCCGGTGCCCGGGGGGAAGTGCGCCTCGACGGCGTCGTACAGCTGCCGTGCCTCGGTGCTCTTCGGGAGCTGCCGCGCGTCGCCGATGTTGATGCGCATGCCGGTGACGGGCAGCGCCAGCACCAGCAGGGCCGGCACGGCGACGGCCAGGACGGCCACGCGCCGCCGGGCCGCGAAGCGGGCCAGGCGTGCGAAGAGCCGGCCCTCCTCCCCCTTCGGGCGCACCTTCGCCGGGGCGATCTTCCCGCCGAACCGTGCCAGCAGCGCCGGCAGCAGCGTCAGCGCGGCGAGCATGTCGACGACGACCACCGCGGCCACCGCCAGACCCATGCTGCGCAGGAACGTACTCGGGAAGACCAGCAGCCCGGCCAGACTCACCGCCACCGTCAGCCCGGAGAAGAGCACGGTCCGCCCGGCCGCGACCACCGTGCGGTGCACGGCCTCCACCACGTCGGTGGTGTCCCGCCGTTCCTCCCGGAAGCGGACCAGCATCAGCAGGGCGTAGTCCACGGCGAGGCCGAGCCCCAGCATCGTCGTGACCTGGATCGCGTACACGGAGATGTCCGTGAACTGGCTGAAGGCGAACAGGCCCAAAAGCGCGCCCGCGATGCCGGCCACCGCGACCAGCAGCGGCAGCCCCGCGGCGCGCAGCCCGCCGAAGATGACCAGCAGCAGCACCAGCACGACCGGAAGCGAGATCAACTCCGCGTTCTTCACGTCCTCCTGGGCCCGCTCGCCGAGCTGCTCACCCAGCAGCGGACCGCCGCTGACATGAACCCCGGAGGCGTCGATCCCGTGCAGCCGGCCGGCCGCCGCGTCGACCGCGGCCTCCTCCGCGTCGTCGTCAAGACCGCCCTCGAAGGTGACGGGCACGATCAGTGCCCGCCCGTCCTCGGCGACCAGGCCGCGGGTGGCGTACGGGTCGGGCACCGCGGCGACGCCCGCGATCTCCCGCAGGTCGGCGACGGCCCGCCGCACCTGGGCGCGCACCTCGGGGCCGGAGACGGCGGCGGCCTCGACGACGGCGGTGATCGACTCGCCCGACGGGCCGAGGCCGTCCAGGTACTCGGCGGCGACCTCCGACTCGGTGCCGGGGACGTCGGGCACGTCGTCGGAGAGCTTTCCGAAGACACCCGTCCCGAGTCCGAAGCCGAGCAGCAGGAACAGCCCCCACAGGAGCATCACGGTCAGTGGGCGGCGGGTCGCCGCCCGGGCGAGTGTGGACAGCACGGTGCCTCCCGGCAATCGTCATCCGGCTTGGGATGCGTCTTTCGGCATCGCCAACAGACTCGTGCCGGCGGCACGATGCCGGATCGCCGGAGGGAGTGGTTTACGGGACTCGCCCCGACGGGGGAGCCCGCCGCCCGCCTCACTCTTCAGGGGGAGCCCGGGGCCACCAGGCCGGTCTCGTACGCGCAGATCACCGCCTGCACCCGGTCCCTGAGACCGAGCTTGCTCAGCACGTTGCTGACATGGGTCTTGACGGTGTGTTCGCTCACGAACAGGGTCGTGGCGATCTCGGAGTTGGACAGCCCGCGCGCCAGCAGTCGCAGCGTCTCCACCTCGCGGGCGGTCAGCACGTCGAGGCGCTGCGGGGTGACCTCGGCGGTGGCCTCCTCCCGCCGGCGCCGCACGATGTCCGCGACCAGCCGGCGCGTCACCGCCGGTGCCAGCAGCGAGTCGCCGGCCGCGACCACCCGTACCGCGTGCACCAGGTCGTCCCGGCGCACGTCCTTCAGCAGGAAGCCGCTGGCGCCCGCGTACAACGCCTCGTACACGTACTCGTCCAGGTCGAAGGTGGTCAGCATGACGACCTTGCAGGCGGACCGCGCGCACACCCGCCGGGCCGCGTCGAGGCCGTCCATGACCGGCATGCGGATGTCCAGGAGCAGCACGTCGGGCGTGTGCCGCTCGACCGCGGCCACCGCCTCGGCACCGTCACCCGCCTCCGCGACGACCTCGATGTCGGCCTGCGCCTCCAGAATCATGCTGAACCCGCTGCGGACCAGCTCCTGGTCGTCCGCGACGACCACCCGGATACTCACCCGAGCGCCGCCCGCCGTCCGGTGGCGACGGGCAGGCGTACGACGACGCGGAAGCCGCCGTCCGGCGCGCCGCCCACGGTGGCCCCGCCCCCGCAGGCGGCGGCCCGCTCCCGGATGCCTATCAGCCCGTGTCCGCCGTCGCCCGGGGCCGAGGGACCCCGTCCGTCGTCCGTCACCGTCAAGGTCACTTCGTCCTCCGCCCAGTCGAGTCCGACCGTCGCGGAGGAAGCGTACGCGTGCTTGACCGTGTTGGTGAGTGCCTCCTGCGCGATGCGGTAGGCGGCGACCTCGGTGTCCGGCGGCAGCGGGCGCGGTTCGCCGGTCACTCGCAACTCCACGCGCAACCCCGTCGATTCGCCCACCTGCCGGACCAGGCCGGACAGCGCGGCCACACCCGGCTGCGGCAGGCGTTGCGGTACGGCGGCCGACTGCTCCTGCTTGAGTACGCCGAGAATGCGCCGGAGTTGGGTCATCGCGTCCCGGCCGGCGGTCGCGATCGCCTCGAACGCGGCCTCCGCGCGCGCCGGGTCACTGCGCACGACGACCGGTCCCGCCTCGGCCTGCACCACCATCAGGCTGACCGCGTGCGCCAGGATGTCGTGCATGTCGCGGGCGATGCGGGAGCGTTCCTGCGCCATGGCCCGCGCGGTGTCGGCGGCCCGCTCGCGCTCCAGCCGCCGGGCCCGGTCCTCCAGTTCGGCGGTGTAGGCCCGCTGGGTGCGGGAGAGCGTGCCGAGCGCGTACGCGCACACGATGCTCAGCAGCTGGAAGGCGTACTCGAAGGGCTCGGCGTCTTCCTTGTGGCTGATGGTGACGGCGACCCCGATCAGCCAGCCCGCCAGCATCAGGCGCCGCTGCCAGGGCCGGGCGAGGGCGGCCAGTGTGTAGAGGACGACGAATCCGCCGTACATCAGGTCGGGCGGGGGCGCGTGGTGCAACGCCTGCGTGGGGGTGGCCACCGACACGGCACAGGCGGTAGCGAAGGGCGCCGAGCGCCGCCAGACCAGCGGAACCGCGGTGGCGGCCCCGAGCAGCCAGCCCCGCCAGGTCAGCGGATCGTCGCCCTCGTCCGGGAACAGCCACTGCAGGGAGACGGCGAACAGCACCAGCGCGGCGACGGCCGCGTCGACGGCGTACGGATTCGTCGTACGCAGCCGTGCGACGACGGAGGCGAGCGGCGACCGGGCGGACATGGGCGGCTCCTCGGGGCACGGGCCGTCCCAGTATCACGAGGCCCCCGGGGTCGCGTCCTCACCGGTGAGAGGGATATCCGGTGCCCGGCGGCAGGGCCCCCGGCCTCACCGGCCGGACGGACGCCCCGCGCCGCCCCGCACCGTTTCCTCCGGCCGCCACCCCAGCGCCCGTGAGATCCCGCGTGCCGCCAGCCGCACCGCGGGGACCAGCGCCGGCACCTGTGCGCCGGCGTGCGGTACGACGACCGAGACGGCCGCGGTCACCGTGCCGTCCGGGCCGTACACCGGAGCGGCCACCGACAGGGCGTCGTCGGTGACCTGACGGTCACTCACCGCCGCGCCGGTGCGCCGCACCTCGGCCAGCACCCGGCGCAGCCGCTCCGGATCGGTGATCGTGCAGGGGGTGAAGGAGGCGAGCGGACCCACGCGGTACGCCTCCTGGAACTCCGGTTCGCCATGGGCGAGCAGGGCGAGCCCGACCCCGGTGGCGTGCAGCGGCCAGCGGGCGCCGACGCGGATGTGTACACCGACCGAGGAACGCCCCGCCAGCCACTCGATGTAGACGACCTCTCCACCGTCCCGCACCGCCAACTGCACGTTCTCGTGGGTCGCCTCGTACAGGTCCTCCAGGTACGGCAGCGCGACCTGCCGCAGCGGCAGACCGCGCGGGGCGAGTGCGGCGACCTCCCACAGCCGCAGTCCGACCTGGTAGGCGCCCGACTCGTCCCGTTCCAACGCGCCCCATTCGGTCAGGGCCCGCACCAGCCGGTGCGCGGTGGTCAGGCTCAGTCCGGCCCGGCGGCTGATGTCCGTCAGGCACAGCGCCGGGTGCTCGTGGTCGAACGCGGCGAGCACCGACAGCAGCCGGTCGGGCGCGGTGGGGGCGCCCCCGCGCACGGGGGTCCCCCCGCTCGAACGACGCCGGGAGTGGGGGAGGGCGGTCATGGCCGGGCATCCTCGGATGGCGATGGCGATGGCGATGGCGATGGCGATGGCGATGGCGATGGCGATGGCGGGGCGAAGGCGTGGCGGGGGTGGGGCTGGGGCGTGGCGGGGGTGGGGCGTCGGCCCGAGCGTACGATGCCGGCCGCGCCCGGCACAGGGGGTGTGTGGGCGGCGGTGAGATCAGCGAGCCGGGTGCGTGGCGGGGGCGGGTCAGGGGATGTCGTCGACGCCGTGCGAGGCGGGTGGGGTGTGTGGGAGGCGGCGGGGGCCTGCCGGGCCGGGTGCACGGCTGGGCGCTTGGTGGGATGCGGAGCCGGAGGTGCTGTCGGTGCGTGCGAGGCGGGTGGGGCACGTGTGGGCTGCGGCGGGCGACGGGGGCCGACCCGTCGGGCCGGGCGTGCCATGATCGGCGCCAGACGGAAGTCGGGCCGGTGACGGAAGGGTGCGGGCGTGAGGCTGACGATTCTGGGCGGCGGCGGATTCCGGGTGCCGCTCGTGTACGGGGCGCTCCTCGGGGACCGCTCCGAAGGCCGCGTGACGCATGTCGTGCTGCACGATCTGGACGCGGCCCGGCTGTCGGCGGTGACCCGGGTACTGGCCGAGCAGGCCGCCGGGGTGGCGGACGCGCCGGAGGTGACCGCGACGACGGACCTGGACGAGGCGCTGCGCGGGGCCGACTTCGTGTTCTCCGCGATCCGCGTCGGCGGTCTGGAGGGGCGGGCCGAGGACGAACGGGTGGCGCTGGCCGAGGGCGTCCTCGGGCAGGAGACGGTCGGCGCGGGCGGCGTCGCGTACGGACTGCGCACCGTCCCGGTCGCCGTCGACATCGCGCGCCGCGTGGCCCGGCTGGCGTCGGACGCCTGGGTCATCAACTTCACCAACCCGGCCGGCCTGGTCACCGAGGCCATGTCCCGGCACCTCGGCGACCGCGTCATCGGCATCTGCGACTCGCCGGTCGGCCTCGGCCGCCGCGTCGCCCGCGTGCTGGGCGCCGATCCGGACCGGGCGTGGATCGACTACGTCGGCCTCAACCACCTCGGCTGGGTGCGCGGCCTGGGCGTCGCCGGCCGCGACGAACTCCCGCGGCTGCTCGCCGATCCGGCGCTGCTCGGCTCCTTCGAGGAGGGCCGCCTCTTCGGCCCCGAGTGGCTGCGCTCGCTGGGCGCGATCCCCAACGAGTACCTGCACTACTACTACTTCAACCGGGAGACCGTCCGCGCCTACCAGGAGGCCGACCGCACCCGCGGCGCGTTCCTGCGCGACCAGCAGGCCCGCTTCTACGACCAGATGCGCCGCCCCGACGCCCCCGCCCTCGCGACCTGGGACCGCACCCGCGCCGAGCGCGAGGCCACCTACATGGCCGAGAACCGCGAAGCGGCGGGCGCGGGCGAGCGCGAGGCCGACGACCTGTCCGGCGGCTACGAGAAGGTGGCGCTGGCGCTGATGCGGGCCGTCGCCCGCGACGAGCGCACCACCCTGATCCTCAACGTCCGCAACCGCGGCACGCTGTCGGTCCTCGACGCCGACGCCGTGATCGAGGTCCCGTGCCTGGTCGACGCGAACGGTGCCCACCCGGTGGCCGTGGACCCGCTGCCGGGCCACGCCACCGGCCTGGTCTGCGCGGTCAAGGCGGTCGAGCGCGAGATCCTGACGGCGGCCGGGACCGGCTCCCGTACGGCAGCGGTACGCGCCTTCGCGCTGCACCCGCTCGTCGACTCGGTCAACGTCGCCCACCGCCTCGTCGACGGCTACACGGCCGCCCATCCGGGTCTGGCGTATCTGAGGTAGGGACGGCCGGCCTCTCGGCCGCGTCCTACGCGGGAGCCCCGGCGGCCGGGTCCGGTGCGGGGGCGGTGACCGGGCCGACGGCCGATGCGGTGACCGCCGGACACTTCACCGGGGCCGAGGCCGGGGCCGGGGCCGCCACGGCGGGGAGGTCCGTGCGCTGATGCGGCAGGGAGACGGGCCGCAGCGGGCGGAGTCCGGACACCACCGTGTAGTCCTGGCCCAGGAACGGCGGCGTCAGCTCGCCCGGGTCGTCACCGAGGGCCAGCCGGACCGCCGCCCACGGCACGTTGATCCCGCACAGCGCCAGCTGGTGCAGTCCCCCGGCCGGCCGGGTGTTGACGTCCATCAGGACGGGCCGGTCGCCGTACATCCGGAACTGCACGTTGGACAGGTGGTGCAGCCCGAACGCCTCGGCGATCCGCCGGGCCGGCGCCAGCCACTGCTCGTGGAGCGTGAAACCCCGGCGGCGGCCGTCCTTGGTACGGCCCACGGCCAGCCGCACCCTGTTGTCGGGCCCGGTGAGGCAGTCCACCGAGACCTCCGGCTGCTCCAGCCGCGGCATCACCAGCCAGTCGACCGGCTCCTCGGCCGCCCGCAGCGCCTCGACGACCAGGTGCAGCGGCACGGACGGACCAGGGAAGCCGTTCAGGTGCGCGAGGGAGAACGGGTCCCGGGTGACCATCCGGAAGCCCACACCACCCGCGCCGGACGCCGGTTTGAAGCACGCCCGGTGCCCGTGCGCCTCCAGCTCCTCGACGGCCGAGACGAGTTCTCCGGCGGTGCGGACCCGCCACCACGGCGGCACCGGCACGCCGATCGCCCGGACCGCCTCGTAGGCGATCACCTTGTCCTGGAAGACGGCCACCGCCTCCGGCGGCGGCGCCAGCAGCGCCGTACCGGCCGCCTCGAACTCGGCACGGTGGGCCACGATCGCGGACTGGTACAGCCGGGGCACGAACACGTCGATGCCGCGCCGCGCGCACTGGTCCAGGGCGTACTCGACGTAACCGGCCGGGGACAGGCCCTCCGGCTCCAGGTCGGCGGTGTCCGCGGCGGCCAGCACGGGGGAGTCCGGGTCGCCGTGCGTGGCGTGGATCTCGACGGCCCGGTCGGCGGGATTTCTCCGCAGCTGATCCATGAAGAAGACGTTCTCCGCGTACGTGCGGTTGAGCCAGACGCGTACGGGAGAAACCATGCAGGCCGCCTTTCACGGTTCGCGGGCAGGGCGAAGCGAGGCCGTGCCCGGCCAGGGGGTTGGAGGGACACCAAGCCGCCCTGCGCGGAGGGAATCGTGGCGGTGGTGTTGGGCCGATCATAGGGGGTTCCACGCCTCCGGACGCAAAGCGCGTCACACGGATGCACGGGCGGGACCACGGCGCGGCCGGGACGCCCTGGTCCGGCGTGGCGAGCCGCCCTTGTGACCGGGGCCCGCGATGTGATCTCGTGGCGTCGAACGCGCGTCCGGAAGGGGTGGGGGATGACGGCGACGGACGGTGGCCCGGGGCGGCTGTGGGCCATCAGCGACCTGCACATCGGCTATGCGGAGAACCGCGCCCTGGTCGAGAAGATGCGTCCCGAGTCCGACGACGACTGGCTCCTGGTGGCCGGCGACGTGGCGGAGACCGTCTCCGACATCCGCTGGGCCCTCGGCACCCTCGCGGACCGCTTCCGCCGGGTCGTCTGGGCCCCCGGCAACCACGAACTGTGGACGCATCCCAAGGACGCCCTCACCCTCCGCGGCGTCGCCCGTTACGAGCACCTCGTCGAGATGTGCCGCGAACTCGGCGTGACGACACCCGAGGACCCGTACCCCGTGTGGGAGGGAGCCGGCGGCCCGGCGGTCGTCGCGCCGCTGTTCCTGCTCTACGACTACTCCTTCCTGCCCGCCGGATCGGCGACCAAGGACGAGGGACTGGCGTACGCCCACGGCACCGGCGTCGTGTGCAACGACGAGTTCCTGCTGCACCCCGACCCCTACCCGAGCCGTGACGCCTGGTGCCGGGCGCGGGTCGCCGAGACCGAGCGCAGGCTCGCCGCGCTCCCCGCTGACCTGCCGACGATCCTCGTCAACCACTATCCGCTGGACCGGCACCCCACCGACGTCCTGTGGTACCCCGAGTTCGCCATGTGGTGCGGCACGCGACTGACCGCCGACTGGCACCGCAGGTTCCGGGTCGACACCATGGTCTACGGGCATCTGCACATCCCGCGGACCACCTGGCACGAGGGCGTCCGGTTCGAGGAGGTGTCGGTGGGCTACCCCCGTGAATGGCGCAAGCGGACCGGGCCACCGGGAGCGCTGCGCCGCATCCTGCCGTCGGCGACGCGAGAGGAGGTGGCCCGGTGATCGAGGAACTGCTGCCCGAGACGGTCGTCACCGTGGAGGCCCACGGCCAGGACCAGACGGGGCACCTTCCCCTCTACCCGGAGGAGGAGGCGCTCGTGGCCCGCGCGGTCGCCAAGCGCCGCCGGGAGTTCACCCTCGTCCGGTCCTGCGCCCGCCGGGCCATGGAGAAGCTCGGTGTGCCCGCGCAGCCCGTGCTGACCGGCGAACGCGGTGCGCCGCGCTGGCCCGCCGGACTGGTCGGCAGCATGACCCACTGCGACGGCTACTGCGCCGCCGCCCTGGTCCGCGCCACCGACCTCGCCTCCCTCGGCATCGACGCCGAACCCGACGGGCCGCTCCCGGACGGCGTCCTGCCCACCGTGTCCCTGCCCGGGGAAGCGGAACGACTGCGCCGGCTGGCCGGGGAGCGTCCCGGCGTCCACTGGGACCGGCTGCTGTTCAGTGCCAAGGAGTCCGTCTACAAGGCGTGGTTCCCCCTCACCGGTAAGTGGCTGGACTTCATGGAGGCGGACATCGAGATCTTCGTGAACCCCGGCGACCCGCGCCGCGGCACCCTGCGCGCCACCCTCCTGGTGCCGGGACCGACCGTGGGCGGCAGGCGGCTGACCCACTTCGACGGCCGCTGGACCGCCGGGCACGGACTGGTCGCCACGGCGGTCACGGTCCCGCACACCTGAGTCTTCCGGCGCGCCGCCCGCGCTCCCCGGGGTCCGCTCCGCCCGCGGCCGGCCGCACGACGAGCGGGGCGCGGCGCGTCAGGGCCGCGGGCACCAACTCCGCAGCAGCCGGAAGAACTCCTCCTCGTTACCGGCCAGCCCGGCGGCCTCCAGCGCCTGCTCTGCCTCGGCCAGCACGGAGGGCGGGACGACGGGCGGACGAGGTGCGTCGGCCGGTCCCGCCGCGGTGTCGAAACCGGCGCGCACCGTGTGCAGGAGCCGCAGGTAGGCCTGAACGGCGGTGCGCTCGTGGTCGGTCAGTACGGCGGTGGTGGTCATCGGTCGGCTCTCCCCACAATGACGTCAGTGGTCACGCGCCCCCGCACAGCGGCGGCGCACTCCCAGCTTGCCGTCCACCACTGACAATCCCGCCGAGCCGCGCCCCGTGCGCCGCCCCGCCCTGGGCCGATCGAGCCATCAGCCCAGGTAGCCCAGCGAAGCCCCTATCCGTCCCGCCAGGTGGTCCCGCTGCACCGGCCCGCGCAGAGCCGAACCGTCCAGCCACGTCCGGCACTTGCTGGCCAGCAGCAGCCCGAAGGTCTCCGCCTCCTTCTCGTCGGCGAGGTCGAAGCGGGAACGCGCGGCGACCGTGCGCACGGTGGCGCGCAGTACCTCCTCGTCCCGGTCCGCGCCGTCGGCGTCGAGCAGCCGGGCCGCGACCGTGGCCCCCTCGACGTGGTGCCCGCGGTGTCCGGCCTTCATGTGCCACAGTTCGTGACCCAGGATGACCAACTGGTGGTCGGGCGCGGTGCGTTCCTCGACGACGACCAGGTCCTGGTCGGCCATGTCGAGCCACAGGCCGCTGGCCGTCCCGGGCGGAAAGGCGGCCGTGCGGAACAGCACCGGACGGCCCCGCCGCCTGCTCATCGCCTCGCACAGCGCCGCGTACAACTCGGCGGGCCGCGCCGGGGCGGGGAGCGTCAGCTCCTCGACCAACTCGCCGCACAGGCGGCGCATCTCCCTACCGATGCCCACGTCTCTCCCCAGGCTCACGACTCGGGCCGCTTGACACTCTCCAGGAGCATGTCCAGCCATTCGGCGACCTTGTCGCGGTGCTGGTCGGTGGGCAGTTGAGCGGCCCGCCAGGCGATGCCGCGGACGCCGTGGTCCTGCAACAGCCGCTCCAGCGGGTCGCCGGCGGCGGCCGCCGCCTTCCGCTCCCGGTCGGCGAGCTGCTGCAGCAGTTCCTGTTCGGTGTGCTGGAGGGCGCCCGCGAGCGCCTCGGGGTCCTCGGCGGTGAGGAATCCGGCGTGCACCCGGAAGAAGCGCTGGATGGCGTCGCAGTGCTCCATGGTGGGCCGTCGGTCGCCGTTGATGAGGGCGCCGGCCTGCTGCCGGGACATGCCGGCGCCGTCGGCGATCTCCTGCTGGGTGTACTTGCGTCCGTTCGGTTTCAGCCGAGTGCGGCGCAGCAGGTCAAGACGCTGCACGAACCGGGCCTGCACATCGGGTTCGCCCGCCGGGCGGCCGCTCAGCAGGGCGCCCGCCACGGACTCGGGGACGCCGGAGGCGGCGGACAGGCGGCCGACGTCGAAGACCTCGGCGGCGGGCACGCCGAGCCGGTCCGCGAGTGCGGTGACGCGGGCGACGACGGCGGACAGCACGGCCGTCGGCATGGCGCCCGGACCCTCGAAGCCACCCGTCACCGACAGCTCTCCTACGTCTCTCACAGGCCTCACAGGCTTCTCACAAGCGGTTGCCGTGAACTTCCCGGAGAGTAGCCTGCCGCTCGAACTCACATCCAGGTCTCGCCACAACTGTGGCCTATTTCAGCCGTCAACAGGCACGAAATGCCACGATAGTTGACACGCCTCGCGTGGGGGCACCAGGATCGGGACGCCGCGAGAAGGCCGCATAGGCAAGAGGGGTGACCTCCCGATGGCATTTCAGGCAGGAGGGCAGCGGCCGGCGCCGCGGCCCGTCCACACGACCCCCGACGCCCAGGCGTACCTCCAGGACTACACCGCGCTCCTGGAGGCCGTGTCCTTCCCCTCCCTCGTCGTCGACCACCGCTGGGACGTGGCGCTGACCAACGGTGCCTTCCGGACACTCTTCCGGGGGGCCGGACCGCACCCGACGGCCATGCCGGGCGACAACTTCCTCAGATTCGTCCTGTTCCACCCCGACGCTTCCGCGGTCCTCGGGGAGCACGAGTCGAGCTGGTGCCTGCCCATGCTGGCGCACTTGGCCGGCGCCCTGGAGCGATACGGCCACGACAACGGTCTGCAGGCCGTCCGCCGCGACATCGCCCAGGATCCGATCATGGAGGCCGCCTACCGTCAGGGCCTGCCGCACTGGATCCGTGCCGTCGGCGCGGAGGCCGTCGAACTCGGCGGTGCCGTACGGCCGCTGCACCACCCCGACCCGCGCTGGGGCGCCACCGAGTGCCGGGTCGTGGTCGAAACGTGCAAGGCGCTGGAGGAGTTGGGCTACACCCGGCTGACGCTGGTCCTGCGCGAACCCCGCCGCACCCCGCCCCGCCCCGCACGCCCCCACCGCGCCGCCGCCCATCTGAGGGTGGTCCCCGCCCCCGAGTGATCCACCGCGCGAGCGGGTGCCGCCCTGTTCCCAGCCAGTGTGTTGTGTGACATAGTACTGGCGTGAGCATGCCGCTGACCTGCGATGTCGTAGTGGTCGGGGCCGGAATGGTGGGCGCGGCCTGTGCGCTGTACGCCGCCCGCGCCGGACTCGACGTGACAGTGGTGGACCGTGGCCCGGTGGCCGGCGGCACCACCGGAGCGGGGGAGGGCAACCTCCTCGTCTCCGACAAGGAACCCGGACCCGAGTTGGAACTCGCCCTGCTGTCCGCCCGCTTGTGGACCGCGCTGGCCGGGGAACTGGGCCGCGCCGTCGAGTACGAGGCCAAGGGCGGTGTCGTCGTCGCCGAGACCTCCGAGGCACTGGCCGGCCTGGAGGTCTTCGCCGCCGGCCAGCGGACGGCCGGGGTGGAGGCGGTGGGCGTCCCGGCGGACCGGCTGCACGACCTCGAACCCCGTCTCGCCCCCGGTCTGGCGGGCGCCGTGCACTACCCGCAGGACGCCCAGGTCATGCCCGCCCTGGCCGCCGCCCACCTGCTGCGGGCGTCGGGGGCACGGCCGCACACCGGCCGGACGGTGACCGGCGTCCTGCGCGGCCCCGACGGCGCCGTGCGCGGAGTACGCACGGACCGCGGCGACCTGCACGCCCCGGCCGTCGTCAACGCGGCCGGACCGTGGGGCGGCGAACTGGCCGCCCTGGCCGGCGTACGGCTGCCGGTCCTGCCCAGACGCGGCTACGTCCTCGTCACCGAACCACTGCCGCCCCGCGTACGCCACAAGGTGTACGCCGCGGACTACGTCGCCGACGTCGCCAGCGATTCGGCCGCCCTGCAGACCTCCCCGGTCGTGGAGGGCACCGCCGCGGGACCGGTCCTCATCGGCGCCAGCCGCGAACGGGTCGGCTTCGACCGGTCGGTGTCCCTTCCGGCACTGCGGGCGCTGGCGGCGGGCGCGACCCGGCTGTTCCCCTTCCTCGCGCGGGTACGGGCCCTGCGGGCGTACGCCGGGTTCCGGCCGTATCTGCCCGATCACCTGCCGGCGATCGGCCCCGACCCGAGGGCGCCCGGTCTCTTCCACGCCTGCGGGCACGAGGGCGCGGGCATCGGCCTGTCCACCGGCACCGGACACCTGATCGCCCAACTGCTGAGCGGTGAGCGGCCCGCCCTCGATCTCACCGCGTTCCGGCCCGACCGCTTTCCCGAGGAGGTCCGGTGAACCCGCTCCGGCTGGTCCGGGCCCGGCCGGCGGCCGCCTGCACGGTCACCGTCGACGGGCGGACGATCGAGGCGCTGCCCGGCCGGACGGTCGCCGCCGTGCTGTGGGCGGCCGGCATCACCTCCTGGCGCACCACCCGGGGTGCGGGCCGGCCGCGCGGGGTGTTCTGCGGGATCGGCGTGTGCTTCGACTGCCTCGTCACCGTCAACGACCGCCCCAACCAGCGCGCCTGCCTGGTCCCCGTGCACCCGGGCGACGTGATCCGCACCCAGGAGGGGACCGGCCATGAGGACTGACCTCGCGGTGATCGGGGCCGGACCGGCCGGGCTCGCGGCGGCGCTGACGGCGGCCGCCGGCGGGGTACGGGTCACGGTCGTGGACGCGGCCGACCGGCCGGGCGGGCAGTTCTTCCGGCAGCCCGCCGCCGAACTGGGCGCCCGGCGGCCACGGGCGCTGCACCACCGGTGGCGCACCTGGGAGCGGCTGCGGGACGGGCTCGCCGCCAGTGGCGTACGCGTGCTGACGGACCATCATGTGTGGTTCGTCGAGGAGCGGTCCGGCGCCTTCACCGTGCACGCGCTGCTCGGGCCCGGGCAGGACGTGCCGGTCGCGGTACACGCCGACGCGGTGCTGCTCGCCACCGGCGGCTACGAGCACGTCCTGCCCTTCCCCGGCTGGACCCTGCCCGGCGTACTCACCGCCGGGGGCGCCCAGGCCATGCTCAAGGGCGGGCTGGTGGTGCCCGGACGGGCCGCCGTCGTCGCCGGTACCGGGCCGCTGCTGCTGCCCGTGGCGACCGGGCTCGCGGCGGCCGGGGCGCGGGTGGCGGCGCTCGTGGAGTCGGCCGACCCGAGGCAGGTCGCCCGCCACGCCCGCGCCCTGGCCGGCAAACTCCCCGAGGGTGCCGGATACGCCGCCCGCCTCCTGCGCCACCGCGTCCGCCTCCTCCCTCGGCACACCGTCGTCCGCGCCCACGGCGACGACCGGCTGACCGGCGTCACCGTCGCCGCCCTCGACGCCGCCGGACGCGTCCGGCGCGGCACCGGGCGGTACCTCCCCTGCGACACCCTGGCCGTCGGCCACGGCATGCTCCCGCACACCGACCTCGCCGACGGCCTCGGCTGCCGCCTGGACGGACCGGCCGTGGCCGTCGACGCCGAGCAGCGCACGAGCGTCCCCGGCGTCTGGGCGGCCGGGGAGTCCACCGGCATCGGCGGCGCCGCCCTCGCGCTAGCCGAGGGGCGCGTCGCCGGACGCTCGGTCGCCGCCCGACTGCGGGGCACCGGGCCCGAACCGGCCGGACGGAAGGACGCCGAGCGGACCCGCGAGACGCTGCGGACCTCCGCCGAGGCCCTCGCCGCCGCCTTCGCCCCGCCCGCCCACTGGACCGACCAGGTCACCGACGACACCGTCGTCTGCCGCTGCGAGGAGGTCACCGCCGGTGCCGTCCGGGAGGCCGTCGACGGACTCGGCGCGGGTGACGTGCGCACCGTGAAGCTACTGACCCGGGCCGGGATGGGCTGGTGCCAGGGGCGGATGTGTGCCACCGCCGTCGCCGGTCTCACCGGATGCGAAGCCACTCCTTCCCGGCGGCCGTTCGCCCGCCCCGTACCCCTCGGCGTCCTTGCCCAGCCACAGCCGGAACAGCCGGAACAGCCGGAGCTGGAACAGCCCGAGCCGGAACAGCCCGAGAGAGGATCCTCATGACCGACCACCGCCCCTGGCGCGGCGTCCTCGTCGCCACCGCCCTCCCGCTGAACGACGACCTCTCCGTCGATCACGACGCCTACGCGGACCACTGCGCCTGGCTGGTGGCGAACGGCTGCGACGGTGTCGTACCCAACGGCTCCCTCGGCGAGTACCAGGTGCTCACCCCCGAGGAACGCACCCGGGTCGTCGAGACCGCCGTCGCCGCCGTCGGCGGGGAGCGGGTCATGCCCGGCGTCGCTGCCTACGGGTCCACCGAGGCCCGCCGCTGGGCCGAGCAGGCGCGGGAGGCCGGCTGCGGCGCGGTGATGCTGCTGCCGCCCAACGCCTACCGGGCCGACGAACGTTCCGTCCTCGCCCACTACGCCGAGGTCGCGAGGGCGGGCCTGCCGGTCGTCGCGTACAACAACCCCGTCGACACCAAGGTCGACCTGGTGCCCGAGTTGCTCGCCCGGCTGCACGGCGAGGGGCTCATCCAGGGCGTGAAGGAGTTCTCCGGCGATGTCCGCCGCGCCTACCGCATCGCGGAACTCGCCCCGGACCTGGACCTGCTGGCCGGCGCCGACGACGTCCTGCTGGAGCTGGCGCTCGCGGGGGCGAAGGGCTGGATCGCCGGATACCCCAACGCGCTGCCCGCGGCCTGCGTCGAGCTGTACCGCGCCGCCGTCGCCGGTGACCTGTCCACGGCCGACCGGCTGTACCGGCAGCTGCACCCGCTGCTGCGCTGGGACTCGAAGGTCGAGTTCGTGCAGGCGATCAAGGTCTCCATGGACCTCGCCGGACGGCACGGCGGCGCCTGCCGCCCGCCGCGTGTGCCGCTGCTGCCCGAACAGGAGGCCGCCGTCCGCGCCGCCACCGAGAAGGCCCTCGCGGCCGGACTGGCGTAGGGGCACGACCATGCGCAGCAGACTCGTCCTGCACGCCGTCGACTCCCACACCGAGGGCATGCCCACCCGAGTGGTCACCGGCGGCATCGGCACCATCCCCGGCGCGACCATGAACGAGCGGCGGCTGTACTTCCGCGAACACCGCGACGACGTCAAGCGGTTGCTGATGAACGAACCGCGCGGCCACGCCGCCATGAGCGGCGCGATCCTCCAGCCGCCCACCCGTCCCGACTGCGACTGGGGCGTCGTCTACATCGAGGTCTCCGGCTACCTCCCCATGTGCGGACACGGCACGATCGGCGTGGCGACCGTCCTCGTGGAGACCGGCATGGTCGAGGTCGTCGAACCCGTCACCACCATCCGCCTCGACACCCCCGCCGGAGTCGTCGTCGCCGAGGTGGCGGTGGAGGGCGGCGCGGCCAGGGCGGTGACCCTGCGCAACGTGCCCTCCTTCGCCGTCGGCCTCGACCGCGAGGTGACCCTGCCCGACGGCCGGACGGTGACGTACGACCTCGCCTACGGCGGCAACTTCTACGCCGTACTGCCCCTGGAGCGGCTGGGGCTGCCCTTCGACCGGTCCCGCAAGGACGACATCCTCGCCGCCGGCCTCTCCCTGATGGCGGCCATCAACGAGGACGAGGAGCCGGCCCACCCACAGGACCCGTCCATCCGCGGCTGCCACCATGTCCAGGTGACCGCACCCGACGCCACCGCCCGCCACTCCCGGCACGCCATGGTGATCCACCCCGGCTGGTTCGACCGCTCGCCCTGCGGCACCGGCACCAGTGCCCGCATGGCCCAGCTGCACGCCCGGGGCGAACTCCCCCTGCACACCGAGTTCGTGAACGAGTCCTTCATCGGCACCCGGTTCACCGGCCGGCTGCTCGGCACGACCGAGGCCGGGGGCCTGCCCGCCGTGCTGCCCAGCTTCACCGGCCGCGCCTGGATCACCGGCACCGCACAGTACCTGCTCGATCCCGAGGACCCCTTCCCCGCGGGGTTCGTGCTGTGAGCGAGGTGAACGCGAACGCCACCGGCCCCGTCCTGCCCGTCCTCGGCAGCAGAAAGCCCAGCCACCGCGAGCGGGTCGCCGAGGCGCTGCGCGCCGCCCTGATCGCCGGCGAACTGCGCCCCGGCGAGGTCTACTCGGCCCCCGGCCTCGCCGCCCGCTTCGGCGTCTCCGCCACCCCCGTGCGCGAGGCGATGCTCGACCTCGCCAAGGAAGGGCTGGTCGACACCGTTCCCAACAAGGGATTCCGGGTCACCGCAGTCTCCGACAGGCAACTCGACGAGTACACCCACATCCGTTCGCTCATCGAGATCCCGACCGTCGCCGGGCTCGCCACCACCGCCGACGCCGTCGCGCTGGAGGCCCTGCGCCCGGCGGCCGAGGAGATCGTCACCTCGGCCGCGGCCGGTGACCTCATCGCGTACGTCGAGGCCGACCTGCGCTTCCACCTGGGGCTGCTGGCGCTGGCCGGCAACGCCCACCTGGTGGAGGTCGTACGCGACCTGCGCCGGCGCTCCCGGTTGTACGGACTGACGGCGCTGGTGGAGCAGGGGAGGCTTCAGGCGTCGGCCGAGGAGCACCTGGAGATCCTCGACGCGCTGCTCGCCCGCGACGAGGAGGCGGTGCGCGGGGTGATGACGCGGCACCTGGGACACGTCCGCGGGCTGTGGGCGGCCCGGGTCAGTGAGACGGCGGCGCGTCCTTCCTGACCGGCTGTCCCGCCCCGCGCTTCGCCGCCTGGATCTGCTCGTACACATGGGTCCGCAGCTCGGCGAAGCGCGGGGCCACCCGCGTGTGCGCCTGGTCCCGCTCGTCCGGCAGGTCGACCTTGAGCTGCTCCCGCACGACCGTGGGGGAGGCGGACAGCACGACCACGCGTTCGCCCAGGTAGACGGCCTCGTCGATGTCGTGGGTGACGAACAGGACGGTGATCGCGCGTTCCCGCCACAGCCGCCGTACCAGATCCTCCAGGTCGGCGCGGGTCTGCGCGTCCACCGCCGCGAACGGCTCGTCCATCAGGAGCACTTCGGGCTCGTACGCCAGCGCCCGCGCGATGGCGACCCGCTGCTGCATGCCCCCGGACAACTGCCAGGGGTAGGCCCCGGCGGCGTCCGCGAGCCCGACCGAGGCGAGGGCGTCCGTGACCAGCTCCCGGCGCCGCGCCTTGCCCAGGTCCTTCTGTTTCAGGGGCAGTTCGACGTTCTCGCCGACCCGCATCCACGGGAAGAGGCTGCGCCCGTACTCCTGGAAGACGAACGCCATGCCGGGCGGCGGACCGGCCACCTTCCGCCCGGCCAGGAACACCTCGCCGGCCGTCGGTTCCAGCAGCCCGCCCACGCACTTCAGCAGCGTCGTCTTGCCGCAGCCCGACGGGCCGACCAGGCAGACCAGTTCCCCGGCCGCCACGGAGAAGGTCAGGTCGCGCACCGCCTCGACGCGCCGCCCCGATCCCTCGTACACCTTCTTCAGGCCGCGTACGTCGAGCATGGACCGCCCTTTCAGGAAGCTTCACCCAGGCCGCCGGGCGGCGGCGCGCAGGCCGTGGTACCAGCCGAGCGCCCGCCGCTCGACCAGCTGGAACAGGACCGAGAGCACGAAGCCGAGCAGGCCGAGCAGCAGGATGCCGGTCCACATGCCGGGGATCGCGAACGAGCGCTGGAACTGCACGATGGTGAAACCGAGGCCGTTGCTCGCGGCGAACATCTCGCTGATCACCATCAGGATGATGCCGACCGACAACGCCTGGCGCAGACCCGCGAAGATCTGCGGGCTCGCCGAGCGCAGCACCACGTGCCGCAGCCACGCGGCACCGGTGATGCCGTAGGAGCGGGCCGTCTCGGCCATCACCGCGTCGACCGCCCGGACGCCCTCGACCGTGTTGAGCAGCACCGGCCACACACAGCCGGCCGCGATCACGATGATCTTCATGGTGTCGCCGATGCCCGCGAACAGCATGATGACCGGCACGAGCACCGGCGGCGGCACCGCCCGCAGGAACTCCAGCACCGGCTCGCACACCGCCCGCACCCGCCGGTAGGAGCCGATGAGCGTGCCGAGCGCGACACCGGCGACCGCCGCGAGCGCGTAGCCCGCCGCGAGCCTGAGCACGCTGGGCAGCACGTCACCGCGCCAGCGCTCGCCGGTCCACACGTCCGGGAAGGTCTCCAGGATCGTGCCGAGCGGCGGCCAGTACACGTCCTCGCTGCCGGCCGAGGACACCCACCAGACGGCCACCAGCACGGCGGGCAGCGCGAGCGCGAACACCAGTCGCAGCAGTACGCGCCTCACACCGCCACCTCCCCGCGTACCGACTGGTGCCAGGCCAGCGCCCGTCGCTCGACCGACCGGGCCCCGACATTGATCAGCAGCCCGAGCAGACCGGCGACGACGATCAGCGCGTACATCTCGGGCACGGCCTGCGAGGTCTGCGCGACGGCGATCCGGGCGCCCAGCCCCGGTGCGCCGATGACGAGTTCGGCCGTGATGGCGAGGATCAGCGCGACGGCCGCCGCGAGGCGCACCCCGGTCATGACGTACGGCAGCGCGGTCGGCCACAGCACGTGCCGGACCCGCGCCCAGGTGCCCAGACCGTACGACCGCGCCGTCTCCTCGGCGACCGGGTCGACGTCCTGGACGCCGTACAGGACCTGGACCAGCATCTGCCAGAAGGCGGCGTACACGACCAGGAGCAGCACCGACCGCAGTTCGGTGCCGTACATCAGCACCGCCAGCGGGATCAGCGCGACCGACGGGATCGGGCGCAGGAACTCGATCGTGGACGCCGTCGCCTCGCGCAGGTACGGCACCACCGACAGGAGCACCCCGACGACGATTCCGGCGCCGACCGCGAGGGCCAGGCCCAGCGCCCAGCCGGTGAGCGTGTCGCCGAGCGCGGTCCAGAAGGCGCCGTCCGCCACCTCCGTGCCGAGCGCGTCGGCGATGCGGCTGGTCGGCGGGAAGTACTCCTCCTTGACCAGGCCGAGCCGCGGCACCGCCTCGCCCAGGGCGAGGAATGCCGCGAGCCCGGCCGCGCCCAGCGCGGCGTTCGCCCCCTTCACGGCAACAGCGCGTCCAGGTCGGGGAACCGCTCGAACAGGCCGTCCTCGTAACCGAGCTTCCCCAGTGCGTGGAGGGACGAGCGGTCCGGTTCGACCGGCCACTTCGGCAGGGTCACCTTCGCCAGCACATCCGCCGGGATCCTGGTGTACGTGGTGACGATCTCGCGGACCTCGTCGGGGTGGGCGTCGGCGTACGCGAGGGACTCGGCGGTGGCCTCCTGGAACTTCTTCACCACCTCCGGGTTCTCCTGCGCGTACCGGGTGGAGGTGAAGTACATGGCGACCGTCAGATTCGGATGGATGTCGACCATGGGGGAGGCGATCTCCCGGCCGCCCTGGCTCTTGACCGTGGCCAGCGCCGGTTCCACCACCATCGCCGCGTCGATCCGCCCGCCGTCGAGCGCGGCCGGCATCTGGTCGAAGGCCAGCTCCACGAAGTCCACCTTGTCGGGGTCACCGCCCGCGGCGCCGACCGAGGCCCGCACCGCGGTCTCGTTGATGTTCTTCAGCGTGTTGATGGCGACCTTCTTGCCCTCCAGGTCCTTCGGCGACTTGACCGGGCTGTCGCCCTTGACCGTGAGGGCCTCGAAGTCCTCGCCCACGACGCCGGTCGAGGCGATGCCGTTGGCCACCGCCTTGACGGGCACGTTGTTGGACTGGGCGATCATCAAGGACGTCATGTTGGAGAAGCCGAACTCGAACTGGCCGCTGACCACGCCGGGCACGATCGCCGCGCCGCCCTGCGCGCCGGCGAAGGACAGCTTCAGCCCGCGCTCCTCGAAGAAGCCCTTCCTCTGCCCCAGGTACAGGGGCGCGACATCGACGATGGGGATGAGGCCCACCTTGACCGTGGTGGTGCCGCCGGACGACCCGGCGTCGTCCGACCCTCCGGAATCGGACGAGCCGCAAGCCGTCGCGGCGGTCAGGACGGACACGGCCGTGAGGCCGACGAACAGACGACGCATGACTCCCCCTGTGGGACCGGACCAGGTGCTCCGACAGGCTGTGCGCAGACAGCACGAACGTGCTCAGCGGGAACGTAGGGCCGGTGCGAAGCCCAGGTCAATGCCCGCGCCGATATGGGCCGTTGAGGATTCGACCTGGATTCGTTGACAGTGCGGGACGCGCACTCATAGCGTGCGCACTGCGTACGGTCGTTCGTGCCGCACGCCCTGCCGTGAGGCTCTCGCCGGAGGCCAGATGTCCGATGCAGCCCGCGCACCGCACTTCGTCAGGTCCTTCGAACGCGGCCTCGCCGTCATCCGGGCCTTCGACGCCGCCCACCCGGCGCTGACCCTGAGCGAGGTCGCCCGCGCCGCGGAACTGACCCGCGCGGCGGCCCGCCGCTTCCTGCTCACCCTGGCGGACCTCGGCTACGTCCACACCGACGGCCGGCTCTTCCGGCTCACCCCGCGCGTGCTGGAGCTCGGCTACTCCTATCTGGCCGGCTTCACGCTGCCGCAGATCGCCGAACCGCATCTGGAGCGACTCGTCGCGCAGGTACGGGAGTCGTCCTCGCTGTGCGTCCTGGACGGCGACGACGTCGTGTACGTCGCCCGCGTCCCGACCAGTCGCATCATGACCGCGTCGATCACCGTCGGCACCCGCTTCCCGGCGCACCTCACCTCAGTGGGCCGGGTGATCCTCGCCGATCTGCCGGACACCGAGATCGAGACCCGGCTCGCCCGCGCCGACCTGCGTCCGCACACCGCCCGCACCCTCACCTCGGCGGACGCCCTGCGCGCGGAACTGCGCCGGGTGCGCCGCCAGGGCTACGCCCTCGTCGACCAGGAACTCGAGGACGGGCTCAGGTCCGTCGCCGCGCCGGTGCGGGACCGGGACGGCGAGGCGGTGGCCGGCGTGAACATCGCGGTGCACGCCGGCCGCAACTCCGTGGAGTCCGTACGCCGGGACCTGCTGCCGCACCTGCTGGCGACCGTCGCCCGGATCGACGCCGACCTCCGGATCGCCGGTCAGGCGCTCACAGGTCCAGCACGAGCCGTCGGCCACGACAGCGGGACACGCAGATGAGCATCGTCTCCCCGGCGGCCCGTTCCTCGTCGGTGAGTACCGAGTCCCGGTGGTCCGGCTCGCCCGCGACGACGTCGGTCTCGCAGGTGCCGCAGGTGCCCTCGGTGCAGGAGTGGAGCACCTCGACGCCGGCGGCCCGGACGGCGTCCAGTACGGAGACGTCCGCCGGGACGGCGACCGTGCGCCCGCTGCGCGCGAGTACGACCTCGAACTCCGCCTCCGGGCCGGTCGCCGCCGCCTCCTTCGGGCGGAACCGCTCCAGGCGCAGGATCCCGGCCGGGCAGCGCGCCTCGACCGCGTCCAGCAGCGGCGCGGGTCCGCAGCAGTAGACGAGGGTGCCCACGGGTACGTCGTCGAGTACGGAGGCGAGGTCCAGCAGCCCCGACTCGTCCTCCGGGGCGATCGTGACCCGGTCGCCGTACCGCTCCAACTCCCCGGTGAACGCCATGGTGTTCCGCGTCCGCCCGCCATAGAGCAGGCTCCACTCGGCGCCCGCCTCCTCGACGGCGGCCAGCATGGGCAGGATCGGGGTGATGCCGATACCGCCCGCGACGAAGCGGTAGAGGGGGGCCGGCTCCAGCCGGAAGTGGTTGCGCGGTCCTCGCACACGGACCTTGTCGCCGAGTCCCAACTCGCCATGAACGTGGGCCGACCCTCCCCGCCCCGCGGCCTCGCGCAACACGGCGATCCGCCACACCGCCCGGTCGGCCGGGTCGCCGCACAGGGAGTACTGCCGCTCCAGGTCCGGCGCGAGGACGAGATCGATGTGGGCGCCGGGCTCCCAGGCGGGCAGCGGTTCGCCGAGCGGGTGACGCAGGGCGAGGGTGAGCACGCCGTCGGCCGCGGTCTCCCGGTGGTGGACGACCAGTTCGGCTTCGTAGAGGGTCATGAGTCGTTTCCCCGGCGCCTTCGCTGCGGGTGGCCCTGCGGGTGTCCTTGTGGGTGCCCCTGCGGGTGTCCTTGTGGGTGGGCGAGCATCCAGTCCCACATGGTGACGGGGTCCTCGGCGGTGTGCTCGGCGCCGCAGTGGCAGGTGCCGTGCAGGACGTCGGTGTCCGGCAGCCAGTCGATGCGGTAGACCTCGCCGGTGCGCCCGCTCATCGGGCCGCCCGTTCGACGGGCTTGTCGCCCTCCTCGACCAGCCGGGCGAGGATGCGGCGGGCGGCCAGGCCGCCGGTGTCGATGTTGATGCTCAGCTCCTGGTAGCCGGTGCGCTCGGTGCCGAGCGTGCGCTGGAGCAGGTTGAGCGCGTCGACGTCCTGCATGACAACCGTGCGGTTGTTCCTCCGCAGGAACTCGGTGACCTCGGCGTCGTCCGTCGCCCAGTCCCGCGAGACCGCCCAGAAGTCGTACACCTTGCCGTCGCCGGACGGCGTGATGGCGTAGGTGATCTCGGTGTGGAAGCCGTTCGGATCGCTGCCGTCCGCCTCGGGCATCACACCGGTCGGGGCGACCCGGCTGTGCAGCAGGTACAGACAGGGTGCGTGGTACTCGATGTCCTGCCACCGGTCGATGCGCCCGCTGACGCCGGTGGACCTGGCGTAGAACGGCGGGCACTCGGCGTCGTCCATGTGCCGGCTCACCCGGACGATCCCGGCGCCCTCGTCGACTTCCGTGGTGATCGGCGTCTCGGCGACCTCGGGCGTGCCGATGTAGCCGCCGTGCAGGTACGTCTCGTGGGAGAGGTCGAGGAGGTTGTCGACCAGCAGTCCGTAGTCGGCGTCGATCGGCTCCATGCCCCGGACCGTGACCCAGCCGGGGGAGTCGAGGTGGCGGGCGCGCGGCACGGTCCCGGCGTCGGCCAGTGCCGGGTCCCCGATCCACACCCACACCAGGGAGTCCTGCTCGACCACCGGGTAGGAGGCGACGCGGGCGGTGCGCGGGACGCGTTTCTGGCCCGGGACGTACACGCAGGTGCCGGTCGTGTCGTACGTGAACCCGTGGTACCCACACACGATCCGGTCGCCGTCCAGCCGCGTCGGCGCCTCGGAGAGCGGGTAGCGGCGGTGCACGCAGCGGTCGTGCAGGACGACCGGCGTCCCGTCCTCCTCGGTGCGGAAGAGGACGAGCGGCTCACCGAGCAGCGTGCGTCCCAGCAACTCGCGGCCGACCTCGTGGCTGTAGGCGGCGACGTACCACTGGTTCCTGGCGAAGGCGGTCATGTGCGGCATCGTTGCGGCTCCCGTCCGTCGTGGGTGGTGGCATCGTCGGGGAGGGCGTCGCGGGGTGGCAACACTTCTTCCGCCTCACGGAAGGGCGGCCCCGCGGGCGCTGTCGGTGGGTGCCTCTAGTCTTTCGCCAACGTCACGGTGAGGCGCGCCGATCGGGGCCGCCGGACACGCTGTGCCGGATCCCGGATGTGGAAGAGGCGAGGAAGCGATGGGTTGGCTGGCAGCGGGCGACACATATGAAGTCGCTCTGGTGGACGGCCGGGTGGTGGCCCGGTCCGCGTCGGGACCGCCCCCGGCCGGGCATGAGGCGAACGGGCGGGAGGGGAAGCGGGTCAGACCCCTGCCCGCGGAGATACGGGACCGCCCGGAAGTCGTCGAACTCCAGCGCTTCGCCGAGTGGCTGGACCGGCACGCGGCCGAGTGCGCGGCTCAGGTCGGCAACTGGATGGTGTCCTCGCTGCCGGTGCCGACCGCGCTGCTGGCCCGGGTCTGGCCCGACGAGGCATGGCGGGCGGCGCTCCGCGACATCGTTATCGTCGGTGACACCCCCGACGAGACCGGCTTCCTGCGCGACGCGGACGACTCGGGCGGACTGCGGGTGGTGAACCTGGACGGCGAGACCGTCCGCCCGGCAGCCCGGACGGTGACCATGCCCCACCCGGTCCTCCTCCCCGACCTGGAGGAACTGCGGACCTTCGCGGCCGAGTTGGGTGTGGTCCAGGGCGTCGAACAGATCCACCGGGCCACCTGGCGCAAACCCGCCGGGACCGGCGGCGGGGCCGACAGGGTCACCGAGTTCGCCGACGCCGAGTACCGCTCCTGGTTCCACCTCTCCTCCCGCGCCACGTCCCTCGGCTACAAGATCTCCGGCAGCAGCGTCGTCGACAAGATCCGGGACGCCGGGCGCGTCATCACCGCCACGGTCGGCATGAGCGATCCCTACACCGAGGAGAAGGCCTGGACCGGCAGCCTGACCTGGAGCGACGAGGACGGGCACCGGCGCCTCCCGCTGACCGAGGTCGGCCCCGTGGCCTGGTCCGAGGGCATGCGCATGGCCGCGGCCCTGCACGCCGGCCGCACCGTGACCACGGACGGCACCGAGTGAACGGCAGCGGTACGCACACCCACGGAAGGCACCTGAGCATGAGCGACGGCACGACAGGGGACGCGGCGACGGCAGAGGTGGAGGAGCTGTTGCGGGCCGGCGCGGTACTGCCGCCGGGCACCACCGGAGGAGGCGACCGGGCCGTGCCCGTGTACGCCCAAGCCTACCGGCATCCGGGACTGGACGGCCGGACCGTGGTGCGCCTGATCGCCGAGGACGGGACCGGGGACCCGGACACGGGCTTCCTCGGACTCGAACCCGAGGGCGAGCCGGTGGAGGTCGGTGTCGGACAGCACCGGGCCATGGGCTTCCCCGAATGGGTGCTGGCCCGTCATCCCTCGGACGGGCACCTGGCGATGTCCCTGGTCGAGGAGATGGACAAGGTCGCGCGGACGGTGAGATCCCGGGCCAAGAAGGCCCGCGCCACCTACGAGTCGATCGGCGAACGGCTCGCGGGCTCCGTACCGCACTTCCTGCCGACCTTCTACGAGCAGGCCGGGCGGGTGTTCCTGGGGGCCGACCAGACGGCCTACGCGTCCCAGATGTTCGTCAACGCGCGCAAGGCCGAGACGGCACACGCGCTGCCGTTCGACGAGGCACGCATGGACGCGGTGTTCCTCGAGTTCGCCCTGGCCGGTGCGGTGCCGACGAAGATCCTCTCCGGCTACGCCAAGGGGCTGTCGTCCCGCGTACCGGCCGCGACGGCCTTCCGGCACCTGCGCGGGCTCTTCGTCCGGCTCGCCGCGCACGGCGTGCCGCCGTCGAGCCCGGGCGCGGCCGACCTGCGCCGGCTGGCGAAGGCGGTCGCGGGCAAGTACGCGCTCACCGAGGAGATGGCCTACCTCCGCGAGATGCTGCCCCTGCCCGGCACGGTCAAGGCACCGCCCGGCTGGTGGAAGGCCCACCGGGCCGCCCTGCTGGAACTGGCCCGGCGGGAGCCCGCCGTCCGCGGCACGCTGCTGGGACTGCTGCCGGCGGAGTGGGAGCGGGACGAACTGCCCCAGTGGCTGGCCCTGCTGGAGGACTCCGGGGCGACTGCCGGGCTGTGCGACGCCACGCTGCCCGCCGAGGCCCGTTCCCCCGACGGCACGGTCGGATGGACGCGCAGGTTCCTCGCACTGTGCGGGACCGACGGGTATCAGGCCGCGCCGCCGGAACTTTATCCCCTCGTCGACCGCATGGCCGACGCGCTGCGTGCCGAGCTCCGGGCCCAGGGGGACACCTTCCAGCCCCCGGTCGGCGACGTGAACCTGCTCGACCAGCTGCTGTCCCTGGGCATACCGGTGGCGGAACCGGGCGACGACCAGAGGCTCGCCCTGAGCACGTGGGCGGCCCGCGAGTACCGGCGGGATCTCCTCGCGCTGGAGGCCGACGCACGTTTCCGTCCGGCGTTCCGGCGCGGCTGTCCCGAGGGGAAGTGGGGCAACAGCGAGGAGACCGTCGTCAACCTGGCCGCGTCCCCCGGCGGGCGACCGATGCTCGCCCCATGGGTGGCAGAGGCCGCCCGCGCGTACCTCACCAGCGAACTGGCCGAGTTCCTCGGCTACTCCGGCCCGCTGCGCACGCTGTCCTGGCTGCCGGGAGAGGTGCTGGCCGTCGCCGCCGACGAGGTGCGGGAAGCCCTCGCCACCGGCGTCGCCCCCGCGCTGGCCCGCACCCTGCGCACCGGCGTCCTCGACGAGCTGGGCTGGCCCGCCTGGGAGGAAGCCCTGCGGTCCGACGCCTCGCGGGAGAAGAACCGTGGCATCAGGGTCGTCGACGGCTGGCCGTACCTCATCGTCATGTCCGGTGGAGAGGCCCGGGTGATCGGGGCGGAGGGCACGGTTCTCGCGTGTGTGCCGCGCCTCCCGGACCCTTCGGACCTGTTCGGGTCGTTCTCCTGTCAGTACGTGGACGGCGGGCTGCTCGTCTGGTGGCGACTGTCCTCCACGGCCGGCTCCACCCTCACCTGGCAGGGGTACTGGCACGACACCACCGACTCGCCACGCATGGCGGTCGAGGGTGACGTCCACGCCTGGTGGCCGTGCGAGGTGGACGGGAGCGGAGGAGTCAACGGCGGTATGGCCCCCGCGTCCCTTCCCCTTCCCGGAGGCGGCCGGGCCACCGGTCACGGGGTGCTGCGCCGAGGGGACGCCTTCGTACCGTGGACGCGGCAGGTGATCAGTGACGGCACGTCGTACTGGGTGTGGGCCAAGGAGGACGGGGAGAAGGAGCGGTACACCTGGCGCGCGTACGACCCGGTCGGCGACACGCTGGGCGAACCCGGAGCACCGGAGTGGATCGGCGAGGCGCTGCGCACCGCTCCGGAGGGCAGCACCCTGGGGAGCGCCTGGCTGCTGCCCGCGCCCGCCGCCGTACCGGGCCCGATGTGCGCCCCGGTGGACGGGGTGCTCGGCTGGCGGGTGGTGACCCTCCCCGACGGTTCGCGGCGGGGCGAGGACCTGGCCGGACGCTCGGTCGTCGTGCCGCCCGGAGTGGACGCGGACCCGGAGCACGCGCTGGTGTTCCCCGGCGCAGACCGGCCGGTGACCGTGACCCAGAAGTCGCGCACGGTCCGGCTGCTCGACGCCAACGGCGCGCTGGTCGCCGAGAGCGGGTCCGGCTTCAGGGCCGGACCCTTCAACGCGGGTACGGCCCTGCTTCCGCACCTGCGCTACTGGCACCTCCTCCAGCCGCGCGACCCGCAGGGGTCCGCCGCGCTCCGCAGGGTCGGCGAGGACACCGCGGCGGCACTCCTGGCGGGGGCCGTGGCCGCGCCGGCTGCCGAAAGGGACGACGAGCCGGTCAAGGACCGGGAGGAGACGGACGACCGGGACGTGGTGCAGAGCCTGGTCCGCACGCTCCTGCCCGAGGTCGGCCACGAGGCGCTGCGCGCGGGCATCGCCGGGGTGGTGAGGTTCGCCGCCGAACAGCAGCGCGTCCTCGACGAGGCGCTGACCCGGCTCGACTCCGCGATCGCCGGAGTCGAGCCGCAGGAGCCACAGCCCAGGACGGGAGACAAGCTGCTCGAGGCGGCGGTGAACGGTGTCGGCCTGACCGGCCGGGGCTGGCGCCCCCACTACTGGGCCGGCGACCACTACCTCCACGACCTGCCGCTCCTGCTGGGCCGGTCGATGCGGGGCCTGGCCGAGCCGGTTCCCCCGGGTCGGACCCACCGCGAGCTGGCCAGACAGGAGTCGCTGAGGAAGATCGACGCCCTGGCTCTGCCCGAGCTGCCCGCGATTGTGGCCCTGCGGGCCGGTTCGGTGCCCACCGTGGAGGAGCACCGGCAGCCGTTGGACGCGTTCCTCGCGGAATTCGACGCGCAGGGACTCACGGAGCTGGACCCCGGCCACTGGCGCCGCGTCCGGCTGCGGCTGGATCAGAGCCTGTTCGAGGGGCCCGACGCGGTACAGGGCAACACGGACGAGACGGTGCTGGACCTCGACGGCGGCGCGTTCCTGCTCTTCCCCCACCGCGCGTTCGACTTCCTGCGTGAATGGGACTCCGAGGACGACACCACGGGCCAGCGCTACGGAGCGGTCTTCCACGATCCGTCCGGCCGGTTCGAGGTACCCGCGCCGTACACTCTGGTCGCCGCGGGGCCGTTCGTGCCGAAGCCGACACGATCGCCCGGCTGGGCGGCGGCGTTCCGCGCCGAACTCGCCGAGCGCGGCCCGGCACCCTGGTTCCCGGTGGCCGCCGAGGAGTTCGCGCGACTCACCGGCGTCACCCCCACCATGGCCCGGCTGGTGGTCGCCGGCCTGCCCATGATCGACGACAAGCGCGAGGCGGTGCCCCCCGCGACGCTCAGGACGATCGGAGTGAAGTCGGCCGACGCGCGCGTGGCCAAGGACGAACTGCGCTCCCTCGACGCGGGCGCCCGGCAGGCGGTCGTGGCGGCGCTGCTCCCCGCCGAGCCGACACGGCTGTGGACGGACGGCCCCGACGCCGCCCGCGCGGCCGAGATCTGGAACGAGCGGCTGGGCCGACGCACGCCCGTCTCCGAGGACGTGCTCCACGACGCGGCCCGTACCGTGGTGTCACCGGGGTGGGCACCGCCCGGAGCCCTGCACGGCTTCGTCGACATGACCACCGAGCCCCGCCTGACGCGGGACCTGACCTGGAAGTTCGGCCGCTACTACCTCGAAACCGCCGAGAAGACACCCGGCTTCGACAACGACGTCCTCAAGGGTTCCGTGGCCCTGGCCGCGTGGCTCGCCCACCGGCTCCCGTCCGGCGACCCGGTCCGCGCCACCCTGCCCGTCGTACTGAGCGCGCTGCGCGACCGGCTGGCCCACCCCGGCCTGCTGATCGCTCTCGACCGGCGGATCGACTGGGAGGCGTTCCGGCGGGCCGCCGGAGATCCCACGGAGACCGGCGAGGACTTCGTGCGCTACGGCGCGGTCGTGCTGGGCACCGAACGGTCCGAACCCGTCCCGGCCATCCGGCCCGCGCTGCTGGACGAGGCCGGCCACGACCCCCACCTGACGGCGCTGTTCACGGGGGAACGACCGAACGCCCAGGAGACCGCGCTGAGCATGGTCCACGACCGGTCCTTCGCCGAGCTGCTCGCCGACCCCGGCAACCCGGTGGCGGGCGAGCGCGACGAGGACGGCCTGTGGTGGCCGCAGGACCCCGCCCGGTCCGTGCCCGACCTGGTCGGCGAGGTCGCCAAGCGGCACGGCATCGGCGAGGACGCCGCCGTCCTCTACCTGATGCTGCTCGCCATGCCGGACCCCACCGACCGCAACACCGCGCGCTGGACCGGCTGGGGCAAGCAACGCGGTGGAACGGCCCGGCTCCGCGCCGCCCGCACCGAACTCGCGGCCACCGACCTCGTGGTCGAAGGCAACCGCTCCAAGGCCGGACGTTCGCTGTTCCTGCCCGGCGGCTGGACCCAGCCCGCCAATCCGCACCTGCCGCTGGAGCGGTGGAAACTGCCGATGTACGACCTGCTCGACGGTGAGAGCCCCGTACTGGGCGTCGTCGTGCCCACCCGGCCCGTCGCCGGTCTGTACCGCGAGGCCTGGCAGCGGGTCCAGGACGGGGACGGGCCGCGACTGGAGGAACTGGAGGTGCCGCGACCGCGCAAGCGCCGCCGCTGAGTTCCACCACTGGAGGGGGCGGTCGCCGCTGTGCGGCCGTCCCCGCGGAACCACTCACCTGGACCCAGGACCGTATGACCGCAAGACAAGAGGCGGCCGCCCAGGTGGCCGCGCTGGCAGCCCGCACCCGGCCGTACCTGATCGGGGTACGGCACCACAGCCCCGCGCTCGCCGTCGCCGTACCCCGGCTGCTGGACGCCGCGGCGGCCGAGGTCGTGTGCGTGGAGCTGCCGGCCGACTTCCAGCCGTGGCTGCCCTATCTCTCGGATCCGCGCACCGCCGCGCCGGTGGCGCTGACCGGTGCGTACGAGGACGGACGGCTGCGCTCGTACCCCCTCGCCGACTTCTCCCCGGAACTGGCGGCGATCCGCTGGGCACGGGAAAAGGACGCGGAAGTGATCTGCTGCGACCTCCCCCTCACCGCTGCACGATGGCGGGCCGGAGCCGACGCCGACGCGGGACCGCCCGGACCGGACGGAGACGACCTGTGGGACCGCACCGTGGAGTCACTGGCTCCGGGCAGTACACCCGAGGCGGTACGCCGTGCGGCCCTGGGCGCCGGCTGGATGCTGCGCCGGGACCGGCGGACGCATGGCGGTGTCGCGGCCGTCGACCTCGCCCGTGAGGCACACATGCGCCGCGGCGTCGCCGTCGCCGCGGCCGAAGGGCGCCGGGTCGCGGCGGTGATCGGCGCGTTCCACGCCCCCGGCCTGGCCGGCCAGGAGGAGCCCCCGGACCCGACGGCGACTGCCGGCGGCCTCCCCGGCGGCGGCTCCGCGGTCGTCACGTCGCTCGTGCCGTACGCCTTCGCCCTGCTGGACCCCCGCTCCGGCTACCCGGCAGGCGTCCGTGACCCGCGCTGGCGGCAGGCCGTGCTCGACGCCGGGGGCGATCCCGGCCGGATACGCGACGCCGCCGCCCGCGTCATCACCGAACTGTGCCGGGAGATCCGGGCGTCCGGGCACGCCGCGGGGACCGGTGAGGCCATCGAGACCCTGCGGCTGGCCTGCGATCTCGGCACCCTGCGCGGCCTGCCGGCACCCGGCCGGAGCGAACTGCTGGAAGCGGTGACCTCCGTACTGGGCCAGGGCGAACCGCTCGGCAGGGTGCTGGAAACGGTGCTGGTCGGCACGGACCGCGGCCACCTCGCCCCAGGCACACCCCGTTCCGGACTCGGCCCCTGGGTGGAGGCGGAGCTCGCGTCGCTGCGCATGCCCGGTCCGAGCGGCCCAGCCCGCCGGGAGCTCCGGCTCCAGCCACTGCGCTCCGCCCTCGACGCCCGGCGCGAGATCCTGCTTCAGCGTCTCAAGGAGTGCGGGGCGGGCTACGCCGAGCCGGTCGAGGTGTCCGCCACGGGGGACGGGAGCGCCCTCACCACACGCTGGCGGGTGACCTGGACCCCGGCGGTCGCCGCCCGGCTCGAACTGGTGGGCGTCAGAGGCGTCACCGCCGCCCAGGCGACCGACGGCACCCTCCGGGAGAACCACCGTCGCGCGTCGCAGGCCGCCGGCGGAGCCACCCCGGCCCAGGTCATCGACGTCCTGGGCGCCGCGGCCAGGTGTGCGCTGCCGGACCTGGTCGGCGACTGCCTCGCCGAGGCCACGCGGGTGCTGCCCGTTGCGGCCACTCTGCCCGAACTGCTGTACGCCCTGGACCTGTTGGAGTCCCTACGGCGCGAACATCTGCCCGGCACCACCGAACGGGTACGCGTCCGGGCGGCCGAACTCTCCGACACCGTTCTGGAAGCCGCCGTCCGTGCCCTGCCGGGGCTGGCGGGCAGTGACGAGGAGGAGGACGCCGCCGCGGTCGTGACCCTGGCCGTCCGAAGCGCCGAGGAACGGCTCGGCCTGCGGCTGGACGGTGAGCTGTACCGGCTCGCCACCGCCGGGTCCCCGCTGGTCCAGGGTGCGGCTCTCGCCGCCCGGGTGCTGCTCGATCTGGACGGTTCGGACCTGCTCGGGCAAAGGCTCGCCGGGTGGGTCGACGCGGCGACGGGGCCGGACACCCGGCGCCGACTGGAACGTCGGCTCACGGGGGTGCTCATCGCCGCCGGTCCCCTGATGGAGTCCGTCCCCAGCGCCCTCGACCCGCTGTTCGAGCGCGTCGAGACCATGAGTGACCGTGACTTCCTCGACCGGCTCCCCGCGCTGCGCGGCGGTTTCCGGGCGCTGACCCCGGCGGGCCGGGGCCGGCTGCTCGCGGCCGTGACCGACCGCCTGGGCCACCGGCCCGGCCTGCGGCTCCCCGCCTCCGCCGAGCTGGTCGGCCGGTGGGCCGAGGCCGACCACGAAGGGCTCGCCGCACTGAGGGCGGTGGGCCTGGCCGGGCTGGTGAGTCCTTCGGCGCCGACGCACTCGGACACCGGCCACGGTCGCCCACCGCACCCGGAAGCCGAGGCACTGAGCGGCCCGGCGCACGGCTCCGCACGGATCGGCCCCGCCGACCGCTGGCGGCTGCTACTGAGCCGCGACACGGCGAAACTGCCCCCGGACCTGATGCCGTACGCCTGGGCCCTCGACGAGCTGTTCGGACAGGATGGGCAGGACGGCCAGCACGGGCAGGACGGCCAGTACGGGCAGGACGGCTCGGGGGACGGGGAGAGCGCGGGCGGCGGCGAGCAGGGCGGCGGCGGTGAGGCGGACTCGGCCGACGGCCGCGATGACGGCGGGCGCACCGGCGGCCGGGGCCCGAGCTTTCCCAGCGCCCGGCACTGGGCCGAGGAACTCGGGGCACTGTTCGGCGCGGACATCCGGGAGGAAGTCCTGGGGCGCGCCGTCGAGAGCGGCCGTACCGACCTCATCGCCCACCTCGACCCCGCCTCGGTACGTCCCTCCGTGGAACTGCTGTCGGCCGTGCTGTCGCTCGCCAGGGGGATGCCCGAGGAGCGCATGGCGAGCCTCCGGCCGCTCGTCAAACGGCTGATCGAAGAACTCACCCGGGAACTCGCCACCCGACTGCGTCCCACGCTGACCGGTCTCACCACGCCCCGCCCCACCCGGCGCCCCGGCGGCCGGCTCGACCTTCCCCGCACGCTTCGGGCCAACCTCGCCCACACCCGCCGACTGGAGGACGGCAGGGTCGAGGTCATCCCGGAACGGCCCGTCTTCACCACCCGCACCGCACGGGAGAACGACTGGCGGCTGATCCTCGTCGTCGACGTCTCCGCGTCCATGGAGTCCTCGGTCATCTGGTCGGCGATCACCGCCGCCGTACTGAGCGGTGCGCCCATGCTCTCCACCCACTTCCTCACCTTCAGCACGCAGGTCGTCGACCTGACCGACCGGGTCGCCGATCCGCTCTCCCTGCTGCTGGAGGTGAAGGTCGGCGGCGGCACGCACATCGCGGCCGGACTCGCGCACGCCCGCACGCTGGTGCGGGTGCCGAACCGCACACTGATGGTGGTCGTCAGTGACTTCGAGGAGGGAGCAGCGATCGAGGGCCTGCTGGCCGAGGTCCGGGCCGTGGTCTCCTCCGGTGTCCAACCGCTGGGCTGCGCCGCCCTGGACGGCGACGGGGTCCCCCGCTACTCGGTGCCGGTCACCCGGCAACTCGTCGCGGCGGGTATGCCGGTGGCCGCCCTCAGTCCTCTCTCGCTCGCCCGCTGGGTGGGCGAGCGCGTCCGTGGAGCGACCCGATGAGCCCTGCCCGTCCGGGCGCCCCACTCCCACCGGTCGCGCCGGAGGTCTTCGCCTCCGCGGTGGAGAGCCTGACCACGCGGCTGCGCGGCAGGCTGGACGCGGCCGTCGAGGCCCTGGCCGTCGCACCCGTCACCACCGGCGACGGGACCTCCGGCGTCCGCTGCGGCGAGGACGCCCGGGTGACGCTGGCGCCGGGCCCGTCCGGCGCGGTCACCGACGCCGACCAGGCCCGCTGCACCTGCCTCTTGGCTCCGCGCTGCCTGCACCGGGCAGCGGTCCTGGGCGCCTGCCCGGTCGCCGAGTCGGAACCGGCGGGCGGCACCCCGTCCGAGGACGCGGACCGTCGCACGGAGCCGGACCGCCGCGCGGCCCCGCTTCGTCCGGCCGAAGCGGACCGCCCCGCAGAACCCAGTCACCCCACGGAATGGAGCCGCCGCGCACAATCGAGCCGCCCCACGGTATCGAGCCGCCCCACGGTATCGAGCCGCCGGGCAGAATCGAGCCGCCCCACGGTATCGAGCCGTCCCGCCGAACCGAGCCGTCCCGCCGAACCGAGCCGTCCCGCCGAACCGAGCCGCCCCGCAGAGTCGACCCCTCCCACCGACTCGCTCCCTCCCGCCACCCCCTCCGCCGAACAGACCCGCGCCGCCTCCCGTCTCTGGGCGGTGGCGGCGGCCGTGCTCTCCGCCGGCACCGCCGGTGCCGGAGCCGTCCTCCAGGCCGAGCTGCTCCGTGCCGCCCACACGGCTCGCCTGGCCGGCCTGCACCGAGCGGAGGGCGCGGCCCTCAGCGTCGTACGCCATCTGCGCGACGCACGCGATCCGCACCGTGCACACGGCATCGCCGAGCTGGTCCGCGCGCTGCGTGAACTCCTCCTGGTCACCCACCGGTTGAAGGCGGCCGACCCGAATCCGGCGCTGATCGGCACGGTCCGCCACAATCACCACCCCGACGGCCCGCTGCGGCTCTACGGCGTCTGCCGCGAGCCGGTGATCGGCCCTGGCGCCCCCGGCGGCCCCGACGGCTCCGCCGCCCCCGGCGGGGTGGTCACCCATCTCGTCGACGGCGACGGCCGCTGGTACGCGCTCCGCGACGTGAAGCCCGGCGGCCCGGCCAGGGCTCGCCGCGCCGGTACCGCACATGTCGCCATCCGGTCCTTCCTGAGCGACCACTTCCGGCTGTCCCGCGGCGGTCTGATCCTCTCCGGGGCGGTCGTCGACCCGGACGGCCGCCTTCTGCCGGAGAGCGGTGTCCGGGCCACCTTCGCCGCCGGACGCCCCTGGACCGATGCCGCCTGGGCGACGGTGTTCGCCCGTCCGGCCTCGGAGCCCGCCCCCGAGGGAGCCGGGCATGCCGCGCCCCTGACCGGCTGCGACGCGGAGATCGTCGCGGCCGACGGCGACGAACTGCTGGTGCGTGTACTGCCGGGGCCGGGCGACCCGTGCAACGAGCGGCGGCCCGCATCCGTGCCACCCGCCCGGCTGGTCCCCGCCCACCGCCATCCCGGCCTCGCCCACACCGCCAACCTCCGGCGGCTGGGCGCGCACCCCGGTCTGCGGATCCGGGTCCTCGGCCGCGTCGACCCCGACCGGGTCACGGCCCTTCGTCCACTCGCCGTCGGGCCGGTACCCGGGACCGGGGCGACCCTGCGCCTGCCGGACGAGTGGCAGGGCCGCGCCGATCTCGGCTACGACCACCTCCGGAGCGAACACTTCCCGCCGGACCGCCCCTGTCCGTCCTCGTCCGCCCCCTCCGAAGACGCCGTCCCCGCGGCCGACTCGCCGCTCTGGCGCGTTCGCGGGATGGTCGAACTGTCGGTCGCCGGAGGACGCCGGGCCGTCGCCGAACCCGCACGCGAGAACGACCGGCACGGACACGAGGCCGCGCTGCGCCGCGGCGGATTCGCCACCGGCGCGGAACTGGTCGCCGCGCTCGGCGCGGTGGCCGCGCACCGCACCCGCGACGCCTTCGGCCGCCTCCGCCCGGACGATCAGGACCATTACACCGCCCAGTGGCTCGCCACGGCCGTCTATCTCGCCGGTACGGAAGCGGCACTCGCCCGCCGCACCTGGCGCGGATGAACCCGACCCGTACGGGGCGTCAGCGCTCCAGCTCCTTGTGCGCCGTCTCCGGCAGCCGCAGGTACACCAGCGAGGACAGCAGGCACAGGACGGCGACGTACCAGGGGAAGAGCCCCGCGTGGCCCAGGTCCTTGAACAGCGTGCCCACGTACGGCGCCGTGCCGCCGAACAGGGCGACCGTCAGCGAGTAGGGGAAGCCGATGCCGGCCGCCCGCACCCGGGGCGGGAAGATCTCGGCGTTGACGGCGGCGCTGATCGAGGTGAAGCCGGTCAGCAGGATCATGCCCGCGCACTGCACGAGCAGCAGCACGGCGAACGAGTCGCGCAGGGAGTGCAGCATGGGCACGCTCAGCAGGGCGAACCCCACGCCGAAGAACAACAACAGGGGCCGGCGGCCGAAGCGGTCGGAGAGGAGCCCGCCGAGCGGCTGGAGGAGCGCGAAGAAGGCGAGCGAGATCGTGCCCGCGAGCAGCGCGTCCGCCTTGTCCAGCCCGGTGTTGAGTTCGGCGTACGTCGGCAGGTACGAGGTCCAGGTGTAGTAGGCGATGGTGCCGCCCGCCGTGATGCCGCAGATCAGCAGGGACTCGCGCGGATGGCGGCGCAGCGCCTCGAACAGGCCGGGGCGCGGGGCCTTCTGCTGTTCGGCGCTGCGGGTCTCCTGGGCGCCCTGCCGGATCCAGAAGCCGACCAGGCTGAGGACGGCGCCGAGGACGAACGGCACCCGCCACCCCCAGCCGTTCATCTGCCCCTCGCTCAGTGTGTCCACGAGCAGAGTCGCGATACCGGACGCGACGAGCTGCCCCGCCGTCGTCGACACGTACTGGAAACTGGAGAACAGGCCGCGTCGGCCCGGGCCCGCCGACTCCACCAGGAAGGTCGTCGACGCCGCGAACTCGCCGCCCACCGACAGACCCTGGAGCAGCCGGGCCACGACCAGGACCACCGGGGCCAGCACACCGGCCGCCGCGTACGTCGGGGTCAGGCCGACCAGCAGGCTGCTGCCGCCCATCAGCAGGATGGTGACCGTCAGCGCGGCGCGCCGCCCGCGCCGGTCGGCGATCGCGCCCATCAACAGGCCGCCGACCGGCCGCATGAAGAAGCCCACCGCGAACACCGCGAACGTCGACAGCAGCGGCACCAGCGAGTTGTCCGCGCTCTCGGGGAAGACCTGGTCGGCGATGTAGGTGGCCAGGAAGGTGTAGGCGTACCAGTCGTACCACTCCACGGCGTTGCCCACCGAGGCGGCGAGGAGCTGGCGTACGGGCCGTCGGGCCGGGGGCGCTTCCGTGTGCGTGCCTGTCATGATCGCGACCATCCCCGGGTGGCGGGCCCGGCACACCTCACGTACCGGTGACTTTCACACCAGCGCCACCGGACCCTTCCCTGACGTTTGCTGCTCCTGGAACACTCCTTTCGCGCGCATTCCGTCATCATCCGGCGCCGTCCGGCCGGGTGAGTCCCCCCAAGGCGAGAGGCTCTTACACCCCATGGCCGAAGTGAACCGGCGCCGATTCCTCCAACTCGCGGGCGCCACCACGGCGTTCAGCGCCCTCTCGGCGAGCATCGAGCGGGCCGCCGCGCTCCCGGCGAACCATCGCTCGGGTTCCATCGAGGACGTCGAGCACATCGTCGTCCTGATGCAGGAGAACCGTTCGTTCGACCACTACTTCGGCAGGCTGCGCGGCGTCCGCGGCTTCGGCGACCCGCACCCGGTGGCCCTGGACGGCGGCAGGTCCGTCTGGCACCAGACCAAGAGCGACGGCACCGAGGTGCTGCCCTTCCACCCCGAGGCCGACGACCTCGGCATGCAGTTCCTGGAGGGGCTGCCGCACGGCTGGTCCGACGGCCAGGACGCCTACCACAACGGCAAGTACGACCGCTGGCTGCCCGCCAAGGGCACCACCACCATGGCGTACCTGACCCGCGAGGACATCCCCTTCCACTACGCGCTCGCCGACACCTTCACCGTGTGCGACGCCTACCACTGCTCCTTCATCGGCTCCACCGACCCCAACCGCTACTACCAGTGGTCGGGTCACACGGGCAACGACGGCACGGGCGGCGGCCCGGTCCTCGGCAACGACGAACTCGGCTACGACTGGACGACGTACCCCGAGCGTCTGGAGGAGGCCGGTATCTCCTGGAAGATCTACCAGGACATCGGCGACGGCCTGGACGCGGCCGGCCACTGGGGCTGGATCGACGACCCCTACCGCGGCAACTACGGCGACAACTCCCTGCTGTACTTCAACAAGTACCGGAACGCCAAGCCCGGCGACCCCTGGTACGACAAGGCCCGCACCGGCACGGACGTGAGGAACGGCGACGGGTACTTCGACCTGCTCCGCGCCGACGTCAAGGCCGGACGGCTGCCGAAGATCTCCTGGATAGCCGCCCCGGAGGCCTTCACCGAGCACTCCAACTGGCCCTCGAACTACGGCGCCTGGTACATCTCCCAGGTCCTGGACGCGCTCACCTCCAACCCGGCGGTGTGGGCGAAGACCGCCCTGTTCATCACCTACGACGAGAACGACGGCTTCTTCGACCACCTGGTGCCGCCGCTGCCGCCGAAGTCCGCGGCGCAGGGCCGGTCCACCGTGGACGTCTCCCTGGACGTCTTCAAGGGGAGCAAGACCCACCGCGAGGGCTTCTACGGGCTCGGCCCCCGCGTGCCCATGCTGGTCGTCTCGCCCTGGAGCAAGGGCGGCTTCGTCTGCTCCGAGACCTTCGACCACACCTCGATCATCCGGTTCATGGAGCGCCGCTTCGGTGTGCGCGAGCCGGGCATCTCGCCGTGGCGACGCGCGATCTGCGGTGACCTGACCGCCGCCTTCGACTTCTCCCGGCAGGACAGCCGCCCGGCCGACCTGCCGGACACCGACGCCTACGAACCGCCGGACCGCGAACGCCACCCGGACTACCGCCCGACGCCGCCCGCCGACCCGGACATGCCCCGGCAGGAACGCGGTCTGCGCCCCGCCCGCCCGCTGCGGTACGCCCCGCACGTGGACGGCGCCGTGGACGCGGCGGCCGGGAAGTTCACGCTGACCTTCGCCTCCGGCGCCAAGGCCGGTGCCGCCTTCCTCGTCACCTCCGGCAACCGCACCGACGGCCCCTGGACCTACACCACCGAGGCCGGCAAGACCATCGCGGACACCTGGAACTCGGCGTACTCGGACGGCTCGTACGACCTCACCGTGCACGGCCCCAACGGCTTCCTGCGCGCCTTCCGGGGCCCCAACAAGAACGCCGGGCCCGAGGTCACCGCCCGCCACACCGGCGACGACGTCCGGCTGACCCTCACCAACACCGGGTCCGGCACGGTCCGTCTCCGGGTCGAGAACGCCTACGGCGACCCCGGCAGGACCGTCTCCGTGCGCCCCGGCGCCACCGTGCACCACACCGTCGACCTCACGCGCAGCCGCCGCTGGTACGACGTGACGGTCACCTCCGAGGCCGACCCGGCGTTCCTGCGGCGCCTCGCCGGACACGTGGAGAACGGGCGGCCGGGGGTGAGCGACCCGGCGATGGTCACGGACTGACGGCGCGGCCGGACAGGCCTACAGCCGCGTGAGGTGCCCCGGCCCCGGCTGCCGGGGCACCAGCACCGGTCCCACCTGCCTCGGGCCCACCGCTTCCGGTCCCACCTGCCTCGGGCCCACCGCCTCCGGTCCCCCCGCTTCCGGGCCCGTCGGCGCCGGTTGTGCCGGTGCCGGTGCGGCGGCCGTCGCCCCGGCGTCGTCGGAGCGCCCGGGCGTCGCCCGGCTCAGCTGGACCACGCCCCAGGCGGCCAGCGCCGCACCGGTCAGCGCGACCAGCACGCCGCCAGCCCCGCCCCGCAGCCGCTCACCGAGCAGGGAGAGCCCGATCACCGCGGCGGCCACCGGATTGGCCAGCGTCACCACCGCCAGCGGGGCGCCCAGACCTCCCCGGTACGCCGTCTGCGCCAGCAGCAGCCCGCCCGCCGCGAAGGCCGCCACCAGCACGGCCACGCCGATCACCTGGGCGCTGAGCAGCGAGCCCGAGTGGTCCGTGACGGCGACCGTGACGGTCTGGGTGAGCGCCGAGGCGACCCCGGAGGCGACGCCGGACGCCGTCGCGTGCCGCAGACCCGGCCGGGTGCCGGGCCGGCACAGCATGCCGATCAGCGCCGCCGTCGCGCCGGAGACCGCCAGCGCCTCGGGCACGCTCAGCACGTCGTCGGGCGCGGGTCCGGACGCGGTGAGCAGCAGCGCGCCGAGCCCGAGCAGCGTCAGGCCGATGCCCCGCCACTCGACCGCGCGCACCCGCCGGCCCGCCAGCCGTGCCCCCAGGGGCACCGCCGCGACCAGGGTGAGCGCGCCGAGCGGCTGGACCACGGTGAGGGGGCCGTACTTGAGGGCCACGACGTGCAGCAGCGCGGCCGAGGCGTTGAGCGCGACCGACCACCACCAGGCCCCGCGGGCCAGCATCCGCAGCGCGCCCGTGCCGGCGCTGCGGGCGGCCAGCCGTTCCTGGGCGACGGCGGCGGCGGCGTAGGCGCAGGCGGAGACCAGGGACAGCAGGACGGCGATCAGGGCGGCGCTCACCGGCCCGCCCCCACCAGGTCACGCCGCTCCGCCGTCCGGCGACGGAGCTCGGGCCGGCGGTGTGCCACGGTGCACCGCGGCCGGCGGACCACCGCGAGGGCGAGGCCGAGCATGGCCGCCGCCACGAGCACGTCGAGCCAGTAGTGGTTCGCGGTGCCCACGATCACCAGCAGCGTGAGCAGCGGATGCAGCAGCCACAGCCACCGGAGGCGCGACCGCGTCGCGACGATCAGCCCGACCGCCACCATCAGGGCCCAGCCGAAGTGCAGCGAGGGCATCGCCGCGAACTGGTTCGACAACTGATCGGTGCTCGGCGGGCCGTACACCGAGGGACCGAAGACCCGGGCCGTGTCGATCAGACCGGTGGCGCCCAGCATGCGCGGCGGGGCGAGCGGAAAGAGGAGGTGCAGCACCAGTGCGGCGCCGGTCACCGCGGCCAGTACCCGGCGGGCCCAGACGTAGTGTCCCGGCCGCCGCAGATAGAGCCAGATCAGGAAGGCCGCGGTGGCCGGGAAGTGGACGGTCGCGTAGTAGGTGTTCGCCGCGTGTATCAGGGTGTCGCCGTGCAGGAGCAGGGACTGCACCGTGCCCTCGTCGGGCAACCGCAGCGCGCGTTCCCAGTCCCACACGTGGTGGGCGTTGCGGAAGGCCTCGGCGGTGTGGCCCGTCGCGAGCTGCCGGCCGAACTTGTACGCGAGGAAGAGCCCTGCCACGAGCAGGAGCTCACGGACGAGCGGGGGACGCGCGTGCGCGTCCGGCCCCGCTTCTGCTGTTGCAGGCTCGGTGCTGGCGTTCATCCCCCGGCCCCTTCACTGACGGTGGTGCGTGTGGCGCACAGGTGTGTGGCGCACAGGTCCGGGGGCGTGTGACGGTTCTCATCGATACGGCCTCGTTCCGATACGCCAGTGTACCGATACGCTGCTGTACCGGTACACTGGCGTATCGATAGACATACGACACACTGGAGTGCGGGCCGCTTGAGCGCCCCCGCCGCCACCCGGACCGTGAGGAGCACCGCCGATGACGTCGCAGGCCGCGGACCGACCGGAACCGGCCGGCGCCTCGCGCCGCTCCAAGATCACGCCTGAGCGTGAGCAGGAGTTCTTCGACGCCGTGCTCGAACAGATCCGGTCCTGCGGCTACGACGCCGTCACCATGGACGGCATCGCCGCCAGCACCCGGTGCAGCAAGTCCACGCTCTACCGGCAGTGGAAGACCAAGCCCCAGTTCGTGGCCGCCGCACTGCGCTCCAACCGCCGGGTGCGCTTCACCGACATCGACACCGGGTCGCTCGCCGAGGACCTGCGCCAGGCGGCCCGGGCCGCGGGCGAGGGAGCGGGCAAGGACACGGGACTGCTCCAGGCGCTCGGCCACGCGGTCATGGAGGACCCGGAACTCAAGGGCGCGCTGCGCGAGGCGCTCGTCGAGCCGGAGATCGCCGCGCTCCGCGACATCCTCGCGCGCGGCGTCGCACGGGGCGAGGTCCCCGCCGGCCACCCGGCGCTCGAGTACGTGCCCGCCCAGCTGTTCGGCATGCTGCGGATGCGGCCCGTCGTCGAGGGCGAGCAGGCCGACGCGGAGTACCTCGTCGGATTCGTGGAGGCCGTCGTGCTGCCGGCGCTCGGCCTCCCCTGAGACTCAGGTCGCCGTCCACGGGATGACTGGACGGTGGCCTGCCCGCGCCGCACCGTGGGGACGGGGGCGGCGCGCACCCCCGGCCGGGTGGGACGCCTTCTGAGCGGAAGGGCGCCCCACCCGGCCGACTGCTGTCCGGGGCCGGTCAGACGTCCTGTCCGTTGCCGCCCCCGCCGCTGGAGTCCACCTCGATGCCCTTGGTGATCTCGTCGATCACGACTCGCCCGACACCGGAAGCCCACTGAACAGCGGCGATGCACTCCCCGGCAGAGGATCTGGGAGACGAATGGGAAACGGTGGCGTCCACAGACCCCTCGCCACTACCTGCTTCTCCCACACCGTCTGAAGGTACTCGACGATCCGCATCTCCATCCCGATCGTCACCCGGCTGTAGACGCCTTCCATGCCGGCCACCTCGTGGCCCATCCGGGCCTCCTTCGCCACGGTGGCAATGTCGGCCCCCGGCTCATCGAGCAACTCCCGGTGCCAGTGCCGCAGCCGGTACAAGTCCTGCCCTGCCATCTCCGGCACCGCCGGAATCCTCGGCCGCACATGGCGCATGTACCGCGGACGCGGCTTGCGCTCCTCGGCGCCGTCGCGGATCGGCCGCCAGTAGTTCTTGGTGAACTCCCCAGACGTCAGCAGGTGCTTCCCCGTCATGGACGGGAAAACCCACGGCGACCGGTGAGAGCTCAGCAGCGCCTCGTGAATTTCGTGCAGGAATGGCGGGATCACCAAGGTTCTCTGGCTGTCGTACTTCGGCCCCGCCAACATGGGTCGGCTGTCCACGTAGTACGACTGGTACTCCACCCGCAGCACGTGCATCCCGTGGTACCGCTTCCCCGCCTCACGCCGGTGTGCCGGGTCCGGGTCGGTGGCCGGCCAGCACGGTGACGCGAACCCGCGTTGAAGGCCGATCATTTCCCCTGGGGGCCGGAGGCCGGCGAACGCGAGGGTCCAGATGTAGGCCCAGCCGGTGTAGCCCCACACGTGGTAGGCGTTCACGGCGAGCTGGTGGACAGCTGTGAGAGGGAGCTCCTGCTTGACGCGCTTCGTCTGCTTCTTCTTGTACCGGCCCCGGTTCTTCTGCTCGACAATCGGCGACTCGACCCGCAGCTTGTAGCGGAGGACGGCGTCGTTCATGAGCATCCGGAAGACGGTGAGGATGTCACCGGCATAGTTCTCTGAGCACTGTCCCTTGATCTGCCGCTTCCAGAAGTCGTATTCGATCGGCGTGATCTCGCCGACAGGCCGGCTGCCCCAGTAGGGTTCGATCCTGGCGCGGAGCACTGACCGGTACTTCTTCACGGAGTTGGGGCGGATGTCGGCGGCGTCGAACCACATCCAGATGTACTCCGACATCGGGGTGGCTGCGCTCGCGCGGCGGACGCCTTTGCCGTGGCGGACTTCGTACTCGCGGTCCAAGCCGAATGTGTAGGCCTCGTTCTCGTCCTGGAACTTCTGGCCGCGCGCCGGGCCGCTGGCGCTCTCGTACTTCTTCTTCTTGGTGGGCTTTCCGTGGGCGTCGATCTTGTACTCGCCGCTCCACCACTTGACGCGGATGTTGCCGCCGCGGGTTTCGACGTAGGGCATGTGGTTGTCATCCCCCCGGATGTTCGAGCGACTTGGTGTGGGAAGTGGTGGCGGGTACCCCTGCCGCCGACCGCTTCCTCTGTGGCTGTGGTCCTAGAGTGCCTGTCCGACGGGACAGGCGCGGCAGGTTCCGCAGTCACGGCCCTCGGCTTCCATGAACCGCCTCACACGCCCCTGAAAAGCGTGGTCGGTGGCGGTCCTGGAGGACAGGACACACACCGTCACTCCCGCAATCTGGGTCGGGTATCCGAGGAATTCGGAGTCCGAACCCAGGTCCAGGTTGATGACATTACTCACCGGTCCCCCTAAGTGCCGTCGGGAACCTCCCAGGGTGGTTGAGCACAGAGTTACACGGCGAACACATGAACGGCAGGGGGTTGTTGAGGTTTCATCAGCCCGTTTAGGTCACGATACGGTCACGGCGAAAAGGTTGTACGGGGAAACGCTGCAGTTCAGTCGCCATCCTTCACGACGCCTGCCCTCCGCAGGATCTCCACAAGCTCGTCACTGAACCCGTCAAGGGCACCGATCGGGGTGGACGCAGGCATCTGCGCCCGCGCCGCCTCGAACACCGCCCGCCGAGCCTCCTCCTCCGTCAGTAAGGCCGCAGGCGCCGACGGTCCCGCAGATGGGCCATTGGCCTCGGCTGCGAGCGCGGGCGCGCCACCTTCGGCGATGGCGATACAGCTGCCGACAACCCAGCCGAGAGCCTTCTCCACCTTGATGTAGGTCGACTCGTAGACGTTCTTCCCCTCCTCGACGCGCTTCCAGGTGTTCCTGGTCATGTCGGCGGCTTCGGCCGCGGCGTCGCGCGACGGGTACTGCTGCATGCGATGTCGTTTCACGGTCTGTGCGAGGCGGTCGAGATCGCGGGGGGTGGTCGTCATGTCGACATCTTCGCAGGGCCAGCCAGTTCCAACCAGTTCCAACCAGGTAAACGGCCGATTCTCGTGAACCGTAGGTCACTGGCAACCATGCAGAACCATCCGTGAGGGTCATCCACAGTCATTCATGGCCATCCAGGGGTAGACAACTAGGGTCAACCAGGGTTAGTTTCGAGGCATGCACCAACCCCCGACCTTCGAGGTCAACGGGGACGCGATCCGCGAGGAGCGCATGCAAGCGGGGCTCACCCAGACCGAGTTGGCCAGACAAGCGGGAATCAGCCCCCGCTACGTCAGCCACCTGGAGAACGGCACCCGCAGACACATGGGCCCCAAGGCATACCGCCGTCTCCGCGACGCCCTGCAAGCGCCCGACTCACGCATCCGGCACACGCCTCCTCGCCCCACCGAGGACCCACCCCACGAAAGGCAGTGACCCCCGTGTCCACGGACAAGCGGAAGTACCACCAGCCGACCCCGCCGGCTGACCCGGACCAGGAGTACATGACCGTCCAGGAGACGGCGTTCGTCCTGAAGTGCGGCATGAAGTGGCTGCGCGAACTCCTCCGGAAGAACCCGCAGCTGTGCGGCCGGAACGGGGAGCGCGGCCGGATCGTGACCGACCGGGAGCAGCGGGCCGCGATCCACGCCGTCCGCTCCGCCGGCGACCCGCGCACCGGCCGCACGATCCCGCGGCCCCGCCGTCGCCCGGCGCCCGCCCGCAGGCCGGCTCTCGCCAAGGCCTGACCCCTCACACGCCGAAGGGCCGCCCGCTTTGACCGGCCTGGCGACCCCACGACTCGGCGCCCCTACCAACCCGTACACGAGAAGAAGGAGGCCACCGTGGCCACATCATCGCAGATCATCCCGACGGGCAGTATGCCCGTGTATCCGCTGCACTCGGCTCCGCTTCCGCAACCGTCGTTCGTGGACGCCCGCGGCAACGTGTGGGAGCTGAACGGCCACAACAAGGCGGGGGAGCAGATCCTCGCCTGCCCGAACCCGGTGAACCCGGACGACGCGGGGGACGGCGAGTCATACCCGTGGACGCTGGGTGAGGTGGAGCGGGCGTTCGGCCCGTTGACGCCGCGGGCGGATGTGGAGGAGCGCCGGCTGGCTCAGGTGGATGAGGAGTTCCTCGACTACTACGGGCCGCGGCAGTCGTCGTGGCAGCGGTGGCAGGTGGAGAACTACCTGGCCGCGATTGCTGAGGTGCACGCCGAGTTCGCTCCGGTGCAGGGGCAGGTGGCGGCGTGAACACGCGACGGGTGAACGGTGCGGCTGGGGTGATCCTGACGGCGTTGCAGCAGAACCGGACTCCGGCGGGGATCGCGTTGGCGTTGGAGTCGGCGGGTCTGTTGATGACGCCGGAGATGGCGGACGACATGGCGTCGGTCTCGCGGGATGCGGTGGCTGTCGCGGAGTCGTCGGTCGCGCTGATGAAGCGGGAGCACGCCGAGAACACCCAGCTCCGCGCGGAGCTGAACAAGTACGTCGGCAAGGAGCCGACTGTCGCCGAGGAGATGGCCTACCTCAACCGGTGCCTCGACGCGGTGTTGGATCTGTGCGACGAGGCCGAGCGGCAGGCCACCCGGTGGGAGAACCCGCTGCCGGTTCCGGAGTGGGTGACGAAGGTACGGCAGGCGGCCGACGGGGATCGTCCGGCCGCTTCTCGCCCCGCTCTCCCGTGGGCGCACGCCATGTCGGACCACGACCTGCACGGCTTCCTTGACGACCTCGTGGGCGCCGCGATGAACCGGTGGCGGACCGAGCCGGACAGTACGGGCATCCCGGATCGGGAAACGCTGGCGCTGGTCGAGGAGGCGTGTGCCCGGTGGCGGACGCCGGGCGAGGGGTACCGGCTCGACGGCTCAGAGCTGGACGGTGCCGTGGTCCAGCTCGCTGAGGTGCAGCCCGCGCCGGGCCTGGACGGCGATGCGTCGGTGGACAAGCTGACGCGGCTGCTGGCGCCGACGCAGGCTCTCCGCGCGGACGAGGACCCGTGCCGCCCGTGCGGCTGCCCGAAGCTGGTCACTCCGCACGCCGACGGCTGCCCCACCTACCGGCAGACCACCGGCTGCGGCGACGGCCCGAACGACTGGTGCTCCGGCTGCTCCGCCTGCAAGTGCGAGCCCCACAACAAGGGCTGCGTCAAAGCGAGCACCCCGCAGTGAGCGGCCAACCGTCCACCGGTGATGACGTCCTGGCCGCCGTGCTCCTCGCGGTCGCCCTGTACGCCGCCGTGCTGGTCGTGTGGTTCCTCCTGATCGACGTGCCGCTGTCCCCGCGCCGCGCCTACCGGGCGGTCGCCCGGATGGTGCGCCGTCAGCCGGAGCCGCGCCTGCCGCATTGGGCGCGGACCGGCCACCTCCCTCCTTCTCCTTCTTCTTCTGCGGCCCGTGGTGGCCGCCACCGCCGAGGAGGCGCTCGATGACCGACATGCAGCCGTATGAACGGCTCGCCGAACTGACCGCCCGCTTCGACACGGAGATCAGCGTCGACTCCTGGACCTGGCGTTCCCTGTACGAGTTCGCCGCCGGTGAGGTTCCGGAGCCCGCGCAGGTCGCCGAGGTCACCGACCTGTGGGCCATCTCCCCGGAGGGCTACAGCTCCACCGACATTGCGCTCGTCGCCCGCCTCACGGACGGCCAGTGGGCGACCTGCGTCGCCTGGTCCGACACCACGGGCTTCGGCTGCCAGGAGGACGTCGCCTGGCGCATCAACCCGACCCGTGAGCGGGCCATCTCGCAGGGCCTTGACAAGGAATCCCGCGCGCACCTCGGGCTGTCGCTGCCCGGAGAGGACGGCACCCGATGAGCACCAACCCGCAACTCTCCTTCGAACCCCGCTCCGACTGGCTCGCCGGCTACCTGCGCGCCGACCAGATCCGCACCGACACCCTGGTGCAGCTCGTCGCGAAGTGGGCCGACCCGGACGCCCGCGACGACGTCCTCGACGCGCTGGACGCCCTGGCCGCTGTGGTGCAGGGCACGGCCCGGGAGGGCGAACTCGACGCCGCCGTCGAAGGCGTGGAGGACGCGGCGTCGATGGACACGGCCCGGGTGGAGCTGGACGCGTTTACGGTCCGCCGCCTGACCACCGAGTTGGAGCCGTTGGCGCGGAAGCTCAGCCGCTTCAACCCGCAGGGCATCGTCCCGGCGCCGCGCGAGGGGCGGTGGACCGCATGACCGCCCGCACCGACTTCCTCAAGGCCGCCGTCGAGAGCTTCGCCGCTGGCGCTGCCGCTGGCCTCGTCGTGAACGCCGTGTGGTTCGCGGCGACCGGCGAGACTCCGTCGCTCCTCACGACCGTGATCGGCGCCCAGGTCGTGACGTGTCTGTGGGGTGGCATGCAGGCGCTCCGCTTCCGCCGGAAGTGGCAGCGGGTGCTCGCCTCCTACAACCAGCCCGCATTGGGCCAGGGCATCGAGATCCCGCACCGGCCACCGGCGGACGGACCCGAGTACCTGGGCCACGTCGTGGACTACGCGGCCGACGGCGGCGCTCCCGAGTGCGTGGAGGACTGCCCCGGTTGCGAGTCAAAGGAGGCAGGCCGGTGACCGCCATGCAGCCCGAGGTCGCCGCGCTCGTCACCCGACAGCGCGAACAGCGCCTCGCCGAAGGCATCGCCGCCGAAGCCCGCCACCTCATGGACCCCAACGAGGGCCCCTTCGAGAAGGCCTTCGCACAGATGGCCTGCGACCACCCCGAAGCCTGCGGGTGCGAGGAGACGCCGTGACCATCACGACCGACGCCGGGGCTCAGGCCCCGGCCGCCGGCCCGGTCGTCCTCGGCCACTTCGAGCCGGGCTCCGACCAGTGGCACGCCGCCCGCGCGCAGGGGATCGGCGGCAGCGAGATCGCCGCCGTCCTCGGCCTCTCCCCGCACGAGTCGCGGTTCTCCCTCTGGCACCGTAAAAGGGCCCTGATCGGCCCCGTCGACGAGAACCCGCAGATGCGGTGGGGGAAGAAGCACGAGCCCACCATCTGCGATGAGTTCGCAGAGCTCCACCCCGAGTGGATCGTCGCCGGGTCCGCCACCTACGCCGCAGCCGGCCGACCGTGGCAGATCGCGAACCCGGACCGGCTGCTGTACCTGCCGGGCTCGGACGAGCCGGTCGCCCTGCTGGAGGCCAAGACGGCCTACGACGACGAGGGCTGGGGCGAGGAAGGCACCAGCGAGATCCCGGTCTGGTACCGGGCGCAGTGCCTCTGGTACCTCGACGTCCTCGGCCTCACCGTCTGCCACGTCGCAGTCCTGATCGGCCTGTCGGACTACCGCGAGTACATCGTCGAGTACGACCCCGCCGACGCGCTGATGCAGCGGCAGGCCGGCGCCGAGTTCATGCGCACCCTCGCCGTCGACGAGCGGCCCGACATCGACGGGCACTCCGCCACCTATCAGGCCATTCGCGAGATCCCCGAGGGCCTCGACCCGATCGACATCGAGATCCCCACCGCGCTCCGGGACCGCTTCCACTCCGCGCAGGACGCCTTCTGGGTCGCCGAGGACGAGCTGACCGCCTGCAAGGGCGAGCTCCTCGACGCGATCGGCACCGGCCAGCGCGCCGTCTGCGAGCGGCAGCGGGTCGCGACCCGCACCGTCCGCGACGGATCGACCTACTCCCTCATGCCCGCCCGCACTCGAAGGAACGCCCGATGACCGAGAACACCGTCTCCAACGCCGTCGCCGTCCGCGACACCGGCCCGGCCAGCATGGTCACCCAGTACCAGGAGGAGTACGCCGCGCTCCTTCCGTCCCACGTCAACGCCGACCAGTGGGTGCGGCTCGCCGTCGGCGCGATCCGCGGCAACCAGATGCTGGAGGGGGCCGCGAAGACCGACGTCGGGATCTTCCTGCGGGAGCTGAAGACCGCCGCCCGTCTCGGCCTGGAGCCCGGCACCGAGCAGTTCTACCTCACCCCGCGCAAGTCCAAGGCCCACGGCTACAAGTTCATCATCCAGGGCATCGTCGGCTACCAGGGCATCGTCGAGCTGATCTACCGGGCTGGCGCCGTGTCCTCTGTCGTCGTCGAGACGGTCCGCGCGAACGACACCTTCCGCTACGTCATCGGCCGCGACGAGCGGCCCGTGCACGACGTCGACTGGTTCGGCGGGGACCGCGGGGACCTGGTCGGCGTGTACGCCTACGCGGTCATGAAGGACGGCGCCACCTCGAAGGTCGTCATCCTCAACCGGCAGCAGGTCATGGACGCCAAGGCCCTGTCCGACAGCGCGAAGGGCAAGGGCGCGGACTACTCGCCGTGGAACACCAACGAGGAGGCGATGTGGTTGAAGACCGCCGCCCGCCGTCTCGCCAAGTGGGTTCCGACCTCCGCCGAGTACATGCGGGAGCAGCTCCGGGCCCAAGCCGAGGTCGCCGGTGAACTGCCGGGTGGGTTCGCGCCGCCTCTCCCGCAGCCTCACGCCGACCTGCCCAACGACGCCGGTGAGGACGAGGGGCCGATCGAGGCCGAGTTCGTCGACGACGAGCCGCCGGCATGGCCCGAGGCCGCACAGCCCCCGCAGTAGCCCGCACGCAGATCGGCCGCCCCGCGGGCATTGCGGGGCGGCCGGCACCCAGCACACCACACGAACCATCGAACGGAGAAGCAGAACATGACGAACATCGCCTTCGTCGACACCGAGACCACCCACCTCAACGCCGAGATCGGCGAGGCGTGGGAGGTCGCCGTCATCCTCCGCGAGGACGGCAAGGGCGACACCGAACTCCTGTGGCAGTTCCGTCCCGACGTAGCCAAGGCAGACCCGGAGTCCCTTCGGATCGGCGGCTACCCCCGGCGGTTCATCGTCCCCGAGGGTATGGACGCCGCGTTCATCGACCCCGAGGGCACGGTCCGGGTCGCTGATCGCGAGTGGGCCATCAACGAAATCTGGACCGCTCTGTCCGGTGCGGTGCTGGTCGGCTCGAACCCGGGCTTCGACGACCGGTTCCTCCGCAAGCTCCTCGGCCCCGGCTCCGCACAGTGGCACTACCGGCCCGTCGACATCGCCACGCTCGTGGCCGGGGCCCGGTTCGGCATGGCCAAGGTGCTCTGCGCAGCGCTGCCGCTGGTGGGCTCGAAAGACGTCCCTACGTTCCCCTTCTCCTCCCGGGAGATGTCCCGCTTCGTTGGCGTTGAGCCGCCCGGGGACGACGTAGCCCACACCGCGCTCGGTGACGCCCGCTGGGCCCGCGATGTCTTCGACGCAGTGACGGGCGGTGCGTTCTGATGCCCGTATCCCGTGCCACCCACGAGGCCCTGAAGAACGCGCACGCCGCCCTGAAGCAGAAGTACAAGGAGACGACGCGCGAGCAGCAGAACCACACCCGCGTCGACCGGCTCACCGCGGACACCATCACCCGCCTCCACGACGAAAGCGCCGCACTGCGGGGCATCGTCGCCGCCCTGATCCTGCAGTTGGAGGGGTCGGGCCGGTACGAGGACGCGACCGCGCTCCGCCGTCAACTCCACGACGCTGGCGTGGACCTCGTCGACGAGATCAAGGCCCGCGCTCCTCGCCCGGGCGCCCGGCCTGCGGCACGCCAGTACACGCCGGCGGAGGCCGCTCTCCGCGGGGACCTGCGTCGGGCGCGGGAAGCGCTCGGGGCGATGGAGGCCCGCTGCCTGGAGCTGCAGCAGGTGAACGAGGCGCAGGACGTGATGCTCCGCCAGGCCGCCGACCAAGCGGTGGGGAGCGCGGCGTGAAGATCACCTACCGGGCGGTCGTCTCCCACTTCGGCCGCCACCGCCGCACCCCGCACCTGCCCGGCCAGCTCACCATGCAGCGGTTCGCGCACTGCCCGACCTGCGGCGTCGAAACCGCCACCACCACCCACGGCACCGCGCTGCTCTGCACCGAGGGCCACACCATCCCCGGGGGAAACCAGTGACCAGCAGGAACAAGGCGAAGGGCTCCGCCTGGGAGCGGGCCATCGTCGAACACCTCCGCGCTGCGGGTTGGCCGTTCGCCGAACGCCGCCTCGCCGGGGCCGCGAAGGACCGCGGGGACATCGCCGGCGTCGTTGGGGTCGTGATCGAGGCGAAGAACACCGCGACGCGTCGGCTGCCCGAGTGGATCGCCGAGGCCGAGGTCGAGCGGCAGAACGACGGCGCGTGGCTCGGCGTGGTCTGGCACAAGCGGACCGGGAAGGGCTCGGCCGCCGACGGCTACGTCACCATGACCGGCGCCCAGTTCACCGCGCTGCTGGCCCGCGCGCTCGACATCCAGACCGTCATCCCCGTCGACGACGAGGCGGTGGCCCGGTGATCACCATGACCGATCTGTTCTGCGGAGCCGGCGGCTCCTCCACCGGAGCGATCCAGATCCCCGGCGTGGAGGTCCTGATGGCCGCCAACCACTCCCGGCACGCCATCGACACCCACCAGGCCAACCACCCCGACACCCGCCACGACTGCGCCGACATCTCCCAGGTCGTTCCCACCCGCTACCCGAAGACGGACATCCTGTGGGCGTCACCGGAGTGCACCAACCACTCCAACGCCAAGGGCGTCAAGCGGGACCACGGCGAGTGGAACGACGGACTGTTCGCCCCCGACGGCACCGACGAGACCGCCATCCGCTCCAGGGCCACCATGTGGGACGTCCCCCGGTTCGCCGAGGCCCACCAGTACCCGATCATCATCGTCGAGAACGTCGTCGAATCCCGCTGGTGGGGCCCCCAGAGCAACCGCGGCGCCGTCTACGACGCCTGGCTGTTCACCATGAAGGCCTGGGGCTACGAGCACCGCGCCGTCTACCTCAACTCCATGCACGCTCAGGCCCTCGGCCGCGGCGCCGCTCAGAACCGGGACCGCAAGTACGACGTGTTCTGGCTAACCGGCACCCGCGCCCCGGACTTCGACAAGTGGCTCCGCCCCGCCGCTCTCTGCCCGGACCACGGCCTGGTTCGCGCCATCCAGGGCTGGAAGACCACGAAGCTGTGCAACCCGCTGAAGCCGTGGGGAAAGTACGGCGTCCGCAACCAGTACGTGTGGCGGTGCCCGCGCGTCGAGTGCCGCAACACGGTCGTCGAGCCGACGGTGCGCGCCGCACACGAGATCGTCGACTGGACGTTGCCCGCGGTCGCCATCCGGGACCGCAAGGAGGCGGGCCTGGACCCGCTGGCCCCGGCGACGATGCGCCGGATCCGGGCCGGGTTCGAGCAGTTCGCCCGCCCGTACCTGGTGCCGGTCGAGGGTCGGGAGGGCAAGACCCCGCTGTCCATCGACGGACCGATGCGGACCTGCTCGACGCGGAACGAGACCGGGCTGGCGGTGCCGCCGTACATGGTGGAGCTACGCGGAGGCTCGTCGTCGCACCGGGCGATCACGGAGCCGACAGCGACGGTGTGCGCGGGCGGCAACCACCTGTACCTGGCGGCACCGGACATGGTCCTGCCGTACTACAGCACCTCGATCGCGCGGCCGGCGTCGGAGCCGCTGCCGACGGTGACCACTGTGGAGGGTGCGGCGGCGCTGCACGGTGGCCGCGCGGAGTCCGCGGAGGACATGCGGTTCCGGATGCTGGAGCCGCACGAGTACCAGGCCGCGATGGAGTTCCCGCCGGAATACATCCTGACCCCGCGCGACAAGCGGACCAAGGTCAAGATGCTCGGCAACGCGGTCACCCCCAATGCCGCCCGCGACCTGGTTGCGATGGCCGTCGAGGCCCTCACCGGGGAGGACATCGCCCTGCACCCAGGGGCGCCCGCAGTGGAGGTCGCAGCATGACCGTCCGTGCTGACGTCGCCGAGCTCCTCCACGCCGGGTACGGGGACCGCACCATCGCCCGCCAGGTCGGCGTCACCGCCGCCTCCGTCACCCGCGCCCGGCAGGAACTCGAACTCCCGCCCGGCCGCGCCGGGAACAAGCCCGCCGGATCCCCCGAGGATCTGTTCTGGCGCCGCACGAAGCCCGTCGACGGCGGGCACCTCGAATGGACAGGGCACCGCACCAACAAGGGCGTCGCCGCGATCAAGTGGCAAAACACCGTGTACACCGCGGGCCGGATCGCCTACCGCATTCGCCACGGCGAGGACCCCGTCGGCCACACGCACGCTCCCTGCGGCTACGAGGGCTGCGTCGCCCCCGCCCACATCGAGGACTCCAAGGTCGTGACCCGCCAGGGACGGCCCGGCGCCGGCCGCAAGGCGAACGCCGACCGTGACCAGATCGTGGCCCTGCTCCGCGACGGGCTCACCGACGACGCCATCCGGCGCGAGCTGCGGGTCGACGCGAAGCGCGTCGCCGTCATCCGCCGCGAGGAGGGCATCGGCCGGGCGCTGCGACCAATCGTGACGTTCGCCGAGAAGTGGGCCGCAAACACCGAGCCGGCCGACGACGGTCACGTGGCGTGGACCGGCCGCCGCCGGGACGGGGTGACGCCGTCGCTGGTGTACCGGGGCCGCGAGTACTCCGCCCGCCGCGCCGCCTTCATCGAGCACTACGGGCGGGAGCCGGAAGGCCTCGTACTCCCCGGCTGCGACTGGGAGCCGTGCGTGCGCCCCGACCACCTCGAAGACCGGACCATCCGTCAGGCCCTCTCCACTCAGTTCGACGCGATCTTCGGAGCAGCAGCATGACTCACCACACCGGCGCCGTCCCCGAGACGAAGCGCAAGAAGGACTGGCGCGACCAAGCCGCATGCCGCGGCGCCGACAGTGACGCCTGGTTTCCCAACCCGACCAACATGGTCGGCGTCCAGGCCGCGAAGACGGGCTGCTTCGCCTGCCCCGTCATGCTCGACTGCGCCCAGTACGCCCTCCGCACCCGCCAAGAGACCGGCGTGTGGGGCGGTCTCTCGGAAGGCCAACGGACCACGCTGTACAAGCGGCACCGAACCGCCGACTTCGACAACCCGCCCCTGGTCCGTGACGTCGTCTACCGGGCGTTGCACCAGGAGCTCAACCCGATCCTCAGCCTCCGCGACGTGTGGGACTCCCGCTCCTACCAGCTGCCCGGCGGGCACATCGGGTGGCGGGGCGAGAGCAAGAACATCGCGTTCCACGGGGTCACGTACACGCCGAAGCAGGTCGCGTTCCTCGTCGACCGCGGTCACAAGCCGGTCGGGATCGTGCGTCGACTCCCGGAGTGCCCGGTTGTGGAGTGCGTGAACCCGCGGCACATCGCGGACAACGAGGAGCGGTATCTGCGGAAGCAGGCCGAGGAGCAGGCCGCCGCTCAGGCCGCGGCCCTCGACGCGGCGGCCGAGGAACTGGCGTCGTGACCGGCGACGGGCCCGTGTGCGACATCCCCGCACCGCATGACGGGCCCGTCCGCCCCTACCCCTGCGGCCCCCGCTGCTCAGCTCACAGCCCGTGGCGGGCGCGCGGCCTCCCCGAACCACCACCCGGACTCACGCCCACACCCCGGGCCACCCGAAAGGACACCCAGTGACCGCCCTCACCGAGCTGATCCCCGCCGACGAGATGGCCGCCGCCATCAACGCCGGCCACATCAGCCGCAAGCAGCACCCCACCCTGCCGCTGTCGATCTACACCTACACCCGCACCGCGCAGTACTCCCGCGTCTGGACCAACGCCACCATCCGCTGCCGCGGCCTCATCGCCGACGACAAGACCGGCGAGGTCATCGCCTGGCCCTTCCCGAAGTTCTTCAACGTCGGCGAGCACGGCCACGGCTTCGACTACGCCCCGCCGCTCCCGGCCGACGAGCCGTTCGAGGTGTACGACAAGGTCGACGGCTCCCTCGGGATCGTCTTCCACTACGCCGGCCGCTGGCACGTCGCCTCCAAGGGGTCGTTCACCAGCGAGCAAGCCCAGTGGGCGCAGGCGTGGCTCGACGACCGTGACACCGGCGCGCTCTGGCCGGACACCACCTACCTCGCCGAGATCATCTACCCGGGCAACCGGATCGTCGTCGACTACGGCGACCGCAAAGACCTCGTCCTCCTCGGTGCCTTCGACAAGGATGGAACCGAGATCCCGCTCCGCACCGCGTCCGTGGAGTGGCTGGAGATCGGCAACGTCGTCCGCTCCTGGCCTGCGATGCCGCTCCCCGACCTGCTGAAGCTCACCGAGGCCAACGCCCGCCCCGACGGCCAGCCGACGGGCGGCATGCACGCCGAGGGCTACGTCATCCGCTACGCCAACGGCACCCGGGCCAAGGCCAAGCTCGCCGAGTACGTCCGCCTCCACAAGATCCTCACCGGGATCAACGAGCGGGACATCTGGCGGATGCTCGGCATGCAGAAGTACGCCGACCAGTCGCCCAAGCTCGTCGCCAAGGCCCTCGGCTGCACCCCCGCGGAAGTGACCGCGCTGGCCGACGCCGACCGCGGTCCGCTCGACGCGCTGCTGGAGACCGTGCCCGACGAGTTCGACACCTGGGTCCGCTCCGTCGTCGCCCGACTGGAGCAGGACGCGGCCAGCCTCGCCGAGCAGGCCCGCGCCGAGTACGACCTCATCTCCCACCTCGCCGCCGACCGCGGCGCCTTCGCCCGCGCGGCGCAAGGCATCGCCCACCAGGGCGTTCGGGCCTGCATGTTCCTGACGCTCGACGGCCGGCCGCACGACCTCCACCTGTGGCGGGCGATCAGGCCCGAGGCCACCGCCCCCTACGTCGCCGACGACGACACCTGACCCGAACGCACGACGAAGCCCCGCACCACACGGTGCGGGGCCCGGAGAAGACCAGGGAGGAGAGGCCAGTGTCAGGACTCGGACGGCTTAACGAGAACCCGTTGCTCACCCAGCGCTTCGCAAGCGCGCTCGTAGAAGTCGAACGGCACGATCACGGCCGCCTCCTTCTGTCGGTTCACGAGGATCGTCGTCTCGCCGGCGTAGCGGGCGCGCGAGATCACCTCGCCGAGGACGTTGCGCGCCTCAGCGATCTTCGCCCGGTGTTCCTTGCGGGTGGTCGCCATGTCGACAGCGTAGCGGATTCGCCGCGTGACACAACAGCGCGAAGTCGCTTTCTTAGCTATGATAGCTACGTCGGGAGCCGTTCGAGACCGCCCTGAAGGGGGCGCTATTCGCCATGCCCTGACCAGTACAGACGAGAGAAGACCTTCGTGGGAATCCGCCTGATAGTCGAGGTGCTCACCGCAGCGCCCGAAGCCCTCACGCACCGGGAGAAGCTCCTCCTCGTCGTGCTGGCCGAGGACGCCAACGACGACACCCGCATCACGTGGAACAGCGTGGAACGGCCTGAAGTCCTGCGCGGCGCAAAGCTCAGCCGCTCGCAGCTCTACGCCGTTATCAAGTCGCTGATCGCCAAGGGCGTGCTCACGAAGCTGGCGGCCGGCCAGAAGAACGGCACCGCCAAGTACAAGATCCCGGAGTTCCCCGACGCTCAGTGTCCCGGAATCCCTGACACTGAGCCCCCTTCTCAGCGTCCCGAGAACCGGGACACTGACCCTGCTCAGAGTCCCGAAACTCCTGACACTGACCCGAACGGTCAGAGTCCCGAAAACGCGGACACTGAACCGCTTCAGTGTCAGGAAATCCGGGACGTCAGTGTCCCGGAATCCGGGACCCCTACCCCTCTATTCCCCTCCTCAACTACCCCCTCAGCTAGCAAGCACGAGGAGCCCGCCCCCGAGGCTCTCGGCTACGGCATCCCAGAAGCCGCCCGCCCCCTCGTCGACGGACTCACCGCCGCAGGCGTCGTCGTCCGCTGGCCCTTCACCGGCAACGCCTGGTTCCCCGTCCTCGCCCTCATCGAGAAGTCCGGCGTGTCCGCCCTCGTCGACTACGCCGTCCGGGCCGCAGCCCGCACGAACGTCGACTCCGCCAAGTACTTCATGCGCGGCTGGAACGAACTCCCGCCCCTCCCGGCGCCCGGCACTCAACGGCCCCCGCTCCGTGCCGTGTCCGGCGGCTGGCAGCCCTACAAGCAGCCCGACCCGTCCGCCTACGCCAACGACCTCGGCTTCTAAGGACACCCCATGCCCGAACCCACCAGCCTCTCCGAGAACCGGCCCTCCATGCTCGCCCGCCTCATGGCCGGTATCGCCGAACACGCCCCCGACGTCACCGCGGGCCCCATCGACGACACCCCCAACCCCGAGGAGCCCGGCCACCCCGAATACCACCGTCGTCAGCGCGCCGAGTTCGCCCTCACCCGCTGGGCCGCGGCGGTCCCGTACCGCTACCAGGACGCCGAAGCCACCCACCCCGAGATCACCGCCTGGGCAGACCGTGCCGCCGACGACGTCCGCAAAGCCGGATTCCTCGTCCTCACCGGCACCATCGGCACCGGCAAAACCCACCAGGCCTACGGCGCACTCCGCCGCATCGCCGAAGCCGGACCCCGCCGCTTCGAAATGATCGCCACCACCGCCCCCGACCTCTACGGCCGGCTCCGCCCCGGCGGCAGCGACAAAGGCACCGAGCACGAGCTGAAGCGGCTCTGCCAGATCCCGCTGCTCCTCCTCGATGACCTCGGCACCGAGAAGCTCTCCGAGTGGACCGAGGAGGCCACCTACCGGCTGATCAACGACCGGTACAACCAGTGCCTCCCGCTGATCGTCACCACCAACTTCCCCGTCCGCGACCCCAACGGGGCACCGGACCTCGTCACGCGACTCGGTGACCGCCTCGCCTCCCGCCTCGCCCAGGCCGCGACCGTCGTCCACCTCGACGGGCCCGACCTCCGCCGCACCTTCCGGAGCGCCTGATGAACGCCGACGACCCGCGCATGGACCTCGTCGAATGCATCAACGCCCGCCTCGACTACGAGAACGGCAAGACCGGCATCGAGATCGCCGAGGAATGGACCACCGTCCAGATCACCGCACTCCTCACCGTCCGCGACACCCGCGCCCAACACCCCGGCACGTTCCCCGGCTTCGGAGAGGCCACCGCCGAGGAGACCGCCCGCCGCATCGTCGCCCGGCTCCTCGACGCCGGCTGGCGCCCGGCGGACACCGAATGCCTCGACGCCCCCAACGTCCCGGACCTCACCACGTGAGCCGCCGCCAGGCCGCCGCCCACCACACCCAGGAGACCACCGCATGACCAGCCAGCCCCTCGAAGCCCGCTGCGACGGATGCAAGCAGCAGCGGCCCCTCTTCCTCTACGAACCCGACCACGACTTCCACCTCACCGGCATCACCTGCGAGTGGTGCGCCCGCGACAAGCAGCCCCTGCTCTGCACCCGCTGCTGGAACGCCGAGAAGCAGCGCGAGGAGAACGACCCCGGCGACCCCGACGACAACGCCATGGCCGCGTTCTTCGTCCGCGCCTGCGAGAACAACAGCCGCATCCTCGCCCGGCAGGAGGCCGACAAGGCCGCCCTGGAAGGCATCGCCCGCGCGACCGAGCAGGCCGAGGGGAGCGCGCAATGACCGTGCAGCCCGCCCTCGACGGCACCATCCCCGAACCCGCACCCACCCGGCAGCGCGCCGACGACTACGAGACCTGGCTCGCCACCGTCTGGCCCGTCTTCACCACGGTCGCCGCCACCGGACGCACCTTCACCACCTACGAGATAGCGCAGGAGCACCAGCTCCCCGAGCCTCCGTCCCCTCAGTCGATGTGGGGCCGGCTGATGACGCTCCTCCAAGACCACGGCTACGTCCGCAAAGCCGGCTGGGCCAACAGCAGCCGACCCACCACCCACCACAGCGGCGTCCGCACGTGGAAAGGCACCCCCGCCGCACGACAAGGAAGGACCGCCTGATGCCGATCAAAAACCACGCCTGCGTCACCGTCGCCTGCGAGGTCTGCGGCTACGCCTACGACGAGGACGAGTACACCGCCCACTTCGCCGACCTCAACGAGGCCCGCAAGGCGCTGACTGGCACCGGCTGGACCATCACCTCCGACCGCAAGGTCTTCTGCGCCTCCGATGACGTCGACCACCAGGCCGCCCTCGACGCACTGATGCCGCCCGAGCCCATCGCTCAGGTCCCGGGCCAACTCGGCCTCGACGGCAGCGAGGAGCGCCGATGACCGCCAACCCCTCCGGCTGCCGCATCTGCGGCATCGACGAACGAGAGCACGCTCAGCGCTGGTCCAAGAGCGTCGGCTGGCACCAGTGGACCCAACCCACCCAGGCCCAGATCCTGCGCCGCATGCAGGACCGGCGCACCGCGAGGAGGCCCCGATGACCGCCCGCCCGCTCGGTGCCCCGCGCCCCGCCAGCCTCCGCACCACAGCAGCCGCGCACCCCGCCCGCGCCGTTCGCTGCCCTCACTGCCACGCACACCCCGGACAGCCCTGCACCACCCGCACCGGACACCGGTTGCCCGCCCCGCACCCCGCCCGACTCTCCGCCCACGCGCAAGCCGTCGCCTGCTGCCCCACCTGCCAAGTCGAACCCGGCACCCCCTGCCACGACGCAGGCCGGCCCCGCCCCACCGTCCACCACCGCCGCTACCAAGAAGCCGAGGACACTCAGCGATGAGCAGCACCGAGCCCAACATCCAGGCCACCCGCTACACCGTGAACTGTCTCCCCGAGGACGGCATCGACAGCCACGTCTTCGAGATCACCGTCGAGTACCGCGGCAACGAGCGGTGGGCCGTGAAGCGGCACTCGCAGTGCCTCGCCGCCGACGGCACCTGGGACTACGAGATGCGGCCGTCCGAGCGTGAGGACGAGTGGCTGGAAGCGCACCGGTTCGACCTCGACACCGCGCTGAAGCTGGCGAAGGAGGCCGCGCCCAAGGTCACCGTCAACGGGTTCACCGTCGCCGACGCGCTCCGCATGGCGCAGCAGCGGAAGGAGGCGCAGCAGTGAGCACGCCCGTCCGCATCCAGCGCCGCCGCACCAAGGGCTGGACCCTCGCCGGAGCAGCCCACCCGCTCCGCGGCGGCATGATCGTCGACCGGAGCAGCCGCTACGGCAACCCCTGCAAGGTCGGCCTCATGCAGGAGATGGGTTACGAAGACCCCCACGCTGCGGCCGCCGCGAACTACCGCACCTGGCTTGCCGGGAACCGCTCCGACGCCCCCACCGACGAAGGTGACCAGCGCCGCGAGCGCATCCTCGCCAGCCTCCACGAACTCCGCGGCAAAGACCTCGCCTGCCCCTGCCCTCTGGACCGGGCCTGCCACGCCGACTACCTGCTGCGCCTCGCCAACATGCCCGCCGTCGACCTCGCCATCTGGGTCAGCCAGGTCCGGGCCCGCGTCGACCGGCAGCGCGTCCGCGACGGCGAACAGCCCATGTACGCCGCCGAGGAGGCCTGCTCGTGAACGCAATGCCGCCCGCCGCGGTCGCTGTTATCGCTGCCGCCCTCGACGACTACCGCCTCACCACCCCCGACCACCAGCAGACCCCGCGGGGCGCAGCCGAACGGGCTGCCGAGTACCTGCTGTCGAGCGGCTGGGGCCTGTACGTGCCCGGCAGCCAGCAGACCCAGCGGCGGGCCCGCTGCCCGCACTGCACCGTCCGCCACCTCATCACCGCCGCCGGCCGCATCCGTCGCCACGGACCCCACGGCCACCCCTGCCCCGGGTCCGGCACGCCGGCCAACGAGGCGAAGACGGCCGCCTGACCGGTGGTCCCGAAACCTCCGCCGCAACCGCGGCCCGAACCCAGGAGAAACCCGATGAGCGAGTACATCGAACCGGAAGACCGTGCGGTCGCCTGGGCCGCGATGGCGGCAGGCCTCGCCAACGACGGCCGCACCCCCGCGCAGATCGCCGCCGCCCTCTGCGTCGACGAGTCCACCGTTGTGCGACTGCTGACCGCATCGGGGCGTGTCACATGACCAAGCTCCGCACCTTCAGCTTCGGCGGCGGCTGGCAGTCCATGGCCGCTCTCGTCCTTGCGTCACGCGGCGACCTGGACTACCGCACATTCCTCATGGCCAACGTCGGCGACGACAGCGAGAACCCGGACACGGTCACCTACTTCCACGACCACGCCAAGCCGTTCGCCGACCGGCACGGCCTCGACCTTCACCTGCTGGACCGCGTGAAGAAGGACGGCACCGTCGAAACGATCCGCGGGCGGATCATGAACAGCAACGGTAGTCGGCAGACCATCCCCGTCTACCTGTCCAACGGCAAGCCCGGGTCTCGGGTTTGCACGAAAGAGTTCAAGATCGACGTCACGGGGGCGTGGCTCAAGGCGCACGGCGCGACGCCAGAGAACAAGGCCACCGTCGGCATGGGCATCACCGTCGACGAGATCGAACGCGCCAACCCGGCCAAGGCCATGCCCTACGAGGAGATCGACTACCCGCTCCTGTGGATGGGAATACGCCGCGCCGACTGCCCGCGCATCGTCCGGTCCGCAGGTCTGCCGATGCCGCCCAAGTCGTCGTGCGACTTCTGCCCGATCCGGAAGGTCCACGAGTGGCAGACCATGCAGGAGCAGGAGCCGGAGCGTTTCGCCCGGGCCTGCGAGATCGAGGACACGATCAACCGGCATCTGGCTGCGAAGGGCAAGCCGCCTGTCTTCGTGACGCCCTACGGCCGGCCGCTCCGTGACCTGTTCAAGCACGGTAGGCAGCTTCCGCTCATCGTCGAGGACGCCAACGCCTGCTCCAACGGCTGGTGCATGACGTGACCCCGCAAGCCGGCCCGGGGCGCGCCTATCGCCCCGGGCCTGGCCCTGATCATCCCACCCCTGACCCGCTGGAGACCCGATGACCAACCAGACCACCGCTCCCGAGCCGCGCGAGCCCGACAACCCGGCCGCGTGGGCGCTGGCCCAGCACATCGCTGATCACCCGATGAGCACCGTGCAGGCCGCGTTCCGGTACCTCAACGCGCCGCTCACGGTCGAGCTGCACGAGCAGCCCGCCTCGGCTGTACCGCTGCCGCCCGCCGACCAGACCCCGCTCCGCGAGCGCTACGCCACCGCCATCCACGATGCAATGGAGGCCGACCTCTCCCTCGTGGACCAGGAGCCCGCCTACCAGGCTCTGATCGCCCGCGCCGCCGAGGCCGCCGTGGCGCTGGCCGATGCCGAACGGACCGCCGCGCCTGTCTGCATCTGCGGGCACCCCGAGGAGCGGCACTTCGAGGACGTCTGCCAGACCTGCGGGTGTGGCGACTACCTGGAGCCCCGGGATGCGGCGGAGGTGATCGACCGGTGGAGGCAGGCGGCTCTGAAGGCGCCCGTCGACCGGGCCGCCGTCCTCCGCGAAGCCGCCGACATCGCCGAGGAGCAGCGCCAGTTCGAGCCCGCCTTCGGAGCCCGGAAGTCCGCGCAGGTCTCCGAGAACGTCGGCATCCTCCGCGTCGCCGAGGAGCTGCGCCGTATGGCCGACGAGACGACAGCCACCGAGACGCCCGCGCCGCATCGCCCCGTCTCCCTCGCCACGCCCTGCACGGTCTGCGGGCACCCGTACAACTGGCACACCCGACGCCACGGCCAGTGCGAGTTCGCCCCTGCTGGGCAATCTGGCTGTGGCTGTACCGGGTTCGTGCCCGGGGAGCGGCCCGAACCGATGGACCCGAGCCGCATCCTCGGCGTTGCCCCGGACTTCACCGCCGCGACGCAAACCGCCGCACTCAGCCCCACCGAGCGCACGATGCTCGGCTACGCCCTCGACCAGGCGCAGGAACGGATCTGGTCGGAGGACGGGTTCACCGACGAGGACCAGGCCGCCCTCGACTCGCTGCGCCGCCTGGCCGCCGAGGAGCCCGCCGCCGGGGTGCGGCAGGACGGGGCGCAGTGACCGACCTCGCCGCGTTCCTGGTTCTGGTGGCCGCGCTGACCGCGTGGATGTGCGGCCACCAGGGCGCCGCCTACTGGCCCCACCGCACGGGCCAGACACCCGCCTCCTGGCCTCAACCCCCGTCCCATGACTCTCGCGACGCCACACCCTGCGCTAGGCCCGCACACGGGCGCACAGCGCCTCCGCTGTGGGCGCGCAGCCAACCACACACCTACGAGGAGCAGACGTGACCCCCGCCGACGAACTCCGCACCGCCGCCGCCAAGATCCGCGCCCTCGCCACCGCCGCCAGCACCGACAGCGACGGCGCCCCGACCGCCAACTGGCACCACCAAGAACGAGGCCACGGCCGCGGCCACCTCTACGGCGACCACCTCACCCGCGACGACGGCCGCCGCATCTCCTGGCCGCACCTCCTGCGCGGAGGATCATCCCAGCGGCCCACATACATGCACGTCCAGCACGCCGCCTACGCCGCCGCGATGGGCCCTGCCCTCGGCCTCGCCCTCGCCGAATGGCTGGACCAGGCCGCGCGCTACTACGACGCGGGCGTCCAAGCCGCCGGCGACGTTTTCCGAGACGACCCCGCCGGACGTGACGCCTTCCTCACCACTGGCCCCGGCGCACCCTCCGAGCACGCCCTCGCCGTCGCCCGGCAGATCAACGGGAGCGCCCCGTGATCGCCCGCCTGCCCGGCCTCATCCTCCCCACCCTCACCCTCACCGCCCTCCTCACGCTCGCCATCTGGGCCAGCGTCCACACCATCCGCAACCGGAGGAAGCCGTGACCTTCGCCTACACCGACCCCGACGGCCACCACCTCGACATCGAGGCCGACACGGGCCTCGACGGCCAGCCCGTCATCACCGCGTGGACCCGCGGCGCCTTCGCCCGAGTCCCCGTCCGTATCCCCCTCGACCGGATCGAGGAGCTGGTCGCCGGCATCCGCGACACCGCCCGCCAAGCAGCAGCGAGCGCCCGCCCGACGCGCGTCCCCTGCACCACCACGGTCCTCCGCCAACAGCCGCACCCGCCGCACGACTGGGAGCCCCAGCCCGGCATGACACCCGTCCACTGCCCGGGAGGCACTCCGTGACCTACCTCCTCATCGCCCTCCTCGCGGTCGCCGCCGGCTTCACCATCGGCCACCGCACCGCCCGCGTCCGCGTGATCGTCATCGGCGCCACCGCGCAGCAGGACCAGGCCGCCATCGCCACCGCCGAAGTCGAACGGTTCTGGCAGGTCGTAGACGGCCTCGACCTCGACCTCCCCGACACCGACGACCCCAGGAGCAGCACCACATGACCATCCGGCACACCGTCGACACCCTCACCAGCGACGCACTCGACGCCCTCTACGACCGGGTCGAGCGGGCAGAGGACACCCTGTTCCGCGCCCGGGAGGCGGCCCGCTGGATACGCCGCAACTACCCCGGGCTCCGACTGGCCAACGAAACGCTCACCGCCGCCCTCGACGGGAAGCAGCCCGCGCCCGCCCCGGCAGCGACCCAAACGACCGACGACCGCAGGCTCACCTTCGACCACCGCCTCAGCAAGGAAGAGGTGGAGGAGATCCGAGCCCGGTGGCTGGAGCGGCACGGTACGCCCGGCACCTGCAACCACGAGCCGTTCGAGGAGCAGCAGTGACCGAGTCCGACGCGCGGCCCGTCCGGAAGATCACCCACCTCGTCCCCGCCTGCGACACCGGCCGCCACGTCATCCACCCCATGGAAACCTGCGACGAGTACGAGGCGTACAGCGAGGCCATGCGCAAGCTCTACACCGATGCCCTCACCACAGCGTTCAGCCAGTACGTCACCCCGATGTCCGAGGTGCCCGCCGCACTCCGAGGCCCGAACTGGAAGGAGCCGTCGTGATCCGTGACCCCGACGCCCTCCGCGCAGCCCGCGAGATCGCCCCCGGCGACGGCCCGAAGCGCCCCGGACGCGCCGCCGGCTTCTGAGCATGCGCCGCGGCAGCGCCCGCCTTCTGTCTAAGCGGTTGCTGCCGCGGTGCTGTAGCCGGCTTGTCAGACCTCGTGGACGTGGGCGCCGCTGTCGGTGAGGGTGCCGTCGTGCTGTTCGTAGTGGGAGAGGGCGAGGCCGAGGCCGAAGAAGGTGGGCGCCCATTCGCCGATGAAGAGGCCCCAGCGGTCGGCGCGGTCGATGTTGACGCCGGGTTCTGCTTTGAGGCTGGTGGCCCAGGCGGCGACGGTGAGTCCGATGGAGGCGAAGGCGGCCAGGTAGGCGTGTTCGCTCTTGACGCCCTTGTCGTGCATCGTCTTGACGATCATTGGGTGGCTCCGTTCCTGTGGGGGATCCACGGGACGGAGTGCCCCCGGCATGTGCCCGTATTCACCCGTTCTGTGGTGTTACGTGAACGGTGGCCTCCGGGTGCGCACCGGGAGCTCGGTGCACTCCTCTTCTCCGCAGGCCACCCGGCGGCTATGCATCGAGGTAGCCCAGGCAGGTCAGGCGGCAGATCGGTCACATAGATCAGTTTGCGCCAAAAATCGAACACGGTTTCTACTGGGGATATGGCCAGGCACAAGACGGAGTACCTCACCGACACCCAGGAGCGCATCCTCGGCGTCATCCGCCTGGCCATCACCGACCGAGGCGACGCCCCCACCGTCGCCGAGATCGCCACCACCGTGGGCCTGCGCCCGTCGTCGGTGCACTACCAGCTGGGCGAACTGTAGGCGAAGGGCGCGATCGTTCGCGAGCCGCACCAGCCGCGCGGAATCCGGCTCGCATGATGACTTGCATGACGACCCGCATGAGGCTCGCATGACCGCCGGCCGCTACCGGGTGACCGTCACCACCGACGGCCGGCCGCTGCTTCACGGCTGGTGGGAGAGCGAGTCGGTGGCGCGCCATAAGTTCGTCTCCTGGGTGGGCGAGCACGGCAGCCGACCGGGCGCCCGCGTCACCCTGGTGGACGAGGAGACCGGCAGCCTGTTGACGGCCTGGCCAGACCCCGCGTGATCGTCTGCCACGCTGTGGTCATGACCGTCCGCCCCTACCCGTCCCGTGACCGTGCGCTACGCCAGATCATGCGCCGCCACCACAACGAACTCCCTCCCGTGCCCGGGCCCCGCGCACCCCAGGCCCCGGCCGGCGCCTACGTCCTGTCAACCCGCCGGGCCCCCGCTTGACGTCGTCGGCATCATGAGAATGCCGGGCCGCCGCACCGCTGCTGCCGACGACCCGGCGTGCTGCACACGAGAGCCCCCGTCGTCCAGGTCGACGGGGGCTCTCAGCACGTTCCGGGGGCTACGCGCGCGCTACGGCGAGGCAGTCCGGGCACCAGCGTTCGCCCGGCTTGTTCAGGTTCAGCGGCACGTCCTGCTTCGGCCACGGCATCACGATGCCCTCCGAGTCGGAGCAGGCGATCGGCTGGAACTCCTCGACGACACGACCGACCGGCTTGTGCCAGATCAGCATCTCGGTCCGGCCGCCGTCTCCTCGGAGACGCTCGGGCGTAGCGAACATGGTTACCCCTCCTCGGGCTCTGCCTTCTTGCGGGGCTTCGTCCCCCACGCACTGCCGTGGCCGCGCTCGATGTTCTGAACGGCACCGAGGCTGATCCCCAGCCTGTCGGCGATCTTCCGGTACGAGACCTCCTGGGCGCGCAGCAAGAGCACCGCCTCCCGCTGCATGTCGCGCAGCTTCGGCGCCCGGTCCTTGTAGTCCTTCAGGACTTGGCTGATCGCCACGGCGCGCTCAACAGGGTCGTCGATCGCCTCGACGTGCTTGAGAGCGTCGATCACTTGTCGCGCCTCCTCGGTGATGTCGTCAGCCATTCCCGTCCTCTCTGGGCGGGCCACTTGCCTCAGTGTATGCCATGGCATACATTGGGAGCCAGGGGCCGCCCACGGTCTCTACGCACCAACAAGAAACGCCCCGGCGGAAGTTCGCACCTCCCGTCGGGGCCAGCCATCCACCTGCCCTAACAGGAGAGATGACCGTGACCGATCGTAACGGGCAACAACCACAGCAGCCCACCCCCACGACCGCGCCGCAAGCGAACCCGATCCTCGCCCAACCGGCCACCCCCGCCACCTGCCAGCAGGACTACGCGCAAGCCGCCGACGTCCGCGCCCGCCTCGGCTGGAAGGACGGCGACCACTAATGGGCTTCCTCGACAAGGTGTTCGGCAACGACCAACAACGCGCCGCCACCCGGTACGCCGGCCGCGAGTCCGCCAGCGACCGAGCCGCCCGCCAACGCCGCCAAGGCCACCGCCGCTCCACCACCAAGACGGCCCGCGAAGGCCAAGCGTGGGAAGACCGCGACCGGCAGCAGGACCGCAAGGGCGGCTGGTACCGCTCCGGCCGCTGACCCCTCGACCGCCGCGCCCCCGCGTACAACCCCCAGCGCGGGGGCGCGGCACCCCGCAGGAGCAGCCCATGCAACACCACTTCCGCACCCCGCTCGCCCGCTACGGGTTCACCGTCTGCGCCGTCGCCGCACTGCTGACGGCACAGCCCGGCCCCTTCCTCGTCTCCACCGCGCTCGCCGCCTACGCGTGGCGCAACCGCCGACCCTGACCCACGCTCCCGGAGCAGCCACCGTGAAGACCTCGCCCGCCACCGGCCGCCGCCTCTCCCAGCCCATCCGGCTCGCCTGGGCTCTCGTCCTCAGCATGCTCCTCGCGGCAGCCGCCTGGTCCCTGTCCGGACAGCTCATGAGCTGGGGCATGAAGGACTGGCTCGCCTGGCCCCTGTCGGTAATGTTCGACGCCGCGGGCCTCATCTGCGCCACCTACGCCCGCCGCGCCGTCGAACGTGGCACCCCGGCCGGCCTCGCCCGCCTCGCTCTCGCCGTGTTCGTCGCCGTCGCTGGCGTCCTCAACTGGAACCACGGCCACGACATCGGCGGCATGCCCGCGGCGGCCGGCTTCGCTTCTCTCTCTGTCGGCGTCGAGTTGCTGTTCGAACTCCACCGCCGCGACATCCGCGACGAGCAGCGCGCCGCCCGCGGCCTCATCGCCGAGCGGCTCCCGCACATCCCGTTCCTCGGCTGGATCATGTACCCGGGCCGCTCCTGGACGACGCTCCGTGAAGCCGTCGGTGTCCGCCTCGACCTCCTCGACCCCATCCAGACCGGACACCAGCTCACCCCGCCGGACACGGACACTCGCCCGGACACCCGCCGTGACGGCACTGTCCGCTCCGCTGTCCGCGCGGCAGCGGACACCTTCCCCGACGCGTCCGCCGAGGAGATCGTCGACCACCTGTCCGCCGCTGGTATCGACACGGACACGGACACCGTCCGCGCTGTCCTCGACCAGGACACGGACAACCGTCCGGACAGCAAGGACAGCAGGTCAACGCGTCCGGCTGTCCGCCCCGTCCGTCCGATCGCCCCGCCCGGACAGACCGTCGCGGACACCGTCCGGACAGCCCTCGCGTCCGGCATCACGGACAAGGACGCTGTCCTGTCCTACGTCCGTCAGATCCACGGACAGAGCGTCCCCGCGGACACCGTCGCCCGGACACGCCGCCGCATCGAACGGAGCGCATCATGACCGGCACCCGTCCGGGCGCCGACGAGCAGCGGGTGCGCGCCATCCTCCGCACCCGCGGCGTCGGCCCCGACGCCATCCCACCCAAGCCCACCGGCCGCCCCCGGGACTGGCTCGACGACATCCTCGACAGCCCCGCCCCGAAGCCCGCCGTCCCGACTGCGCCGCCGCACCCCGCCGTCCAGCCCGAGGCGAAGCAGCCGACGGCCAAGCCGGCCGCCTCGAAGGCGAAGGCCAAGCGGAAGAAGAAGCCCAGCAGGGACAAGGCGCAGCACGCCCCGCTCACCTGGGAGACCAGCCCCCGCCAGTCCCTCGCCGACGCGTTCGACCGCATCCCGCCTCGCATCAAGTGGCTGGCCTACCACGCCTCCGCCGCCTACCTCGGTTGGACCGTCGGCCTCGTCGACTGGGTCTCCTACGTCACCGCCTGGATCGCCGACACCGGCCTCATCGGTGCGCAGGCCAGCCTCTGGTACGCCGCCGCTGGCGGCACCTTCCTCCTCCACCGCCGCACCCGACGCTGGTGGTTCCCGGTCGCCTGGCTTGCCGCAGTTCCCGCATCATCCGTCATCGTCGGCGTACTCCTGTACGCCCCGAACAAGTAGGGAGAACACGTCGTGAACAGCGTGTTCGGCAACCTCGGCCCCGGTGGCTTGGCGTTCGTTCTCACCGTGCTACTCCTCGTCGGCATCCCCGGCGGCGGCAAGCTGAAGCCCCTCGGCTGGTGGCCCACGCTGATCCTGTCGATGCTCGCCGGCAGCGCGTACAAGGCGGCGGGCGGCATCTTCCGGATCGTCCCGGACTTCGTCGGCAGCATGATCGCCACGGTCAACGGAGTCCTGCCCGGCGTCTCGATGCCTGCCCTGGCCCTCGGTACAGCGTCGTTCATCCTGTTCAAGAAGCTGAACACCAAGCAGGTCGGCGTTCTCGGGATCTTCTTCTGGTACATCGCCGCCGGAGCGGGCGGCACCTGGTCGTACCTGTCCGACTCCATCGCGAACCTCGGAACGAACCTGTCATGACGTACTTCAGCCTGCGGAAACGCGCCGCAGAGGACGAGCCCGAGGCCGTCCAGGAGGACATCGACGAGATCGACATCGAGGGGGAGGTCGAGCCGGAAGAAGTCACCGAGCCAGAGCAGCCAGCCACCCGCGGCGGGGCGCTCTGGCAAGGAGTCTGCGGCCCGGGCGCGTGGCTCGCCGCACGGTTCGGTACTGGCACGGCATGGGCCGTGCACGTCGTCGCCGGATGGGCGTGCCTCTACTACGGCGCGTGGGCCGCAGCCGGGATCATCCTGGCGTGGCTGCTCGCCGTCGGCGCGTTCATCCCCCGCGAGCACCTCGAACAGGTGGCGAACTTGATCGAACGCCGCACCGAACCCGTCCCCCCGAAGCCGGCCGCAACCGTCGCCCCGGGGGACGAGCGGGAGACGGTTCAGCGCCTCCTCCTCGACCTGATCGGGGAGGCTCACGGGGTGCACCTGCGGACCGTCCTCGCCCACCTCCAGGAGCACGGCCAGTGGGGGGACAAGACGGTGGCTGATCTGAGGGTGCATCTGGAGGCCCTCCACATCCCCGTCCGCCCCAAGGTAAAGATCGGCGGAACACCCACCCGCGGGGTCCTCCGAGCCGACCTCACAGCCCCTTCCCCGGTCGAGGAGACGGCCCCGTCTCCCGCTCCGTCTCCTCCCGTCTGACCTGCATATCTACCACCCGTCTCCCCGCCGTCTCCTGCCCCTCTCCCCGGGTAGGAGACGCACTCATACCCCCGGAGGAACCCATGCCGTATGAGTACCGATGCCGCCAGTGCAGAGCCCGGTCCCCGACCCCCCACACCGCACGTGAGGAAGCCGACGACGAGCAGGAGCAGCACCGTGCGGACGCACACGGTGGACTCGCGCCGGCCGCCGGGGACGAGGTACACCGCGTGCATGCGGAAGCCCGCGGGGACGGCTGTCTACCCGCGGGCTCGTTCTGGGCGTTGTTGTTCTTCCTGGCCCTGTTCGTGTCGAACTGCTGGGGTCGATAACCCCGGTTGACAGTGCTGCGACACTGGTCGTGCACCTGGGTTTCGAGCGCCGAGTTGCACCCCGAGAAGCCCCCGCCACCCCCCCCGGCGGGGGTTTCGTCTACCCCTCGACCGGCTCGCGTAGCGGTGTGGGGGTGGGGGCGGCGCGGGCGAGCCAGCGGCCGTCGGACAACATGGTCGGCATCATGATCGGCATCATGCCGACGTCGACCAGCCGTGCGAGTCCCTCGGCGCACTCGTCCTGCGTGTCGGCCTGCACTCCGTACCTGATGGGCATGGACGCCAGTGTGCCGCCCCCCACCGACAGACGGCACCCGTTCGCCCGGAATCGGGTCACAGATCAGTGACGTGACCTTCACGCCGCCTTCACGCGCGCGCATCATGCACCCCAATAGCCCGACCTCTTGGGGGACCCGTGAACCAGCCACCGAACTACCCGCCACCACCCGGCTGGACGCCGCCACCCCCACCGCCGGCCCGGCCGCGCTGGGGACGGTTCGCCGCCTGGACCGCCGGGGTCGCAGTCGCCGCGTTCGCCATCGGTGGCGGACTCGCCGTCCTCACCGACGACGACGGGGATGAGCCGATCGCCAACCCGACCGCGTGCAAGGCGGCCCTGTCGGAGGGCGCGCGGGAGGCCATGGTCGCAGGCGACGACGCCACGCCCGCGACCGCTCTGCCGGCGCCCTGCGTGGGCCTGGATGAGGCGACGCTGCAACGCCTCACGGGAGAGGCGATGGCCGAGTATCTGGACAGTCCGGAGGCAGGCGCGGCGTTCGAGGATGCGATGCGGGAGGCGTTGGAGTCCGCGTTTCCCTCGACCGGGCCGTAGCCGCGCGCGAGTAGGCCCCGCACCGGATTCCGGGCGGGGCATTCGTCATGCCGTGGCGGGTGTGCGCCAGCAGGTGTCCGTGCAGGACTTCCCGTCATGCGGATAGCCCTGCTGATCCAAGTCGTCGAACTCCGCCGTCCGCATCGCAGCGAGGCACCACTCGCCCTTCGGCGTCAGCCACGCCCCGTGCAGGCTCGACCCGTGCTCGATCAGCTCGGCGCGCTCCATTGCACCGAGAACGATGTGGTGCGCGCCAGGGACGTTGCCTGTCAGGGACTCGGCGACCTTCCAGCGGGTGTCCTCGTAGAGAGGCATGAGACCGAGGAGATCTCGCACGAGGTCGTAGGCGGATTCGGGGTTGCCGCAGCCGCAGAGACCGAGGCCCTGAGCGTTGTCGTAAAAGATCACATAGAGGTGAGAGAGGACATCATCACGGCTCACGTCGTGGGCTCCTCGTCGGTCTTGGGTGGCTGGTCGGCGAGTGGGCAGTCGTCCTTATGCCACGTCTGCAACGTCGTCCCGTCCGCCCGGCCGATGATGATCCGCCGGTCGTGCTCGCCGGGGAACGCCAGGCAGGCCGGGCAGAGTTCCTCACGATGCCGGCCGTCGTCGGTCACGTCGTGGGCTCCTCGCCCGGGCCCTGTAGATCTGGGTGGAGATCGAACGCCAACTGTTCCCTCAGTTTGTCCAGAGCGGTCGCCGCACTCTCGGCGCTGACTGCAAGTGTCCGTTGTCCGTCCCCGTCCGGGGCCTGCCACGTCGACTCCGCAGAGCACAGCTCCCACGACGTCTGACCGCATGCCGGGCCGAACGGGTGTCGGGCGGCGTACACGCTTTCCGCCTGCACCAGTTCCATGTGCGGGTCGCAGGCGAACGACAGCTGGCGGGTGCCGTCGGCGTCGGGCCCGAAGTCGAGGTGCCATGCGGCGGGGGTGTAGCAGCGGGTGCCGTTGACGTGTACGGCGCAGCGGCCGTTGCGCGCGTCCGGGTCAGGGCGGAAGTCGGGGAAGGTCATCGGCTGGGCTCCTCGTCCGGGCGCGCCGGGCCCTGGTTCATGCTGGCGATGGCCTCTGGCGGGTAGCGGTCCTCCGCGCCGGGCGGGAGCTGGATCGAGGCGGGCGACAGCAGACCGCCCCTGCCCACCTTGGGGTCGATCAGGTCGATGACGTCGCCCACCCCCACGATGTACGGATCATCCCCGGTCGACACGCCCTCCTCCTTCACGAACGCCCGCTGCTCCTCCGCCAACTCGTGCGCATGGGTAGCCAGCACTTCCTCCGTGAACCGTTCGGCGCGCGCCTTCGACATGCCAGCGGTACGAGCCAGATCCACCAGCTCCTCTCTCGGGTTCACGTGGCCGCCTCCTTCTTTGGCCGGCCGCCCTTGCGTGCGCGGCGTTCGGCCAGCTCTTGCTCTGCGGCGACCAGTTCGGCGCGCTCCTGGTCGTTGCCGTGTTCGCGGATGAAGTCGCGGACGTGGTCGACGAGGTCGGTACTGCGGTCGACCCCCTTGCGGGCGGCGGCGGTTCCGTAGGCGTCCCACATGCGGCGGGGGATGCGGAAGCGGGTGGCGAAGGTGTGGTCCTTGTCGTCTGGGGCCATGGGCTCATGTTCCCACACGGATTGGTCAACGCAACCCCTTGTGTGGGTACACGGTTAGCGTTACTGTGTACCCACAAGGAACGAACCGAGGGGGATCACATGAACGCCGCAGCCACCACCCACCACACCAACTGCCTCCGCTGCGGCCGCACCCTCCGCTCCACCAAGAGCCAGGCCGCCGGCTACGGCCCCACCTGCGCCCGCCACATCCGCCGCGCCGCCACCGACCTCACCGGCTACAAGCCCCACCAGATCAACTCCGCCCGCGAACTCATCGAAGACGGCGCCATCGTCCCCCTCCGCAGCGTCGTCTTCATCGCCGTCTCCACCGACGGCACCGAGACCTACCGCACCGCCCCCACCGCCTGCACCTGCAAGGCCGGCCTCAAGGGAACCCGCTGCTACCACCAGCTCGCCGCCCGCATGCTCCTCGCTGCCTGAGAGGAAACCCAGATGCCCCAGACAACCCCCCGCTACAAGGTCGGCGAACTGGTCATCTACGCCGGCTCCCACTGGCGCCGCCACGGCGCCATGTACGTCACCGCCGTCGACACCACCTGCAACCCGCCCCGCTACGACCTCGAAGACCGAACCTGGGGCGGCCACCTGCACCGGGTCCGCGAAACCTCCCTCCACGACTGACCACTACGAAGGGAACACCCGTGTACCGCGCAGGAGACCTCATCACCATCACCGCCGGCGCCCTCCAAGGGCGGACCGTCGAGATCACCGCCGTGCGCATGTACGCCACCGACAACGGCTACTACGGCAAGGACGTCGCCGGTCTCCTCCCGCCCAGCCACGTCACCTTGGCCAGGGAACGGGCTGGCGGCAACCCGTGCGGAACCGACTGCACGACTGAACGCATCGGCACGGTTCATACCTGCGACCACTGCTGCGGGATGTGCTACTGCGAGGCCAAGCGCACCGTAGCGGCTCGCCGTTTTTGACCTCCGCCATACGCTCAACCCAACGCCACCGAAAGGAACCCGCCATGGCTCGCTTCGTCTACTCAGAGACCGTGGACCAAGCCGCCCGCGTCCTGTTCGCCAGGCACAAGGTGTCGGTCAGTGATCAGTACGGGAAGTGCACGGCTCCGGGCTACGTCGTGGACGAGAGCCGCGACGGAGTAGTTCGGGTCTCACATCGGATGCCCGAGCCGGACCTGCTGGACGAGGGGCGGATGAGCGACGACGCCATGGCCGCTGAGCGGCACGCGATGGTCGAGGCCTACGCCAAAACGCTCGAAGCCGCCGGGTGGACCATCGACCGTCGAGGACCTCGCTCCCGCAAGCCGTACCTGCTGGCCCGCCACCCTTGACCCGAGCACGTCGAAGGCCCGGCTCAACCCCACGCCCTGGGGGAGCCGGGCCTTCGTCCTGCGCGCCACCCGCAAGGGCCGCCACCCCGGTTGCACGCATCGTTACCATCAAAGCACGCCAACCAGTAACACCACCACCAGCGAGAGGGGGCAACGGTGGCCAACGACGAGCAACCCGAGCCCGGCGAACACGAGTACCTCGACCGCCCCCGCAACGGAAACGGCAAATACGTCCGCAGCATGGACAACGTCCGCCGCGACGCCGCCGCCGCCGAATACTGGGCCGAACACCGCTGCTCCTACCAGGAGATCGCCGACCGCTTCGGCTACTACGACCGCTCCCAAGCCTGGCGCGGCATCCAAGCCGCCAAACGCGACGTCGCCCTCCCCGCCGTGACGAAGATGCGGCAGTCCGAAGCGGAGGAACTCGACACCCTGTACGTCCTCGCCATGGAGATCATCGAACGCAACCACGTCGTCGTCTCCCACGGCCGCGTCGTCTGCGGCGACGACGGCAAACCCCTCCAAGACGACGGGCCCCGACTCCAGGCGATCCAGACAGCGCTCAAAATCCGAGACCAGTACCAGGCGCTGCACGGGCTGAAGCAGCCGGCGAAGGTCGAGCACTCCGGCGGGGTGAAGTTCGAGATCGTGGGCGTCGACCCACAGGATCTCGTGTGACCGCGACCGTCGTCCGGTACGAGCCGCGCGGTGGCGCCAAGACCCTCCTCGCCGCACGCGATCAGGAGATCTGCATCGCCGGCCCCGCGGGTACCGGCAAGAGCCTGGCCATGCTGCAGAAGGCGTTCTTCACGTCGCTGATGGTCCCGAACTGCCGCTCCCTGATCGTCCGCCAGACCCACGCCTCCCTCACCGGCTCGACGCTGGTGACGTTCGAGCAGCAGGTCGCCACGGCCGCACTCGCCGAGGGCGTCGTGAAGTGGTTCGGCGGGTCGCCCCGGAAGCCAGCCGCGTACCAGTTCGCGAACGGGTCGGAGATCCTCGTCGGTGGACTGGACCGGCCGGAGAAGTTCCTGTCGACGGAGTTCTCCCGGATCTACATCGACGAGGCCACGCAGATCAGCCTCAAGGCCCTGGAGACCCTGATCACCCGGCTGCGAGGCAACGCGGACACGTACCGGCAGATCATCCTCGCGTGCAACCCCGACCACCCGAAGCACTGGATCAAGCAGCGGTGTGACGACGGCACCATGCGGATGCTGAACAGCCTGCACCGCGACAACCCCCTCTACGTCAACACCGACGGCACCCTGACCGAGCGCGGCGTCGACTACATGGCCAAGCTCGACGCCCTCACCGGCGTCCGACGGCTCCGCTTCCGCGACGGCATCTGGGCTGCCGCTGAGGGCCTCGTCTACGAGGGCTGGCAGGACGCCGTCCACGTCATCGACCCCTTCGAGGTTCCCGAGACGTGGACCCGCTGGGTCACGGTGGACTTCGGGTTCACGAACCCGTTCGTGGCGCAGCTCTGGGTCGAAGACCCCGACGGCCGCCTGTACCTGGTCCGCGAGTGGGTACGCACCCGGATGCTCGTCGAGGACCACGCCGAGGTCATCCGCGACCGGCTCCTGAAAGACCAGCCGCGACCGCGCGCCATCATCACCGACCACGACGCCGAAGACCGCGCCACCCTCGAACGCAAGCTCGGCATGGGCACACAGGCCGCGCACAAGACCGTCTCCGACGGCATCCAGGCCTTCGGCGCCCGACTGAAGGAGCAAGGCGACGGCCGGCCCCGCCTGTTCGTGTTCCGGGACGCACTCCTCGAACGCGACCGGGAGATGGACGCCGCCGCAGCGCCGATCGGTCTGGCCGAGGAGATCCTCGGCTACGTGTGGGCAGTGAAGCCCGGCAACGCGGGCGGGCTGAAGGAGGAGCCGGTGAAGCTCAACGACCACTCGGCGGACGCCGCTCGGTACATGGTCGCGGCCCGTGATCTGGGTGGTCGGCCGCGGGTGCGTTGGCTGTGAGATTGTCTTGAACCTACAGGCCGCCACCGAGGGAACGAGGATGCCGTGAGCAAGGCGAAGTGGCAGATCAGGGAGCTTGTGCGCAGGTGGACGCAGGCTGTGAATAGAAGTATGCCGATCCTGCTTGACATGACTGGGATCATTCTGTTGTCGGGTGCCGCCATGTTGCTGCACCTGGCAGCAGGCGTAGCAGCGCTGGGTGTCGGCGTGCTCCTCCTGAACCGAGTGCACTTCGGCGACTGAGTAGCGAGGGAGGGCTGGTGGCCAAGACCCTCCTCGGCGCGTTGACGAACGCGGCGCGCACGGCCACCGCCACCGTCCCGGTTCCCTTCACCTCGCGTGCAGCCCAGCACTCCGTGTTCGGGCAGCGCCGCGACGCTGAAGCCCAGATGCGCGCCATGTCCGTGGTGGGCACCTTGTTCGCGATCGTCGACCGCACCAGCAATGCGACCGCGCTCGTCGACTGGAAGCTCTACCGGAAGGCCAAGTCCGGCCGGGACGAAGACCGCGTCGAAGTCACCAACCACGCCGCCCTCACCCTGTGGAACAAGCCCAACCAGTTCATGCCGCGGCAGGAGTTCGTCGAGGCCCAGCAGCAGCACTACGACCTCACTGGCGAGGCATGGTGGGTCATCGCCCGACGGCCCGGCGTGAACATTCCGCTGGAGATGTGGCCCGTCCGCCCCGACCGGATGGCTCCCGTGCCGTCCACCGAGCACTTCCTCGCCGGCTACACGTACACGAGCCCGGACGGGGAGCAGATCCCCCTCGGCTTGGATGAGGTCATTCAGCTGCGTCGGCCGTGCCCGTGGGACCCGTACCGTGGCCTGTCGCCGGTGCTGTCGATCCTCCCGGACCTGGACACCAGCCGGTACGCCGCCGAGTGGAGTCGCGCGTTCTTCATCAACAGCGCGCAGCCCGGCGGAATCATCGAGGTCCCGAACGCCTTGTCGGACGACCAGTTCGACGAGCTGCGTGAGCGGTGGAACGAGCAGCACAAGGGCGTGGGCAACGCGCACAGGGTGGCGATCCTGGAGCACGGCAAGTGGGTCGACCGCACGATCAGCCAGCGAGACATGCAGTTCGTCGAGCTGCGCGGTGCGACCGCCGACCGCGTCCGTGAGGCATACGGCATCAGCAAGTCCGCCATCGGTGACTTCGAGGACATCAACCGGGCGAGCGCCCTGGCCGCCAAAGCGTGGTTCGCGGAGCAGCAAACCATTCCGCGCCTGGAGCGCATCAAGGCTGCCCTGAACCACGAACTCCTTCCCATGTTCGGCGCCACGGCGGCCGGCCTGGAGTTCGACTACTGCGACCCCGTCCCCCCGGATCCGGAGACGGAGGCGGCGACGCTGACCGCCCGGGCGGAGGCTGCGGCGGCGCTGCGCACGGCGGGTTGGGAGCCGGCCGGGATTCTCTCGGCGGTGGGTCTGCCGGAGATCCCGTACTCCGGTGCGCCTGCTGCGGCGCCGTCGGGCTGGGCTGACGCCACGGCCGCGCTCACCGGCAGTGAGTTCGAGGCGGCGCAGCGGTGGGTGGTGGTCGCGAAGGACGACGACGACACGTGCCAGCCGTGCCGGGACAACGACGGCAAGACGTACAAGAACCGTGCTCAGGCGTACCGGGACTATCCGGGCGGGTCGGGCTACATCCACTGCGAGGGCGCGAAGTTCGGCAACGATTGCCGCTGCCGCGTGGTGAAGCGGGGACGCAAGGGAGAGGGCTCATGACCATCACGCTGCCGGGGAAGGCGGCCTCCATCATGGCCAGCCAGCGCGAGCAGGCTGAGAAGCAGCGCGCCCGCCTCGGTGTCGAGGCCCGCTCCTGGTACCGCATCACGAATGCGGCGGACCCGGACGAGGCCGAGGTCATGATCTACGACGAGGTCGGAGGCTGGTGGGGCACCACCGCCGACGACCTGATCACCGAGCTGAAGGGCATCAGCTCGCCCCGGATGCGCGTCCGGATCAACTCCCCGGGCGGGTCGGTGTTCGAGGGCATCGCCATCGCCAACGCGTTGCGCGCGCACCCCGCGGCCGTGACCGTGCAGGTCGACGCCATCGCCGCCTCGATCGCCTCCGTCATCGCCATGGCCGGCGACCGGATCGAGATGGCCCCCAACTCGATGCTCATGATTCACGACGCGTCCGGGATGGCCTGGGGCAACGCACGCGAGATGGAGGAGATGGCCGAACTCCTCGACCTCATCTCCGACAACATCGCCGACGCCTACGCACAGCGTGCGGGCGGCACCCGCGAGCAGTGGCGGGAGCGGATGCGCGCCGAGACCTGGTACCTCCCCGAGGACGCCGTCGACAACGGCCTCGCCGACGAAGCCGTCACCGCGCCGAAGACCGGCGCCCCGACGGAACCGGTGACCGAGCCCGAGCCGGAGATGGCCCGCGCCTGGGACCTCGCCGCCTACGGCTATCAGGGTCCGCGCCAGGAGCAGCCGAAGGCCGAGGAGCCGCAGCCGCTGACGATCAACATTGGCGCAGCCATCGGCGAGGACTTCGTCGAGCAGCTCCGCGCGATCGTCCGCCAGGAGGTTGCGAACCGGAGCGAACCCCCGGTCGCCGAGCCGATCGCGGAGACCACGCCCGTCGAACCCGCCCCCGAGGAGCCGGCCACCGTGCCGGAGCCGGAGGAGCCCGCCGCCGAATCCGTAGACGAGTGGGCGGCCAGCGTGGCCGGACTGCTCCCCGACGACGACGCGGACGACTGGTCGGCGCTCGTCTCCAACCTCACCGACCACACGGCGTCGTCCAGCGCGGCGACGGAAGCAGCCTGAAGGAGGCACCTGTGGCACCCACCGCTACCACGCCGCGCAACGGCACCGAGCTGCGCGAGATGCTCAGCGACACCGCGGCCCGCAAGGAGATCCTCGCCAGCGAGGACACCCTCACCGAGTTCATCGAGTCCTACGCCAACCGTGCGCAGGGCGACGGCACCGACCTGGACAGGCTCGTCAAGGAGCAGGTCCAGGCCGGTTTCGCGAACTTCCTGCGCGAGCAGGGCGCCGAGGACATCAAGCGGCCTGACCTTCGTGCCGCGACCCCCGACCCCTACGCGCATGCGACGAAGACCGAGCGGTCCAAGGGCCTGTACAACAAGGCCGCGCTCGGCGCCAAGGTCGACAACCTGTTCGCGTCCTCCGGCGAGTACTTCCACGCCATCTGGCGTGGCAACGGCAACCGCGACACCGCCGAAGCCCAGGCCAAGCTGGCGCAGCTGAAGAACTTCAGCTCGGACGTGCCGGCCGACGGCGGGTTCCTCATCCCCGAGTCGCTGCGCTCGGAGATGCTGAAGGTCGCGCTGGAGCAGTCCGTCGTCCGGCCGCGCGCCCGCGTCATCCCCATGGAGACGCTCCGGGTGCCGTTCCCGGCGATCGACTCCACCAGCAACGTCTCCTCGGTGTACGGCGGCATCACCACGTACTGGACCGAGGAGGGCGGCAAGCTGCAGGGCAGCAAGCCGAAGTTCGGTCGGGTCGTCCTCGACGCGAAGAAGCTCACCGCGTACACGGAGATCCCGAACGAGCTGCTCACGGACTCCCTGATCAGCCTCACCAGCTTCGTGGACGAGGCGTTCCCCGAGGCCATCGCCTTCGCGGAGGACGCGGCGTTCCTCACCGCGGACGGGGTCGGCAAGCCGCTGGGTATCCTCAACGGCGCTGCCGCGATCAGCGTTGCGCGCACCACCGCAGGGAAGATCGATTTCCTCGACGTCATCAACATGTACGCGCGGATGCTGCCGCAGTCCATGCAGCGCGCGGTCTGGCTCGCCAGCCCGAACGCCTTCCCCCAGCTCGCCCAGCTCGCCATGACCCGCGGCACCGACGGCATCGCCTCCCCGGCGATGTGGATGTCCGGCGGGCAGGCCATCGACAACCCGCCGCTCACGCTGATGGGACGCCCGGTGATCTTCACCGAGAAGGTGCCTGCCCTTGGCAGCGCGGGCGACCTGTCCCTCGTCGACTTCGGGTTCTACCTCGTCGGTGACCGGCAGGCCATGCAGGCCAAGCAGAGCGACGACTTCAAGTTCGACACCGACGAGGTCGCCTTCCGCGTCATCGAGCGCGTCGACGGCCGCCCGTGGCTGCAGTCCGCCATCACCCCCGCCAACGGCGGCGACTCCCTGTCCCCGATCGTCAAGCTCGGCGCGGCCTGACAACCCCTCTGGTCCCGGCAGGCACTAACCCCCCTGCCGGGGCCCCACTCCAGGGCGGCACTAACCCCCCGCCCGGAAAGGCAAGATCATGGAAGGTCTCGGCCGAAGCTTCAACATCGTCCCCACCGCCGACAACGTCGAGGTCAACTGCCGCGACGCCAGCGCAGTCACCTTCGTCTGCGTCGGCGCCGACACCTACACCGTGCAGGAAGCGCAGGACGCCGCCGGCACCGGCGCGCAAAACCTCGCCGTCGTCACCCACTACTACGAGAACGCGTCCGCCGCGGGCGCCAACGCGTGGACGAGGGCGACGCAGACCGCCGCCGCGGCGGTGACCACGGCCGCAGCCGTCGCGGTGATCGAGGTCAGCACCAAGTCCCTGAGCGACGGCTACACGCATCTGCGGTGCGCTTCGACGGCGACCGGTCTGGTCACGGCGGTCACGCACGACCTGACCGTGCAGCGTGATCCGCAGAACCTGCCGGCTGCGGCGGTCTGATGCTGCGGGTCTGCCTGGACTGCACGGCTGCGTTCGCGGTGGGGGTGCTCCGGTGCCCTCACTGCGGGTCGGAGCGTCACGCGGAGCAGGGCACGGCCGCAGCGCTCGGTATCCAGGCGAGCGTGCCCGTCGAGGAGGAGCACATGCCGAAGATCAGCCGCCACGGTGGACCGAGTGTGGCCGGCCAAGAGCCCGCAACGGCCGAGGGAGGTGAGGGCGTATCAGCTGGGAGCAGCTCCGAGACATCGTCCGAGAAGCCGTCGACTACGCCCGTGACGAGCGAGACCGGCCGCCGATCGCGTGCCCGGAAGACGGGGAGCCGCTCGTCTCGGGACCAGGCGAAGTCCTCCACTGCAGCTTCGACGGCCACCAGTGGCCCAGAGACGGACGTCGCTGACCAGTAGGGCCAGAGCACCGAGATTCGAGGGAGGAGGAGAGCATGACGGCGACCGGCTACACCAGTACGACCGGCGACGCTCGAAAGGTCGACGTTGCCGGGGACACGATGACCGGTGACCTCGTCCTGTCCGACTCCTCCCCGGACACGGCGACGTCGGCGGCGTCGAAGGGCTACGTCGACGGCCTCGTCGCGCTCCTGGCTGCCCTCACTGGCGCCACGTTCACCGGTGTCGTCACCATCGACGACACCGACTTCGTCATCCTCGGCACCAACAAGGGCTTCCGCTTCCGGCCTACCGGCAGCGCCCTCGACCTCGAAGCCGCGGGCGCGGACTTCCTGGTCTCCAACTGGTCCGGCGCGGCGGTCGGGCAGGGCACCCAGCGGTCCTACGCCCGCATGTCCGCCGACGCGCAGAACACCCAGTGGGCTGGCAAGTTCGAGTTCGTCGACGCCCTGTACGGGGCCACGCGGCACGTTCTGGACGGCGCGGCGGACACGGTCGGCTTCCACGGCGCCACGCCGGTGGCGCAGCAGACGGTGACCGGCTCCTGCACCGACGGCACCGCCCTCGCCAACCTGCTCACCGCGCTCGCGAACGTGGGCCTGATCGTGGACGGGAGCACCGCATGACCGACGTCATCGCAGGCCAGCCCGTCGCGCTCCTCGCACAGTTCTACGACTTCGAGGGCGGCACCCTCACCGACCTCGACACCACCCCCACGATCACCGTCGTCAACATCGGCACTGGTGCGGTCGCCCTCGCAGCCACCGCCACGGGCGTCACCCACCCCGCCGCCGGCTCCTACGGCTACACCTGGACCCCCGCCGCGGCGCTTGCGGCCGGCGCCTACCTCGCCACCTGGTCCGGGCTTGCTGGCGGGGACGCGGTCACGGCCACGGAGACGGTCACCGTCATCGCACCCGCCTCTGCGGAGGCGACGAACACGAACCCGGCCGGCGTCTGGTACGCCACCCGGGAGGACGTTCAGCGCGCGTTGGACGTGCAGCCGTCGGCGCGCAGCAACCGGCAGATCGACCGCGCCCTGGAGTCCGCCAGCCGGGACGTCGAGGGGCTGTGCCACCGGAAGTTCTACCCGGTCGCGGCGACCCGCTACTTCAACTGGCCTGGCTCGCAGTACCGGCCGTCGTGGCGACTGTGGCTGGACGACAATGAACTGATCTCCCTTACCACGATCGCCAGCGGTGGTGTGGCGATCGACCCGGCCAATGTGCTGCTGGAGCCGAACCGCAGCGGCCCGCCGTACACGCGGATCGAAACGAACATCGGCACCGCGGCCACATGGGGCGGTGGCGACACCCACCAGCGGGACATCGCCATCACCGGCCTGTGGGGCTACCGCAACACCGAGACCACCCTCGGCGCGACCACGACGGCCCTGGCCACCACCACGGCCACCACGCTGACCGTGGACGGCGACACGTCCGCCAGCGTCGGCGTCGGCAGCGTCCTCCGCGTCGACTCCGAACGGCTGATCGTCACCGGCCGCACGATGGCCGCGACCGGGCAGACCCTCGCCGCCGACCTGGCCGTGCAGAAGAACGCCACCACCGTGACCGTCGCCGACGCCTCCGGGTTCGCGGCCGACGAGACCATTCTCATCGACGGCGAACGCATGCTCATCATCGACATCGCAGGTAACAAGCTGGTCGTCGACCGGGCCGACGGCGGCAGCACCCTCGCCGCCCACACCACCGGCGCCACCATCTACGCGGCCCGCACCCTCACCGTCACCCGCGGCGCCCTCGGCACCACCGCAGCCACCCACACCACCGGCACCACCGTCCACCGGTGGGAGCCGCCCGGCCTCGTCCGGGACCTGGTCATCGCCAACGCCATGAACCGCGTGCTGCAGGAGCAGGCCGGCTATGCCCGGACCAGCAAGACCAGCTCGGGCGCGAAGTCCGTGTCGGTGGAGACGTTGTCGTTGGAGTCGCTGCGTGCCCAGACCTACGACGCGCACGGGCGTAAAGCCCGCCACAGGGGAGTGTGAGCGATGCCTGGCTTCGATGTACGCGTCAACAGCAGCGCTTCCGGGCCGTGGGCTACGGGCCGGGCGGGGCGCGCCCTGCACGACTACGCGGACGACGTCGAGTACCAGGTCGCCATCGAAGGCGAGCGGATGGTGCACCAGCGGCTGCGGCAGGTGCTGCGTCACCCCACGGGCTACTACCAGTCGAAGATCTCCGTCGACCGCACCTCGTCCGGGCGGTACCAGGTCCACGACCAGCGCGTCATCTACGGGCCCTGGCTGGAAGGCACCGGCTCCCGCAACAGCCCCGTCACGATCTTCCCCGGCTACTTCACGTTCCGTCGGACCAAGCCCCTGCTGGACCGGAAGGCCCCGCAGATCGCACAGCAGCTTCTGGCCCGCTACCGGTCGAGAGGGCTGATCTGACATGGCCCTCGACGCTGTCACCGTCCTCGACGCGGCACAGAGCCACGCCCTCGCGTCTGGCTACTTCGCCGCAGTCAACGGTCACGAACCGAAGTCTCCGCCAGTCTCCGGGCTCACGTGTGCGGTGTGGGTCGAGCAGATCGGCCCTGCCCGCGGCGGCTCCGGGCTCGGCAAGACGTCGGCGCGGCTCGCCCTGTTCGTCCGCCTGTACGCGCCGATCAACAGCAACGTCCCCGACAGCATCGATCCCACCCTCATGGACGCCCTCGACTGGCTCATGGCCGCCTACTCCGGCGACTTCACCCTCGACGGCCTCGTCCGCCACGTCGACCTCCTCGGCGCCTACGGCGAACCACTGTCCGCCCGCGCCGGCTACTTGCAGGAGTCCGGCGCGGAGTACCGCTGCATGACGATCCTGCTGCCCCTCATCGTTGATGATCTTTGGAACCAGGAGGCGTAGTGGCCAAGCAATCCGGTCTCGGAGATGCCCTGTTCATCTCCGGCTACGACCTCTCCGGCGACATCCAAGCCGTCGGCAACATCGGCGGCGGCCCGTCACCGCTCGACTTCACCGCCATCACGAAGTCCGCGCACGAGCGGAAGGGCGGCAAGAAGGACGGCCGGCTGCAGGTCACGAGCTTCTTCAACCCGGGCCCGGCTGCGGATGCTGCGCACGCGGTGCTCAGTGTGCTGCCGCGCACGGACGTGACCGCCATGTACTGCCGCGGCACCGCGCTCGGGAGCCCGTCGGCGAACCTCGTCGGGAAGCAGATCAACTACGACGGCACGAGGGGCGACGACGGCAGCTTCACGTTCGGTGTGGAGATGCAGTCGAACACGTACACGCTGGAGTGGGGCCGGTCGCTGACCGCGGGGAAGCGGACGGACACGACCGCCACCAACGGCACCAGCGTGGACTTCGGCACCGGGCCGGCGAGCTTCGGCCTCCAGGCGTACCTGCACGTTTTCGCGTTCACCGGCACCAGCGTGACGGTGAAGCTGCAGGAGTCCGCAGATGACGGTGCTGTCGATCCGTGGACGGACGTCACGGGTGGCGGGTTCACGGCGGCGGCCGGGGTGGGGGCGCAGCGGATTCAGACGGGCCGGGCTCAGACGGTGGAGCGGTATCTGCGCGTCGTGACCAGCGGCACGTTCTCGGAGGCCGTGTTCGCGGTGTCCGTGATCCGCAACGACGTGGAGGTGACGTACTAGTGCGACCCGTGACGAGGATCGATCCGAACCTGCCGGTCGGCGCGTACCAGACGTACCAGATCACCCGCCGCCGGGACACAACCGTCCGCGCCGTGTGCGAGCAGGTCGCGTGCCCGGCATGGCGGAACGGCTGGGACTCCGTCATCGACGAGCGCACCACGCTGGGTAAGGCGCAGGCCGCCTACATCAGAGGCGAGTCCCGCCGGACGTTCCGTGAGACCCGCACCGGCGAGGGCCTGACCGTCTTCAGGTTCGAGTCCGGCCAGCGGTGCTTCGCGGACCACCAGACCGTCCCCGAGCTGTACCTCGTCCGCGACGGGGACTGGCGGGGCAACCCCACCGGCCGCAGCCGGCGACACACCCGTCCGCAGGACTGGGTGGAGGACTTCGGCGAGAACCAGCTTCGGCTCGTCGACCAGCAGCAGAAGGGATAACGGCCATGGCCAAGGAATCAGGGCTCGGCTGGAGCGTGTGCTCGGTCGACGATGCGGCAGGCACCGCCCGCGCGATCGTCAACGATGTCACGAACGTGCAGTTCGCGACGCCGCGCGGTGTGCAGGACGCGACCGGCATCGACAAGAGTGCCTACGAGCGCATCCTGCTCCTCGCGGACTTCAGCGTCACGCTGAACGGCGTCTTCAACGATGCCGCGAACGCCTCTCATGACGTGTTCAAGACCGTGCCCTCCACCTCGGTGGCGCGCACCACCACCCTCACGGTGTCCGGGCAGACCCTCGCCAACGAGTGCCTGTACACGGACTACCCCCTCACTCGCGCCGACAGCGGCGAACTCACCTGGTCGGTCCCCGGAGTCCTCTCCGACGGCACCGTCCCCACCTGGACCTGAGAGGAGGCACCCATGGGATACCGACCCAAGCGCCGCATCTTCAAGCTCGACTTCACCGGCACCGAGTACGAGGGCCTGGAGGCCAGCGTCCGGGGCCTCACGGTTGGTGAGGAACTCGAACTCAACGAGATGGAGTTCACCCCCGACCTCGTCGTCAAGGCCCTCGTGCAGCGTCTCGTCGCCTGGAACGTCGAGGACGACAACGGCGTGGCGGTTCCCACCACGTTCGAAGGCGTGTGCACGCAGGACGGCGGCATGGTCCTGGCCGTCCTGAACGCGCTCCGCACCGTGGGCAGCGGGGTCTCCGACCCTTTGCCGCAGAGCTCGCCCGATGGCGAGCCGTCCCCGGCGGTACCGATTCCGATGGCACCCCTCTCCGAGAGCCCGGAGAACTCAGCCGTGCCCGCCTGATCCTGCAGCTCTGCCGCGAGTTCCACAAGCTGCCGTCCGAGGTGCTGGACGAGCCGGCGGAGCTGCTGCGCCTGATCACCATCGAGCAACTCGGCACACCGGAGGGAGGGGCCCCTGATGGCTGACGACGTAACGATCACCGTGCATGTTCGGGACCTGACGGGCCCCGGCTTCAACTCGGTGAACCGGAACCTGAACCAGTTGCAGCGTCAGGCCGGGGCCATGGGCGCGTCGCTGCGGATCGTCGGCGGCAGCCTCGACGGCCTCGCAAGCTCAGCATCCAACGCCGGGAACGCGCTCGGCGGCGGCAGCAACGGACTCCGCGCAAAGATGATCGGCGCGGCAGCGGCGGCCGGCACCTCGCTGCTGCCGACGATCGGCGCACTCGCCCCGATGCTGTCCGGACTTGCTGTCGTCGGTGGTGGCGCGGCCCTGGCCATGGACGATCTGAAGAAGAAGGCGAAGGAACTCAAACCGGCGTTCGAGGACTGGAAGAAGGCGGCGGAGAAGGCGGTCGCCCCGCACACGGAGCGGGCGGTCAAGTCCCTGAAGTCAGCAATGGAGGATCTTGAGCCGTCGCTCGTGCTCGGCGCGGAGACGTTCGGGACGATCACAGAGCGGGCCGCGAAGTTCGTCGACAGCCCCGTGTTCCAGTCCGCGTTCCAGAAGAACGCGCAGCTCGGTGTCGTGTTCGTCGAACAGTTCGCCGAGTCCGTCGGCAAGTTCACCCAGTCGTTCCTGGAGTTCGGCACGAAGTCGAAGCCCGCGCTGGACGCGTGGCAGAACCTCCTCGGCGGGTTCCTCGACACTGGCCTGCCCAGCATGTTCAAGGAGCTGGAGCAGGGCATCGGCGGCAGCTCCGACATCCTGAACGGCCTCGCGGACTTCCTGAACGGCGGCCTCCTTCCCGCCCTCGGCAAGATCGCCGGAAGTTTCACTGAAGCGTTCGGACCGCTGACCCGCGAACTACTGGAGCTCATGGGGCAAGGACTCCTCGGACTCGCCACCGTGTTCGAAGGCGTGATGACCGGAATGGAACCGGTCGCACGGATCGCCGCCGACGCCCTCGGCGCACTCACCGACATCCTCACGATCGGCGCCGAAGTCGCAGGCACGTTCGCCTCAGCAGTCGGCGGCGCCCTCTTCGACGCCCTCCTCTCCGTCATGGGCATCGACACCAGCGGAATCGACGACATGGCCGGCGGGTTCACGAAGCTGTCCGACTGGGTGTCGGCGAACGAGGGCGCGATCCGGGGCGCGTTCTATGCGATCGCGCACGGCATCACGTCCATGGTCACGGTTGGTGTGAGCATGCTGCCGGAACTGTGGTCGGCGTTCCGTCTGACGACGGAGGCGGTGCTCCTCGCGGTCGACGGCATGGTGTCTGGGATGGCAATCGCGTTCGGCAATCTGCCCGTGATCGGCGACAAGTTCAAGGCTGCGAACGAGGGCTTTGACGAGTGGGCAGAAGGCTTCCGCGGCACCCTGAAGGACGTGGGCGGCGGCATCAATTCCTTCGTCGACGAAGCTGTCCCGCGCTTGAACCGGGCGCAGTTGACGATGAACGTGTCGCACGCCGAACAGGCGCTGAAGTCGATCAAGGAGAAGTTGGAAGACCCGGCGCTGACGAAAACGCGCCGTGCCCAGCTCACCGCCGAGAAGAAGCAGGCTGAGGAGAACATCGCGGCAGCCAAGGCCCAGTTGGCGGCGTTCGACCGGAGCAAGGCAGACGCCACGATGGGCGCCGACCCGAAAGCGTTCTTCGGCGCCGCAGCGCAGGTCAGCCGATGGAAGCCGCCGAAGAAGACGTCGAACATCCACGGCAACACCAACCCGTTCTGGAGCGCGGTCCGCGGGGCCATCGGCAAGGTCCTCGGCAGCTCGTACATCAACGTCTACAGCCGCCACATCGATAACGGGGTGGCGAAGCCGTTCCGGTCTGCCGGTGGCCGGGTGCAGGCCCTCGCCGACGGCGGCGCGCTGCAGCACTTCCCGAACGGCGGCCTCATCGAGGGCCCCGGCGGCCCCCGCAGCGACTCGATCATGGCGACGTTTGCGTCGGGTGCGACCGCCATGGTGTCGGACACCGAGTACGTCGTGCAGTCGTCTGCGGTCAAGAAGTACGGGCTGCCTGTGTTGGACGCGCTGAACCGGGGGACGCTGAAGCTCGCTGGCGGCGGTGCCACGAAGAAGGAACGGGAGGCCCGGAGCAAGGCGCGCTCCGACCTCACCCTGTCGCGGTTCGGGTGGATGGCGGGCTGGCGGTCGTCGGAGTTCGGGAACGCCCTCGGCAACCCGGACTCGATCAGTTCGCTGGTGTCGGCGCTGAACCAGTGGCGCTCGATCATCCAGAAGGCGACGAGCGGCAAGACCGAATCCCGGCTGCTCAAGCAGTTGGACTCCACTGGCAAGAAGCTCATGACCTACGAGCGGCAGTTGACGAAGGCGTCCTCGTCGCTGCAGAAGTCGAAGGACCGTCTCGATGAGCTGCGGCGGGCGGCGTCGCAGCTGCGCGAGTCCATCATGAACGGCGTCCTGTCGGCGTCGAACATCACGAAGAATCGCGGGGACGGCCCGGTCACCCCCCAGTCGATCATGGCGAACCTGGTCGGGAGCCGGGACAAGGCGTCAGCGTTCGCGTCCGCTCTCCAGCAGCTCCAGAAGAAGGGCGTCCGCAGCGACCTCATTGAGCAGATCGCCGAGGCTGGCATCGACGGCGGGGGCCTGGAGACAGCGTCCGCGATGCTGAAGGCGTCCGCGAAGGACATCGCGATGATGAACGTGCTGCAGCGGCAGATTCAGGACCGGGCGATCAGTGCGGGGAGGACCACCTCGGACTCTGTGTACGGCTCTCAGATCAAGGGCCAAGAGCAGCTCGTCAAGGCCTGGGAGCGGACCGTCGACATTCTGGGTGACCGGATGAAGAAGCTCACCGCCGCGATGGAGAAGGCCATCGAGAAGGGCTTCGGTATGAAGGCCACGGGCGGGATCATCGGCGGCGCGGCGTCGGGCGGGGCGCGGGGCTCGTGGACGATGGTCGGCGAGCACGAGCCCGAGCTGGTCCGTCTCCCTTACGGCTCCCGGGTGTACTCCGGGCCGGACACCCGCCGCATGCAGCAGCAGGCCTGGACATCCATGCTCAACACCCCCCGCGGCGGCGGCCCACGGCGCGTACCGATGCCGGCTGCGACGGCTGACGGCCGGCCGATCGTGCTGAACGTGCAGATCGCGGAACGGGAGTTCGGGCAGATCTGGGTGGACGTGGGCCGGAAGCAGGTACAGACGCGCGGCGGGCTGCGGGCCACGCTCGGAGGGATGGACTGATGGCGTTTCCCGAGGACCGGCTGCCGCTGCAGGTGGATCTGTCGCTGGACGGCACGACGTGGACGGACGTCTCGAACGATGCCCGCTACGAGGACAAGATCCGTATCACGCGCGGACGGGCGGACTGGGGGCGGCAGACCGACCCGGGCCGCTGCTCGTTCTCGCTGTCGAACACGGACGGGAAGTACAGCCCGCAGAACCCGGAGTCGCCGTACTTCGGGCAGATCGGCCGCAACACGCCCGTCCGGGTGTCGGTCCTCACGGGCAGCGTGGCCCTCGACCTGCCCGGCGGGGACGGCGACTACGCCTCCACGCCGGACGCGGCCGCGCTCGACATCACTGGCGACATCGACATCCGCGTCGACGCGACCCTCGCCAACTGGTGCCTGCCCGACTACCCGTCCACGGGCGAGACGGCGTTCCCGCAGACCAACATCATCGGCAAGGACGACTCCGGCGCCCGGTCGTGGGTCCTGTCGACCCGCAAAAGCCGCCCCTACCTGGAGTGGTCCAGCAACGGCAGCTTCATAACCAACGGCGCGATGGCCACCGCCGACCTGCCCCTGACCACGTCGGGCAGGATCACGATCCGCGCCACCATCGACGCCGACAACGGCGCCTCCGGCCACACCGTCACCTTCTACACCGCACCCACCCTGGCGGGCCCCTGGACGCAACTCGGCGACACGATCACCGGAAGCGGCACCACCAGCATCCACGCAGGCACCGCCCCACTGCGGATCGGCGACGCAAAGCACCTCGACAACACCCGGGCCATCGGCCTGGTGCACGCCGCCGAAATCCGATCCTCCATCGACGGCACGATCGTCACCGACCCCGATTTCACCGCACAGACCTCCGGCGCCACCAGCTTCGTCGACAGCGCTGGCCTCACCTGGACCGTCGCCGGAAACGCCGAGATCACCAACCGCAAGGTGCGGTTCGTCGGAGAAGTCGCCTCCTGGACGCCCCGTTGGGACACCGGCGGCAAGGACGTCGTCACGCAGGTCGAAGCGGCCGGCGTGCTGCGCCGGCTCGGGGTCGGGGTCATCCCCACGAAGTCGCCGATGTACCGGGAGTTCACGAGCCCGGGCCGTATGGAAACGGGCATTCACGCGTACTGGCCGATGGAGGACGGTGCGGAGGCGACGAAGCTCGCCTCTGCGGTGTCGGGGCATCCGCCTATGTCGTACACGGCGGGTGTGACGCTCGCGGCCTACGACGGGTGGGTGGCGTCCGGACCGGTGCCGACGATCACCAGCGGTAGTCTCCGCGTGTCCGTGCCCTCTTACCAGCGTGTCAGCAGCACGTCGCAGCTCGGGTTCTTCTGCCGGATCCCCGAGGCGGGGACGGTGTCGACGCAGCGTCTCGTGTCCTGGTCGACGACCGGCACCGCTGACGTCTGGTCCCTGTACGTCAACACCTCCGGGGCCCTGGCGCTGCGCGTGTACGACGAGGACGCCGTCCAGGTTCACGACTCTGGGTTCGGGGCGCAGGCCATCAACGGCCGCGAGGTGTACATCATCGTCCAGGTCATCCAAGACCTCGGCGACAGTGACTACTCGCTGCTGATCGTGGACATCGCCGAGTCGCTGCCCACCGCTGTTCCCGACAACGTCTCGTCGACGACCGAGGTCAACGGCACGGTGATCGGCTACCAGCCCGGCATCATCACCCAGGTCCGGTTCGGTGAGGACGCGGGCATGAACGGCACGGCGATCGGTCACCTGGGGATCGGCCGGGGCCTCTCCGCCTACAACGCTACCGGCGGTGTCCTCGTCGGCTGGAACGGCGAGGAAGCCCCGTCGCGGGTGTCACGGATCGGGATCGAGGAGTCCATCCACTCCTACGCCACCGGCCCCGGCGACGAGCAGTGCGGCACCCAGCCGTCCGGGACCGCGCTGGATGTGATGCGGGGCGCGGGCGACGTGGACGAGGGGATCCTGGCGGAGCAGCGGGGGATCCTCGGCATCCGGTATGTGACCCGGGCCAGCATGTACAACCAGCCGCCGACGATGGTCCTCGACTACACGGGCGGGGATGGGCTCGTCACACCTCTGGAGCCGGTCGACGACGACCAGGCGGTCACCAACGACGTCACCGTGGCCCGCACCGCCGGTTCGTCGGCGCGGCTGACGCAGGACACGGGCCCGCTGTCGACGCAGCAGCCACCGGACGGAATCGGCCTGTACGACACCTCCGCGACTCTCAACCTCCTCGACGACGACCAGACGTTGCAGCACGCCGGATGGCGCCTCCACCTCGGGACGTGGGACGAGACCCGCTTCCCGCAGGTCACGGTGAACCTGGCGGCGGCACCGCACATGATCGAAGACGCTGCCGCCGTGGACACCGGGTCCCGGATTCAGGTGACGAACCCGCCGGTGTGGCTGCCCCCAGACACGCTGGATCTGTTGGCGCAGGGCTACACGGAGACCATCGACCAATTCGACTGGAAGATCGTCTACAACTGCACCCCAGCCAGGCCGTTCGACGTGGCCTGGACCGGCGACGCCGACACCGCCACCTCGGCGGTCGAGTTCACGTGGCTGGACACCGACGGCTCCGAACTCTCCGAAGCCCTCGACACGACCGAGACCGCGGTGGACGTGTACACCACCAGCGGCTACCGGTGGACGCCCTACGTGACGGACACTCCACTGGACTGGCGGGTCGGCGGCGAAGTCATGACCGTCACCGCGCCCGGGGCGCTGGTCAACTCGAACCCGTTCTTCGACACGGACGACTCCGCCTGGACCGGCGAGAACGCTACAAAGTCCTGGTCGCAGGATCAGGTGAACCCGCACCCGCGGGCGGCTGGCTCGCTGCTGGTCACCCCCGATGGCACGTCGTCAACGGGCGGCGCGGTCTGTGATCTCACCGCCGTGGACAGCATCACCCCGGGCGCGCAGTACGTGCTGTCGATGTGGGTGTACTCGCCGGGCGGCTGGTCGGACCTGCGGCCCAGCGTGCACTGGTACACCAACGCGGGCAGCTACGACTCCACCGCAGTCACCGTCCAGCAGTCGGCCGCGGCCGGGGTGTGGACGTATCTGGAGGAGACCGTTACCGCGCCGTCGACGGCTGGCCGCGCGCGGATGAGAGCCCGACACGACGGAACCCCCAGCGTCGGGGATGTCTACTACGTGTGGGCGGCCCGGATCACCCGGGCGTCGTCGTCGGTGCTGTACGACAAGTTCGGCCGGACTGCGGCGTCCAGCTGGGGGCGTGCAGGGTCGGGTGCGGCGTGGTCGACGAGCGGCGGCACCGCGGCGGACTTCAACGTGACCGGCGGCTACGGCGCGCACCGCCTCGCGACGACGAACCTGTCCCGCCGATCGTTCACCGAATTCCCGTACACGGACTTCGACGCCTACGTCTCCCTCACCCCCAGTGCTACGGCGACGGGCGGCTTCCTGTCCGGGATGCTCGCCGGACGGTACGTCGACAGCGACAACATGTACATGGCCAGGTTGGCGTTCAACTCCACCGGATCGTTGACGCTGACCCTCCGGAAACGCGTCACCGGGACGGAGACCGAGTTGGACTCGCACACCGTCGAGGGCGGCTACACCGCAGGCACGCTCTATCGGATCCGGTTCCAGGCGTCGGGCAGCACCCTCCGCGCGAAAGCTTGGCCGGCCACGGGCTTCGAACCGAATATGTGGCAGGTCGAGGCCACGGACACATCGATCACGACGTCCACGTATTTGGGCCTGCGGTCGATCTCCGCAAGCACGAACACGAACGTCAATCCGGAGATCCGCTACGACGATCTGGACGTCGTCAACCCGCAGACGTACACCGTCACCCGCTCACAGAACGGCGTGACGAAATCCCACACGGCGGGCACCGCGGTCGCGCTCGCCTACCCCGCTGTGATTGCCCTGTAGGAGGCCGTCTTGTCCCAGTACCCAGTCCTCTACGCGGGCCGGCGGATGCACTCCGGGCTGCTCGCCTCGATGCTGCCGGTGGAGGCGTACAAGCGCGTCACCACCACGCGGACGGCGACGACCACGACCGCTGACGACCCCGACCTGGCGTTCTCCCTGGAGGCGAACGCGATCTACTTCCTGGAGTTCTTCGTCCACTACCAGGCCCCATCCGCCGAGCTGATCAAAACGACATGGTCGGTGCCTGCGGACGCGATCGGCTTGCGGTCGGCGTGGGGTGTCGCCTCTGGCGTCGTCTCGGCGGACCCCAGCGGTGATGGCAGGTGGGGTATCCACGCGTTCACCACCACCTGCACCTACGGCACCCGGTCCAGCGCCAGCCAGTCGATGCTCGTCGAGACCGGGCAGGTCGAGACCACCAGCGCGGGGACGGTCGCCTTCCAGTGGGCGCAGGCCACCAGCGGCTTGACCGGGGTGCAGGTGTGCTCGGGCTCGTATGGCCGCGCAAAGCGGATCGGCTGAGAGGACAACAGCATGCAGGACTATCCGAGATACATGGTCCACTCCGAGATCGGCGAAGCCGGCTTCGACGTCGAGATGCGGATTGATGTGGCGCCGGGCGGGGGCCTGCCGGGGCTGGCGACGGCGGACGAGGTGGCGCAGGTTCTCGTCGATGCGATGAAGGCGGCGGGCGCATCGGTCACGACGGCCATGTATCTGACGGTGCAGGCAACGCCGGTCGTCATCCCTGAGCAGGAGGTATAGCGATGGCAGCACCCATGTCCTACGCGGAGTACCTGGCCACGTTGAAGGCCGAGGGCCTCACGGTCATCGAGCACCAGACGAACGGCAAGTCCCCGGCGCACCACAACCGCAACCACAAGGGCCCGTGGGGTCCCGTCAACGGCGTGATGATCCACCACACCGTGACGCGTGGACACGACCACACCGTGGAAGTCTGCCGCAAGGGTTACTCGGGCCTGCCCGGCCCGCTCTGCCACGGCGTGATCTGCAAGCAGGGCCACATCCACGTCGTCGGCTACGGCCGCGCCAACCACGCCGGGTCCGGCGACGACGACGTCCTCCGGGCCGTCATCGACGAGAAGCCGCTGCCCGCCGACAACGAGACGAACACCGACGGCAACCGCCACTTCTACGGCTTCGAGTGCGAGAACCTCGGCGACGGCAAAGACCCCTGGCCCGCCGCTCAGCTCGAAGCGATCGAGCGGGCCTCGGCCGCGATCTGCCGCCACCACGGCTGGAACGAACGCAGCGTGATCGGCCACCTCGAATGGCAGCCCGGGAAGGTCGACCCGCGCGGTTTCACCATGTCGTCGATGCGCGCCCGGATCAGCGACCGCCTCGACAGCAAGACCCCCAGCAACTCTGAGCAGGAGGAGGCCCCCATGGCGGACCTGACCAAGCACGACGTCGCCACCGCAACGTGGTTCACGGACATCATCCAAGCCCCGCCGAGCGCGCCGGACGTCGAGAACAACCCCAACTGGACGCCGCAGTCCTATCTGCGGTCGATCTACAACGCGGCCGTCCGCACGGAAGAGAAGGTCGACGCGCTGTTCACGGCGGTCGCCGAACTGAAGAAGGAGAACTGACATGCCGAAGGACTCAACGAAGAGGACCGCGCGGACGGTCCTCCAGACTGCCGTGGGTACCGCGGTCGCGCTGCCGTTCATCGTGGACGCGTCGGGGGTGCCGGAGTCCCTGCCGTGGGTGGCCGGCGCGCTGGCGGTCGCGGGTGGGTTCGCGCGGGTGATGGCCCTGCCGTCGGTGCAGGGGCTGCTGCCGTCGTGGCTGCGGACCGAGGTCGGTGGTGCGGCCGGGGTGCGTGAGTGACGCCGCCGGAGACTACGGCGCTCACCACGGAACTCGCGCATCTCAGGGGGGATTTTGCGGGATTCGGACGGGACCTCGGCGAGATCAAGACTGCGTGCGCGGTCCTCGTCGAGCGGTCGAACCGGACGGAGAAGGATCTCGCCGAGTTGGAGCAGCGTGTGGCCGGGCTGGAGAAGGCCCGGTGGCCGTTGCCGTCGATCGCGGCGCTGGTCGGCGCGTCCGGGCTGGCACTCGGGCTGTGGCAGGCGGTCGGCCGGTGAACGCGGGCGACGCCGTGTGGGGCGGTCTGATCCTGGCGGGCGCGGTGTTCGAGACCTACGCGCTGCGGAATGCGAGACAGGGCGACACGCTCAGCGAGTCGACCCGCCGCTGGTTCCGCGTCCACACGAAGGCGGGCGCGGTCTGCTTCGCCGTCGCGTGGACCGGGTTCGGGGTGTGGTATTTGGATCACATCCTGAACTGACCGGACGCACGTGAGGGCCCTGTCCGCAGCACGCGGGCGGGGCCCTCTGGCGTTGTGGTCCCGACCCATGGTGTATCGAACGCTATACGTGTATCGTTTGGCTCATGAAGAAGAAGTTCGCCGAGATCGGCGACGCTGAGGGCAACAAGGACGTCGTCTTCGACATCGCACCGGACCTTGCCGACGCACTCGCTGCTGCCATCCGCAACTCCGTCGGAGTCGAATACCCCCGCCACGCCCGCTCCTTCGAAGACCTCACCCAGACCATCGCCCAGACATCCCACGTAATCCAGCACCTGGAGGCGTTCCGGGAGCTGGCCATCGTGATGGCCGACGTAACCGGCCCGCACGCCGACCGCAAGGCCATCGCCATGGCGGCTGGTTTCCCGCCGTCACGGCTGTACCGCGTGCTCAACAAGCACGGCCGTCCGAAGGATCGGCGCAACGCCGTACTCCCGGACGCCGATCGACTGCAGCAGGGCGTCGACGGAATGCGGGCTGCTCTCGCGGGAGACCAGCTCACCGGTGACCAGCGTGCGCGTCTGGAGGGTGCCATTCCTGAACTGGAAGCCAAGATTGTCGAGGTCAGGGCCCAGGCGGCGGCATCCGAAGTGACTGAGTAGACGGCAAGCGGGGACGGATTACGCCGCTGTGGCCACGTCCCCGCGCTGGACGGCCGCGAGTTCGGCGCACAGCCGCGCGTACTCCTGACGCTGCCCATCCGTGAGCGGCACCTGCGGATGCGACCACAGAGCGCGGATCGCCGCATTCAGCTCGTCAGCAGAACGCACCGGAGTACCGGTCACGGAATCGGGGGACATGATCCCCAGACTACGGCCTCACCCACCACAACACCCCCACACGAAAACGGTCCCGCCCCTACCCTGGACAGTGCGACCCGTACCAGGAGAAGGGCGAGACCATGCCATCCGATGCTACCCCGGACCCGTACTCCAACCCCCTCGCATTCGGCCAGCGAATGCAGATCTACCGCCAACGCCGCGGTATGACCCGACCCGTCCTCGCCGGCCTCCTTGGCAAGTCCCCCTCCTGGGTGAAACAGGTTGAGAACGGCCTCATCCAAGCACCGAAGCTCCCCATGATCCTGCGCATCGCCGAACTCCTCCGCGTCCGCGACCTCGCCGACCTCACCGGCGACCAGGCCATGCACGTCGACCTGTTCATCGGCCCCGGGCACCCGCGCCTCGCCGCCGTCAAGGCCGCCGTGGACGCATTCCCCTTCACCGCGGACCGTGCGGCTCCATCCACTCAGCACTTGCGGCACCGCCTCGACCGCGCCTGGTCCGCCCGCCACGAGGCACCCAACCACCGGCAGGTCGTCGGCGAGCTACTCCCGGACCTGATCCGGGACGCGCAACTCGCCGTTCGCCAGGCCGACACGGCGGCCGACCGGCGCGCCGCCCAAGCAGTCCTGTCCGAGGTGTACTCCCTGTCGCAGTTCTTCGTCGCCTACCAGCCCGACGCCGCGCTCCTCTGGCGCGTCGCCGAGCGCGGCATGGTCGCAGCCCAAGACAGCGAAGACTCCCACGCCATCGGTATGGCCGCCTGGCTCACCGCCCAAGCCCACCGCGACTCCGGCCCCGCCCACTTCGACGCCGCCGACGCCGTCACCCTCGAAGCCCTCCGCTACCTCGAACCCCAGCTCCCCGACGCCCCCGCCCACGTGCTGGCCATCGCGGGAGCCTTGCAGTTCGAGGCCGGCTACACCGCCGCCCGGCGCGGCGAGACGGGTGCGGCGTGGGGCTGGTGGGACAAGGCGGAGAAGACGTCAAAGAAGTTGCCCGTGGACTACTACCACCCCGTGACGTCCTTCTCCCGGGCCATCATGGGTGCTCACGCGGTGACAGTTGCAGTCGAGTTGCACCAGGGCGGGGAGTCCGTGCGGCAGGCCGCCAAGGCGGACAAGGCCGTCATCAAGTCCCGCCCGCGCCGAGCCCGGCATCGCATCGAGGAGGCCCGCGGCTACCAACTCGACGGGCAGCCGGACGTGGCGTTGGCGACGCTGGACAAGGCACACGAGGCTGCCCCGGAGACGATCAAGTACAACGGGTACGCCCGCCGGATCGTCCTGGAAGAGACCGAAGCGAAGCAGCCAGAGCGACGCCGGCGCGCGTCGGAGCTGGCGGTCAAGCTCGGGCTGCTGGCCGCCTGACGCAGAGGGGCAGGATTCCTGCCTCTGCCTTCGATGCAGGCCCCTTACGGTCACGGTGTGAGCCAGAGCACTGCGCCTGTAGGGGGCCCCGTCATGCCGAGCGACGCGACAACCAGCACACACGCCATACCGCCGGACGTGCTGGCCCTCTTACTCCTGCCGCCGTTCGACGCCCTGACCGCCGATCAGGCGCGCGGCGCCGTCTGCGTGTGGGGCACCGAGCAGCTCACGACAGAAACCGCTGTGGACCTCGGCGAGAAGACCGGCCCCGAGGGACGCTGGTGGCCGCGCGCCTGCCCCCGGCACACGGCCGACCGGGCGCACCGAGGACTGTTCAACCACGCTGCGATGTGTGAGCAGTGCACCGATGCGGCCGAGCATTGCGACATCAGCCGTGCCCTGTACCGCCTGGTCCGTGACGGGCGCCGGTGACAGTTCCGCAGACTCCCGCCCGAGCCGGGTCATCCCGGCAAGGCGCCCCGACTCGGGCGGGCCATCCCCATCCGTACCAGCAGAAGGAGATCCCGTGACCATACCTCCGGGCCCCATGGACCCGCCGGACAACCCCACCGTGCCCGTGCCCGAGCTGGTGCGCATGCTCATCACGGACGAGCAGTTCGCCAGCGTCCGAGGCACCGTCATGGACGCCAACCCCGACATGTCCGAGGAGCTGGCCGGCCGGATCGTCGACGAGGGCCTGAAGTTCGTGGCGGCCTGCGCGACCAACCCGGACCTCGGCCTGGCGCCGTCGCGGATCGTCGACGAGGGCTGGCACGCCCTGATCCTGCACACCGCGATGTACGCCGAACTGTGCGAGAGGCTCGGCGGCAAGGGCAAGTTCGTGCACCACTATCCGGGCTACGACCCCACCAACTACGACCCGCCCATCCTGGACCGGACCCGCGAGACCATCGCGGCACTCGGCTGGGAAGCGGACCCGGAGCTCTGGGGGCCGCCGTCCGACGAGACCCTCGTCTCGGTGGCGGCGAAATGCCAGCACGCTCCGGAGTGCACCATCATCATCACGCCCAAGCCGAAGCCCGGCGTCGCGTAGCCTGCCTGGCGAAGGGAGGCACCGTGTCTGAATGGATCGACCCGCGCTACGCGGATCTGGTGACGGCGTGGAAGCGCTCGCAGCAGCCCGCCTCGCGTGACCCGCAGGAGGAACGGCCTGTCCGGGGATTCGTGATCCCGCCCAAGCCGTGACCATCTGACCGCGGCCCGTCTCCGTCCCCCGTCGGGGGCGGGCCGCTCACCTCACGAGGTCGGCCAGGGGTACGTCGAGGACACGCGCGATCCGCAACAAGGTGAAGAGGGTCGGGTTGTGGCGGCCGGATTCGATGCGTTGCAGGACGTCACGGCTGATGCCGGCGCCTAGGTAGAGGCGTTCTTGGGTGAGGTTGCGGTGGATGCGTGCGGCGCGGATGCGGTCGCCGAGGACGTGGCTGTGCTCTAGGAGCCAGGCGTCGTCATCGGATTCGTGCACTCGACAAACGCTCTGACGAAGATCATCATAAGTCAGCCTGATGTATCAGGCATTTTTCGATCAGAGCCGGGTACGCGGAGGGCATCTTCGGGAGGGCTTTCCGCAAAGTTGAACAGCGTGCAACCGCCCCGCACCCCGTGTGAACCGGCCGCAATCGCGTGCCGTCCACACACGGTGGTGTCACGGGGGCATCGGTCGCGAGGGTGGAAGGCTCGCCCCGCGCAGACTCGACGCGGACCCTGAGCCGGCCCGCGTCGACGTGGCCGCCCACTCGTCGTGAGTACCCCCTCGTCGGCGGGTGGGTGGTCTACCCCGCCCCTGGGTAAAGGGAGAGCAAACTCACTCGAACGAGTGAACGATTACCCCGTGACGATTGCACAGTGCACGCGTTGAATGGAGTGGCCAGGGTGGGGCGTTCGTCGCCTCCCAGGGTGGCAGGCCCCACCCTGGTTCATATAGAGCGGCCCCCAGCGCCATGCGCGCCGGGGGCCGCTCGTCATTCTCCATGGGAGACGCATGGGAGACAGATCTCGCCCACCAGGGTCAACCCGGGTCACCTACGGTCAACCGCAACCGATTCCAGAAGCTCCCAACACGCCGCAGAAATCAACGGCCGACCGGCTAGAAACCCCAGGCCACCCCTGCCGTCAGGCATTACACGTCCTGTCCGCCGCCCCCGCCGCTGGAGTCCACCTCGATGCCCTTGGTGATCTCGTCGATCACCGCCTCCTTCTCCCCGACGTCGACGCCGAAGCGGACGACGACGATGCGCTCGGGATCGGCGGGGGAGGGGAAGGCGAGCGACTCGACGTAGCCGTCGGCGCCCTTGCTGGTGACCGCCTTCCAGCGGACCAGGTAGCCCTTCTGCCCGGCGACCGTGACCGCCTTGGACGCCAGCTCCTCGTGCGAGGTGATCGCGCCGTAGGACTCGCCGCCGTAGGACTCCTCGGCGTTCGCCTCGATGTCGGCCTTGGCGACCTCCTCCGCGGTGCCGCCCTTGGTGCCCAGCACCACCGCGGGAGCCGAGTAGGCGCCGCCCTTGGTGCAGGTCTTGGAGGTGTCGCCGGGGCACTTGTAGCTGTCGTCCGACGTCACCGTCGCGCCGACCTCCAACTGCTGCCCGGACCAGCCGTCCGGAATGGGCAGGCTGATCCCGCTGACCGGGTCCGTCACCGACCCGCTGTCGATCGTGGGCGGTTCGGACCCGTCCGGGGAGCCGGGCGAGGGCGACTCGCCGCCCTCGCCGCCGCCCGAGTCGCCGAAGGGGTCGTCCCGGCCACCGGGACCGCGCCGGTCCTGCTGCGAGGATCCCGCGCTGTTGCCGCCCGAACCGTCGTCGGCCAGCACGTACACGCCGACCCCGATGCCGGCCAGCACGGCCACGGCGGCCGCGACGGCTATGCCGGTGCGCAGCCGGCGCCGCCGCGCGGACGGCGCCTGCACGGGAAGTCCCGGATAACCCGGGTGCACGGGATACGGCCCGGGCGCGGTGTCGTGCGCCGGCGGCTGCGTAGGAGGCCCCCACGCGGCGGCCGGACCCGTGGAACGCACCTGGTCCGTCCACGCCTTGCCGTCCCACCAGCGCTCGGTGGCGGGACCGTCATTCTTCTGTCCGGGGTCCGGGTACCACCCGGGAGGAGTCTCCTGCGTCATGTGCCCACCGTAGGAGGCGTCGGTGAAAGCGGGATGAGAGGCCCGGGTTCGGCGACACGGGACCGCCCGCCGCCCCGCCGCCCCGCCGCCGCTCACGACGGGTTGACGGTCGCCGAACAGTGCCTTGGCTGATGACGGGGCCGGCGCGTCGTCCGCGCTTTACCGCATGTCACCCGTCACGGCAACTGCTGTCCCGACACCCCGGCACTTGCGCGATCGGACGGTTAGGCTCAAGGTCTGTACGTCATTCGGGCGACTCGGGGAGGTAGCGGGATGACGGAGGTAGGGCGAACGGCCGCCGGTTCGGCCGCCCTTTGGGAGCGCGACGAGGAAGTCGCCACCATCACGCGGGCGGTCGACACCCTGTGCGCGGACCGCTCGTCCTCCGGGACCCTGCTGGAGGCCAGGGGCGAGGCCGGACTGGGCAAGACCGCGCTGCTCGCCGAGACCCGCCGCCTCGCCGAGGCCCGGGGCTGCACCGTCTGGTCCGCGCGCGGCGGCGAGACACTCAGGTCCGTCCCCTTCAACGTCGTACGCCAACTGCTCCAGCCCGCACTCGTGTCCATGCTCCCGGAGGAGGCGCGCGAGTACCTCGGCGACTGGTACGAGATCGCGGGCCCCGCCCTCGGCATAGCGGACCCGGGCGAGCGGCAGGCCGACCCGCAGGGCGTGTGCGACGGCCTGGTCGCCGCCGTACGCCGGCTGGCCCGCCGGGAGTGGCCGCTGGTCCTGCTGATCGACGACGCCCACTGGGCCGACCAGGAGACCCTGCGCTGGCTCGCCGCGCTCGCCGAACGGCTCGACGAGACCTCGGTGCTGGTCGTGTTCGCCCGCCGCCCCGGTGACGTCAGCGGCGACAGCGCCCGCCACCTGGACGCGGCCTCCGCCGCGGGCCGGCCCCTCGCCCCGCTGAACGCCCTCACCCCCGCCGCGACGGCCGGGCTCACCCGCGCCACGCTGGGCGCTCACGCCGACGCCGCGTTCTGCCGAGAGGTGTGGGCCGTGACCGGCGGCAACCCCTACGAGACCGTCGAACTCCTCGCCAAGGTCCAGGACAGCGAACTGGAACCGGTCGAGTCGCAGGCCGCCGAACTGCGCGACCTGAACCGCTCGGCCCGGGGCGGCGGCCTCGTCGCCCGCCTGGAGCAACTCGGCGTCGACTCCACCCGGTTCGCCTGGGCCGCCGCCATTCTCGGCGGCGGCATCACCGTCGACATGGTGGCCCGGCTCGCCACCCTCGACCGCGGCGACGCCGCCCGCTGCGCCGAGTTGCTGTGCAGCGCCCGCATCCTCTCCGTGCCCGACCCCGCCGCCGGGCAGCCCGCGGCGGACGACCTGGAGTTCGTCCACCCGCTGATCGCCACCGCCGTCTACAACTCCATCCCCGACGCGCTGCGCACGGCGATGCACGGCATAGCGGCCCAGCTGGTCACCGACTCCGGACTCGGCGCCGCGGCCGCCTCCCGCCACCTGCTCCAGGTGTATCCCGACGACGACCAGGAAGTCGTCGAGCAGCTGCGCGAAGCAGCCCGCGAGCACCTCGCCGTCGGCGCCCCCGACGCGGCCCGCCGCTGCCTCGAACGCGCCCTCCAGGAGCCGCCGTTGCCCGACACCCACGCGCGCGTGCTCTACGAACTGGGCTGCGCCACGCTCCTCACCGCGCCCGCCACCACCATCGGCCACCTGCGCACCGCCCTCGCCATGCCCGGCCTGGACGGCGAGCAGCGCGTCAACGCCGTCTTCCGGCTCTCCGAGGCCCTGCTCCACAACGACCAGCTGGAGGAGGCCGTCCGCACCGTCCGGGCGGAGGCCGCCCGCAACCCGGACCCGTCCGTGCGGCTTCGACTGCAGGCCGTCCAGTACATGTGGGAGGGCATCCACCCCGGGGAGACGTCCTCGCCCGGCCGGTCCGAGCGACTCGCCGAACTCGCCGGTACCTGCACCGGCCGCGACAACGCGGAACGCGCCCTGCTCATCCTGCGCGGCTTCGACGCCATGACGCGCGGTGAGAACGCCGAAGAGGTCGTCGAACTGTGCGACCGGGCCCTGGTCAACGGCCGCCTCGCCTCCGGGCTCGGCTGGACCGACACCGAGTGGGGCCTCGAACTGCCGATGATGCTGGCCAACTGCTACGCCTACACCGACCGGCTCGACCGCGCCGAGGCACTCTTCACCGAGGCGCTGAGCACCTACGAGACAGCCGGCTGGAGCGGCGGCCACCTCGCCCTCGCGCACGCCTACGTCGGTCTCGGCCACCGCAGGCGGGGCAGACTGAGGGAGGCCGAGAAGTCCCTGCGCGAATCGCTGCGCATCGCCGAACGGGTCGGCCGCGGCCTGCCGCTGTACTGGTCCGCCACCTGCAACCTGATCGACACACTGCTCGCCCGCGGCCACGTCGAGGAGGCCCGGTCCGTCGCCGACCGCTACGGCTTCGACCCGCCGTACCCGTCCACGATCGTGCTGCCCGACCCCCGCCCCGTGCGGGCCCGGCTGCTGTTCGCGACCGGCCGCGCCAAGGAGGGCGTCAACGAGCTGGAGACGGCCGAGAAGGCGGCGGCCGCACGCGGCAGGCACAATCCGGTGGTGCATCCCTGGGCGACCGAGCTGGCGCGGGCCCTTGCCACGGAGGACCCGGGCCGCGCCGCCCGGCTGGTCACCGACGCCCGCCGCCAGGCCGAGCGCTTCGGCACGGACACCGCCATAGGGGAGGCCCTGCGGTGCGCCGCCGCGCTGGAGACCGGGCAGCGCGCGGTCCGGCTCGCCGCGCAGGCCGTCGCCTATCTGGAGGCCTCACCCTGCCAGTACGAGCACGCCGCCGCCCGCGTGGAGTACGGCATCGCGGCCCGCTCGGAGGCCGAGCTGAACCGGGGCCTCGCGCTGGCGGACTCGTGCGGTGCGGACGGACTGGTGGCGCGGGCCCGCGAGGCGCTGGCCGCGGGACAGGTGGGCTGAGGTCAGCGGGTGGCGCCGTCCTCTTCGGCGCTGCCGTCCTCCCCGGCCAGCACCCGCTGGGCCGCCGCGAACGCCGAGTTCGCCGCCGGCACCCCGCAGTACACCGCCGTCTGCAGCAGCACCGCGCCGATCTCGTCCGGCGTCAGGCCGTTGCGCCGCGCCGCCCGTACGTGCATGGCCAGCTCCTCGTAGTGGCCGTGCGCGACCAGCGCCGTCAGCGTGATCATGCTGCGCTCGCGGCGCGAGAGGGTCTCGTCCGTCCAGATCTCGCCCCAGGCATAGCGCGAGATGAAGTCCTGGAAGCGGGCGGTGAACGGGGTCTGCCGCCCCTGCGCCCGGTCCACGTGCGCGTCCCCGAGCACCTCGCGCCGCACCGCCATGCCCCGCCCGGCACCGCCGTCGAAGTGCGTCCGCAGTGCGGTCAGCACCGCCTCGGGCCGCTCCGCCGGCGCCAGGTGCGAGGCCCCCGGCAGCTCGGTCAGCGTCGCGCCCGGCACCGCGTCGGCGATCTCCCGCAGATGCGCCGGCGGGGTCGCCGGGTCCTCGCGGCCCGCGATCAGCAGCGTCGGCGCGGAGATCTCGCCGAGCCGGTCCCGCAGGTCGAACGCGGCCAGCGCGTCACAGCAGGCGGCGTACGCCCCCGGGTCGGCGTCCCGATGGTCCTGGACCAGCCTCGGCACGGTGAACCCGGGCGTGAACCACCGGCCGTCCGCCCCGTCCGCGAGCTTCGCCAGCCCTTCCGCACGCACCGCCGCCGCCCGCTCCTCCCACGCCTTCGCACCGTTGAAGTGCGCCGACGAGCAGACGACGGCCAGCGACGACACCCGCTCCGGATGGTGCACGGCCAGGTGCAGACCCACCGCGCCGCCCAGCGACACCCCGGCGTAGGCGAACCGTTCCACCCCGAGCGAGTCGGCGAGCGCGAGCACCAGGCCGGCGAGGTCGCCGACGGTGGCGCCCGGCCCGATCAGCTCCGCCGCCGAACCTCCGTGCCCCGGCAGATCCCAGCGGATCACCCGGTGCCCGATGGACAGCTCGGGCGCCACCTCGTCCCACAGGGCGTACGAGGTGCCCAGCGAGGGCCCGAGCAGCAGCGGGGGAGCGGAGGCGGGGCCTTCGGTCAGGTGGTTGAGCATGGTCAACGTCGCTCCAGAGCGCGGTCGGTCAGGGCTCCGGCGGAGCCGGTGTAACGGGTGGGGTCGGTCAGAGGGCCGAGGTCGAGCCCGGACAACTCCGGTACCTCGGCGAGCAGTTCGCCAAGATCGCGGTCCTCGGCGTACGTCCGCTCGGCGAGTTCGGTGAGCAGCTCCTTGGCACGGGCCCGCCCGAGCAGCGGCGCCAGCTCGGCGGAGAGTCGCTCGGACACGATCAGTCCGTGCGTGAGGCCGAGGTGCGCACGCATCGCGTCCGGACGCACGCGCAGCCCCTCGGTCAGTTCGGCGGCGTCGCGGGCGGCGCCGCCGGCCAGCCGCAGCAGGTCGCGCAGCGGCTCCCACTCGGCGTGCCAGGCCCCGGCCGGCCGCTCGTCCTCGGCGACCAGCGAGCCGTACAACGTGGCCGCGAGCTGCGGCGCGCGCCGGGCGGCCGACGCGATGAGGGTGGCCCGTACGGGATTGGCCTTGTGCGGCATCGCCGACGAGCCGCCGCCGCTGCCCTCGGCGACCTCGCCCAGCTCGGTGCGGGACAGCGTCAGTACGTCCGCGGCGATCTTCCCGAGCGCCCCGGCGGCGAAGGCGAGGCAGCCGGCCAGGTCGGCGACCGGGGTGCGCAGCGTGTGCCAGGGCAACGCGGGCGCCCGCAGACCGAGTTCACGGGCGTACGCCGCCGGCAGCTCGGCGGGGTCGGTCGCGCCGTACGCCCCGAAGGCGGCCAAGGTGCCCGCAGCACCGCCGAGTTGGGCGGGCAGCGTGTCGCGTACGGTGACGATCCGGTCCCGCGCGTCGAGGACCAGCGTGCGCCAGCCGGCCGCCTTCAGCCCGAAAGTGGTCGGCACGGCGTGCTGGGTGAGCGTCCGGCCCGGCATCGCCGTGTCCCGGTGCTCGGCGGCCAGCCGGGCCAGCGCCCGCTCCGTGCGGCCGAGGTCGGGGAGGAGCAGGCCCAGGGTGCGGGCGGCGACCAGCATCGTCGCCGTATCCAGGATGTCCTGGCTGGTCGCGCCCCGGTGGACGTACGGCCCGTACTCCTCGCCGACCGCCTTCGTCAGGTCGGCCACCAGCGGGATGACCGGGTTCCCGCCACCGCGGGCGCGCTCGGCCAGGGAGCGCACGTCGAAACGGGCCGGGTCGGCCGCCTCGGTCACCGCGGCCGCCGCCTCGGCGGGGGCGAGCCCCAGCCCGGCCTGGGCCCGGGTCAGGGCCGCCTCCGCGTCGAGCAGCGCCCGCAACTGGGCGCGGTCGTCGGTCGCGTCGGCGGCCGGCGAGCCCGCCCACCCGGGGGCGAGCAGGCCAGTGTCGGCAGCTGATGTCACTGGAACTCCAGGAAGACCGTCTCGCCTTCGCCCTGAAGGCGGATGTCGAAACGGTACGTCCCGCTGCCCTCCTCCGCGGCGATCAGCGTGTCGCGGCGCTCCGCGTCCACCCGGGACAGCAGCGGGTCGGCGGCGAGCACCGCCTCGTCACCCGGCAGGTAGATCCGGGTGAACAGGTGCACGAGCAGGCCGCGTGCGAACACGCACACGCTGACGTGCGGCGCGCCGGCTCCGCGTGCCCCGGGCCGCAGCGTCCGCGCGTACCAGTGGCCGTTCGCGTCGGTCTGGATGCGGCCGAAGCCGGTGAACTCCACGCCGTTGCGCCCGAGGAAGCCGCCGGACGCCGGATCGCGCCGCATCGAGCCGTCGGCGGTCGGCAGCTTGCCGTCGGGGTCCGGCCCCCACACCTCCAGGAGCGCGTCCGGCAGCGGGTTGCCCTCGCCGTCGTACACGTACCCGTGCACGGTGATCGTGTCCGGATGACCCGCGGGCGCGATGTCCTCGCCGCCGCGGAAGGGCAGCGCGTAGCCGTAGAACGGGCCGACCGTGTGCGAAGGCGTGGGCAGCACGGTCTCCGGGCCGCTGGTGTCGATCTTCGTCATGGCGGTCAGCGTCCTTCTTCGATCCAGGTGGCGTTCGGGCCGTCGAGCACGATGTCCCAGTGGTAGCCGAGCGAGAACTCGGGCACGGACAGGCTGTGGTCGTACGTCGCTATCAGCCGCTGCCGCGCCGCGTCGTCGGTCACGGACTGCAGGATCGGGTCGTACGGGAAGAGCGGGTCGTTCGGGAAGTACATCTGCGTCACGAGCCGCTGGGTGAACGCCGAGCCGAACACCGAGAAGTGGATGTGGGCCGGGCGCCAGGCGTTGACGTGGTTGCGCCACGGGTAGGGGCCCGGCTGCACGGTGGTGAAGCGGTAGAAGCCGTCGTCGTCGGAGAGGGTGCGGCCGACGCCGGTGAAGTTCGGGTCCAGCGGCGCGTCGTGCTGCTCGCGCTGGTGGGCGTAGCGCCCGGCCGAGTTCGCCTGCCAGATCTCGACGAGCTGGCCGCGCACGGGCTTGCCGTCGCGGTCGAGCAGTCGGCCGGAGACGGTGATGCGTTCGCCGACCGGCTCCCCGGTGTGCTGCCGGGTCAGGTCGTTGTCGATCTCGGTGATGTCCCGCTCCCCGAAGGCGGGGGAGGACAACTCCACCAGCTCCGGGTCCTTGGTGACGTCGATGGCGACCGGCGGCTGCTTCGGGTGGCGCAGCACCGAGGAGCGGTACGGGGTGTAGTCGCGGCGCGGATGGTGCTCGACGGGCGCGCCGTCGGCGATCCGCTTCTCGTACGCGGCGTGCTCGGCCGCGATCTCCGCGTCGATGTCGTGCTGAGTGAGAGTCATGGGGTTTCCCGTGGGTGACGTGACTAGCGGTCGAGGACCAGGGCGAGGCCCTGGCCGACGCCGATGCAGAGGGTGGCGACACCGGTGCCGCCGCCCTTGCGGGCGAGCTGGTGGGCGACGGTGCCGGCGAGGCGGGCACCGGAGGCGCCCAGCGGGTGGCCCAGCGCGATGGCGCCGCCCTGGGGATTGAGGATCGCGGGGTCGAACTCGGGCCACTCGGCGACGCAGCCCAGCACCTGGGCGGCGAAGGCCTCGTTGAGTTCGAGGACGTCGAGGTCGGCGAAGGTCCTGCCGGCCTTGGCGAGGGCGCGGCCCACGGCTTCGACGGGGGCGAGGCCGAAGTAGTGCGGGTCGGTCGCGGAGACACCGGTGGCGGAGATGCGTGCGAGGGGTTCGCGGCCGGTGGCCTTCAGGCCCTCCTCGTCCACGAGGAGGAGGGCCGCGGCGCCGTCGTTGAGCGGCGAGGCGTTCCCGGCGGTGACCGTGCCGTCGGTGGTGCGGAAGGACGGCTTCAGCCTGGCCATGGCCTCCAGGGAGGCGGTCGGGCGCACGCACTCGTCGGCGGCGAAGTCGACCGGGTCGCCCTTGCGCCGCGGCACCGGGACGGGCGCGAGTTCGCCGTCGAACAGGCCGTCGGCCTGGGCGCGGGCGGCCTTGAGGTGGGAGGTGAGGGCGTACTCGTCCTGCTGCTCGCGGGTGATCTTGTGCTTGTCGGCGATGAGTTCGGCCGACTCGCCGAGGGGGATGGTCCACTGCGGGTCCATCCTCGGATTGACCATGCGCCAGCCCAGCGTGGTCGAGTACAGCTCGGTGTGCCCGGCCGGGAAGGGCCGGTCCGACTTGGGCAGCACGTACGGCGCCCGGGTCATCGACTCCACCCCGCCCGCGAGGGCGATCGACGCGTCGCCGACGGCGATGGCCCGCGCGGCCTGGATCACCGCTTCGAGGCCGGAGGCGCACAGCCTGTTCACGGTCACGCCGGGGACGGTGGTGGGCAGGCCGGCCAGGAGGGCGGCCATGCGGGCGACGTTGCGGTTCTCCTCGCCGGCGCCGTTGGCGTTGCCGAAGTACACGTCCTCGACCCGGGCCGGATCCAGATCGGGCGTGCGGGCGAGGAGTTCCCGGATCGCGTGGGCGGCCAGGTCGTCCGGGCGTACGCCCGCCAGGGAGCCGTTGTACTTGCCGAACGGGGTGCGGACCGCGTCGACGACGTAGACGTCCTTCACTTGAGTCCCTCCGCGATGACGAGCTTGGCATCGGTCTTGGCGGTGATCTCGTCGAGGCTCACCCCGGGCGCGGTCTCGACCAGGAGCAGGCCGTCGTCGGTCACGTCGAGGACGCCCAGGTCGGTGATGACCCGGTCCACGCACGCCTTGCCCGTGAGCGGCAGCGCGCACTCCTGGAGGATCTTGGGTGAGCCGTCCTTGGCGGTGTGGGTCATCACCACGATGACGGTGCGGGCACCGTGGACGAGGTCCATCGCCCCGCCGATCCCGGTGATCATCTTGCCCGGGATCGCCCAGTTCGCCAGGTCGCCGCCGGCCGAGACCTGCATGGCCCCCAGCACGGCGACGTCGATGTGCCCGCCCCGGATCATGCCGAAGGACAGCGCCGAGTCGAAGAAGGAGGCGCCCGGCAGGACCGTCACGGTCTCCTTGCCGGCGTTGATCAGGTCGGGGTCGACCTCCGCCTCGGTCGGATAGCGGCCGGTGCCCAGGATCCCGTTCTCGGACTCCAGCGTCACCTCCACGTCCGGTGGGAGGTAGTTCGGGATCAGCGTGGGCAGGCCGATGCCGAGGTTGACGTACTGCCCGTCCCGCAGTTCCCGGGCCGCCCGTGCGGCCATCTGTTCACGCGTCCAGGCCATCAGGAACTCACCGTCCGCCGCTCGATCCTCTTGTCCGCCGCCTGCTCCGCCGTCAGCGCGACGACCCGCTGCACGAAGATCCCCGGCAGGTGCACCGCGTCCGGGTCGATCTCGCCGGGCTCGACCAGCTCCTCCACCTCGGCGACGGTGACCCGCCCGGCCATCGCCGCGAGGGGGTTGAAGTTCCGGGACGACTTCGCGAACACCAGGTTCCCGTGCCGGTCCCCCTTCGCCGCCCGGACGAGTGCGAAGTCGGTACGGATACCGCGCTCCAGCACGTACCGCGCTCCGTCGAACTCGCGGACCTCCTTCGGCGGCGAGGTCAGCGCGACGCCGCCGGAACCGTCGTAACGCCACGGCAGCCCGCCGTCGGCGACCTGCGTGCCCACCCCGGCCGGGGTGTAGAAGGCGGGGATCCCGGCTCCGCCGGCCCGCAGCCGCTCGGCCAGCGTGCCCTGCGGGATCATCTCCACCTCCAGCTCGCCGCCCAGGTACTGCCGGGCGAACTCCTTGTTCGCCCCGATGTAGGACCCGGTCACCCGGGCGATCCGTCCCGCGGCCAGCAGAACCGCCAGCCCCGAGTCCATCGCCCCGCAGTTGTTGGAGACCACCGACAGCTCGTCGGTCCCGCGCTCGTACAGCGCCTGGATCAGCACGTTCGGCACACCGCTCAGCCCGAAACCACCCACCGCCAGCGATGCGCCGTCCGGCACGTCGGCCACCGCCTCACCGGCCGTGGCCACCACCTTGTCCATCCGAGAAGCCCCATCTCTTCCAGGCGCCCCGGATCGCGGACTCAATCCGCGAATTAGTCAGGGCACTGAGTATTTCAGCGAGGTTTCCCACACGCTGCCACCGGACGGCCGGGGCGTCAAGACCTCACAAAGTGCGAGGTGAATCGCCTGATGGGACTGCGGACAGTCGCCGTGCGCCCGATGTATCGTCAGTGCACCGATGGAAATGACCACAGGAGCGCAGATGGCCGCGGTCGACCTGACCACCCACCCCGGGCACCTGGCCCGGCGGCTGCAGCAGGCGCACTACCTGCTGTGGAACACGATGGTCTCGGAGGAGACCACCTCGCCGCAGTTCGCGGTCCTCAATGCGCTGGTCGCCGAGCCGGGTCTGGATCAGCGCACGGTGGGGGAGCGGGTGGGGCTGGACCGGTCCACCATCGCCGAGGTGATCAGCCGGCTCGGCCGTCGCGGGCTGCTGGACAAGGTCCGCGACCCGCAGGACGGCCGTCGTTTCCTGCTGCGCGCGACCGACGAAGGCCTGCGCGTCCACCGCAAGCTGACCGTGCGGACGGCCCGGATGAACCAGGTCTTCCTCGCCCCGCTCTCCGTCGACGAGCAGGCCGTCTTCTTCGACCTGATCCGCCGGGTCGCGGACGCCGCCGAAGGGCTCCGCAACCCGGCCGAGCCGGCGGTGGCCCCGAGCTGATCAGCGCGCCTTCGTCGTGTCGGCCTTCGTCGTGTCGGCCTTCGTCGTATCGACGAACACCACCCACACCTGGCCCTCGGCGAAGTTCAGCGCCGTGCCGTCCTCGGTGGTGAACGACGTGCCGTCCGCCGCCGTGCCGCGCTTCCAGGCCGCGTCGTACGAGCGCCCGTCGCGCAGCACCTCGGCCCGTCCCGAGCCCACCGACTCCACGTACGGTGAGTTGTTGCCGCGGAAGTCGCCGAAGTCCGACTCGCGCACGGTCACGTGCTGCACGACGACCGTCGCCGGTGCCAGGCGTCCGCCGTCGGCCGTCCGGGCGGGGGCGCCGTCCATGGAGACCAGCCAGCGGTCACCGCTCTCGGACCAGGTGAAGCCGAAGGACGCCGACGGGTAGCGCACCGTGCGCGAGGACACCGACCGGCCGCCCTCGGGAGCCTCGCCGTAGTGGAAGCCCGTGGCCAGGGCGTCGGCGCCCGCGGGTTCCGGCAGCAGCCGGCCGGGCCGCAGGTAGAGGTTGTGCGGGGCGGGCCGGTCGTCGTCGCGGACGTAGGCGTCGGACCCCTCGCCCGGCGGCTCCGCGCGCAGGGGCGCCTCGTCGATGAGCGGCAGCAGCTTGCTCTGCGCGCCGGAGAAGGCCAGCGTCGGCCGGTCGAACTGGCGCAGCAGCTCCAGGTCGGACTCACGGGCGCTGCGCACCGGACCCACCCTCTCGGGCAACTCGGTCGCGTAGATCGCCATCAGGCGGCTCAGCCCGGCCTCCACCGGTTCCGCGTAGACGACGTCCGCGGTGTCAAGGCCCGTCTGCGGCCGGGCCGCCCGCACGTTGTCGACCTTCACGGCGAGCACCGAGCCGGAGCCGTCCGCACGGTGCGTCCGCTCCGGCTGCGGCGCCCGCCCGTCCTCCTTCGCACCGGGTCCCGCGGTGCAGCCCGCGGCCAGCGAGACCGCCACCACCGCGGTCAGCAGTGCGGCGCCGCGCCGCCTGTGCGTCCCTCGTCGCATTCCGACCACCCGTCCGCCCGTCCCGTGTCATTGATTGTGCGCTTCTTGAAGCATTTATTGCCATACCTGATCGAATCTGGTACGGCGCACGGAAAGCGGCACAGAATCCGCTGTTCGGCCGAAACCGGGCGGCGGTTCGGTGGCGGGAGCCCCGGGTACCCGGCCGCCACGCAAGACCGACGGGCACGGGCGACGGAGGGAGCGCGAGGCGATGAAGGCAGTGACGTGGCAGGGCAAGCGGGACGTGCGGGTGGAGGAGGTGCCCGACCCGAGGATCCAGGAACCGACGGACGCGGTCATCCGGGTCACGTCCTCCGGGCTGTGCGGCTCCGACCTGCACCTGTACGAGGTGCTCACCCCGTTCATGACACCGGGCGACATCCTCGGCCACGAGCCCATGGGCATCGTGGAGGAGGTCGGCTCCGAGGTGACCGGTCTGCGGCCCGGCGACCGGGTCGTGGTGCCGTTCCAGATCGCGTGCGGGCACTGCTTCATGTGCGGCACCGGACTGCCGACCCAGTGCGAGACCACCCAGGTCACCGGCGAGGGCATGGGCGCCCCGCTGTTCGGCTACACCCGCCTGTACGGCGCCGTCCCCGGTGGACAGGCCGAGTACCTGCGCGTGCCGCAGGCCCAGTACGGCCCCATCAAGGTGCCGGAGGGGCCGGCCGACGACCGCTTCGTCTACCTCTCCGACGTCCTGCCCACCGCCTGGCAGGCGGTCACCTACGCAGGCGTCCCCCAGGGCGGCAGCGTCGCCGTGCTCGGCCTCGGCCCGATCGGCGACATGGCCTGCCGGGTCGCCCAGGTCAAGGGCGCCGGACGGGTGTTCGGCGTGGACCTCGTGCCGGAGCGGCTGCGGCGGGCCCGCGAGCGGGGCGTGGAGACGTACGACCTGCGCTCCTTCGACAACGAGAAGGAACTCGTCGCGGCGATCCAGGACGAGACCGACGGCCGCGGACCCGACGCCGTGATCGACGCGGTCGGCACCGAGGCGCACGGCAGCGCCGCCGCCAAGCTCGCCCAGCAGGCCTCGGCGATGCTGCCCCGGGCCATCGGCGGCCCGCTGGCCGAGCGCTTCAGCGTCGACCGGCTCGCCGCCCTGTACACCGCCATCGAACTGGTGCGCCGCGGCGGCACCATCTCGCTGTCCGGCGTGTACGGCGGCATGGCCGACCCGATGCCGATGCTCACCCTGTTCGACAAGCAGATCCAGATGCGGATGGGGCAGGCGAACGTACGCCGCTGGAGCGACGAGATCATCCCCTTCCTGACGGACGAGGACCCGCTCGGCGTCGACGACTTCGCCACCCACCGGGTGCCGCTGACGGACGCGCCGCACGCGTACGAGATGTTCCAGAAGAAGCAGGACGGCGCGGTCAAGGTCCTGATGAAGCCGTGAGGCCCTGGGGGAAGCCGTAAGACCTCGGGAGCCCTCGTCAGGGCCCGCCGAGGATCTCCGCCAGGTCGTAGCGGACCGGCTCCTCCAGCTGGGCGTACGTGCAGCTCTCGGGTGCCCGGTCCGGGCGCCAGCGGCGGAAGCGGGCCGTGTGCCGGAAGCGCGCCCCGTTCTCCATGTGGTCGTACGCCACCTCGACGACCCGCTCCGGCCTGAGCGGCACCCAGGACAGGTCCTTCTTGCCCGACCAGCGGCTGGGGGCGCCGGGCAGCCGGGCCGATTCGTGCGCCGACTCCTCGGCCCAGGCGGCCCACGGATGGCCCCGGGCGTCGTCCATGCGCAACGGCTTCAGCTCCTCCACCAGTTCGGCGCGCCGCTTCATGGTGAAGGCCGCGCTCACCCCCACGTGCTGGAGGACGCCCTGGTCGTCGTAGAGGCCGAGGAGCAGTGAGCCGACCACGGGGCCGCTCTTGTGGAGGCGGTAGCCGGCGACGACCACGTCCGCCGTGCGCTCGTGCTTGATCTTGTACATGGCCCGCTCGTCCTGGCGGTACCGCAGGTCGAGCGGCTTGGCGACGACTCCGTCCAGTCCCGCCCCCTCGTACTGCTCGAACCACTGCCGGGCCACCTCGATGTCGTCCGTGGCCGGTGCCACGTGCACGGGCGGCGTCACCTCGGACAGCGTCCGGACCAGCAGTGCCCGCCGGTCGGCCAGTGGCACGTCGAGCAGGGAATCGTCGTCCAGCGCCAGCAGATCGAAGGCCACGAGCGAGGCCGGCGTCTTCCCGGCCAGCATCCGCACCCGGGAGTCCGCCGGATGAATCCGCTCGGTGAGCGCGTCGAAGTCGAGGTGCCCCTCCCGTGCGATCACGATCTCCCCGTCCACCACGCACCGCTCGGGCAACCGTTCCCGCACCGCCTCCACCAGCTCCGGGAAGTACCTGGTCAGCGGCTTGCCGGTACGGCTGCCGAGTTCGACCTCGGCACCGTCGCGGAACACGATCGACCGGAACCCGTCCCACTTCGCCTCGTAGTGCATGCCCGGCGGGATCTTCGCCACGGACTTGGCGAGCATCGGCTTCACGGGCGGCATCACGGGCAGATCCATGATCCGACTGTATGAGCGGCTCGGATTCCTCGCCTGTTAAGCTGGACGCGTGATCAGGTTCTACTACTTCTACATCTGATACCGCCCCGGGAGTCCGGGCGCCGATGCCGCCGCGCGCAAGCGGCGTGATTCCGGCTGCCCGCTCCGTATCGGCCCTGTTCACGTCTTCCGATATGGCGGATCACCCATGCACCGGCGTACTTCTGACGCCCTCACCTGCCCCACAACCCCTTCCACGTCCGGGCCCGGCCCGGGCTCGTTCCAGGTCGTCCTGGACGACGTCGTCCGCGCGCCCGGAGGCCGGCCGCTGCTGGACGGCGTGCACCAGTCGGTGTCCCTCGGCGAGCGCATCGGCGTCATCGGCGAGAACGGCACCGGCAAGTCGACACTGCTGCGCCTGCTGGCCGGCCTCGACCGGCCCGACGCGGGCCGGATCCGCGTCCATTCCCCGGGCGGCGCCGGATACCTGCCGCAGACCCCCGACCTCCCCCCGGACGACACCGTCCAGGACGCCGTCGACCACGCCCTCGCCGACCTGCGCGCCCTGGAGCGAGAACTGCGCCGGGCCGAGCAGGCGCTGGCGGAGGCCGGCCGCGACGAACTCGACGGGCTGCTCGCCACGTACGGGGAGCTGCTGGAGGCGTTCGAGGCCCGGGACGGCTACGCGGCCGACGCCCGTGTCGAGGCGGCCATGCACGGGCTGGGTCTGCAGCGCATCGCGCCCGACCGGCGGCTCGGCAGCCTCTCCGGCGGCGAGCAGGCCCGCCTGGGCCTGGCCTGCCTGCTGGCGGCCGCACCGCAACTGCTGCTGCTCGACGAGCCGACCAACCATCTCGACGTCCCGGCCGTGGAGTGGCTGGAGGAGCGTCTGCGCTCCCACCGGGGCAGCGTGCTGGCGGTCTCCCACGACCGACTCTTCCTGGAACGCGTCGCCACCGCCCTGTGGGAGGTGGACGGCGAGCGCCGCACCGTCCACCGGCACGGCGGCGGCTACGCGGGGTACCTCCGGGCCAAGGCGGGCGCCCGGCGTCGCTGGGAACAGGAGTACGCCGACTGGCAGCGGGAGTTGGCGGAGCAGCGCGCCCTGGCCCGCCGCGCCGCCGACACCATGGCCGCCGGACCCCGGAGCGGGTCCAACGCCGACCGCGACAACCAGCGCCACCAGCGCAACGTGGAGAAGCAGATCTCCGCGCGAGTCCGGCAGGCGAAGGAGCGGGTACGGCGCCTGGAGGAGAACCCGGTGCCGCGGCCCCCGGAGCCCTTGCGCTTCGGTGCCCGGGTCGCGGGTGGCGAGGCCGGTCACCAGGGACCGGTCGCCGATCTCCACCGTGTCGTCGTCGGCGACCGGCTCGACCTGCCCGGCTTCACCGTCGAACCCGGCGAGCGCATCCTGGTCACCGGGGCGAACGGCGCCGGCAAGAGCACGCTGCTGCGCGTCCTCGCCGGCGATCTGCGCCCCGACCGGGGCACGTGCGCGCGGCCGGACCGCATCGGCTGGCTGCCCCAGGAGACCGCGATCACCGACCCGCGGCGGACCCTGCTGGCCGCCTTCGCCGCTGGACAGCCCGGCGTCCCCGAGGACCACCGCGGCGCTCTGCTGGGCTTCGGCCTGTTCCGGCCGCCCGACCTGACGACGGCGGTCGGTGACCTGTCGACCGGGCAGCTGCGCCGACTGGCACTGGCCCGTCTGCTGCTCGCTCCGGTGGACCTGCTGCTGCTGGACGAGCCGACGAACCACCTCTCGCCCGCGCTCGTGGAGGACTTCGAGGAAGCCCTGCACCACTACCGGGGCGCGCTGGTGATGGTCTCCCACGACCGCATGGTCGCCCGGCGCTTCACCGGCCGCCTGGTCCGGATGAGCAACGGGAGGCCGGCCGAGTAGGACGGGGGCGCGGCACGGCGGCAGGAAGCCGGCCGAGTGCCGGTGACCGCGCCGGACGCGGTACCGCCCGGGAACGTGGGTTCGAGAGCGCGGACCCGGGCGGGCCGTCGCTGATGTGCGAGGTACCGGCGGTGCGCCTACCGTGGCTCGCATGGCGGAAGCGGTGGAACTGGAAGCGGGCGGACGGACCGTGCGGCTGTCCAGCCCGGGCAAGGTCTTCTTCCCGGAGCACGGCTACACCAAGCTCGACGTGGCCCGGTACTACCAGGCGGTCGCCCCCGGCATCCTGCGCGCCCTGCGCGACCGGCCGACCACCCTTCAGCGCTACCCGGACGGCGTCACCGGCGAGTGGTTCTACCAGAAGCGCGCGCCCAAGGGCATGCCCGACTGGATCCCCACCGCCCACATCACCTTCCCCAGCGGACGCAGCGCCGACGAGATGTGCCCCACCGAGGAGGCCGCGGTGCTGTGGGCCGCCCAGTACGGCACCCTCACCTTCCATCCCTGGCCGGTGCGCCGCGACGACGTCGACCACCCCGACGAACTGCGCATCGACCTCGACCCGCAGCCCGGCACCGACTACGACGACGCCGCCCGCGCCGCCCACGAACTGCGTGCGGTACTGGAGGAGTTCGGCGGCCTGCGCGGCTGGCCCAAGACCTCCGGCGGGCGCGGCATCCACGTCTTCGTGCCGATCGAGCCACGCTGGACCTTCACCCAGGTCAGGCGAGCCGCCATCGCCGTCGGACGCGAGATGGAACGGCGGATGCCCGAGCAGGTGACCATCAAGTGGTGGAAGGAGGAGCGCGGCGAGCGCATCTTCATCGACTACAACCAGACCGCCCGCGACCGCACCATCGCCTCCGCCTACTCAGTGCGCCCCCGCCCGCACGCCCCCGTCTCCGCACCGCTGCGCTGGGACGAGGTGGGCGTCGCGCACCCGCAGGACTTCGACATCACGACCATGCCCGCGCGCTTCGCCGAACTCGGCGACGTGCACGCGGGCATGGACGATCAGGCGTACTCCCTCGACGCCCTGCTGGAACTGGCGACGAAGGACGAGCACGACCACGGGCTCGGTGATCTGCCGTACCCGCCCGAGTATCCGAAGATGCCGGGGGAACCCAGCCGGGTACAGCCGAGCCGCGCGAAGAAGCCGCGCCCTCGTCAGGAGAGCTGAACTACAACTCCTTGATCCGGACGTCCCGGTACGAGACCACGTCCGTCGTGCCGTGCACCTGGAGTCCGATGTAGCCGGAGGCGAACCGCCGCCCGTCCGTGCCCGGGTCGTCCGAGCGCGGCGGGGTGAAGTCCTGGCCGCCGATGTTGTCGAACTCGTTGATCAGCACGCCGTTGCGGTAGACGGAGTAGTGCTGGTCGACCACGCGGATCTCGTAGTCGTTCCAGGTGCCCTTCTCCGTCACACCGGCCCCGGCGAGACCCACCCGGTCGAAGCCGTAGACCGAGCCGGTCTTGTACATGTCGCCACTGGGGCTGTCGAACTCCTGGATCTCGTGCCCGTACTTGATGGCGACCCACTCCGGCCGCGACTCCTCCGGGTGGTCGTGGACCTGCGGGAACCGCACGAAGACACCGGAGTTGGCGTTTCCGGTGCCCGGGGCGTCGTCACGCCACTGGAGCTTCAGCGAGAAGTCGCCGTACTTGCGCTCGGGGAACCACAGCATGCCGAGGCCCGGCTTCGTGGTGCCGGAGGTGATGGTGCCGTCCGGGTTGAGCGCGAACGAACCACCGCCCACCTGCTCCCACTTCGCGAACGACGCCTGGGTGCCGTCGAGGATCGTGCGGTAGCCCTCGGTCTGACCCGGAGCGCCGATCTTCGACTGCCGGGCTGCCTTGTTGATCGCCCGGTACTCCCGCCGGTCGACGACCCCCTCGTCCAGGAGGGCGTCCATGACCTCCCGCACGTGCTTCAGGAAGAGCTGCTGGGACGTCCACTCCTTCTCGTCCTCGATCATCTCGTTGATCCGGCACCGGTTGTTCGTGACCCGGTTCGGCACACCCGTGTCGACCGTGCCGACGATCACCGTGAGGCGTTCGTCGTACTCCGGGCAGGGCGGCGCCGGCACCTCGCCCGCCACCACCGTGAAGCTCACGGTCAGCGGCTCGGAGGTGTTGCCGGCCCGGTCACTCGCCCGGTACGCCACGGTGTGCCGTCCGACGCGGTCGACGACCACCGGCTCGGTGTACGCGAGGTACGGCCCGGCGTCGAGCGAGTACTCCACGCCGGCCACGCCGGAGCCGCCCTCGTCGGTGGCGCTGACGGTCACCTTCGCGCTGCCGACGTACGCGCCGTCGGAGTCCTTGGTGCCCTCCACGGTCGCGCCGGTCACCGGCGGGGCGGTGTCCTGCGGGGGAGCGGCGACGACGGTGAAGGCGACGCTCTTCTCCGCCGCGACGTTGCCCGCCTTGTCGGTCGCGCGGTAGCGCACGGTGTGCTCGCCGACCTCGTGCACCATCACGGGCGCGGTGTACGCCTGCCAGGCGCCGTCACCGACCGCGTACTCGATGGTGTTGACGCCGGAACCGGTGTCGGAGGCGGTGACGGTCACCGTCGCCATGTCGATGTACGCGCCGTCGGGATCGTCGGAGGCCCTCTCACCGCTGACCGTCGCCGAGGTCTCCGGCGCGGTCGTGTCGTCGCTGTCCGGGGCGACCACGGTGAACGTCACGCTCTTCTCGGCGGCGGCGTTGCCCGCCTTGTCGAACGCCCGGTAGCGCACCGTGTGGTCACCGACCTGGTCGACGACGACCGGCGTGGTGTACGGCTGCCAGGCTCCGTCGGCACCGATCGCGTACTCGATCCGGTCGACGCCGGAGCCGCCCTCGTCGGTGGCGCCGAGCGTCACGCTCGCCGTCCCGACGTACTGGCCGTCGGCGTTCTGCGTGCCGCCCACGTCCGCCGACGTCTCGGGCGCCGTGGTGTCCTCGCCACCGCCGCCCTCGGTCACCACGAGCACGCCCTTCATCTCCCCGTGGCCGGGGATCGTGCAGTGGTACATGTAGCGGCCGGGGGTGAGGGTGACCTCGGCGGTGTGCTTGCCGCCCTGGTCGTCGCCCGGGTTGGCCAGGATGTTCAGCTGGACGTCCTGGTTGTACTCGGGGTCGCTGGTCATGAACGTCAGCGTGTGCGGCATGCCGGTGGTGTTGCCGGTCGCCTCACTGTTCTCGAAGACGATCGTGGCCGGACCGGCCACCGCCGTCTCGGGCGCGGACGTGTACTTGGCGATGTCGTTGCCGGCGGTCCAGGTGAGGACCTGGTCCGCGGCGGCCTCGGTCTCCGCCGCCGGCTGCCCGGACGCGGACGTCGCCTGCAGACCGAGCGTCATCAGCAGGCCGGCCAACAGGGCCGCCCACATTCTTCGTCGACGTATCACTCAGACCCCCTCGCCAGCTGTCCGGCGGCCGGTGTCGGCCCACCGCCCTCGTAGGTGACCCGCCACAGCGCCGACTTGGAGTCCGAGGTGAAGAAGCCGCGGCCGTAGTCGAGGACGTACAGCGCGCCGTCCGGGCCGAACTTCCAGCCCATCAGGTTCTTGATGCCGTCGTTGCCGACCGGCACGATCTTCTTCAGCGACTCCGAGTGCACCGGGAGACCGCCGTCCCCTTGCGTCTTCGGGTCCATCAGCACCGCGTTGCGCGGCTGGTCCGAGTCGTAGAAGTCACCGACGAACCACTTGCCGTCCCAGTACGCGGGCCACTTGGTCTCGCTGGTGCTGTCGGCGTCGTAGCGGTAGACCGGGCCGTTCATCGCGGCCTGGCCGCCGCCCTTGAGCCAGGGCAGCTTGTAGGTGGCCTCCTCCTGCTTGTACGACGGGATCCCGTTCTCGTCGCGCGGGAAGTCGGGGCCGCCGCCCTGCGGCGAGTACCAGATGTTGTTGCCGGTCACCGGCGGCAGGTTGACCAGGCCGTCGTTGTTCGGCGACTCGTTCTTCGGGGCGTCGCAGTCGTACCAGCCCAGCGGCTTCGACGGGTCCGGCAGGTTCCGGTCCCGGTACGGCTGCTTGTTGCCCATGCAGTACGGCCATCCCCGGTTGCCCGCCTCGGTGATCGCGGCGAACGTGTCGTACTTCGCCGGACCCCACGTCGGCGACGGAGAGCCGGCGTCCGGGCCGACCCAGCCGGCGTAGAGGGTGTCGGTCTTCTGGTCGACGGAGATGCGTGCCGGGTTGCGGACGCCCATCACGTAGATCTCACCGCGCGTCTTGCCGCCGCCCTCGGCGGTCTCCTCGCCGGTGAAGAGATTGCCCTCGGGGAGTGTGTACGTCCCGTCCGGCTCCGGGTGGATGCGCAGGATCTTGCCGTTGAGGTTGTTGGTGTTGCCGGCGGTGCGGCGCGCGTCGGCGAAGGACACGCCCTTGAAGTTGGGCTCCGGGTTGTTGCCCGAGTAACCGCCGCTGAATCCGCTGGAGTTGTTGTCACCCGTCGCGATGTACAGGTTGCCCTTGGAGTCCCAGGCCATCCCGCCACCCGCATGACAGCAACTGTGGATCTGCACCGGCCACTTGAGCAGCACCTTCTCGCTGCCCAGGTCCAGCTTGTCGGTCGCCTGGTCGAGCGTGAAACGGGAGACCCGGCGCTCGGCCATGTGCGTCTCGCGGTTGATCTCGGAGTGCGGCGTGTAGTGCAGGTACACCCAGCCGTTCTGCTCGAACCGCGGGTCCAGCTCGATGCCGAGCAGGCCCTCCTCGACCTTGGTCAGCTCGTCGCCGCCGCCCTTGTTGCCGAAGACGGTCAGTTCACCGGCGAGCGTGACCTTGTCGGTCTTCGGGTCCCAGACGTGGATCTCGCCCTTGCCCTTGCCGATGTCCGGGTCGTTCCAGTCGGTGACCACGGGCTGGGAGGAGTCCGCACCGCCGCGGCCGATGTAGAACACGCGGCCGTCGGGCGCGGTGACCAGGCCGTGCGGCTCGCCGATCTGGTCGTTCCGGCCGGGCTGGTTGGGCTCGGTGAGCCGCTCGGCCTTGTAGTTGCCGTCGATGGTCGCCTTGCAGTCGGCCTGCGCCAGGCGGGTCGTCCACATGAGGGCGCCGCGCAGATGGGCGCGGAAATCGGTCTCGTCGTACGACGACACCGTGCCGCCCATGCCGGTGTAGAACGACCGGCCGCCGTCGTAGTCCCGGCACCAGCTGACCGGGTGGTCCCAGCCGTTGGCGCTCGCACCGGCCTGGTACGTCGACTCGCGCACCCGGGCCACGGTGTGCACGTCGCCGGACGGGTTCTCCACCCAGTTCATCCACTGGTCGGGCCGCTTCCACTGCACCGGCAGGTCCTTGGCGGCCGGATGGCGCCGGTCGCCGACCTCGACGGTGGCCCGCTGGACCTTGGTCGGGCTGGAGGCGGCCGGGCGGGCGCCGACCAGACCGGTGAACCAGTCCGAGTACGGCTCCGCGCGGGCCGCGTCGTGGATGCCGACGAACCCGCCACCGGCCTCCATGTACGCCTCCAGACCCGCCTCCTGCGCCGGATCGAGGACGTCACCACCGCCGGTGAGGAACACGACCGCGTTGAAGCGGCCGAGCCTCTTCTCATTGGTGAACACCGAGGCGTTGTCCGTGGCCTCGACCTTGAAGCGCTCCTTCGCCGGGCCGGACAGCCCGATCCGCTCGATGGCCGCGATCCCGGCGTTCACGACCGGGGACTCGTCCCCGGCCGCGGCGGAACCGTAGAAGATCAGCACACGTACGTTGGCGCCGCCGGGCGGCGACTTGATCGACATCGTTGTCAGGGACGGGTCCGGCGCCGGTCGCGCACTGGCGGTGGGGCCCGCCAACAGTCCCGCGGCGACGAAACCGGCGGTCGCGAACGCCGCCCAGCCTCTTCTTCTCGCGCTCAACCCTCTTAAGGGCATGGGCACCTCCTCGGTCACGGCAGCAGCGCCAAGGAAGTTAGACCTCTTTGCATGGTTCGCCAATAGGTATGACCGGGATCGAACGAACTTTGTCCTGAGTGTGGATAAACGCGGCCGCAGCCGGTACCGTCCCACAGGTTCATCACGGCCAATCACGGCTACGTCTCCGCAAATTCCTTATCAACGTGGGGAGTTCGGCATGGACAGGCGAGGCTTCAATCGACGGGTACTGCTGGGCGGCGCGGCTGTCGCGACATCGTTGTCCATCGCTCCGGAGACCGCGGGCGCGGCCGGCGCGGCCCAGAGGGTCACCGCGAAGACGGCACCGGCCGGGGGCGAGGTGAGACACATCAAGATGTACGCCGAGAAGCTGCCCGACGGTCAGATGGGCTACGGCTTCGAGAAGGGCAAGGCGTCCATCCCCGGTCCGCTGATCGAACTGAACGAGGGCGACACGCTGCACATCGAGTTCACGAACACGATGGACGTACGGGCGAGTCTGCACGTCCACGGCCTGGACTACGAGATCTCCAGCGACGGCACGGCGATGAACAAGAGCGACGTCGAGCCCGGCGGCACCCGCACCTACACGTGGCGCACCCACAAGCCCGGCCGCCGCGGCGACGGCACCTGGCGGGCGGGCAGCGCGGGCTACTGGCACTACCACGACCACGTCGTCGGCACGGAACACGGCAGCGGCGGCATCCGCAAGGGCCTGTACGGGCCGGTGATCGTGCGCCGCAAGGGCGACGTGCTGCCGGACGCCACGCACACGATCGTCTTCAACGACATGCTCATCAACAACCGGAAGCCCCACACCGGGCCGAACTTCGAGGCCACCGTGGGCGACCGCGTCGAGATCGTCATGATTACGCACGGCGAGTATTACCACACCTTCCACATGCACGGTCACCGCTGGGCGGACAACCGCACCGGCATGCTCACCGGGCCCGACGACCCGAGCCAGGTCATCGACAACAAGATCACCGGTCCGGCGGACTCCTTCGGCTTCCAGATCATCGCGGGGGAGGGGGTGGGCGCCGGGGCATGGATGTACCACTGCCATGTGCAGAGCCATTCCGACATGGGGATGGTGGGCCTGTTCCTGGTGAAGAAGGCGGACGGCACGATCCCCGGCTACGACCCGCACGAGCACGCGCACGGGCCGGAGACCGCGACCGGGGAGGAGGCCGCGACCGGGGAGGAGGCCGCGACCGGGGAGGAGGCCCCCGCGCACCAGCACTGAGGGGACGGCGACCCGATCAGGCGTCATGAGCCTTCCTCATGAACATACGCCGATCCTGACGCCGCACCGGCGCCCCGCGCAAGCGGATCCGGGGCGCCGAGAGCGCTCTCTCCCGCGCTCTCCTGCCCGACGGCCTGCCGCTATCCTGAGCCGCAGTCGCCGAGGAGGAGTGCCCGTGACCGAGACCGCGCCGCGTCCCACGCTGGAGGCCGTGGCCGAGCGCGCCGGGGTCTCGCGGGCCACCGTGTCCCGGGTGGTGAACGGGGCGCACGGGGTGCGGGAAGCGCTGGCCGAGCGGGTCCGGCGTGCGGTGGAGGAACTCGGCTACGTCCCCAACCAGGCCGCCCGCAGCCTGGTGACGCGACGCCATGACGCGGTCGCCGTCGTCGCCGCCGAACCGGAGACCCGGATCTTCGCCGACCCCTACTTCGCCCAGCAACTCCGCGGCATCAGCAAGGAACTGACGGCCCACGACAACCAGCTCGTACTGCTGCTCACGGAGGGCCGCGAGGACCATGCCCGGGTCGGCCGCTACCTGGCCGGCGGCCACGTCGACGGTGCGCTCGTCTTCTCCCTGCACCTCGACGACCCGCTGCCCGGCCTCGTCCGCAGCGCCGGCGTGCCGACCGTGTTCGGCGGGCGCCCCGGCTGGGACGACGGCCGGGACGACGTGGTCTACGTGGACAGTGACAACCGCGGCGGCGCCCGCGACGCCGTCCGCCACCTGGCGGCTCTCGGCCGCACCCGCATCGCGCACATCACCGGCCCGCTCGACCAGACGTCCGCGGCCGACCGGCTCGCCGGCTTCCGCGACGTCCAAGCCGACGCCGACCCGGGGCTGATCGCGCGCGGGGACTTCACCCCGGGCGGCGGCGAGCGGGCGATGCGGGAACTGCTCGACCGATGCCCGGACCTGGACGCCGTGTTCGCGGCCAACGACCTCACCGCGGCGGGCGCCCTGCGGGTGCTGCGCGAGCGCGGGCGGCGGGTGCCGGACGACGTTGCCGTGGTCGGCTTCGACGACATGCTGCCCGTCGCCGAGCAGACCGACCCGCCGCTGACCACGGTCCGTCAGGACATCGAGGAGATGGGCCGGCTGATGGCCCGCCTGCTGCTGCGCGGCCTGGACCGCGGCGCCGGGGCGGGGAACTCCGCGGCGGACGCGGCGACCGGGCCGGACACGCCCTCCAGCGTCGTCCTGCCGACGACCCTGGTCCGACGCGCGACCACCTGAGAAGGAATGGGGAGATCGAGGCCGGGGGGACACCCCGGGCTGGTCCGCGTCCCGATCCGCCGGGCAGACGCGTCCAAGGCCCCCGACCCGATCCGCCGGACAGGCCCTACGCCTGCGGCGGCATCGGCCTGAGTACCGCGAACCGGGCGCCGCACGGGTCGGCGAGGCGGGCGAGGCGTCCGACGCCCTCGATGTCCGTCGCGGGCATCCGCACGGTGCCGCCCAGCTCCCGGGTCCGGGCGACCGCGGCGTCCGTGTCGTCGACCGCGAAGTACGGCAGCCAGTGGCCGTCCGTCTCCAGAGGGTCGTCGGCGAGCGGAACGACGCCGCCGAACATGCTCTCCTCGCCCTCGCCCGCCGGATTGACGCAGGTGTAGGTGCCGCCGGGGAAGGAGACGGCCGAGGTCTCCAGTCCCAGCACCGCCCGGTAGTACGCGGCGGCGGCCGCGATGTCCGCCGTGTACAGCTCGACCCAGCACAGCGCGCCGGTCTCGCCGGCCACGGTCAGGCCGCCCAGCCGCCGCGGCTGCCAGACGCCGAACGGCACCCCGGCCCGGTCGGCGAGGATCGCCATGGTGCCCTGGTCCATCACGTCCATGGGCCGCATGGGCACACCGCCCCGGGCCTGCTCGGAGGCCTTGGCGGCGGCCTCCGCGTCCGGGGTCTGGAAGTACACCGTCCAGGACGACGGGCCCTGCTCCGGCGTCGTCCGCATGCCGCCGGCCACGATCCGGCCGTCCAGCTCGAAGAAGCCGTAGCCGCCGGCCTCGGGCCCCGCCGACCGGAAGCGCCAGCCGAAGAGGCCACCGTAGAAGGAAGCGGCGCCGCCGATGTCGGATGCGCCGACGTCGATCCAGTTCGGAGCGCCGGTGACGAAACGGGTGGTGAGCATCATCGCCCTCCTCGGAAGGGTCCCGTTGCCTGCACTGCCGAGTCTTCCACCCGCCGCTGACAACCGCTCCCGCGCGCCGCCGTGCGTCCCCGCACGGAGCGGAGGACCATCGGGGGTCGGCCACAGGTCCGCCGGCGCGGCGTTGATCCCGCGTTGATCGAACGTTTTTCACCGTCCGGCACGCTGCTGTCCATGCACATCGAGATGATCACGACGCCCGACCTCGCCTGGCAGGAGGAGGCGTTGTGCGCACAGACCGGGGCGGACTTCTTCTTCCCCGAGCCCGGCAGTTCGGTACGGGACGCCAAGCGGATCTGCGCCCTGTGCCCGATCCGCTCGGCCTGCCTGGAGTACGCGCTGAGCAACGACGAGCGCTTCGGCGTCTGGGGCGGGCTGTCGGAGAAGGAGCGGCTGGCACTGCGGCGCACCGCGCACTGATCCCGGCCCTGCGAACCGCCCCGCCCGCACCCGGTGCTACCGGCCGCGCGTCACGCGCCGCCACCCGGTGGGCGACGCACGACGCACGGGACGCGGCCCCGACCCGACGACGGCGGACGGGTAGCGGGTCAGCCCGCCGCCCGCGCCGCCATCCGCGCCTTGCGCGCCGCCAGCTTCTCGTCGAACTTGGACGCCTCGGCGTCCAGCCCGCCCATGTACAGCCCCAGCTCCTCCTGGGCCGCCTGTCCCTCGGGGCCGAGTCCGTCGATCTCCATGACCTTCAGGAAGCGCAGCACCGGCTGGATCACGTCGTCGTGGTGGATGCGCAGGTTGTAGACCTCGCCGATCGCCATCTGCGCGGCGGCCCGCTCGAAGCCGGGCATGCCGTGACCGGGCATCCGGAAGTTCACGACCACGTCCCGCACCGCCTGCATCGTCAGGTCGGGCGCCAGCTCGAAGGCCGCCTTGAGCAGGTTGCGGTAGAAGACCATGTGCAGGTTCTCGTCGGTCGCGATGCGGGCCAGCATGCGGTCGCAGACCGGGTCGCCGGACTGGTGGCCCGTGTTGCGGTGCGAGATGCGGGTGGCCAGCTCCTGGAAGGCGACGTAGGCCACCGAGTGCAGCATCGAGTGCCGGTTGTCCGACTCGAAGCCCTCACTCATGTGGGCCATGCGGAACTGCTCGAGCTTGTCCGGGTCGACCGCGCGCGAGGCGAGCAGGTAGTCGCGCATCACGATGCCGTGCCTGCCCTCCTCCGCGGTCCAGCGGTGCACCCAGGTGCCCCAGGCGCCGTCCCGGCCGAAGAGGCTCGCGATCTCGTGGTGGTAGCTCGGGAGGTTGTCCTCCGTCAGGAGGTTCACCACCAGGGCGATCCGGCCGATCTCGGTGACCTTCGACTGGCCCTTCTCCCAGGCCTCGCCGTCCTCGAAGAAGCCGGGGAAGTTGCGGCCGTCGCTCCAGGGCACGTACTCGTGCGGCATCCAGTCCTTGGTGACCTTCAGGTGCCGGTTGAGTTCGGTCTCGACCACTTCCTCCAGCGCGTACAGCAGCCGGGCGTCGGTCCATTCGGCGGAACTGCCGAGGTGCGGGGAGACGATCGTCACAGAAACTCCAGGGGACGTACGACAGAGCGGAAAGCGCCCGGCGAGCGGTGCCGGGGAACCTACGGGATCGTAGGCTACGAAACCGTAGGTTACGAGACCGTAGGTTAAACGCACTGTAAAGGCCCCTGATCAGCTGCCGTCCACCGGGGTGGGTGAAGCCCCCGAGACTCGCAGTCCGGAGCCGGACGGCTGACGTTCGGGCCGGCTCAGCCGTACAGTTCCCGCAGCCGGACCGAGAGGCACGTCACACAGCCCTCGAGTTTCTCGAACTCGCCGATGTCGACGAGCACCGGCTCGTGGCCGAGGTCGGCGAGCAGTTCCGCCGTCTTCGGCGCGCTCGCCGCCATCAGCAGCTTGCCGCCGCCGAGCAGCACCACGTGCGCGCCGGACTCCTCCGGTACCGGAAGGAATCGGGGGAACAGCGACGGCACGTCCGTCGTCGGGAGGTGCCCGATCACCGTCCCGTCGGGAAGCGCGGTGACCGCCGACTTGAGGTGCAGCACCTTGCTCACCGGTACGGCGACGACCCGCGCGCCCAGCGGCTCGAAGGCGGCCCGGAGCTGCTGGACGCCGGCCGCGTTGGTGCGCCCGCCGCGCCCGACGTAGATCGTGTCGCCGACCTTCAGGACGTCGCCGCCGTCCAGGGTGCCCGGCTCCCAGACCCAGTTGACCGAGCAGCCCAGACGGGCCACGGCCTCCTCGACTCCGGCCGTCTCCGCACGCCGCGCCTCGGCGCCCGGCCGGGTGATGAGTGCGACGTTGCGGTACATGACGACCGTGTCCTCGACGAAGACGGAGTCGGGGCAGTCGTCGGCCGGGTCCACCTCCAGCGTCTCCCAGCCGTGCGCGCGCAGGGCCTCGGTGTACGCGTCCCACTGCTCGACCGCGAGGCCGTGGTCGACCTTCTCCCGCTCGACATGGGTCACCAGTCCTTCCGGCAGTCGCGGGCTGGGGCGGCGGACGAGGGCCTTCTTGCTGGGCACGAGGGGTCTCCGTATCGGCGCTGGCGGTCCGGCGCCCGTGGCGCGGCGCCGACTCGCCATCATGCAGCGGGGACGCGTGCGTACGGAACCCCCAGTCAGCCCCTCGCGGCCCTCCTCAGATGCTCCGCGGTGCTGGAGCCGCGGGCCGTGAGCAGCTCGCGCGGGGTGCCTTCGAAGATCACCCGGCCGCCGTCCCGGCCCCCGTCCGGACCGAGGTCGATCACCCAGTCGGCGTGCGCCACCACGTCCAGGTTGTGCTCGACGACCACGACCGTGTTGCCGGTGCCGACCAGCCGGTCGAGCAGGGCGAGCAGTCCCTCGACGTCCGACATGTGCAGTCCGGTGGTCGGTTCGTCCAGGACGTACACCGCGCCCGTCCGGTGCAGCCGCGTGGCCAGCTTGATCCTCTGCCGCTCGCCGCCCGAGAGCGTGGACAGCGGCTGCCCGAGCGTGAGGTAGGTGAGGCCGACGTCGCGCAGGGCGCGCAGCCGCCGCCGTACGCCCGTGTCGGCGAAGAACCCCAGTGCCTGGTCGGCGGTCATCGCCAGCACGTCGGCGATGGAGCTGCCGTCGATCGTCAGCCGCAGCACCTCGTCGCGAAAGCGCCGGCCGTCGCAGTCGTCGCAGGTCGTCGTCACGGGGTCCATGAAAGCGAGGTCGGTCCAGATGACCCCGCGCCCCTCGCAGGTGCCGCACGCGCCGGCCGAGTTGAAGCTGAAGAACCCGGCTTCCGCGCCCGTCTCCCGCGCGAAGATCTTCCGTACCGTGTCCATGATCCCGAGGTACGTCGCCGGGGTCGACCGCGCCGAGACGCCGATCGAGGACTGGTCGACGACCACCGCGTCCGGGTGGGCGGCGACCAGCTCCGCGACCAGCGTGCTCTTGCCCGACCCGGCGACCCCGGTGACCGCGGTCAGCACTCCGGTCGGGAAGGCCACCGTCACGTCCCGCAGGTTGTGGCGGCCGGCGCCCTTCACCCACAGCTCCCCGGTCGCCGTCCGCGGTTCCTCCTTCACCGCCGTACGGCGTCCGAGGAACCGTCCGGTGAGCGTGTCCGCCCCGGCCAGCTCGCCCGGCGTCCCCTCGAACACCACCCGGCCGCCGCCCGCGCCGGCCCGCGGGCCCATGTCGACGACGTGGTCCGCCAACGCGATGACGTCCGGGTCGTGCTCGACGACCAGCACGGTGTTGCCCTTGTCGCGCAGTCGCAGCAGCAGGTCGCCGAGGCGTCCGACGTCGCGCGGGTGCAGCCCGACGGTGGGCTCGTCGAAGATGTACGTCATCCCGGTCAGGCTGGAGCCGAGGTGCCGCACGGTCTTCAGCCGCTGCCCCTCGCCGCCGGACAGGGTGAAGGTCTCCCGGTCGAGGCTGAGATAGCCGAGGCCGATCGCCTCGACGCGCTCCAGCGCGGTGACCGCGGCACCGGCGATCGGCCGGGCCACCGGATCGTCGATCCGCTTCAGTACGGCGATCAGGTCGGTGACCTGCATGGCAGAGCAGTCGGCGATGGAGTGCCCGTCGATCCGGGTCGCGAGCGCCGCCGCGTTCAGCCGGGCGCCGCCGCACTCGGGGCAGTCGCCCTCGATCAGGAACCGCCGCACCAGCTTCCGGGTCTTCTCGCTCATCGCCGACAGGTCCCGCTTGAGATACAGCCGCTCGAAGCGGTCGGCGAGGCCCTCGTACTCGGTGGTCCAGGTGCCGCCCGTGCCGTTGACGGTGACCTTGCTGCCGGGCCGTCCGCGCATCAGGAACGTCCGCTCGGCGTCCGTGAAGTCGCCGACCGGCTTGTCCGGGTCCAGCTCGTCCGTGTTGGTGTACGCCTGCCCCTGCCAGGTGCCCGCGGCGAACGGCGGGAAGCGGACCGCCCCGCCGGCCAGCGACCTGGCGGGGTCGAGGATGCGGTCCCAGCCGGGCTGCACCTTGCGGCCCAGGCCGTCGCAGTCGGGACACATGCCCGACGGGTCGTTGAACGAGTACGCCGTCGCCGCCCCGGCGCTGGGCGTGCCGTGCCGGGAGAACAGCACCCGCAGCACCGAGTGGATGTCGGTCATCGTGCCGACCGTGGACCGCGAGTGGCCGCCGACCGGCCGCTGGTCGACGACGATCGCGGGGGAGAGGTCCTCCAGGGCGTCCGCGTGCGGCCGCTCGTACTTGGGCAGCCGGTTGCGCACGAACCAGGTGAACGTCTCGTTCAGCTGGCGCTGCGACTCGACCGCGATCGTGTCGAACACGACCGATGACTTCCCCGACCCCGAAACGCCGGTGAACACGGTCAGCCGGCCCTTCGGGATGCGGAGCGTGACGTCCTGGAGGTTGTTCTCCCTGGCTCCGGTGATGCTGATGAACTCGCTCATGCCGGGAACGCTAGGCGGGATACCCGACAGCTTCTGGCGTGATTTCCCTCAGTTCTCCCTCCTCCATCAGCAGCCAGCGGGTGATGCCGATCGACTCCAGGAACGGCAGGTCGTGACTGGCCACGACCAGCGCCCCCTCGTACGACTCCAGGGCGCCGGTGAGCTGCCGCACGCTCGCCATGTCCAGGTTGTTCGTCGGCTCGTCCAGCATCAGCAGCTGCGGCGCGGGATCGGCCAGCATCAGCGCGGCCAGCGCCGCCCGGAAGCGTTCGCCGCCGGACAGGGTCGCCGCCTGCTGGTCGGCCCGGGCGCCCCGGAACAGGAAGCGCGCCAGCCGCGCCCGGATCCGGTTGTTGGTGGCGCCCGGCGCGAACCGGGCCACGTTCTCGGCGACGCTCAGCCCACCGTCGAGGACGTCCAGGCGCTGCGGCAGGAACCGCAGCGGGACGTGCGCCGTCGCCTCGCCCGCCACCGGCTCCAGCTCCCCGGCGATCGTGCGCAGCAGCGTGGTCTTGCCCGCGCCGTTGCGCCCGATCAGCGCGATCCGCTCGGGGCCGTGCAGATCGAAACCGCCCTCCACGCGGGCGCCGTAGGCCAGTTCCAGGTCCCGCAGCGTCAGCACCGAGCGCCCCGGCGGCACGGCCGTGTACGGCAGGTCGACGCGGATCTCGTCGTCGTCCCGCACGGCATCCACCGCGTCGTCGAGCCGCTCCCTGGCCTCGGCGAGCTTCTCCTCGTGCATGATGCGGTGCTTGCCCGCGGACTCCTGCGCCGCGCGCTTGCGTGCCCCCATGACGATCTTCGGCTCGCGTTTCTGCTCGTACATCTTCTGGCCGTACCGCTTGCGACGGGCCAGCTTGACCTGGGCGTCGGCCAGTTCGCGCTTCTGCTTGCGCAGATCGGACTCGGCGACGCGCACCATCCGCTCGGCCGCCTCCTGCTCCACGGCCAGGACCTCCTCGTACGCCGAGAAGTTCCCGCCGTACCAGCTGATCTCGCCGGAGCGCAGGTCGGCGATCTGGTCGACGAGGTCCAGCAGCTCGCGGTCGTGGCTGACCACGACCATGACCCCCGGCCAGGAGGCGACGGCCGCGTACAGCCGCCTTCGCGCGTACAGGTCGAGGTTGTTGGTGGGCTCGTCGAGGAGCAGGACGTCGGGCCGGCGCAGCAGCAGCGCGGCCAGCCGCAGCAGCACCGACTCGCCGCCCGAGACCTCGCCGACGGTGCGGTCGAGCCCGACGTGACCGAGGCCGAGTTCGCCGAGTGTGGCGAGGGCGCGCTCCTCGACGTCCCAGTCGTCGCCGACGGTCTCGAAGTGCTCCTCGGCCACGTCGCCCGCCTCGATGGCGTGCAGCGCGGCCCGCCGCGCGGCGATGCCGAGCGCCTCGTCGACCCGCAGCGCGGTGTCGAGCGTGACGTTCTGCGGCAGGTAACCGACCTCGCCGGCCACGCGGGCCGTGCCGTCGGCCGGGGTGAGCTGCCCGGCGATCAGTTTCAACAGGGTGGACTTGCCCGACCCGTTGACACCGACGAGCCCGGTCCTGCCGGGGCCGAAGGCGGTGTCGAGTCCCTCGAAGACGGGCGTGCCGTCGGGCCAGGCGAACGAGAGGGACGTACACGTGATGGAAGTAGACATACAGGGTCTCCGCGGTTGCTTGAAGCGGTCAGGGGCAAACGCGTATCGAGACACCGGGAGGCGGCGAGCGCCGTCGGACGAGGGAAGGAGGAGCCCCGGGGAGTGCTCGGGCATGAAAAAGGCCCTGCTCCGCAAGGACGGCTCGAACGCCGAGGTCGCACGCGGCGTACACACAAGACAGGTGTGACGCGGTGTCTCAGGACCTCAGACGAGCAACGTCCTTCTCCAATCGGCGGCAACAGAAGCGCTATACACCGTACGAGAGACCGGCTGGGCTGTCAACGCCTTACCGGGAATCCGGTCCCACGGCCCCAAGGAGGCCCCGTGCCCGACGGCCCGCTCTCACTGCCGGCCCGGCTCTGTCTGCTGGCCTGGGACCCGGCGCGCCCCGGGGCCACCGACGCCGCCCGGCACCACCACCTGGTGCGCGCCGGCGCGCTCACCGAACTGGCCCAGCGTGGCCTGCTCACCGACGACGAGGGCATCGCCACCCCCGTCGACCTGGACTCCCGCACCGGGGACGCCGTCCTCGACGGGCTGCTGGACCTCGTCCGCGAGTCGATGCCGCACCGGTGGCGCACCTGGGTGAGGCTGCACGCGCGGCTCACCTTCGACGCCGTCCGGGAGCAACTGGTGGCCGAGGGGTACCTGCGCGCCGAGAAGAAGCGCGTCCTCGGCGTGTTCCCGTCCGTGGAGTACTTCCTGGCGCGGGGCGCCGCGGTGCGGGCGCTCCGGGAGGAGACGCGGTACGTCCTGGAGGGCCCGGTACCGGCCGGGGAGGTCTCGGAGCGGAACGCGGCCACGGCCGCGCTGGCGGCCGCCGCGGAACTGCGGGCCCTCGGGCCGGCCGCGACCGACGCGCGCCGGGAGGGCCGGATCGCGGAGCTGACCGAGCGCGGCGGAGCGGCGGCCCCCGGGCTGCGGAAGATCGTGGGCGAGGTGTGGGGAGCGGTGAGCGCGGAAACGGCGCGGGCCGTGGCGTCGGCGGGCGGCTGAGACGGGCCGGCCGGGGCGACGTCCAGGTCGGGTTCCCGCCGGCCCTGTCCCGGCTTCCGCTGGTCGAGTCAGCCGCCTGGAACGGGCCGCCGCCTACCCCGCCGCGGGCGCCGACGGGGTCTTCGTCCCCGGGGCCGTCGTCCCGGGGACCGTCAAGGAGCTCGCCGACGGCGTCGACGGACCGCTGAACGTGATGGCCGGTCCCGGCGTGCCGCCGGTCGCGGAACTGGCCGCGCTGGGCGTGGCACGGGTCAGCGTCGGATCGGGCTCGCGCAGGCCGCGCACGCCCTGGTCCACCGCGCCGCGCGGGAGCTGCTGGACGCGGGGACCTACGGCGCCCTGACGGGCGGCGCCGATTACGGGGAACTCAACAGGCTGCCGGCGCGGGAGCGTCAGGGCGTCGTCAGCAGGTCCCCCGCATCAGCTCCGCCAGGTCGTGGTCCAGGTCCAGTTGGAGATGCTCCAGGCCGACCGGCACCAGCTCACCGGTGGCCTGAAGGAAGCGGCGCAGCTCGCCCGAGCGGACGTGGATCACGGCGGTGCCCTCGGGCGCGTGGAACTCCAGGACGGTCCGGTCGTACCCGTACGGGCGCACCCGTACGTCGCCGTGACCGTCCGGCTCCCGCATCCCGGTGATGAGCAGCTCGCGGGAGAAGGTCCAGCAGACCTCCACGCCCTCGAGGGTGGCCGGGGCCGGGAAGGTCATCCGGACGGCGAACGGATCGCTGCGGTCGTAGTGCAGCGTGGCGGGAATGCTGGGCATACGCGGCGCGGCGGCGACGAGACGCGCCTCGACGGGCTGCTCGATGACGGTGGACAACGCCTTGCTCCCTCGTGACGGCTGGACGGGCTTCCGGTTGGTGCGGGCCTGGCACTGGAAGAGACGACGGAATCAGCCAATCCGTGCACACGACGACCGAGTGACCTCTGTCACCGCGTTCATGCGCGGGAGTGACGCGCCTCTCCTCCTGTGCCTCGTACGGCACTTGTGGCACTCGTGCCCGCACGCGCGCGCCGCACACGGTCCTCTGGACGGCGCCCGGACGGTGGGCTAGCTTCGCCCGGCATGAGGCGCTTGGGGAGCATGCGACGCACGGCACGGTCCGCCCGAACCGGTGGCGGGCGTACGGGACGGGCGGTGATCGCCGGGGCGGTGTGCGCGGCGGCGCTGGCCGCGCTGACGGCGGCCGCCCCCGCGCAGGCGCACCAGCGACCGCACTGGGAGACGAAGGAGACCGGGGCGTCCGACGTCCGGTTCCGGGGGCTCGCGGCCGTCAGCCGGCACACCGCCTGGGTGGCCGGCACCCAGGGCACCGTCCTGCGCACCACCGACGGCGGCGACACCTGGCGGAACGTCTCGCCGCCGGGCGCCGGCGGGCTGCAGTTCCGGGACATCGAGGCGTTCGACGCCCGCCGGGCCGTGGCCCTGGCCATCGGCGAGGGCGAGGCGTCCAGGGTCTACCGCACCGACGACGGCGGGGCGACCTGGACCGAGTCCTTCCGCAACTCCGACCCGCGGGCCTTCTACGACTGCCTCACGTTCTTCGACCGCCGCCACGGCCTCGCCATGAGCGACCCGGTGGACGGGAAGTTCCGCATCCTGTCGACCAGCGACGGCGGGCGCTCCTGGAAGGTGCTGCCGGACAAGGGCATGCCGGCCGCGCAGGAGGGCGAGGCCGGGTTCGCGGCCAGTGGCCAGTGCCTGGTCGCGTCCGGACCGAAGGACGTGTGGCTGGCCACCGGCGGCGCGGCACGCGCGCGCGTGCTGCACTCCGCCGACCGCGGGCTCACCTGGACGGCCTCCGACACCCCGGTCCCGGCCGGGGATCCGGCCCGGGGCGTCTTCGCCCTCGCGTTCCGGGACCGCGCCCACGGCCTCGCCGTCGGCGGCGACTTCCGCCCCGACCGGCCCTCCCCGCGAGCGGCGGCGCGGACCACCGACGGCGGCACCACCTGGCGGTCCGCCGACCGGTCGCCCTCCTCCTACCGGTCCGGCGTCGCCTGGCTCCCGTACAGCCGCACCGCCGCCCTCGCGGTCGGCCCCACCGGCACGGACCTCACCACCGACGGCGGCCGCACCTGGCGGACCGTCGACACGGGGTCGTACGACACCGTGGACTGCACCCCGGACCTGGGCTGCTGGGCCGCCGGCGAGCAGGGAAGGGTCGCCCGGTTGGAGCGCTGACGGCGCGCGGGTCCGGGTGTTCGTCCGTAACGTGGGTATCCGTTCGCTGAACGTGAGAGGAAGTGAGCGGACATGCCACGCGGTTCGAGCTCCAAACGTGAGCGGCAGTACGAGCACATCAAGGACAGCGCCGAGGACCGTGGCGAGAGCACCGGCCGCGCCAAGGAGATCGCCGCCCGGACGGTGAACAAGGAGCGCGCCCAGTCCGGCGAGTCCAAGACCGCCAGCCGTACGTCCACGCAGGACAAGTCGCCGAGCAAGCGGGGCGGCCAGCGGTCCGGGAACCGGCAGGGTCCCCAGGGCCCCACCTACGACCAGCTGTACCAGGAGGCCAAGCGCCGCGACATCAGCGGCCGTTCGAACATGAACAAGGGCGATCTCAAGCGCGCGCTCGGCAAGTGAGCCGTACGGCTACCGGCCGAGGGTCTCCCGGTACCGCTCCAGCGCCGGCGCCGTTCTCGTGGCGACGAACTCGGTGACGCGGTACGCGCACACGCCGGCCCTGACGAAGGGGTCGCCCGCGGTGATCTCCTCGATCCGCGCACGGTCCCCCGCCACGGCGATGATCACCCCGCCGTCGCGGGGTTCCTTGCGCCCGGACGCCAGGATCACCCCCTGCCGGTACAGCTCGTCCAGCCACGCCACGTGCTCCTCCAGCACCGCGTCGACGGCGTCGAGCGGGGCGGTGTAGGAGAGTTCCAGTACGAACATGATCGCGAGCCTACTCCGGCTGTCCCGTAGGCTTGCGGCCACCATGACGACCGTGACCGTGCAGGTTCCCGCCGGCTGGCCCGCGACCGGGGAACGAGCCCGCGCCGTCCAGGACGAACTGCGGGTACGCGTGGTGCTCGACGAGCCGGGTCCGCCGCCCGGCACGGGCCGGGTGACCGGCGTGGACGTCGCCTACGACGACGAACGGGACGTCGTCGCGGCGGCGGCCGTCGTACTGGACGCCGCGACCCTCGCCGTCGTCGCCGAGGCCACCGCCGTCGGCCGGATCTCCTTCCCCTACGTGCCGGGCCTGCTCGCCTTCCGCGAGATCCCGACCGTCCTCGCCGCCCTGGACGCGCTGCCCTGCCCGCCCGGCCTGGTCGTCTGCGACGGCTACGGCCTGGCCCACCCGCGCCGTTTCGGCCTCGCCAGCCACCTCGGCGTGCTCACCGGCCTGCCCACGATCGGCGTGGCCAAGAACCCGTTCACCTTCACGTACGACGACCCGGACGCGCCCCGCGGCAGTTCGTCCCCGCTGCTCGCCGGCGCCGAGGAGGTCGGACGGGCCGTCCGTACCCGCGACGGCGTCAAGCCGGTCTTCGTCTCCGTCGGCCATCGTGTGAGCCTCGGCAACGCCTGCGCGCACACGCTGGCCCTGGCCCGGGACTACCGCCTGCCGGAGACCACCCGAAGGGCGGACGCCCTGTGCCGCGAGGCCCTGCGGGCGGCCACCGCCTACCCGGCCTGACCCTCGACGCTCCAGCGGCCCACCTCCCGGTACGCCGAGTCGTGGACCACCGAACCGTCGCCGGGCCGCAGCGCGTAGTGCTTCAGGTTGCCGCCCCAGTACCGCAGGATCCGCTGCAACTCGCCCGCGGGGTCCTCGGCGAGCGCGCCCTCGTCCATGGTGACTTCGAGAAGGAACTTCATGCCTTCAAGGGTTTCATTGAACTCCTTGTTGGCACTTTGCCGAACAGGAGCGCTGGTGGTGACGGGCCGATGGGGGACGACAGCGGGAGAAGTCTCAAATCCGTGTTGACGGCGCGTGCTCGTGGCGCGGGCCGGTGCTCAGCGGCCACCTGAGTATCCGTACGGATGTGCGCCCACCGTCGGCCGCGACAGGCTGGGCCGCATGACGACGCACCGCGCACCCAAGCAGTCCGCCCACCACCCCGGCCGGCCCGTCGAGCGGGCCGTGGTCGCGGGGCTGGTGCTCGCCGTGGGGGCGGGGCTGGCCTGGATCGGCGGGATGATCTACACGATCGTCGGGTGGTCGGGGTAGGGCCTGTCCGGCGGATCAGGACGCGGGAAGGACGCGGCGGACGGGCGTGCCGGCCCCCGCGCCCGCGGCACGATCCGCCGGACAGGCAGAGGGCCTGGTCCGTCAGCGGGCCGCGGCCACCCGGAAGCGGATGCCCGCCGTCCGCAGCCGCTCGATCAGCGCGTCCCCCATCGCCACGGCCGTCGTGACCTGCCCGGCCACCGGCGGCAGGTCGTCGAGGGCGAGGGACAACGCCGCCTCGGCGAACATCTTCGCCGTCTCGTCGTACCCGGGGTCGCCGCCCGAGACCTCGGTGAACACCTTCCGGCCGCCGCCTTCGCCCACGAAGCGGACCGAGAACCAGCTCCTCGCCCGCTTCTCGGCGCTCGGCCCGTCACCCGGCTTGAGTCGGCCGGACAACCAGCGCCGCGCGGGCGGTACCTGAGCCGCCGCCACGAGCGCACCCACGGCCGCCACCCCGCCCACCGCGACGGGCAGATGCCGGACGGCCGCGTAGTGGCGGTAGCGGAAGTCGGGGCCGTAGCGGTCCAGCGCCTTCGCGGAGCGCCGCACGACCTGCGCGTCGATGGTCGGCAGCGGCAGCGCCCAGGCCCCCACCTCCCCGGCGAACCGCGGCGCGCCCGTCGGCGTCGCCGCCCGTCGGCCCACCAGCCGGGGCTCGTGCCGCCGGCGTTCCCGCGCGGCGGCCTGCAGCTGCCGGCCGCGCGCGAACTGACCCAGCGCGGAGGCGAACGTACCGCCCGAGAAGGTGGCGTCGGCAGTCACGAAGCCGTCCACGGCCAGCGGCACGCCCTCCGGCAGCTGCCGCACGGTGAAGTACACCCCGAGATCGTGCGGCACGGAGTCGAAACCACAGGCGTGCACCAGCCGTGCGCCGGTCTCCCGCGCGCGGGCGTCATGACGGACGTACGTCAGGTCCACGAACTCGGGCTCACCGGTGAGGTCGAGATAGTCCGCCCCGGTCTCCGCGCAGGCGGCGACCAGCGCTTCGCCGTACTGGACGTACGGTCCCACCGTCGTGGCCACCACGCGCGCCTGCTCGGCGAGTTCGCGCAGCGAGGCCGGATCGGAGACGTCCGCGCGCAGCACGCCGACGTCCGCCGCGCCGTGCAGCCTCTCCCGCAGCCGTCGCAGCTTCTCCTCGCTGCGGCCGGCGATCGCCCAGCGCAGCCCGTCGGGCGCGTGCGCGGCGAGGTACTCCGCGGTGAGTTCGCCGACGAACCCCGTCGCTCCGAAGAGCACGATGTCGTACGGCCGGTCGGCCGTGTTCAGCCTGGTCATGACATCCCTTCGTCACCCTGCGGCACCCTCTGGGCCCGCAGCACGCGCCGTTGCCGGTGGCCGAGGCTAGCGTGAGGACCGCGAGTCCGGAGGAGAGCCTGCCCCATAATTGGCTAAGCGCTTGCTCGCTCCGGTCTTGTGCCCAGTGGAACACGTTTCTAGCATCACTGGTGTTACATCAGTGGTGTCACGGACCTGGGGGCTCGATGTCGGAGGCGAGGACGGCGGGGCGCACGCCGAGTGAGGGCCCGCTCACGGGTGTGCGCGTGGTCGAGCTGGCCGGTATCGGGCCCGGGCCCTTCGCCGCCATGCTCCTGGCCGACCTGGGCGCCGACGTCGTCCGCGTCGACCGCCCCGGCGGCCCCGGCCTCGCGATCGACCCCGCGCACGACGTCACCAACCGCAACAAGCGTTCGGTGGTCGTCGACCTGAAAGCACCGGGCGGTCCGGCCCAGGTCCTCGACCTCGCCGAACGCGCCGACGTGCTGATCGAGGGCTACCGCCCCGGCGTCGCCGAACGGCTCGGCGTCGGCCCCGGACACTGCCACGCCCGCAACCCGCGCCTCGTCTACGGCCGCATGACCGGCTGGGGTCAGGAGGGCCCGCTCGCCCAGCGTGCCGGTCACGACATCGGGTACATCGCGCTCACCGGCACCCTCGGCATGATCGGCGCCCCCGACGAGCCGCCGGCCGTCCCCGCCAACCTCGTCGGCGACTACGCGGGCGGCTCCCTCTACCTGGTCGTCGGCATCCTCGCCGCCCTGCACCACGCGCGCGCGACCGGTACCGGCCAGGTCGTCGACGCCGCCATCGTCGACGGCACCGCCCACCTCTCCTCGATGATCCACGGCATGCTCGCCGCCGGCGGCTGGCAGGACCGGCGCGGCGCCAACCTCCTCGACGGCGGCTGCCCGTTCTACGGCACCTACGAGACCGCCGACGGCCGGTACATGGCGGTCGGCGCCCTGGAACAGCGGTTCTACGCCGAGTTCATGGAGCTGCTCGGCATCCCCGACCGGGCACCGGCCCGCGACGACATGGCCCGCTGGGGCGAACTGCGCGCGGCCATCGCCGCCCGGTTCAGGTCCCGTACCCGGGAGGAGTGGACGGCCGTCTTCGCGGACTCCGACGCCTGTGTGGCCCCCGTCCTGTCGCTCCGCGAGGCCCCGCACCACCCGCACCTCGCCGCCCGCGGCACTTTCACCGACCACGGAGGCATCACCCAGCCGGCCCCCGCGCCCCGCTTCTCCGTGACCCCCACCGACGTCCGCACCGGGCCCGCCCGGCCGGGTGCAGACACCGAGGCGGTGGCCCGCGACTGGGACCTGCCGAGGGCCCCTCGAACGAACAGCTGAACAGCCCCGCAAATACCCTCAGCGAAAGGCCTGCCAGTGACCACCGAAGCGTACGTGTACGACGCGATCCGCACCCCGCGCGGACGCGGCAAGGCGAACGGCGCCCTGCACGGTACGAAGCCCGTCGACCTGGTCGTCGGCCTCATCCACGAGATCCGCGCCCGCTTCCCGGACCTCGACCCGGCCGCGATCGACGACGTCGTGCTCGGGGTGGTCGGCCCCGTCGGCGACCAGGGCTCCGACATCGCCCGCATCGCCGCCGTCGCGGCCGGGCTGCCGGACACCGTGGCGGGCGTCCAGGAGAACCGCTTCTGCGCCTCGGGTCTGGAAGCTGTCAACATGGCGGCGATGAAGGTGCGATCCGGCTGGGAGGACCTGGTCCTCGCGGGTGGCGTCGAGTCGATGTCCAGGGTGCCCATGGCCTCGGACGGCGGCGCCTGGTTCAACGACCCGATGACCAACCTCGCCACCGGTTTCGTCCCGCAGGGCGTCGGCGCCGACCTGATCGCCACCCTGGAGGGCTTCACCCGCCGCGACGTCGACGAGTACGCGGCCCTCTCCCAGGAGCGCGCGGCCAACGCCTGGAAGGAGAACCGCTTCGAGCGGTCCGTCGTGCCCGTCCGGGACCGCGCCGGCCTCACCGTCCTCGACCGCGACGAGCACCTGCGGCCCGGCACCACCGCCGACTCCCTCGCGGGCCTCAAGCCCTCCTTCGCCGACATCGGCGGACTCGGCGGCTTCGACGCCGTGGCGCTGCAGAAGTACCACTGGGTGGAGCAGATCGACCACGTCCACCACGCGGGCAACTCCTCCGGCATCGTCGACGGCGCCTCCCTCGTCGCCATCGGCTCCAAGGAGGTGGGCGATCGCTACGGGCTCGCCCCGCGCGCGCGGATCGTCTCCGCCGCCGTGTCCGGCTCCGAGCCCACCATCATGCTGACCGGGCCCGCCCCCGCCACCCGCAAGGCGCTCGCCAAGGCCGGGCTGACCATCGACGACATCGACCTCGTCGAGATCAACGAGGCGTTCGCCGCGGTCGTCCTGCGTTTCGTCAAGAACATGGGCCTGTCCCTGGACAAGGTCAACGTCAACGGCGGCGCCATCGCGATGGGCCACCCGCTCGGGGCCACCGGCGCGATGATCCTCGGCACGCTCGTCGACGAACTGGAGCGCCAGGACAAGCGCTACGGCCTCGCCACCCTGTGCGTCGGCGGCGGCATGGGCACCGCCACGATCGTCGAGCGCGTCTGATCCCCGCGGAAACGGCACCACGGCCACCGAAGACCTCACTGGAGACCCCTGTCATGACGACCGAGAGCACCACCATCCGCTGGGAACAGGACGACACCGGCGTCGTCACCCTCGTCCTCGACGACCCCGACCAGTCCGCGAACACCATGAACCAGGCGTTCCGCGAGTCCCTCGCCGTGATCACCGACCGCCTCGAGGCCGAGAAGGACTCGATCCGCGGCGTCATCGTCACCTCCGCCAAGAAGACCTTCTTCGCCGGCGGCGACCTGCGCGACCTGATCCGCGTCACGCCGGAGACCGCCCAGGACCTCTTCGACGGCGGCATGGCCATCAAGCGGAACCTGCGCCGCATCGAGACCCTCGGCAAGCCGGTCGTCGCCGCCATGAACGGCGCGGCCCTCGGCGGCGGTTACGAGATCGCCCTCGCCTGCCACCACCGCGTCGCCCTCGACGCGCCCGGCTCCAAGATCGGCTGCCCCGAGGTCACCCTCGGCCTGCTCCCCGGAGGCGGCGGCGTCGTCCGCACCGTCCGGATGCTCGGCATCACCGACGCGCTGCTGAAGGTGCTCCTCCAGGGCACCCAGTACAACCCGCGCCGAGCGCGGGAGAACGGCCTGGTCGACGAGGTCGCCGACACCCGCGAGGACATGCTCGCCGCGGCCCGCGCCTTCATCGACGCCAACCCCGAGTCCGCCCAGCCCTGGGACCGGCCCGGCTACCGCATCCCCGGCGGCACCCCCGCCCACCCCAAGTTCGCGGCCAACCTGCCCGCCTTCCCCGCCAACCTGCGCAAGCAGACGAACGGCGCCCCCTACCCGGCCCCGCGCAACATCATGGCCGCCGCCGTGGAGGGCTCCCAGGTCGACTTCGAGACCGCGCAGGTCATCGAGGCCCGCTACTTCGTCGAGCTGGCCGCCGGGCAGACCTCGAAGAACATGATCCAGGCGTTCTTCTTCGACCTTCAGGCCGTCAACTCCGGTGCGAACCGCCCCGTGGGCGTGGAGCCGCGCAAGGTGGCGAAGGTCGCCGTCCTCGGTGCCGGGATGATGGGTGCGGGCATCGCCTACTCGTGTGCCTGTGCGGGCATCGAGGTGGTTTTGAAGGACGTCGCCCTGGAGTCGGCCGTCAAGGGCAAGGGCTACTCGGAGAAGCTGTGCGCCAAGGCGGTGGCCAAGGGCCGTACGAGCCGGGAGAAGGCGGACGCGCTGCTGGCCCGTATCACGCCGACCGCCGAGGTGGCCGACCTCGCGGGCTGTGACGCGGTCATCGAGGCCGTCTTCGAGGACACCTCTCTCAAGCACAAGGTGTTCCAGGAGGTCCAGGACGTCGTGGCCCCGGACGCGCTGCTGTGCTCGAATACCTCCACGCTGCCCATCACCGCGCTGGCCGAGGGTGTCGAGCGTCAGGTGGACTTCATCGGGCTGCACTTCTTCTCGCCGGTCGACAAGATGCCGCTGGTCGAGATCATCAAGGGTGAGCGGACGGGGGAGGAGGCGTTGGCGCGCGCCTTCGACCTGGTCCGGCAGATCAGCAAGACGCCGATCGTGGTCAACGACTCGCGTGGTTTCTTCACCTCCCGGGTCATCGGCCACTTCATCAACGAGGGCGTGGCGATGGTCGGCGAGGGCATCGAGCCCGCCTCCGTGGAACAGGCGGCGGCCCAGGCCGGCTACCCGGCCAAGGTGCTCTCGCTGATGGACGAGCTGACCCTCACGCTGCCCCGGAAGATCCGCAAGGAGACCAGGCGGGCAGTGGAGGAGGCCGGCGGCACCTGGACCGCGCACCCCGCCGAGGCCGTCATCGACCGCATGGTCGACGAGTTCGAGCGCCCCGGCCGCAGCGGCGGCGCCGGGTTCTACGAGTACGGGGACGACGGAAAGCGGGCGGGGCTCTGGCCGGGCCTGCGGGAGCACTTCACGAAGCCCGGCTACGAGATCCCCTTCGCGGACATGCAGGAGCGCATGCTCTTCTCGGAGGCGCTCGACACGGTCAAACTCCTTCAGGAGGGCGTACTGACCTCCGTGGCCGACGCCAACATCGGCTCGATCCTCGGCATCGGCTTCCCCGGCTGGACCGGCGGCGTCCTCCAGTACATCAACGGCTACGAGGGCGGTCTGCCCGGCTTCGTGGCCCGCGCGCGGGAGCTCGCCGACCGCTACGGCGAGCGGTTCACGCCGCCCGCGCTGCTGGTGGAGAAGGCGGACAAGGGGGAGGTCTTCACCGACGGCCGCTGAGAAAGCGGCTCAGTCCTCGCCGCCCTCGCCGTCCCCGCCGAGCCACTCCCGCAGCTCCTCCCGCAGCGACCGCTGGAACGTGGTCAGCAGCGCCTGCACCACGAGCGGGTGCATGTGTGCGGACAGGGACCGCACGTCCCGCGCGTCGCGTTCGGCGACCGCGTCGCGCAGCAGCCGCGACAGGTCGCGCGCGGCGGCGCGGGAGTGCTCCAGCAGGGCCGTACGGGCGGCGAGGACCGTCTCGGGGGAGAAGGGCACGTCGAGCAGCTCGACGCCGAGCCGGAGCAGCCCGGCGTCGACCCGGTAGGCGTCACCGTCCGGGACCGCGCCGTCCCGCGCGACGATGTCCATCGCCGTGAGCCGGTCCACCTCGTCGTCCGTCAGCGGCCGGCCCGCCCGCCGGCCCAGCTCCTCACGCGTGACGCTCTCCACCGTCTCCGGCGCCCAGGAGGCCACCACCGCGCGGTGCAGCGCGAGGTCGCGCGGGCTCAGGTCCGGCGGCAGCTGTTTGAGATACCGCTCGATGGCGGCCAGCGTCATGCCCTGGTGCTGCAACTCCTCGATCAGCGCCAGCCGGGCCAGGTGCTCGCCGCCGTAGTGCCCCACCCGGCGCGGGCCGATCGCCGGCGGCGGCAGCAGCCCCCTGGTGCCGTAGAAGCGAACCGTGCGCACCGTGACGCCGGCCCGCGCGGCCAGCTCGTCGATCGTGAGGGTCGGCTCCTCGGTGTCGGTCGTCGTCATGTGCAGCAGTATCGCTGTCTCACCAGTGCTGTGACACCTCTCGCGCCTCATGTGGAGACGACTGACGGATCTTGTGACAAGTCACGCTGTGTGACATGAGACACCGCATGTCAACACAGAGTCGTGGGAAGGTGCTGCCTTGGTCTGTGCCGCGAAGGGTGGTGCGGGCCTTGTCGCTGTACGGACGACCTGGGCGTACCCCGCCCGGGCGCACCAGAGATTGGTACCACCCGTGAGCAAGGAAGCCGTCGCCACGGCACAGGCCGCCGCCCACCCCCAGGCGGCCGAACGACCCGCGGACGCCGGTGACGCCGGCTACAGCAAGGACCTCAAGGCCCGCCACGTCAACATGATCGCCATCGGCGGCGCCATCGGCACCGGCCTCTTCCTCGGCGCCGGCGGGCGCCTGCGCGACGCGGGCCCGGCACTCGCGATCGCCTACCTCGTCGCCGGCGTCTTCGCCTTCTTCGTCGTCAAGGCCCTCGGCGAACTGGTGCTCTACCGGCCCTCCTCCGGGTCCTTCGTGTCGTACGCGCGCGAGTTCCTCGGCGAGAAGGGCGCCTACGTCGCCGGCTGGATGTACTTCCTGAACTGGTCGACGACCGGCATCGCCGACATCACCGCGATCGCGCTGTACACGCACTACTGGAGTATGTTCACGAGCATCCCGCAATGGGTGCTCGCCCTGATCGCCCTCGCGGTGGTCCTGGCCGTGAACCTGATCTCGGTGAAGATCTTCGGCGAGATGGAGTTCTGGTTCGCGATCGTCAAGGTCGCCACCCTCGTCGCCTTCATGCTGATCGGTATCTTCCTGCTGGCCACCCAGCACGAGGTGGGCGGCCACACCCCAGGCATGAGCATGATCACCGAGCACGGCGGCATCCTCCCGCACGGCGCCATGCCCGTCATCCTGGTCATGCAGGGCGTGATCTTCTCCTACGCGGCCCTGGAGCTGGTCGGCGTCGCCGCGGGCGAGACCGCCGAGCCGCACAAGATCGTTCCCCGCGCGGTGAACTCGATCATGTGGCGCGTCGCCCTGTTCTACGTCGGCTCGGTCGTCCTGCTGGCCCTCCTGCTGCCGAGCTCGCTCTACTCGGGCGACGAGAGCCCCTTCGTCACGGTGCTGTCCGGGATCGGCGTGCCGGCCGCCGGTGACGTGATGAACCTCGTCGTCCTCACCGCGGCGATGTCCTCCCTGAACTCCGGCCTGTACTCCACCGGCCGCATCCTGCGCTCCATGGCGATGGCGGGCTCCGCGCCCAAGTTCACCGGCGTGATGAGCCGCAGCCAGGTCCCCTACGGCGGCATCCTGCTGACCTGCGCGGTCTGCGTCCTCGGCGTCGGCCTCAACTTCCTGGTGCCGGACAAGGCCTTCGAGATCGTCCTGAACGTCGCCTCCCTGGGCATCATCAGCACCTGGGTGATCATCATGATCTGCCACCTGGTCTTCGTACGCCGGGCGCGCGCGGGCCTGGTGGAGCGGCCGCACTTCCGGCTGCCCGGCAGCCCCGTCACGGAGATCGTCACGATCGCCTTCCTGCTGGCCGTGATCGTCCTGATGTGGAACGACCACGAGGTCGGCCGCAAGACCGTGCTGCTCGTGCCCGTGATCGCGGTGATGCTGGTGGCCGGCTGGTTCGGCGTCCGCCGCAGGGTGGCGCGGAACGCCGCCGAGCAGGAGCTGGGCAGGCTCACCAAGTAGCTCATCAAGCAGCTCATCAAGCAGCGAAGAACCACCGGTCCACGGTCACTGTCAGTGGTGGCCCCTACGGTGGCGTCATGTCGGAGATCAGCTATGTCCGGGGTGACGCCACCGTCCCGTCGGTCAAGGGCGTCAAGGTGATCGCCCATGTCTGCAACGACCTCGGCGGCTGGGGCAAGGGCTTCGTCCTGGCCGTCTCGCGCCGCTGGCCGGAGCCGGAGGCGGCCTACCGCGCCTGGCACCGCGACCGCGCGACGAACGACTTCGCACTGGGCGCGGTCCAGTTCGTCCAGGTCGAGCCGTACGTGTGGGTGGCCAACATGATCGGCCAGCGCGGCATGCGCACGGGCAGCAAGGGCGTCCCGGTCCGCTACGAGGCGATCGACACGGCCCTCGCCCGCCTCGCCGACAAGGCCGCCGAGCTGGGAGCCTCGGTGCACATGCCCCGCATAGGCTGCGGCCTGGCCGGCGGCAAGTGGTCTCGCGTCGAGCCGCTCATCACCGAGCGGCTCGCGCGGCGCGGCGTCCCCGTGACCGTCTACGACCACGGGGACGCCGCCTGAGCCCCGCCGGTCGGTGCCCGGCAGTCGGTCAGTGCGCGTGCGCGTCCGGCTTCGACGGCTGGAACAGCCAGGTGTCGAACAGCGTGGCCAGCGGCTTGCCGGAGACCTCCTCGGCGTACCGCTGGAAGTCGGCCACTGACGCGTTGCCGTGGGCGTACCGCTCGGGCCACCCCTTGAGGATCGCGAAGAAGTCCTCGTCCCCGATCTCGTTGCGCAGCGCGTGCACGGCCAGTGCGCCCCGGTCGTAGACCGCGATGTCGAACTGGTGCTCCGGCCCCGGGTCATGGGGCTTCACGGTCCAGAACGGACCGTTGGTCGGGTGCGAGGCGTACGCGTAGTTGGCCAGCTCCTGCGCGTGCCCTCGCCCTCGTGCACGGACCGCAGCCACTGGGCGTACCGCGCGAAGCCCTCGTTGACCCAGATGTCCTTCCAGCCGCGCACGGAGACCAGGTCGCCGTACCACTGATGGGCCAGCTCATGGACGACGACGGACGCGTTCGACCCGTTAGCGAACTGCCGGGGGCTGTAGAACGGCCGGGTCTGCGCCTCCAGAGCGTGCCCGGTGTCCGTGTTCGGCACGTAGCCGCCGAGAGTCCTGATCAGACCGTCACGTACGAGCCTGCCGAGTAGCTGTGTGAGAGCCCGCCGCCTTCGGGCGGCGGGGCGTTTTCTTAGTGTCCGACCGTCTCACCGGTGCCCTCCGTCAGGGTCCGGTACCTCTCGGGGGCGACGGGTTGGTGCCCCACGTCGCTCCCCAGGTGGGTGAGGTGCCGCTGCCTCCGATGCATACCCCCCAGCAGGGGCTTAATCGTGCCCCGGGCGTGGCTAGTGCCGCATCAGGCAACGTTCGCCCTGTCAGTAGTGCGCCTCAGCGTCGTATGAGGTCACGAAGCGTGTGTCGCCTTCTTGAAGACTTCGAACACGGCCAGGTAGTTCTTGCCGCTGTAGCCCTCGGCGATCGCCTGCTCAGCGATCGCCTTCATCAGCCGCGGCTGGTCGGAGTGAATGCCCTGCTCCACACAAGTGCGGGTGATGTGCTCAAGCGCGTTGAGGTTCATCTCCATGGTGCCCACGTCGCCGGGGTAGTTGCCCTTGTCCAGGTCGGGAGCCTGCTCGGTGAGGGTTGAGTCCACCACTGAGGGCATGAACCAGTTGAGTGCGAGATCGGCGAACGTGACCGCCGAGACGTTCGCTGACCCGACCAGCGCGGTGGCGTGCAGAAAGCCGTTCATGGTCGCGTACATCATGTCGAGCAGTGCCGCGTTGTACAGCACCGCCAGGCTGGGGTCGGAGCCGAGGTACCGGGGGGTGCCCATGCCCGCCAGCGTCGCCCGATGCTTGTCGAAGACATCCTGTGAACCGCTATAAAGGAAGACGGAGTCGGGGTGCCCGACGAGCGGCGGCGGCACCATGATCGCGCCGTCCATATAGGCGGCGCCTCGCTCGGTTGCCCAGCTGACCGCTGCGTGCGCCTCATTCGGGGTACCGGAGTTGAGGTTTACCAATGCGCGGCCCTTCAAGGCGTCACCAGCGGAGTCGAGGACCGCGTACATGGTCTCGTAGTCCTTCAGGCACATGATCGTGACAGGGCTCGCGGACACCGCCTCGGCGACGGTCCCCGCGCGGTGGACGCCCTTGGTGACGAGGCTGTCGGCTTTCTCCGGGGTGCGGTTCCAGACGGTCGTGGGGTGGCCGTGTTCCAGAAGCGTCTCGGCGAGGGCGAGGCCCATAGGGCCGAGGCCGATGACGGTAACGGGTGCGTGCTGCGGGCTTGCTGATCGCTGGTTCGTCATGCGGCATAGACTGCTGTCTCACATCGATGTGAGAGTCAACTGAACGTGGTGGTCGTCACATGCGCATGGGGGAGTTCTCCCGGCGGACCGGGGTCAGCCAACGCCTGCTGCGCTATTACGAGGAGCAGGGGCTGCTCAAGCCATCGCGGCGGCCAAGCGGATATCGCGAGTTCACGGAAGAGGACATAGCCACAGTGCGGGGCATCCGCATGCTGCTCGGCGCCGGTCTCAACACCGTCACGATCGCCGAACTGATGCCCTGCATGGTCGACGACGGGCAGACCCTGGCGCCAGCCTGTTCTGGCATGCTGCCCGACCTGAACCAGGAACGTGAACGCATCAACGAGGCCGTGGCCGGCCTGCTGGCCGCACGGGACACGCTGGACGCCGTCATCGCCGCCACGGCGCCGGCCGGAGGCGACGATCCGGAAGCCTGCTACGCGGCCGGTGCCGCAAAGCGGCCCGACGACGCCACTGCGGAACCGCTCGGCATCAGGTCTGACTAGCGCCCGGTCAGGCGACGTTGACCCTGTTCACGACGGCGCGGAGGCGCCGGTCGTCGGCGTGGCGGTTTCGCCAGATGATGTAGCGGCGGATCATGCTGCCCTGCAAGCCGGACGCCGACACCGAGGTACGCAAGGCGGCCGGCCACCCGGCTTCGACCCCGCGCGGTACAAGAAGCGCAACACCGTGGAGCGGGCGATCAACAAGCTGAAGCAATTCCGGGCCGTCACCACCCGTTATGACAAGCGCGGATACGTCTACCTGGGCACCGTCACCGCTGCCTCAGTCATCATCTGGTTCCGAGTGTGAGCCGAACGAAGCTCACCCGACGTCGGCCACGACGAGCATGGCTGTTTGTGTATCGGCCTCCGTCAGAAGATCGCCGCCCGGGGCCCACACGGAGGAACGGCCGCAGCCGGTCCATGGCCCGGCCGGTCCGACATGGTTCGCTAGCACGACGTACATGTCCAAGTCTTTGGCGATGCCGGGATAGACCGCCGCCAGCTCTTCAACTCCGCCGTCGGTGCCGTAGAGAGAGCTGGCCAGGTGCACCTGGCACCCGTCAGCAGACCCACGCGCGGTCAGGTCGGGAAAGTGGTTGTCGTAACACGTGGCGAGCGCAAAGCGGACACCTCCGAACTCGAATCGACCATCGTGCTGCCCAGCGATGAAGACCACCCGCTCATGCTCGAACAGGTGCTGCTTTCGGTAAGTGGTGAGCAGCTCACCGTCCGCTCCGAAGACCAGCGACTCGATCGCAGGCTGGCCATCGGTGGCCGCTACACAATTGACGACGGTGGCAATGCCGCTCTCCCGGATCGCATCCAGGCGCGGATCCTCCGGCGTCACCCACAGACCGGGATCAGCGAGTACGGCCTCAAGCTCGTACCCGGTCAAGGCCAGCTCGGGAAACACCACGAGTTCTGCACCCTGAGCGCGGGCCTGGCCTGCGAGGAGGGTCATCTGCCGGACGTTGGCGGCCACATCAGCCGGAACACAGGTGAACTGACCTGCTGCGATCTTCATGGAGTTCCATCCTGCCACTCCGCAATCTCCCAGCTCACGGCGGGCGCCCTGCCATGGCCCATGATCGGGGAGTCATCGCCTAGTGCTCCCACACCTCGGGCCGCCGTCCCGCCACTCGATCAGCTCGGACCCGACGACGTCCAGGTCGTCCCTGCCCTCCAGGCCAGCCTGCTGGAGGAACACCGTCAGGTCGTGGAGGCTATGCGCGGTTCCGAGGATCTCCTCATCGATGGGCACTCGCCGGCCGCCAGTCTCGCTGAGCGGATACGCGATCACGGGTCTCTCACGGGCCATGGCCCCAGCCTCGCCCGTACCGTGGCCGGTCGCGCGGTCAGCCGGGCCGTCCGCAGGTGCCCGCTGCTCCGGCAACGGCCCCCGCCTATAAGGCGGGGAACCGTTGAAAGGGTCCCCGACTGCGCGTACGGGGTACCGTTCTGAGTGTCGAGTTCAGAACGGAGCCAGTATGCCCCCGTACGCTGAAGAACGCACAGGCGCACGTATCGCGCACGCGCGCAAAGTCCGCCGTCTGACGCAACGCGAGCTGGCGGATCTCTCGCACGTCTCCTACAGCACCCTCACGAAGATCGAGCAGGGCGTCATGCCCGCGAGCCCTTCGGTCATAGGCGCGCTTGCCCGTGTCCTGTCCGTGCCGGTGGCCGAACTCAACGGCCAGCCCTACCTGGACGAGCTGCGCCAGGACCAGCTGGACGGGCTCATCAACCCGATCCGTGAGGCGCTGAACATCTACGACCTCGGGCTCGACCCTGACGTGTCGCCGCGCTCCCTGGACGAGCTGGAAGCGGACGCCGACGAGCTGTGCGCCCAGGTGCGCGCCACGAACATCAAGCAGGTCGCCGCCGAACTCCCCGGCCTGATCCACGAGGCCACGACGGCGGCGCACACCGAAGCGACGGACCGGAGCTGGCAGTTGCTCGCCAGCACCTACCGGACCGCGTACGACGTGACGACCAAGCTGGGCTTCCCGGACCTGTGTACCGTGGCCCTGGACCGGATGGACTGGGCGGCTCAGAAGGCGTCCGATCCGGTACTCAGCGGCATGCGCCAGTACCTTCGGGCGCTCGCCTACCTGCGGGCCAGCGACTACAAGACCGGCAAGCGCCTGATCGGTCTCGGCATGTCCGCGTTGCAGCAGGCGGAGCAGGGCCGTGTCGTGGACGTTGTCACCGGCCAGCTGCACCTCGGGGCCGCCGTGCTCGCCGGCCGCGACCAGGACCAAGACACGGCCGAAGGGCACCTGAAAGAGGCCGGCCGGATCGCCAAGCGCACCGGCGCGGCGGAGAAGGTGCACTGGCTGTCGTTCGGGCCGATCAACGTGGGCGTGCACCGCGTGAGCGTCCTCGCGGAACTGGACCTGTACCCGGAGGCCGTCGACCAGGCGCAGCAGATCGCCATCCCGGATGACTGGCCGCCGTCCCGGCTCGCGCATCACCATTCCGAGGTCGCGCGAGCGCAGATGTGGACTGGACGGACGGACGCCGCCTTCAAGAGCTTGCTGGCTGCGCGCAAGCTCGCCCCACAGCAGACGAAGTACCACCCCACCGTGCGGGAGACGTACGCCGGGCTGGAAGCGGCGAAGCGTCGGATGCCCGATTCCTTCTTCAACTATGGGTCTTGGCTGGGCGTGTGACGCTGCGTCAAAGCTTTGGTCGGAGCTATCAGTGAGGACTGATAGTTCCGGCCTTTTCGTGTCGGCACTCTGAGAGGCAGACAAGGACCCCCGCGACCGTGCGACCGGTCCGGGGGCATGGCCCACGCTGCTTAGGAGCGTCGACACCATGAAACCTACAGCCTCGCGAAAGCCAGGCGTCAGGATGACCTTGCACGTCTACCGGGTGAACCGGGGCGGTGCGGTCACCGAGGACCACGGCACGGTGAACGTCAAGGGCACGGAAACGCCGCTGCCGCTGCGTGACGTGTACCCGCCCTGCGAGTGCCCGCTCCACTGCGCCACGAAGGCGGCGAACCGGTGAACACCACACGCCCCGAGATGGCCGCGCCCGCCACCGCCACCATGCGTGCCACTGCTGCCTGGTTCCTGGCGCAGCGCACCCTCCCGCGCTACGGCGTGGTGAAGAGCTTCGACCACGCCCTGCGCGACTACCTGACCGAGCTGCTCCCACACATCGAGCAGCTGGCCGCCGACCGCGGTGACGACGTGCTGGCCGAGGTTGCGCTCGCCAGCGTTGAGGAGACCCGGCGGCGTATGGGCGCACGGGAGGCGGCCGGGCTGCTGGGGGAAGTCGAGCGTGTGAAGCTGCTCGCCCGTTCCGTGGCCGCCCTGTGTGATCACTACGACGCGCTCACCGGCGTGGTCATGTGCCTGGCCTGTGACCGGGCAATCGAGTCCGGCGACGACTCGGTGCCGTACGACCAAGGCAGTCCCTCCGGGAGCGCCGTACGGTCCGGTCGCGTGCACGCCCGCTGCGCCAATGTCGGCCGCCCCCGCCGCTGACCGCTTGCCCCGGCGTCCCGGGGCCCCACGGCGACCGCAGGGGCAGGGTCGCACTCCACGAACGCCCCTCTCGTCGCAGTCCGCAAGCTGCGGCGGGAGGGGCCCCTCCCGCATCGCCGGCCGACCGTCGGCGGGGTCGGGTCCCCGTACGTCAAGCCCTCACAGAATGGGGCAGGCTCATGGAAGCTGTGCTCGTTTCCGGCGGTGCAGGATTCATCGGCTCTCACTTCGTCAAGCGTCTGTTGCGGGCGCAGGACATCGGCCGGGTCACCGTGCTGGACGCGCTCACCTACGCCGGACACGTCGCGAACCTCGGTGAGGCGTTCCTCGACCCCCGGCTGAACTTCGTCCGGGGCAACATCCTGGACGCGTCACTCGTGGACTCGCTCGTCGCTCAGCACCCGGTCGTCGTCCACTTTGCCGCCGAGTCTCACGTCGACCGGTCACTGCTGGCCGGAGGACCGTTCGTGCAGACCAATGTGCTCGGCACGCAGGTGCTGGCGGACGCGGCAGCCCGGCACGGGGCTCGCAGGTTCGTGCACGTCTCAACGGATGAGGTGTACGGCCCGCTCGCGAACGGCTCCGCCACGGAGGACTACCCGCTGCGGCCCAGCGTTCCCTACGCCGCGTCCAAGGCGGCCAGCGACCTCATCGCTCTCAGCTACTTCCGCACTTACGGTCTGCCCGTGTGCGTCACCCGGTCCTCGAACAACTACGGCCCGGCCCAGTACCCGGAGAAGATCATCCCCTTGTTCGTGACCAAGCTGGTCAAGGGGGAGAAGGTCACCCTGCATGGCCAGGGGCAGCACGTGAGGAACTGGCTGCATGTGGAGGACAACTGCCAGGGCATCGAACTGGTCATGCGAGCCGGTGTGCCGGGCGAGGTGTACAACATCGGCGGCGGGACGGACCTCACCAACCAGCAACTGACCGAGCTGCTGCTTCAGGTGTGCGGCGCCGACTGGGACGCCGTCACCTACATCCCGGACCGGAAGGCCAACGACATCCGCTACTCCATGGTCTGGGCGAAGATCGCCGACAGCCTCGGCTACCGGCCCACCCACGACCTCAAGGAGGAGCTGGCGCGTACCGCGGACTGGTACCGGCACCACCCCGAACGCTGGGCGCCTCTGGTCCGTATCCCCGAGCCGCGTGCCGCCACGCGTCCGCGCGTCACTCTCGACATGGACCGGGGGCCGCAGCATGTCTGACCAGTTGCCACAGGACGCGCTGCTTGTGCTTGGCGCGTCGGAGGAACACATCCCGCTGTACCAGGAGGCGCGGCGTCGCGGTATCCCGACCATAGCGGTGGACAGGCGGGCGGACGCTCCCGCGTTCCCGTTCGCCGACGCGACTCTCCAGGTCTCCACCCGGGACGCCGACGCCATCGCCGATGCGGTGGGCGACGTACGTCCCGCCGGGATCGTGGTCGGCGCGACCGATGCCGCGCTGGCCAGTTGGCGCACCCTGGGCCTGCGGTACGGCACCCCCTACATCTACCCCGAGAGGGCGTTCGCTGGTCTCGACAAGGCCGCATTCCACGAGGTCGTCGCCTCCTGCGGCATCGCCGGATACGGATGGACCGCGTCGAACAACCCGGATGAGGTCGCCGCGAAAGCGGCGGGGCTACGCTTCCCGCTCATGGTCAAGCCCGTGGACGGATCGGGCAGCAAGGGCGTCACCCGCATCACCCGCCCTGACGACCTGCCTGCCGCCGTCGCCCACGCCCGCGCCTACTCCGCCTCCCGGACCGTGATCGCCGAGGAGTTCGTCCATGGGCGGCAGTTGACCATCGACCTCTTCCTGCGGAACGGCAAGTCGGTGATGACCTGCATCAAAGACCAGGAGCTGGTCGCCGGAGGCTTTGTCGTCAGGCGGATCAGCACAGCGCAACTGCCGCCGGCGGAGCACGGCCACCTTGAGGCGACTGCCGAGCGGCTGTGCCGTGCACTCGGCATCGTGAACGGGCCAGCGAACTTCGACCTCGTTCTCGGCTTGGACGGCCGGGGGCGCATCATCGAGTCCAACCCCCGCCTCAGCGGCGACAACATCCCGCGACTGCACGCTGCCGCCCGTGGCGTGAACGTCGTGGGCGCACTCATCGCACTCGCGCTCGGTGCGCCGTTCGAGGACTACCTGGCACCGACACGCAACGCGCATGCGGCGGTGGAGCTGATCGGATCACCGCTCGCCACGGACGGCGAACTGCTCAGGTGGGAGGGCGTCACCGAAGCCCGCAACGCCCCCGGAATCACCGACGTCGAACTGTACGCCGAGCCGGGCGACCTCGTCCGGCCGCACAACCAGTCCGGCCACAAGATCGGCATGCTCATCGCTGCCGGGCCGTCGGTTGCGGACGTCTCCTCATCCCTGAAGGCGGCCGGCGCGCTGATTCGACCGATCATCCGACCGACCACGGGGGCGTCCGAAGGGACATGGCGATGACCACTGCGATCAACGCGGGCTTCGCCCACAACGCACGCCCGTTCCTGTACGGGCCGGAAGAGGCCGCGGTCTGTGAGGCCCTGCGCAGCGGCTACTACAACCACTCCGCCGGCACCGACCGGTTCGAAGCGGAAGTCGCCCGGTTCCTCGGGGTGGAGGACACCGTGGCCGTCGCCTCGGGCACGGCCGCCCTCCACGTGGCGCTGCTGTCCGCCGGGGTAGGGCCCGGACACGAGGTGATCGTGCCCTCCTTCACCTTCTGCGCGACCGTGCAGGCCGTCCTCGCCACCGGGGCGTGGCCGCGGTTCGCCGACATCGACCCGCGCACGCTGTGCATGGAAAGCCCCCAGCTGCTGGAGGCACTGACGCCGTCCACGCGGGCGGTGGTGCCGGTGCTGTACGGGGGCCGCGCCGTCGACCTGACGGAGGCGCGCCCGTTGCTGTCCGCGCGGGGCATCGTGGTTGTGGAGGACGCAGCCCATGCCTTCGGCTCCTACAGCGGCCAGGTCCGGGTCGGCGCCACCGGGGAAGCGACCTGCTTCTCCTTCGGGCCCATCAAGAACCTCATCTGCGGGCAGGGCGGCCTGATCGTGCCCCGCGACGAGGCAGAGGCCGGCACCTGCCGCAGGCTACGGAGCCTCGGTATCACCGCCCCGGCCGCCACCCGGGCCAGCCTCACCACGTACGACGTCGACAGCTTCGGCCTCCGGGTGCAAATGCCGTCGCTCAACGCAGCCATCGGCCTCGCCCAACTCGCCCACTTCGGCCTTGCGGAGACGAAGCGCAAGGCGCTGTGGCGGCGCTACGCGGCCGTGTTGCAGGGCCTGGAGGGGCTTGCTGTGGTGGATGTCGACATCGACCACACGGTGCCGCACCTGTTCGCCGTGCGAGTACTGGCCGGCCGGGACCAGGTGTTCCGCGCCCTGCACGAACGCGGCATCGGCGTCGGCGCACACTATCCGTCCAACCACCTGCAACCCGCCTTCGCCCGCTGGAGGCGGTCCCTCCCGGTGACGGAGCAGGTGGGCCGGCAGATCATGACGCTGCCGTTCCACCAGCACATGACCGACGCAGACGTCGACCACGTGGTGAACGAGCTGCGCAACGTCGTACGGACGGAGGCCCGGCGGTAGAGACCCCGCCCGGTCAGCCGGACGCAGCGGACAGGATCACGTCCACGAGCCTGTCGGCAGCGTCCGGCTTTCCGTGCGCCCGGGCCTGCTGAGCGATCGACGCCCGGCGCGCGGGCTCCATGAGGAGCGGGCCCACGGCGTCCCGAAGCGTCCCTGCGGAGACCTCGCCTAGCAGTGCCACGGCCGCGCCGGCCTTGTGCAGATGCCGGGCGTTGTGAGCCTGCTCGTTGCCCGCCGAAGTGGCCAACGGGATGAACACGGCTGCCTTGCCCAGCGCGGTCAGCTCAGCGAGCGTGCCCGCCCCGCTGCGGGAGATCACTACATCCGCCAGGGCAAGCACGTCAGGCAGCTCCGGCCCGACGAATCCGGTCAGGTAGTACCTCGCCGCCAGGCCGGCCGGAAGTCGCGCGGAGTGCTCGCGCAGGGCCTCGATGTTGGCGGTGCCGCACTGGTGCACGACGTTGGCGTGCTCCAGCAGCCACGGCAAGACGTCCCGCACGGCCTCGTTGATCTGCTGCGATCCCTGGGCGCCACCGGTGACGTAGACGGTGGGAAGCCGGCGGTCGAAACCCCACAGCCCCAGCGCCTCAATGGCCTTATCGGCGTGCCCGGACAGCACCTCCGGCCGCACCGGGTTACCGGTGACGACCGCGATCCGCCGCGCTTCCTCGGGCAACAGAGGGATCGTGGACTCGGAGGAAACCGCGATCCGGGTAGCCGACCCCGCGAGCTTGCGATTGGCGAGCCCCAGGCGAACCGTCTGCTCGTGCAGGACCAGAGGCCGGCGGCACAGGCGAGCCGCCAGCCCGGCGGGCACGGCGACATACCCGCCAGTGGCCAGGACGACATCCGGCTGGAAGTCGGCGATCGCCTTACGGGCCTGGGCGACCCCGAGTGGCACGCGCGCCATGTCCTTCACGTTCGCGGGAGAGACCATCTTCAGGGGGTTGCTGGAGCGGCGGATCTTGCCGGTGGCGACCGGCGTGAAGGGGATGCCTTCGGCCGGAGCGACGCGCGCCTCCAGCCCTTCCTGAGTGCCGATCCACAGCACGTCCAGCGTCCGCCCGGATGCCGCCAGACGGGCCTGGAGCGTACGGATGGCGGTCAGCGCCGGGTAGGTGTGGCCGCCGGTGCCGCCGCCGGTCACCGCCAGGCGGAAGCTGCGAGACGGTCCCGCGTCCGGGGCGTAGGGGTGCGCACTGTTCACAAGGAGTTCCCGTCTGGGCTGTTGGGCTCGCTCGTACGCTAGCGGATCTGAAGGGCGCCAGCGAGCGACCGTGTGCCTCGTGGCGAGAACGCCGGGGTCAGTCGTTGACGAGGACCGCCACGCGGGTGTCGAGGACGGCCGCGATCCGCATCAGCTCGCTGTAGCGGGGGTCGGCTACCCCGCGTTCGATGCGCTGGAGGTTGCTCCGGCTCAGTCCGGTGGCCTCGCAGAAGGTCTCCTGGGTGAAGTGCGCGGCGGTGCGCAGGGCCGCGATGCGTTTCGCCCAGCACCCGGCGCGCTTCGACCTAGGGGTCGCCGATGCCTGGCGCGCCGGGGGAGTGGGCCGCCGCCCACGCCGGGACCGCCGGCATCAGGGAGGCGGTGCCCAGTGCGCCCGGCACGACGATTCCGCGATGCACGAAAGCTCCAAGTCGTAGGGGCCCGACGTCTGTTCGGAGCCTATTCAGTCGCTGTGCGCGCGGTCAGGTCCACGGCCACCCCTGTCACACGATCGCCATTCGGCCGTCAGGAGACACGCGTTGCCCTCTTCTGCGCGGGAGTTGACCGATGTACCGTCCGCGCATGCCGATACGCATGCGCTTCACGATCTGGAGACCGCTCGCGACGGCGGCCACGGCCGCTCTCATGGCAACCCTTCTCACGCCCGCCGCGACGGCCCACCCCGCGACCCCGCGACAGAGCGAACCCGTCCACTCCTACGACGACGCCATCCGCGAGGCCGTCTGGGTGGACACCGGGTACGACGGGGACGGCGACCGCGAGGACGACCGCGTCGCCGTCGACATCGTCCGCCCCCGCGAACCCGCGCGGCAGGGCCGGAAGATACCCGTCATCATGGACGCCAGCCCGTACTACTCGTGCTGCGGGCGCGGCAACGAGAGCCAGAAGAAGACCTACGACGCCGACGGCGACGTCGACGGGATGCCGCTGTACTACGACAACTACTTCGTGCCGCGCGGCTACGCCTTCGTCGGCGTCGACCTGGCCGGCACCAACCGCTCCGACGGCTGCGTCGACGTCGGCGGACGCTCCGACATCCAGTCCGCGAAGGCCGTCGTCGACTGGCTGAACGGCCGCGCGAAGGCGTACACCACCCGCACCGGCGGCGAGCGCGCCAAGGCAAGCTGGACCAACGGCAAGACCGGCATGATCGGCAAGAGCTGGGACGGCACCATAGCCAACGGCGTCGCCGCCACCGGCGTCGAGGGCCTGGAGACCATCGTCCCGATCGCCGCCATCTCCTCCTGGTACGACTACTACTTCAGCCAGGGCGCCCCGCTCTACGGCTCCGGCCCCGACTGGCTGTCCGACTACGTCAACAGCCCCGACGCCCGCGCCGCGTGCGACGCCGTCCAGCGGAAGCTCGTCGACGGCGCCCCGCGCACCGGCGACTGGACGCGGCTGTGGACCGAGCGCGACTACGTCAAGGCCGCGAGCAAGGTGAAGGCGAGCGTCTTCCTCGTCCACGGCATGCAGGACCTCAACGTCCGCATGCAGCACGTCGGCCCGTGGTGGAACGCCCTCGCGAAGAACGGCGTCGACCGCAAGATCTGGCTCTCCCAGACCGGTCACGTCGACCCCTTCGACTTCCGCCGCGCCGAGTGGGTCGACACCCTGCACCGCTGGTTCGACCACGAACTCCTCGGCTACGACAACGGCATCGACCGGGAGCCCATGGCCGACATCGAACGCCGGCCCGAGCAGTGGGAGACGTCGAAGACCTGGCCGCCGCGCTCCACCGCGACCACGACCCTGCGCCCCGCCGACGGCGCGCAACCGGGCGTCGGCACCCTCGGCCTGCGCCGGGACCGCGGCACCGAGACGTTCACCGACGACCCCGCGCTGAACGAGACGGACTGGGCCGCGCACATCGACGAGCCGACCCCGGGCAAGGCCGGTTTCGTCACCGGCCCGCTCACCCGCGACCTGCGCCTGTCCGGCGCCTCCGAGGTCACCGTCACCGCGCGCTCCAGCACCCCGACGGCCCACCTCTCCGCCGTCCTCGTCGACCTCGGTCCCGACACCATCCGCGACTACGCCGACCGCGGTGAGGGCATCACCACCCTCACCGACCGCACCTGTTGGGGCCCGAGCACGCGGGGCGACAGCTCCTGCTACAAGGAGACGGCGGCGAAGACCACCGACGTGGACTACACGGTCGTCAGCCGAGGCTGGGCCGACCTCGGCAACCACGCGTCCAAGTGGCAGGGACGCCCGCTCACTCCGGGCAAGGCCTACACCATCACCCTCGACCTGGCGGCCACCGACCACGTCGTCCCGGCCGGCCACCGCCTCGCACTGATCGTCGCGGGCACCGACAAGGACCTCATCGACCCGCCCGCCGACACGCCGACACTCACCGTGGACCTCTCCCGCACGTCGGCACGCGTACCGTTCGTCGGCGGCACCGCCGCGTTCGCCGAGGCCACCGCCGGTACGGCGACCGCCGCTCCCGCCCCCGCACCCCTCGACGGCGTGACCGCCCCGCACACGACCCACCGCGTCCCGAAGGGAGCCCGATGAACCGCCTGCGCACCCTCACCGTGACGACCGCGGCCCTCGCCGCGTCCCTCCTCACCGCGCCGGCCCACGCCGCCCACGCCGCCGACACCGCACCCGCCGCCGACACCGCACACGCCCCGCCCCGCACCGGCTTCGAGCAGACGCACGGCGCCCGCTGGACCAGTCAGCCCGAGGAGCAGGCGCTCCTGGCCGCCGCCGACCGGGCGAACAGCAGGGTCGCCGTCGACCGCATCGGCACCACGAAGCAGGACCGCCCCCTCCAACTCGTGACCATCGGTAGGCACGCCGCCCCGAACAAGGTGCTCCTCGTGTGCAGCCAGCACGGCGACGAGCCCTCCGGCCGCGAGGCCTGCCTGTCCACCGTCCGCGACCTGGCGTACGCGACGGACCGGCGGACCCGGCGCTTCCTGGACCGCACGACCGTGCTGGTCGTGCCCACCGCCAACCCCGACGGCCGGGCCGCCGACACCCGCGGCAACGGCGACGGCGTCGACATCAATCGCGACCACCTCGCCCTGAAGACGGCCGAGGCCCGCGCCCTGGCCGCCGTCGTCCGCGACCAGCGCCCCGACGTCCTCTACGACCTGCACGAGTACGGCGCCACACCCCCGTACTACGACAAGGACCTCTTCGACCTCTGGCCCCGCAACCTCAACACCCACACCCGGGTCCACGACGAGGCCCGCACCCTGTCCGGGGCGTACGTCCGCCCCACCGCCGAGCGGGCCGACTACTCGACCGGCACGTACGGCATCTGGACCGACCCCGTCACCGGCGACCCGATCAAGCAGACCGCCGGCGACGGCCAGGAACGCATCCTGCGGAACATGTCCGGCGTGAAGCACTCGGTCGGTCTGCTCATCGAGAGCCGCGTCGACGCGCGCACCGAGGCCGAGCGCGCGGACGAGGCCCTGAACAACCGGCGCCGGGTGAACTCGCAGCTCGCGGCCCTGGACGGCATGTTCCGCTACGCGGACCAGCGGCGCGGACGCGTCGAGGCGGCCACCGCGGTCGCCCGGTGGTCCGGCCTGGCCGACACCGGGCCCGTCCACCTCGGCGGCGCGGACAACGACCCGGCCGAGCCCACCGAGGTGATCGAGGATCCGCCCTGCGGCTACCGGCTCACCCCCGACCAGTACACGGATCTGAAGGACGAACTCGCACTGCACGGTGTACAAACGCGTCCGGCCGGGGAGAAGGGCGCCTACGTACCGCTGCGCCAGCCGCTGCGCGCCCTCGTGCCGCTGCTCCTGGACGAGCGAGCGACGTACCACTTGACGGTAGGTGAACCCGACACCCGCTGCTGAAGAGGTGAGTTCTGCGTCGCACGTGGTAAGGGCGTAGCGGAGGATTGTTTTCAGCCTCACCGACTTGAAAGGTGCCGCCTGTGACGCAGGACCGACCAAGCGACAAGGAACACCACGAAAGAGGCACGCTGCCGGGTTCGGAAGCGGGCCTGCCGGGGCAGGAGCACAAGCCCCGGACCGACCGCGTCGTCTTCGGCGTCACCGCGGTCCTGACGCTCGCCTTCGTCATCTGGGGGGCCGCCGGCACCGACTCGCTGGAGGACGCCTCCGGCAGCATGCTCAGTGGCCTGATGCACAACGGCGGCTGGGCGTTCGTGCTGGCCGCCTCCGGGTTCGTCGTCTTCGCCCTCTGGCTCGCGGCCAGCCGCTACGGCCGCATCCACCTCGGCGCCGAGGGCGAGAAGCCCGAGTTCCGCACGGTGTCCTGGGTCGCCATGATGTTCAGCGCGGGCATGGGCATCGGTCTGATGTTCTGGGGCGTGAGCGAGCCGCTGGCGCACTTCGACACCGCCCCGCCCGGTACCAGCCCCGCCGACACCGGCGACCGCATGGCGACGGCCATGGCCACCACCCTGTTCCACTGGACGCTGCATCCCTGGGCGATCTACGCGGTGGTCGGCCTCGGCATCGCCTACAGCACCTTCCGCAGGCGCCGCCGGCAGACCATCAGTGCCGTGTTCACCCCGCTCATCGGCGAGAAGCACGCCAACGGTGTGAGCGGCCGGGTCATCGACATCCTCGCCATCATCGCGACGGTCTTCGGCTCCGCGGCCTCGCTCGGCCTCGGTGCCCTGCAGATCGGCTCCGGCGTCGAGAAGCTCGACTGGATGGACAAGGTCAGCACCGGGCTGCTGGTCGGCATCATCGCGGTGCTGACCGTGGCGTTCGTGGCCTCCGCGATCTCCGGCGTCGAGAAGGGCATCCAGTGGCTGTCCAACACCAACATGGTGCTGGCCCTGCTGCTCGTCGTGTTCGTGTTCGCCGCGGGCCCGACCATCCTCATCCTCGACCTGCTGCCGACCTCGGTCTTCACCTACCTCGGCGACCTGCCCGAAATGGCCGGCCGCACCGAGATCAGCGGCGGTGAGGGCGTCGCCGACTGGCTGGGCAGCTGGACCGTCTTCTACTGGGCGTGGTGGATCTCCTGGACGCCCTTCGTCGGCATGTTCATCGCCCGCATCAGCCGGGGCCGGACCATCCGCCAGTTCATCGGCGGCGTCATCCTCGTCCCCAGCACCGTCAGCCTGATCTGGTTCGCGATCTTCGGCGGTTCGGCGATGAGGCTCCAGGAGCAGAACCGGCTCGGCGACGAGACGACCCCCGAAGGCCGGCTCTTCGCGGTGCTGCAGGAGTACCCGATCGCCACCGCCACCAGCCTGCTGGTGATGATCCTCGTCGGCATCTTCTTCGTCTCGGGCGCCGACGCGGCCTCCATCGTGATGGGCACCCTCTCGCAGAAGGGCGCGCTCGAACCCAGCCGCTGGGTGGTGGTGTTCTGGGGCGTGGTGACCGGAGCGGTCGCCGCCATCATGCTCCTGGTGGGCAGCGGCGAGGGAGACGCGCTCACCGGTCTGCAGAACCTCACGATCCTCGCGGCGGCGCCCTTCGTCATCGTGATGATCTTCATGTGTATCGCCCTCATGCGCGACCTGCGCCGTGACCCCCTGATGGTGCGCGGTGAGATGGCCTCCGAAGCCGTCGAGATGGCCGTCATCGAGGGCCACAAGCGGTACGAGGGCGACTTCGAGATCCGCATCGGCCCGGGCCCCGGCACGGACGTGGAGGGCGACCCGATCGGCAAGCACCACTGACCGACGCGGAGTCGCTCGGTGGAGGGAACGGAAAGGGGCCGGCACGCACCCGCGTGCCGGCCCCTTCCCCGTCGGAGCGCGCCGCCCGGACCGCGGCCCGTCAGCGGGAGGCCAGATCGGCCGCCTCCCGCGCGCAGCCCCAGGCCACGGTGACGCCCGCGCCGCCGTGGCCGTAGTTGTGCACCAGCAGCCGCCCGTCCGGCAGCCGCTCGCGCTCCAGCCGTACCGCGTCCCGGGCCGGCCGCAGCCCCACCAGGTGCCCGAGCACCCGCGCCCCGGCGATCTCGGGCCGCAGCGCCGCGCACCGCCGTACGATCGACTCCGCGACCGCCGGGTCCGGCTCGGCCGACCAGGCGTCCTCCTCGGCCGTGCCGCCCAGGACCAGCCGGCCGGGCTGCGGGAAGAAGTACGCCATCTCCCCGGAGACCGGATCGGTGGAGACCATCCAGGTCCGGATGCCGGGATTCTCCACGACGACCAACTGCCCGCGCACCGGACGCACGGACGCGTCCGGCACCAGCTCCCGGGCGCCCAGCCCCGTGCAGTTGACCACCACCGGCGCCTCGGCCTCGGTCAGACCGGTCACCGCGCGGGTCTCCACCACACCGCCCGCCGACACCAGCCGCTTCCGCAGCCACGACAGATAAGTCGACATGTCGATGAGCGGCAGCCGCGCCCACAGCCCCGACCCGCCGTACTCCTCCGCGGTCGCCGCGCGCAGTCCCGGCAGCCGTGCGGCCGCCCACGTGTCCGCCTCGTCCAGGCCGGTCTCGCCCAGCACCCCTTCGACCATGCGTACGCCGCTCTCCTCGGGCCGCGCCGCCAGCTCCTCGTACACGTCCAGGGAGCGCAGCGCCCACGACCGCACCAGCGCGACCGGCTCGATGCGGTACGGCCACCACAGCGCACCCGCGACCGCCGAGGTGGTCCGCTCGACGGGCTCCCGCGTCCACAGCCGCACCCGCCTGCCGCGCTCGGCGAGGACGACGGCCGTCGTCAGCCCGACCACCCCGCCGCCGACCACGACGACTTCGCCATCCAGTTCGGTTTCCACACCGGGACGTCAGCGGAACGCCCCATGCCGTGCTCAGAGCGGTCGCACCCCGGGAATACTCACCGCATGGCTGCCCAGTACGCGACCTTCGCTCTGGCCCCGGCGGTGCGCGCCGGCGGCGTCCGGGCCGACGGCGACTACCAGGTCCACCGCGACTTCGTGGACTTCGTCGTCGACGGACGTCCCCTGCTGTTCCGCCTCTCCGACCTGGACGCCGTCTCCCCGCTCGCCTCCGACGTGCCTCCCGCGATCTTCAGCGCACAGGTCCGCAGCCTGCTCCTGGAGACCGACGCGCCCCTGCCCGGCGGCCGCTACGTCATCTACGCCTGCCCCGAGTGCGAGGACCTCGCCTGCGGTGCGGTGACCGCCGTGATCCTGCGGGACGGCGACGACTTCGTCTGGCGGGACTTCGCCTGGCAGACCGGCGAGCACGCCGACCTGGAGTTCAACGGCTACCACGGCATCGGCCCGTACCGCTTCCCCGGCGCCGAGTACCGTGCCGCCCTCGCCGCCCTGCTCGACGGCTCCGCGCACACCCGACGCAGGGTCCTGCTGATCGGCGACCGCGTCGCCCTGCTCGCCAGGCTCGCCGCCGCGCTGCGCACCATCGGAATCGGCGCCGACATCACCCATGACGCCGGTGACGTGACGGCCGACGAACTGCGTGCCTACGGCGCCGTCGCCTTCGGCCGCGCGGTCGCCGAGGGGGAGCGGACGGCCGTACGCCGCGCCTTCGCGGACGCCGGGGTTGACGTTGCCCACGTCGACGGCCTCGCCCCGATCGTCCCGCTGCTCGTCGCCCAGATCGAGAACGCCCTGGACCGCGGCCCGGCCGAGCGGCGCAGGCTGACCCGCCTGACGGCGACCGGTACCGCGGCCGACGTCGAGGTCACCTCGCCCTGCCGTGTACGGCTCACCGCGTACCGACTGGACCGCCTGCACCGCACCCGCACCCACGAGGTCTTCGACGGCGTACTCGAACCGGGCGGCCACCGCGTCGACCTGGAGGCGAGGACGGTGAAGGGGGAGTCCTTCGTGGTGGCGCGGGCGCCGGGAAGCGTGCTGGTGGCCGCGGTGACGCACGGAGAACCCGGCTGAGCGGGCAGCGGACCACCGCTAAAATCGGCGGTCTGATGACTGCCACCCTCGTCGCCAAGAACCTCGCCGCCGGCCACGGCGACCGCTCCCTGTTCACCGGGCTCGACCTCGTCGTCGCGCCCGGCGACGTGATCGGACTCGTCGGAGCCAACGGCGCGGGCAAGTCCACCCTCCTGCGGATGCTCGCCGGACTGACCACCCCGGAACAGGGCGAGCTGCGCCTGTCCCCGCCGAGCGCCACCGTCGGCCACCTACCGCAGGAGCCCGAACGCCGGCCCGGCGAGACGATCCGGGCGTTCCTGGCCCGCCGCACCGGCGTCACCGAGGCGCAGCGCACCATGGACGAGGCCACCCAGGCACTGGTCGACGGCGCTCCCGGTGCCGACGACGCCTACGCGACCAGCCTGGAACGCTGGCTCGCCCTGGGCGGCGCCGACCTCGACGACCGCGCGGCGGAGACCGCCGACACACTGGGCCTGACCGTCGACCTGGACCAGCCGATGACGTCCCTGTCGGGCGGCCAGGCGGCGCGCGCCGGACTCGCCTCCCTCCTCCTCTCCCGCTACGACGTCTTCCTGCTCGACGAGCCGACCAACGACCTCGACCTGGACGGCCTGGAGCGCCTCGAACGCTTCGTGACCGGCCTGCGCGCCGGCACCGTCGTCGTCAGCCACGACCGCGAGTTCCTCACCCGCACCGTCACCAAGGTCCTCGAACTCGACCTCGCCCAGCGGCAGATCAACCTCTACGGCGGCGGCTACGAGGCCTACCTGGAGGAACGCGAGGTGGCCCGCCGGCACGCCCGCGACGAGTACGAGGAGTACGCCGACAAGCGGGCGTCCCTCCAGGACCGGGCCCAGATGCAGCGCGGCTGGATGGACAAGGGCGTCAAGAACGCCCGGCGCAAGGCGGGCAACGACAACGACAAGATCGGCCGCAAGTTCCGCAGCGAGGCCAGCGAGAAGCAGGCCGCCAAGGCCCGCCAGACCCAGCGCATGATCGAACGCCTGGACGCAGTCGAGGAACCCCGCAAGGAGTGGGACCTGCGCATGGAGATCGCCTCGGCGCCTCGCTCGGGCGCCGTGGTCGCCACCCTGCGCGACGCCGAGGTCCGGCGTGGCGACTTCGTCCTCGGCCCGGTCTCCCTCCAGATCGACTGGGCGGACCGGGTGGCGGTGACGGGAGCGAACGGCGCGGGCAAGTCCACACTGCTCGCCGCCCTCCTGGGCCGTGTCCCGCTGACCGCCGGACACGCGGCGCTCGGCTCCGGCGTCCTGCTCGGCGAGGTCGACCAGGCCCGCAAGCTGTTCTACGGTCCCGAGTCCCTGCTGGACGCCTTCCGCTCGGCGACGCCGGACACCGAACCGGCCGAGATCCGCACCCTCCTGGCGAAGTTCGCCCTCAAGGCGGACCATGTCATGCGCCCGGCGTCGACCCTCTCCCCGGGCGAACGCACGAGGGCGGCCCTGGCCCTCCTCCAGGGCAGAGGCGTCAACCTCCTGATCCTGGACGAGCCGACCAACCACCTCGACCTGCCGGCCATCGAACAACTGGAATCGGCCCTGGACGCCTACGAGGGCACGCTGCTCCTGATCACCCACGACAGGCGAATGCTGGACGCGGTACACGTGACCCGCCGTCTGGAGGTAACGGACGGCAAGGTGACGGAAACGACGGCTTAGCCGCAGGCCGCCGCAGCTGCGGGCAGTCGTGCCTCCCCAGTGCCTGAACGGCCTGGGAGGTACCCCCAGGGCGGCACGGGTGGGCGCGGCGGCACCCGGCAAGCGCCGGCCCGCGCACCCACCCGCCCAGCTACAGCACCGCGCGCTACGCCAACCCGGCCCGCCGCAACGCGTCAGCCATCGCCCCGTTGGACGGAGCAGGCGCCGACGACCGCCCCTTGCCGCCACCGCCACCGCCACCACCGCCGGAGGCCTGCCGCTGCTGCCGCTGCCTGGGCGGCCTCCCCCCACGCTCCCGCTTCTGCTCCCCTTGCGCACCCTGCGAAGCGGCCGCCTCGTCGTCCAACCGCAGCGTCAAAGAGATCCGCTTCCGCGGGATGTCGACGTCCATCACCTTCACCTTCACGATGTCCCCGGGCTTCACCACATCCCGCGGATCCTTCACAAAGGTCTTCGACATGGCCGACACATGCACCAGCCCGTCCTGGTGCACACCGACGTCCACGAACGCGCCGAAGGCCGCGACGTTCGTCACGACGCCCTCCAGCACCATCCCGGAGGACAGGTCGGAGATCTTCTCCACGCCCTCCTTGAAGGTGGCCGTCTTGAAGGCGGGCCGCGGGTCGCGTCCCGGCTTCTCCAGCTCCTTCAGAATGTCCGTGACCGTCGGCAGACCGAACGTCTCGTTCACGAACTCCGTCGGCTTGAGCGACCGCAGCACGGACGTGTTGCCGATCAGGCCGGACACCTCCTGCCCGGCGGTCTTCACCATCCGGCGCACCACCGGGTACGCCTCGGGGTGCACGCTGGACGCGTCCAGCGGGTCGCTGCCGCCCCGGATCCGCAGGAAGCCCGCGCACTGCTCGTACGCCTTGGGGCCGAGCCGCGACACCTTCTTCAGCTCGGTCCGCGACGTGAACGGCCCGTTCGCGTCCCGGTGCGCCACGATGTTCTCGGCGAGACCGGAGGTGACACCGGACACGCGGGCGAGCAGCGGCGCGGACGCCGTGTTGACGTCCACGCCCACGCCGTTCACACAGTCCTCGACCACCGCGTCCAGCGAGCGCGACAGCTTCACCTCGGACAGGTCGTGCTGGTACTGGCCGACGCCGATCGACTTCGGGTCGATCTTCACCAGCTCGGCCAGCGGGTCCTGGAGCCGCCGGGCGATCGACACCGCGCCGCGCAGCGAGACGTCCATGTCCGGCAGTTCCTGCGAGGCGAAGGCGGAGGCCGAGTACACGGAGGCGCCGGCCTCGGACACCATCACCTTGGTCAGCTTCAACTCCGGGTGCTTGGTGATCAGTTCCCCGGCGAGCTTGTCGGTCTCGCGGGACGCCGTGCCGTTGCCGATGGCGACCAGTTCGACCGCGTGCTCCTTGGCGAGCCGCGCCAGCTTGGCGATCGCCTCGTCCCACCGGTTGGCGGGGACGTGCGGATGGATCACGTCCGTGGCCACGACCTTGCCGGTCGCGTCGACCACGGCGACCTTCACGCCCGTACGGAAGCCCGGGTCCAGGCCGAGCGTCGCGCGCGTGCCCGCCGGGGCGGCCAGCAGCAGGTCACGGAGGTTGGCGGCGAAGACGTTCACCGCCTCGTCCTCGGCGGCCGTGCGCAGCCGCAGCCGCAGGTCGATGCCGAGGTGCACCAGGATGCGGGTGCGCCAGGCCCAGCGGACCGTGTCCGTGAGCCACTTGTCGCCGGGCCGACCGCGGTCGGCGATCCCGAAGCGGCTCGCGACGATCCCCTCGTACGACGACGGTCCGTCGGTGGCCTCCTCGGGCTCCAGGACGAGGTCGAGCACGTCCTCCTTCTCGCCGCGCAGCATCGCGAGGATCCGGTGCGAGGGCAGCTCGGTGTACGGCTCGGCGAAGTCGAAGTAGTCGGCGAACTTGGCGCCGGCCTCCTCCTTGCCCTCCTTCACCTTGGCGGCGAGCCGCCCGCGCACCCACATCCGCTCCCGCAGCTCGCCGATCAGATCGGCGTCCTCCGAGAACTTCTCCGTGAGGATCGACCGCGCTCCGTCCAGGGCGGCCTGGGGGTCCGCCACGCCCTTGCCGGCATCGACGAACGCGGAGGCCGCGGCGACCGGGTCCACCGACGGGTCGCCGAGCAGGCCCTCGGCCAGCGGCTCGAGACCCGCCTCACGCGCGATCTGCGCCTTGGTACGCCGCTTGGGCTTGTACGGCAGGTAGATGTCCTCCAGGCGGGCCTTGGTCTCCGCCCCGTGGATGCGCGCCTCGAGCTCCTCGGTGAGCTTGCCCTGCTCGCGTACCGAGTCGAGGATCGCCGTACGCCGCTCCTCCAGCTCCCGCAGATAACGCAGCCGCTCCTCGAGCGTGCGCAACTGCGCGTCGTCGAGCATCTCGGTCGCTTCCTTGCGGTAGCGGGCGATGAAGGGCACCGTGGAGCCGCCGTCGAGCAGCTCCACCGCGGCCTTCACCTGCCGCTCCCGTACGCCGAGTTCCTCGGCGATCCTGCTCTCGATGGACCTCACGTCGATGGACGCGCTGGACCCGGGTGTCGTCACGATCCCGTACCGCCTTCTCACAGAGGTTGCGCGGCAATTGTGGCAGGTGGTGCCGACAATCGGGGATCAGGGCACCACCCGGCCCGGTCGGGAACGAGTGGAGCCGGACGCGGTGTCAGACCCGGCGGCCGCGGGTCGAGGACGAGGCTCCGCCGAAAAGCCGGGCCAGGGCCCGGAAGGGAAGCGTCACGACGGTGGCGATGGCCCCACCGATCTGGCGCAGTACGTCTGCGATGGCACGGAACACGAAAAGCCCCTTTCCTCTCCCGGCCCCTCCGGCCGGGAGCCCTACGGGTACCTCCGGATCGGCCGGACATGCCCGTCGGCGGGGCCGGACCTGGTCAGCGCTTGCCGAGCAGGTCCGCCGGGAAGGCGCCGGCGGACAGCGCCGTACGGGCGAAGGACGCTCCGAGCTCCGTCAGACGCGCCACGCCCTCGGCCCCGAGGTGCGCGTAGGGGGCCGCGTCCAGCCGGTCCGTCTCCCGTTCGATCTCGTCGCGCAGCGCCACGCCCCGCTCGCTCAGCTCGCCGGCGTCGTCGATCAGGCCGCGGTCGCGCAGCCGGTCCGTCGCCGCGTCCCACTCCTCCTGGGTCCAGCCACGGGTGGTGAAGATCCACTTCGGCGCCATGCCCTTGCCGGTCGCGGTGTGCGTCACCAGCGCCTCCAGGCCGTCGAGGCCCGCGGCCAGCAACGCGGCGAGGTGGCCGTCGCCCCGGTGCTCGCGCAGCAGGGTCGCCGCGTGCCACAACGCCAGGTGCGGCGCGTCGGGCACGGGCAGGTCCGCGTGGGCGGAGTACAGCGGACGGGCACTGCGGGAGCAGCCCTCGGCGGCGCGCAGCGCCAGGCCGGCGGCCTCCGACATCTCCGCGGACGCCAGGGCCTGGTCGCCGAGCAGGCGGCGCAGCGTCGCGTCGACGGCACGCGCGCGTGCCGCCAGGACCTGGGCCGGGGTGGCGGTCTCCCACACCGCGGGCACATGCCGGGCGACGAGGTCGTGCTTGTAGTTGTAGAACGTCGCCGTCACGGCGCCGGCGCCGACCGGCCCCAGCGCGGCGGCGCGCACCGCGAAGTTGACGGCCCGGGGGTCGGTGACCCCGAGGTCGGCCAGTTCCCGCCCCAGGTCGGGCGAGAAGTAGTGCGTCGAGTGCAGCGAGTTGAGCGCGTTGTGGCAGCGGCGGCCGGCGCGTGCGTCGATGGCGGCAGTGGTCATGCCACGCACGTTACCAACCGCTCAGTACGTCCTCCAGGTGTCTTCCGGACGGCCCCCACCGAGCGTGGAACGCATGGCAGGAAAGGTGGGGTACTCGTCATTGCGGCCATCGCCGGACGGGCGAAGAATCGACGGCATGGCGCACCGAACCGTCCTCGTCGTCCTGTTCGACGACGTCCAGAGCCTCGATGTCACCGGCCCCGTGGAGGTCTTCGCGGGCGCCGAGCAGCACACGCCGGGGACGTACCGCATCCGTACGGCCTCGCTGGACGGCGCCCCCGTGCGCACCTCCAGCGGCCTGACCGTCGCACCGGACCTGGCCCTCGCCGCGGCGCCCGTCCCGGACACCCTGATCGTTCCCGGCGGCCGGGGCTCCCGGGACCCCGACCCGCGCCTGGTCGAGTGGCTGCGGGGACGCGGACCGCGCGCCCGGCGCCTGGTCTCCGTCTGCACCGGGGCGGTCCTGCTCGCCGAGGCGGGTCTGCTGGACGGCCGCCGCGCCACCACCCACTGGGCCTACTCCGACCGGCTCGCCCGCGACCACCCGGCCGTGGACGTCGACCCCGACCCGATCTTCGTCCGCGACGGCCACGTCGCCACGTCCGCCGGCGTCACCTCCGGTATCGATCTCGCCCTCGCCCTGGTCGAGGAGGACCTGGACCGGGACGCCGCCCTGACCATCGCCCGGCACCTGGTGGTGTTCCTGCGCCGGCCCGGGAACCAGGCACAGTTCAGCGCCCAGCTCGCCGCCCAGACCGCTCGGCGCGAGCCCCTGCGGGAGATCCAGCGGTGGATCACCGAGCATCCCGGCGCAGACCTCGGTGTCGAGTCCCTCGCCGCCCGTGCCCGCCTCTCGCCGCGCCACTTCGCCCGTGCCTTCCAGGCGGAGACCGGCGTGACACCCGGCCGGTACGTCGACCGGGTCCGACTGGAACACGCCCGCCGACTGCTGGAGGACACCGGCGACGGCGTCGAGGAGATCTCCCGCTCCAGCGGCTACGGCACACCGGAGGCCATGCGCCGCGCCTTCGTCAAGGCCCTGGGAACCTCACCGGCCGAGTACCGCCGCCGTTTCCGTCCGGCGCCCGTCCGATGAGTCCCGATCCACCCGTCGCACCGACCGGAAGGAACCCCGTGCAGATCGCCATCGTCCTGTTCGACCGCTTCACCGCCCTGGACGCCGTGGGCCCCTACGAGACCCTCGGCCGCCTCCCGGACGCGGAGACCGTCTTCGTCGCCGAGCGGACGGGCCCCGTGCGCACCGACACCGGCAACCTCGCGCTCACCGCCGACCGGTCCCTGGCCGACGTACCGGCCCCGGACATCGTCGTCGTCCCGGGCGGCCCCGGCCAGACCCCGCAGATGGACAACGGCGCCCTGCTGGACTGGCTGCGCACCGCCGACGCCACCAGCACCTGGACCACGTCCGTGTGCACCGGCTCGCTGCTGCTGGCCGCCGCGGGGCTGCTGGAGGGCCGCCGCGCCACCTCGCACTGGCTGGCCCTGGACTTCCTCAAGCGGTTCGGCGTCGAGCCGACCGGGGACCGCGTGGTCACCGACGGCAAGTACGTCACCGCGGCCGGTGTCTCCTCGGGCATCGACATGGGCCTCACCCTGCTCGGCCGGATCGCCGGCGACGACCACGCCCGGGCGGTCCAGCTGTTGACCGAGTACGACCCGCAGCCACCCTACGACGCGGGGTCCCCGGCGAAGGCGCCCGCGCACCTCGTCGAGGAGTTCCGCGGCAAGAGCCGGTTCATCCTGACGTAGTCGCACCCGGCGGCGGGTTCCAGCCGAACCGCGGCTGCCTGCGCTCCAGGAAGGCGGCGACCCCCTCCGCGGTGTCGCCGCTGCCGCGCGCCTGGGCGGCCCAGTACGCGTCCCGGTCGGTGCGCCCGTTCGCGAACTCCTTCGCCGCCGCCTGGGTCAGCCGCGAGCGCGACGCCAGTACCCGGGTGAACTCCGCGACCCGCTTGCCGAGTTCGCCCTCCGGCAGCACCTCGTCGACCAGGCCGGTGCGCAACGCCCGTCCGGCGTCGATCAACTCCCCCGAGAAGAGGAGGTACTTCGCGGTGGCCGGGCCGGTCAGCGCCACCAGCCGCCGGGTCGAGGACGCGGCGTACACGACCCCCAGCTTGGCCGGGGTCACCCCGAACAGCGCCGACTCCTCGGCGAACCGCAGATCGCAGGCGGCCGCCAACTGGGCCCCGCCGCCCACGCAGTGACCGCGGATCGCGGCCAGCGTCGGCTTGGGGAAGGCCGCGAGGGCCTCCTCGGCGCGAACGGCGAGCCCCTGCGCGTCCTCCGCAGGCTCCCGCAGGGTCGAGATGTCGGCCCCGGCGCAGAACGTGGCTCCCTCACCGGTGAGCACCAGCGCCCGCACCGCCGGGTCTCCCGCCAGGGTGTCGAGCAGCTCGGGCAGCGCCCGCCACATCGCGGCCGTCATCGCGTTCCGCTTGGCCGGGTAATGGACGACGACGGTGGCGACCGAGTCGGCGACCCGGTGCAGCAGCTGGGGCTCCATGCGCCGGATGTTATCCGCCGACCGTTGGGTTCACGCGGCCGGTGCGAGCGGGACAGGAACGGTCCCACAACTGACCGTGTCATACGCCAACGATCAGAAGTGCTCGATACCAGCTGACTTGTGTTCAGTTCTACGGAGCCGAGCGACGCGTTACCAACACTCAGGGGTGTGGTGACAATCGAGCCCAAGGGTGGCGACCGGACGATGGACGAGACCGGGCCCGCCGGGCCGCTGCCGTACGAAGGCGTCTGGCGGTTCACCGCCCCCGCCGTGGACGCGTCGGTCCCGCAGGCGCGGCACGCCGTGCGGGACCTGTTGGCGCGCCAGGGCGTGCCGGTCTCCGACGACGTGACCGAGGGCCTGCTCCTGATCGTCTCGGAGCTGGTCACGAACGCCGTCCGGCACGCGGCGGTGCTGTCGCCGGTACTCGCCGTGGAGATCGCCGTCGGGCCCGAGTGGGTGCGGGTGTCCGTGGAGGACAGCCACCCCTACCGCCCGACCGCCCTGGAGGCCGACCACGGTCAGACGGGCGGGCGCGGGCTGCTCCTGGTCCGGGAGATCACCCGGGAGTCGGGCGGTGCGTGCGACGTGGCCCACACGGCGAGTGGCGGCAAGGTGATCTGGGCCGCCCTGCCGCTCAAGCACGCCCTGCGGTAGCGCGGACTCACCAGCCGGCGGGGCCCGTCAGCTCGCGGACCGCGGGCCGGGCCGCGTCCAGCACCGTCATGAACCATGCCGAGAAGGTGTCCTTGCCGTGCCGTTCGGCCAGCTCGGCGGGCGACACGAAGGCCGTCTCCGCGACTTCCTCCGGGTCGGGCCGCGGCGTTGCCTGCACCAGGCCGACGAACAGGTGGTTGTACTCCTGCTCGACCAGCCCGGAGGCCGGGTCCGGGTGGTTGTAGCGCACGGTGCCCGCCTCGGCGAGCAGCGAAGGGGAGACGCCCAGCTCCTCGTACGTCCGCCGGGCCGCCGCCGCGAAGGGCGCCTCGCCGGGGTAGGGGTGACCGCAGCAGGTGTTGGACCACACGCCGGGGGAGTGGTACTTGCCCAGCGCCCGCTGCTGGAGCAGCAGCCGGCCCCGCTCGTCGAAGAGGAACACGGAGAAGGCGCGGTGCAGCCGCCCCGGCGGCTGGTGCGCGGAGAGCTTCTCCGCGGTGCCGATCGTCACGCCGTTCTCGTCGACCAGTTCCAGCAAAATCGCGTCTGCGGTGCCGTTCGACGAACTGTGCGTCGCGGTGGCAGGAGTGATCGGCATACCCATCCTTCACATCGGTCCTCGCGCCCCAAGTGTGCCGTACGAATCCGGCACTCTCGGCACTTCCCGGCACTCCCGCATGTCCCGCGCGGCGGCGCGGGCGGCGGTGGTCACCGGTCGGACGCCGAGGAGGGCCCAGTTGATCATCGTGCCCGGCGTCGCGGGCCGGGAACCGTCCACGGCGTGGCCGGGAGAAGCGCCGCGGGAGACGGGACCTGGGCAGGACGTGAACGAGCGGCGGACGGCCGCACTCCGCAGCGCGTTCCGGTACGCGCACGCCCCCACCGCGGTTCACCGGTGCCACCCGGCCTCAGTGGCACAACCTCGCCTCGTGCTCCGCGTGGCCGCTGGGCTCCAGCTGGAAGGTGCAGTGCTCCACGTCGAAGTGGTCGCCGAGGCAGCCCTGCAACTCGTGCAGCATCTTCTCGTGGCCGATCGCGCTCAGCGCCTCGCCGCTCACCACCACGTGCGCCGACAGCACCGGCATGCCCGAGGTGATCGTCCAGGCGTGCAGATCGTGGACGTCCTCCACTCCGTTCAGCGCCAGTATGTGGGCGCGCACCTCGGCGATGTCCACGCCCTTGGGCGCGGCCTCCAGCAGCACGTCCAGGGTCTCGCGCAGCAGCCGCCAGGTGCGCGGCACGATCATCAGCCCGATGACCAGCGACGCGATCGGGTCGGCCGGCTGCCAGCCGGTGGCCAGGATCACGAGTGCCGAGACGATCACCGCCAGGGAGCCCAGCGCGTCCGCCGCCACCTCCAGGAAGGCGCCCCGCACGTTCAGGCTCTCCTTCTGGCCGCGCATCAGCAGGGTCAGCGACACCATGTTCGCCACCAGGCCGATCGCGCCGAAGGCGACGGTCAGCCCGCCCGCTGTGCCGGCGGGTGTGATGAACCGCTCGATCGCCTCGTACAGGACGTAACCGCCGACCCCGAGCAGCAGCAGACAGTTGGCCAGGGCGGCGAGGATCTCGGCGCGCGCGAAGCCGAAGGTGCGCCGGTCGCTGGGCGGCCGGTTCGCGAAGTGAATGGCCAGCAGCGCCATGCCGAGACCCAGGGCGTCCGTCGCCATGTGCGCGGCGTCGGCGATCAGCGCGAGCGAGTCGGCGAGCACGCCGCCGACGATCTCGACGACCATGACGAAGAGCGTGATCGCCAGCGCCACCCGCAGTCTGCCCCGGTACGCGGCCGTCGCCGTCCCGCCGGCCTGCGCCCCGTGCGCGTGCCCGTGATCATGCCCAGCCCCCATGAGAAGCAGCCTCCCTGTGTGTCCGCATCCGGCGTCCGGAGCACAGTGAACTACGGGTAGGGGGTATCCGGCAACGCGGCACTGAACACCGTTGTCATGTGCCCTGACCTGCGGAAACGTTACGCAGGTCAGAGCGCCGCGACCCCCTGGACGGGCCGTCCGGGTGAGGCCGGCGGACGGCCGGCTCAAGGCGTCCCTGACCCTGAGCGAACACCCGTCGACACTGTGCGATGTCCGCGATGCCCGGTCTGGGAGCGCGGTTTGTGGGGCGGGCCCCGGATCCACGATGATGATCGCGGCAAAGGCGGGTGCAAGCGGCGTCGACCGGCCGTGAAACGGGCGGTGAACACGGTGTTCCAGCCATCCGATAGCCTCTGCCGACATGTCGCCCGGGTGCCGCAGGCACGGGCGTCCCACCATGCACAGGCCCGGCGCCCAGGCGTCGGCACCCAGGGAGTGAGTTCGGTTGTCGACCGCCATCCTCACCGGTCAGCCGGTCCCCGGTTCGTCGATCGAGAGCGAGCTGCGGTCCCTGGGCTTCGACGTGCGTCTCGCCTCCGGCGCCGCCGACGCCGAGACGGTGCTGGCCCGGGTGCCGGCCGGTGAGCGGGTCGCCGTGGTCGACGCCCGCTTCGTCGGCCACCCGCACGCCCTGCGCCTCGGCCTCACCGACCCCCGCTTCCCGCTCGCCGCGATCCCCGGCGCCGTCACCGCCCAGCCGGACGCCCGCCAGGCCCTGACCCGCGCGATGGCCCGCGAGAACTCCGGCCACGGCGGCACCGCCCGCGGGGGTGCCCCCGCGCGAGCGAAGCCGAGCGTGGGGGACGTCGACAGCCTCGCCGACCGGATCACCGCCGCCCTCGACGCCGACGACGCGGGCGTCCACCGGCCCGAGCTCGGCAGCCTGGTCGCCGCCGTCCCCGCCGACCCCCAGGCACGCAACGAGGCACGGCAGGCCGTCGCCGGCGTCGACGACGAGGCCGTACGCCTGAAGTCGGCGGTCAAGGCCCGCGACGGTTTCGTCACCACCTTCCTCATCAGCCCCTACTCCCGCTACATCGCCCGCTGGTGCGCTCGACGCGGACTGACCCCCAACCAGGTCACCACCGCGTCGCTCATCACCGCGCTCATAGCGGCGGGCTGCGCGGCCACCGGCACCCGTGGTGGCTTCGTCGCCGCCGGCGTCCTGCTCATCGCCTCCTTCGTCCTCGACTGCACCGACGGACAGCTCGCCCGCTACTCCCTGCAGTACTCCACGCTCGGCGCCTGGCTGGACGCCACCTTCGACCGCGCCAAGGAGTACGCCTACTACGCGGGCCTCGCCCTCGGAGCCGCCCGCGGCGGCGACGACGTATGGACCCTCGCCCTCGGCGCGATGGTCCTCCAGACCTGCCGGCACGTCGTCGACTTCTCCTTCAACGAGGCCAATCACGACGCCGCCGCCAACACCAGCCCCACCGCCGCCCTCTCCGACAAGCTCGACAGCGTGGGCTGGACGGTCTGGGTGCGCCGCATGATCGTCCTGCCCATCGGCGAACGCTGGGCCATGATCGCCGTCCTGACCGCGCTCACCACGCCCCGGATCACCTTCTACGCGCTGCTGATCGGCTGCGCCTTCGCCGCGACGTACACCACGGCGGGCCGCGTCCTGCGCTCGCTGACCCGCAAGGCGACGCGGACCGACCGGGCGGCGAAGGCGCTGGCCGACCTCGCCGACTCCGGACCGCTCGCCGAGGCCGCAGCCAAGGGGCTCGCGCGGACCGCCCGCCGGCTGCCCGGCTTCACCGCTCCCGCCGTCGCCCTCCTCGGCGGCGTCGCCGTCGTCGCGACGGCCGCGCTCACCGACTTCGGCGGCCCCTGGCCGGCCGTCGCCGCGATCGTCTACGTCCTGACGTCCGCCCTCGCCGTCGCCCGCCCTCTCAAGGGCGCCCTCGACTGGCTGGTCCCGCCGTTCCTGCGCGCCGCCGAGTACGGCACCGTCCTGGTACTGGCGGCGAAAGCGGACGTGAACGGTGCGCTTCCAGCGGCTTTCGGGCTGGTTGCCGCGGTCGCCTACCATCACTACGACACGGTCTACCGCATCCGCGGCGACGCGGGAGCGCCGCCGCAGTGGCTGGTGCGGACGGTCGGGGGGCACGAGGGCCGCACGCTGGTGATCACCGTGCTGGCCGTGCTGCTCACCGCCTCACAGTTCAAGGTCGCGCTCACGGTCCTCGCCGTGGCCGTGGCTCTCGTGGTGCTCGTGGAGAGCATCCGCTTCTGGGTCGCCGCCCACAAGGTCGGCGCACCCGCCGTACACGACGAAGGAGAACCCGCATGATCGGCCTCGTGCTGGCGGCCGGCGCCGGACGCCGTCTGCGCCCCTACACCGACACCCTGCCCAAGGCACTGGTCCCGGTCGGCCCGGAGGGGGCGGAGGACAGCATCACCGTGCTGGACCTGACGCTGGCCAACTTCGCCGAGGTCGGCCTGACCGAGGTCGGGATCATCGTCGGCTACCGCAAGGAAGCCGTGTACGACCGCAAGGAAGCGCTGGAGCAGAAGTACGGCGTCAAGCTCACCCTCATCGACAACGACAAGGCCGAGGAGTGGAACAACGCCTACTCCCTGTGGTGCGGCCGTGACGCCCTCAAGGACGGCGTGATCCTCGCCAACGGCGACACCGTGCACCCGGTCTCCGTCGAGAAGACCCTGCTCGCCGCCCGCGGCGACGGCAAGAAGATCATCCTCGCCCTCGACACGGTGAAGAACCTCGCCGAGGAGGAGATGAAGGTCGTCGTCGACCCCGACAAGGGCGTCCAGCGCATCACCAAGCTGATGGACCCGGCCGAGGCGACCGGCGAGTACATCGGCGTCACCCTCATCGAGGGCGAGGCCGCCGTCGAGCTGGCCGACGCCCTGAAGACGACCTTCGAGCGCGACCCGCAGCTGTACTACGAGGACGGCTACCAGGAGCTGGTCAACCGCGGCTTCAAGGTCGACGTGGCGCCGATCGGCGACGTCAAGTGGGTCGAGATCGACAACCACGACGACCTCGCCAAGGGCAGGGAGATCGCGTGCCAGTACTGACGAGGCTCATCCCGTCGCCGGTCGTCGTGGACATCCGCGCGGGTGCCCTCGACGACCTGGGATGTGTGCTCGCCGACGAGCGCATCTCCCACTCGGGCAAGCTCGCCGTCGCCGTCAGCGGCGGCTCGGGCGCCCGGCTGCGCGAGCGTGTCGCCCCGTCGCTGCCAGGCGCCGACTGGTTCGAGGTCGGCGGCGGCACCCTGGACGACGCGATCAAGCTGGCCGGTGCCATGAAGGGCGGCCACTACGACGCGGTCGTCGGCCTCGGCGGCGGCAAGATCATCGACTGCGCCAAGTTCGCCGCGGCGCGCATCGGCCTCCCGCTGGTCGCCGTGCCCACGAACCTCGCGCACGACGGGCTCTGCTCGCCGGTCGCCACCCTCGACAACGACGCGGGCCGCGGCTCCTACGGCGTGCCGAACCCCATCGCCGTAGTCATCGACCTGGACGTCATCCGCGATGCCCCGGTGCGGTTCGTGCGCGCCGGCATCGGCGACGCCGTCTCCAACATCTCCGCGATCGCGGACTGGGAGCTGGCCAACCGGGTCAAGGGCGAGCGGATCGACGGCCTGGCCGCCGCGATGGCCCGCCAGGCGGGCGAGGCCGTGCTCCGGCACCCGGGCGGCGTCGGTGACAACGACTTCCTCCAGGTGCTCGCCGAGGGCCTGGTCCTGACCGGCATCGCCATGTCGGTCTCCGGTGACTCGCGGCCCGCCTCCGGCGCCTGCCACGAGATCAACCACGCCTTCGACCTGCTCTTCCCCACCCGCGCGGCCTCCCACGGCGAGCAGTGCGGTCTGGGCGCGGCCTTCGCGATGTATCTGCGCGGGGCCCACGAGGAGTCCGCCCACATGGCCGAGGTACTGCGCCGGCACGGACTGCCGGTGCTGCCGGAGGAGATCGGGTTCACCCCGGCCGAGTTCTTCCAGGCCGTGGAGTTCGCCCCGCAGACGCGGCCCGGCCGCTACACGATCCTCGAGCACCTCGACCTCAAAACCGACCAGATCAAGGACCTGTACGCCGACTATGTCAAGGCCATCGGTAGCTGAACTACGTCCGGTCGTCCACCCCGCGGGGGTGAAGGACCGGCGCAGCGGTGAGCACTGGGCGGGACGCCTCTACATGCGCGAGGTCTCGCTGCGGATCGACCGCTACCTGGTGAACACCAGGATCACGCCCAACCAGCTCACGTACCTGATGACCGTCTGCGGCGTGCTCGCGGCCCCGGCCCTGCTGGTGCCGGGGATCACGGGCGCCGTGCTCGGCGTCGTGGCGGTCCAGCTGTACCTGCTGCTGGACTGCGTCGACGGCGAGGTCGCGCGCTGGAAGAAGCAGTACTCGCTCGGCGGCGTCTACCTGGACCGGGTCGGCGCCTACCTGACCGACGCCGCGGTCCTGGTCGGCCTCGGCCTGCGCGCCGCCGACATCTGGGGCACCGGACGCATCGACTGGCTGTGGGCCTTCCTCGGTACCCTGGCCGCGCTCGGCGCCATCCTGATCAAGGCCGAGACCGACCTCGTCGGCGTGGCCCGGCACCAGACCGGCAAGGCGCCGGTCCAGGAGTCCGCGTCCGAGCCGCGCTCCTCCGGCATGGCGCTGGCCCGCCGGGCCGCCGGGGCGCTCAAGTTCCACCGGCTGATCCTCGGCATCGAGGCGTCCCTGCTGATCCTCGTCCTCGCCATCGTGGACGCTAGCCGCGGCGACCTGTTCTTCACCCGTCTCGGCACCGCCGTACTCGCCGGCATCGCGCTGCTGCAGACGCTGCTGCACCTGGTGTCCATCCTCGCCTCCAGCAGGCTGAAGTGAGCGGGGCCATGAAGGTCGGCGCCGTCGTCATCACGATGGGCAACCGCCCCGAGGAGCTGCGCGCTCTGCTCGACTCGGTCGCGAAGCAGGACGGCGACCGGGTCGAGGTGGTCGTGGTCGGCAACGGCTCGCCCGTCCCCGAGGTGCCGGACGGCGTCCGCACGGTCGAGCTGCCCGAGAACCTGGGCATCCCCGGCGGCCGCAACGTCGGCATCGAGGCCTTCGGCCCCGGCGGCAGTGACGTCGACATCCTGCTCTTCCTCGACGACGACGGCCTGCTCGCCCGCACCGACACCGCCGAGTTGTGCCGCCGGGCCTTCGCGGCCGACGACGAGCTGGGCATCATCAGCTTCCGCATCGCCGACCCGGACACCGGCGAGACCCAGCGCCGGCACGTCCCGCGGCTGCGCGCCTCCGACCCGATGCGCTCCTCCCGGGTGACCACCTTCCTCGGTGGCGCCAACGCCGTCCGCACCCGCGTCCTCACCCAGGTCGGCGGCCTGCCGGACGCGTTCTTCTACGCACACGAGGAGACCGACCTGGCCTGGCGGGCGCTGGACGCGGGCTGGATGATCGACTACCGGTCCGACATGGTGCTGAACCACCCCACGACCGCGCCCTCGCGGCACGCGGTCTACCACCGCATGGTCGCCCGCAACCGCGTCTGGCTCGCCCGCCGCAACCTCCCCGCGCTCCTCGTCCCGGTCTACCTCGGGGTGTGGATGCTGCTCACGCTGCTGCGCCGCCCTTCACGACCTGCCCTGAAGGCCTGGTTCGGCGGCTTCCGCGAGGGGTGGGCCACCCCCTGCGGCCCTCGCCGGCCCATGAGGTGGCGTACGGTGTGGCGGCTGACCCGGCTGGGCCGGCCTCCCGTGATCTGACAAGCTCGTATCCGAGAGCGTCCCGGCCCGAACCGGGCCACCAGGTCCATGCCAGGCCCGCGCGGCCGGGCATTCCGAAGGAAAGTTTCCACCAGTGAGTGAGACAACGCACGACGGCACGGTCGCCATGACCAAGCCCGTGTCGCCCGACGAGGGCCTCACACCGGCCCGGCTGGCCGCCAAGTACGGGCTGTCCGTGAGTGGTGCCCGGCCGTCCCTCGGCGAGTACGTCCGTCAACTCTGGGGGCGGCGGCACTTCATCCTCGCCTTCTCCCAGGCGAAGCTGACCGCCCAGTACAGCCAGGCCAAGCTCGGCCAGCTCTGGCAGGTGGCCACCCCGCTGCTGAACGCGCTCGTCTACTTCATGATCTTCGGCCTGATCCTGAACGCGGGCCGGGGCATGGACAAGGAGGTGTACATCCCGTTCCTGGTGACGGGTGTGTTCGTCTTCACCTTCACGCAGTCCTCGGCGATGGCGGGTGTACGCGCGATCTCCGGCAACCTCGGCCTGGTGCGGGCGCTGCACTTCCCGCGCGCCTCGCTCCCGATCTCGTTCGCGCTGCAACAGCTCCAGCAGCTGCTGGCCTCGATGATCGTGATGTTCGCGGTGGTGATCGGCTTCGGCAGCTACCCCTCGCTGTCCTGGCTGCTGGTCGTGCCGGCGCTGGTCCTGCAGTTCCTCTTCAACATGGGGCTGGCGCTGATCGTGGCCCGGATGGGGGCGAAGACGCCGGACCTGGCCCAGCTGATGCCGTTCGTCATGCGGACCTGGATGTACGCGTCGGGCGTCATGTTCTCCATCCCGATCATGCTGGAGGACCAGCCGGCCTGGCTGGCCGACGTGCTCCAGTGGAACCCGGCCGCCGTCTACATGGACCTGATCCGCTTCGCGCTGATCGACGGCTACGGCTCCGAGAACCTGCCGCCGCACGTGTGGGCGGTCGCGCTCGGCTGGGCCGTGGTCCTCGCCGTGGGCGGCTTCGTGTACTTCTGGAAGGCGGAGGAGAGGTACGGCCGTGGCTGAGCAGCAGCAGGGCGAGCGGGTGCCGACGGTCATCGCGGACGAACTGCACATCGTCTACCGCGTCAACGGCGCCAAGACCGGCAAGGGCAGCGCGACCGCCGCCCTGAGCCGGATGATCAGGCGGGGCTCCGACGACGAGGCGCGGGGCGTGCGCAAGGTGCACGCCGTGCGGGGCGTCTCCTTCACCGCCTACCGGGGCGAGGCCATCGGCCTGATCGGTTCCAACGGTTCCGGCAAGTCGACCCTGCTGCGGGCCATCGCCGGCCTGCTGCCCGCCGAGCGGGGCAAGGTCTACACCGACGGCCAGCCCTCCCTGCTCGGGGTGAACGCGGCCCTGATGAACGACCTGACCGGCGAGCGGAACGTCATCCTCGGCGGACTGGCCATGGGCATGTCCCGCGAGCAGATCAGGGAGCGCTACCAGGACATCGTCGACTTCTCCGGGATCAACGACAAGGGCGACTTCATCACCCTGCCGATGCGCACCTACTCCTCCGGCATGGCCGCCCGCCTGCGGTTCTCCATCGCCGCCGCCAAGGACCACGACGTCCTGATGATCGACGAGGCGCTGGCCACCGGCGACCGCAAGTTCCAGACGCGCTCCGAGGAGCGCATCCGGGAGCTGAAGAAGGAGGCCGGCACCGTCTTCCTGGTCAGCCACAACAACAAGTCCATCCGCGACACCTGCAACCGCGTGCTGTGGCTGGAACGCGGCGAGCTGCGCATGGACGGACCGACCGAAGAGGTGCTCAAGGAGTACGAGAAGTTCACGGGCAAGTAGCCCGACACGCCGGGGCCGCGCGGGAACTGTTCCCGCGCGGCCCCGCGTCTGCAAAGGAAACGTCAACTCCTGGCGTTCTCAGGAATCTTGAAGCCGATCGGTGTGTTCTTGTGATGCGCGGAGGACCCCGGCGGACCTCTGTGAGTTGTACAACGTAAGCTGTACCGGTCCCGAAACGCGGCACATGGGGCGATAATGCCCGACACCCTCGAGCGGGCCTGTCGCGCGGGCGGTCGGGCGGCGTGTCCGAAATAGTGTGCGTTGGGTCGGCAGTGTAGAACGGGAGATGTGACGGCAATGGCTACGGAAACTCCCCACCTCCGCGAAGCGTGCGCCGTCGCCGCCCAGGGCAGTCCGCGATGACGGTGACCGAAACGACGCACGCCGTCGACCCGGAGCGCGGCACCCTCGCCAAGGCAGCGGACGAGAACTTCCCCGTGGCCCCCTTCTTCCTGCCGCGCGACTGGCGCACCGACCTCATGGCCGTGTACGGCTTCGCCCGCCTCGTCGACGACATCGGTGACGGCGACCTGGCCCCCGGCGGCGCCGACGCCCGCCTCCTCGGTGTCCCCGCCGACCGCGCCGAAGACCGGTTGCTGATGCTGGACGCCTTCGAGGACGACCTGCGCAGGGTCTTCGACGGCACCCCCCGCCACCCCTTGCTGCGCCGCCTCCAGCCGACCGTGCGCCGCCGCTCGCTGACCCCCGGGCCCTTCCTCGGCCTGATCGCCGCCAACCGCCAGGACCAGCTGGTCGGGCGGTACGAGACCTACGACGACCTCCTGGCCTACTGCGAGCTGTCCGCCAACCCGGTCGGCCGGCTCGTCCTCGCCGTCACCGGGACCTCGACGCCCGAGCGGATCCGCCGCTCCGACGCGATCTGCACCGCCCTGCAGATCGTCGAGCACCTCCAGGACGTCGCCGAGGACCTGGGCCGCGACCGTGTCTACCTCCCCGCCGAGGACATGAAGCGCTTCCACGTCCAGGAGACGGACCTCGCCGCACCCACCGCCGGCGCGCCGGTACGCGCCCTGGTCGCGTACGAAGCCGGGCGCGCCCGCGATCTGCTGCATGAGGGCGCCCCCCTGGTGGGTAGCGTCCACGGCAGGCTGCGCCTGCTGCTCGCGGGATTCGTGGCGGGAGGAAGGGCGGCCCTCCGGGCGATCGCCGCCGCCGATCACGACGTACTTCCCGGCCCGCCCAAGCCCGGCAAGGTCCAGTTGCTGCGCGAGGTGGGCGTGACCCTGCGAGGAGAGGGGTGATCGGGACCGTGGAGTCGTCAGCGCACGCGTCGGCACCGGTGCTCGCCGCTTACAGCTACTGCGAGGCCGTCACCGGACAGCAGGCCCGCAACTTCGCCTACGGCATCCGGCTGCTGCCGACGCCCAAGCGCCGGGCGATGTCGGCGCTGTACGCGTTCTCGCGCCGCGTCGACGACATCGGCGACGGGGTGCTGGCGGACGACGTCAAGGTCGCCAGGCTCGAGGAGACCCGAGCCGTGCTCGCCCGCATCCACGAGGGCGCGGTCGACGAGGACGACACCGACCCGGTCGCCGTCGCCCTCGCCCACGCCTCGCGTGCCTTCCCGATCCCGCTCGGCGGTCTCGACGAGCTGATCGACGGCGTCCAGATGGACCTGCGGGGCGAGACCTACGAGACCTGGGACGACCTGAAGGTCTACTGCCGCTGCGTGGCGGGCGCCATCGGACGCCTCTCACTCGGCGTGTTCGGTACGGAACCGGGGGCGCGCGGCGCCGAGCGCGCGCCGGAGTATGCCGACACGCTCGGACTCGCGCTTCAGCTCACCAACATCCTGCGGGACGTCCGTGAGGACGCCGAGGGCGGGCGGACCTACCTGCCCGCCGACGACCTGGCCAAGTTCGGCTGTTCGGCCGGGTTCAGCGGACCGACGCCACCCGAGGGCTCCGACTTCGCGGGCCTCGTGCACTTCGAAGTGCGTCGGGCCCGCGCCCTCTTCGCCGAGGGCTACCGGCTGCTGCCCATGCTCGACCGGCGCAGCGGCGCCTGCGTGGCCGCCATGGCCGGCATCTACCGCCGCCTCCTGGACCGCATCGAGCGCGATCCGGAGGCCGTGCTGCGCGGGCGGGTATCGCTCCCCGGACGCGAGAAGGCGTACGTCGCCGTGCGCGGCCTGTCCGGTCTTGACGCCCGGCACGTCACCCGGCGGGCCGTCAGGAGGCGCGCCTGATGGACACATCCGGCACACTCGACACTCCGGACCCGGGCGGTGCCTGCGGCGAAGAACGGCGGTCAACCCTCCGGTGGCGGTCGGCGTCCCTGACTGAGACGGTCTGCCGTACGCCGTTCAAGCACCGCGGCGACCGGACAGGGAAGGGCGCACCATGACGCACGGTAACGGCACGCGTGACGGCGGGCAGCTCGCGGACGTTTCAGCCCTCCGCCCCGGCGGACACGCCGTCGTGGTCGGTGGCGGGCTCGCCGGAGTCACCGCCGCGCTCGCGCTCGCCGACGCCGGAGTGCGCGTCACCCTGGTCGAAGGGCGGCCGCGCCTGGGCGGGCTCGCCTTCTCCTTCCGGCGCGGCGACCTCACCGTCGACAACGGCCAGCACGTGTACCTGCGCTGCTGCACCGCCTACCGCTGGTTCCTCGACCGTATCGGGGGGACGGCGCTCGCTCCCGTGCAGGACCGTCTCGACGTGCCCGTTCTCGACCTGGCCAGGCCGGAGGGACGGCGGCTCGGCAGACTGCGGCGCGACGCGCTGCCCGTACCCCTGCATCTGGGGCGGAGCCTCGCCACGTATCCGCATCTCTCGCTCGCCGAGCGCGCGAGTGTCGGGCGTGCCGCGCTCGCGCTCAAAGGGCTCGACCTCGCCGATCCGGCCCTGGACACCCAGGACTTCGGCAGCTGGCTGACCAGGCACGGTCAGTCGGCGCGTGCCGTCGAGGCCCTGTGGGACCTGGTCGGCGTCGCCACCCTCAACGCGGCCGCGGGCGACGCCTCCCTGGGGCTCGCCGCGATGGTGTTCAAGACCGGTCTGCTGTCCGACCCGGGCGCGGCCGACATCGGCTGGGCCCGCGTCCCGCTGGGTGAACTGCACGACCGGCTGGCCCGCAGGGCGCTCGACTCCGCGGGCGTCCGTACCGAGGTCCGTACACGCGTCACCTCCGTCTGTGTGAACGAGAACGGCGGCTGGAGCGTTCAGGTTCCCGACGAGACGCTCGAGGCGGACGCGGTCGTCCTCGCCGTGCCGCAGCGCGAGGCGCACGACCTGCTGCCCGCCGGTGCCCTCGACGCCCCCGGAAATCTTCTGGAGATCGGCACCGCGCCGATCCTCAACGTCCACGTGATCTACGACCGCAAGGTGCTCGCCACGCCGTTCCTCACGGCTCTCGGCACCCCGGTCCAGTGGGTGTTCGACCGCACCGAGGCCTCCGGACTGAAGGAGGGTCAGTACCTGGCGCTGTCGCAGTCGACCGCGCAGAACGAGATCGACGAGCCCGTGGCCGCGTTGCGCGAGCGGTACCTGCCCGAGCTGGAGCGGTTGCTGCCCCGCACCCGGGGTGCCGAGGTCAAGGACTTCTTCGTGACCAGGGAGCGCACCGCGACCTTCGCTCCCGCCCCCGGCGTCGGACGGCTCCGGCCCGGCGCCCGTACCAAGGCACCCGGCCTCTACCTGGCCGGAGCGTGGACCGCCACAGGGTGGCCCGCGACCATGGAGAGTGCGGTTCGCAGCGGTGTCGGGGCGGCGGGCGCCGCGCTCGGCGCCCTGGGCCGGTCCCGCGGCCTCCTTCCCGATTTCTTCGAGGAGGCGGCGTGAAAGCCGATCCGCGTGGGACCGACTCCCGCACTCCCGGTACCGCAACTGGAGGAAAGACTGTGCCCACTGTGCCCCCGGCCCCGAAGGCCGCTCCGAGGACCACGGTGGACGTGACCGCGCTCCTGGAGCGCGGCCGGACCCTGTCCACGCCGGTCCTGCGGGCGGCCGTCGACCGCCTGGCACCGCCCATGGACACCGTCGCCGCCTACCACTTCGGCTGGATCGACGCCCAGGGCAATCCCGCGGACGGCGACGGCGGCAAGGCCGTCCGCCCCGCGCTCGCGGTGCTCTCCGCCGAGGTCACCGGTGCCGCGCCCGAGGTCGGCGTGCCCGGAGCGGTGGCCGTGGAGCTGGTGCACAACTTCTCCCTCCTGCACGACGACCTGATGGACGGCGACGAGCAGCGCCGCCACCGCGACACGGTCTGGAAGGTGCACGGCCCCGCCCAGGCCATCCTCGTCGGCGACGCGCTGTTCGCGCTGGCGGGCGAGGTGCTCCTGGAATTGGGCACCGTCGAGGCCGGCCGCGCCACCCGCCGCCTCACCAGCGCCACCCGCGCCCTCATCGACGGCCAGGCCCAGGACATCTCCTACGAGCACCGCGACCGCGTCAGCGTCGAGGAGTGCCTGGAGATGGAGGGCAACAAGACCGGCGCCCTGCTCGCCTCCGCCAGCTCCATCGGCGCGGTGCTCGGCGGCGCCGACGAGCACACCGCCGACACGCTGGAGAAGTACGGCTACCACCTCGGCCTCGCCTTCCAGGCCGTCGACGACCTCCTCGGCATCTGGGGCGACCCGGAGTCCACCGGCAAGCAGACCTGGAGCGACCTGCGCCAGCGCAAGAAGTCCCTCCCGGTCGTGGCCGCCCTCGCGGCGGGCGGCCCCGCCTCCGAGCGGCTCGGCGAGATCCTCGCCGCCGACGCCAAGACCAGCGACTTCGCGAACTTCTCCGAGGAGGAGTTCGCGGCCCGCGCCGCCCTCATCGAGGAAGCGGGCGGGCGGGAATGGACCGCCGACGAGGCACGCCGTCAGCACACCATCGCCATCGAAGCCCTCGGCGCCGTGGACATGCCCGACCGGGTGCGGGACCGGTTCACGGCGCTCGCGGACTTCGTCGTCGTACGAAAGAGATGATCACTATCGGTCGAATAGCCCTCGCGTAGTCGCCGGCCGGTGTCGTGGGAAGACGAGCACCGGCCGACGGCGGACCCACAGCAGAAGCACCACTTGTTACTGCACGAAGGGGAAGCCATGACAGCGACGACCGACGGAAGCACCGGGGCCACCCTGAAGCCCCTCGCAGCCGCGGCCAGCGAAACCGACATCACGATCCCCGCGACGGCGGCCGGGGTACCAGAAGCCGCCGCACGCGCCACCCGGCGCGCCACGGACTTCCTGCTCTCCCGGCAGGACGCCCAGGGCTGGTGGAAGGGCGACCTCGAGACGAACGTCACGATGGACGCCGAGGACCTGCTCCTCCGCCAGTTCCTGGGCATCCTGGACGACGAGACCACACACGCCGCCGCCCTCTTCATCCGTGGCGAGCAGCGCGAGGACGGCACCTGGGCCACCTTCTACGGCGGCCCCGGCGACCTGTCCGCCACCATCGAGGCCTACGTCGCCCTCCGCCTGGCCGGTGACGCGCCCGACGCGCCGCACATGGCCAGGGCGTCGGAGTGGATCCGCTCCCGGGGCGGCATCGCCTCCGCCCGCGTCTTCACCCGGATCTGGCTCGCCCTGTTCGGCTGGTGGAAGTGGGACGACCTGCCCGAACTCCCGCCGGAGCTCATCTACTTCCCCACCTGGGTGCCGCTCAACATCTACGACTTCGGCTGCTGGGCCCGGCAGACCATCGTGCCGCTGACCATCGTCTCCGCGAAGCGGCCGGTACGTCCCGCGCCCTTCCCGCTCGACGAGCTGCACACCGACCCGGCGCTCCCCAACCCTCCACGGCCCCCGGCACCGGCGGCGAGCTGGGACGGCGTCTTCCAGCGCCTCGACAAGGCACTGCACGCCTACCGCAAGGTCGCCCCGCGCCGGCTGCGCCGGGCCGCGATGAACACGGCCGCCCGCTGGATCATCGAGCGGCAGGAGAACGACGGCTGCTGGGGCGGCATCCAGCCGCCGGCCGTGTACTCGGTCATCGCGCTGTACCTGCTCGGCTACGACCTCGAACACCCCGTGATGCGCGCGGGCCTGGAGTCGCTGGACCGCTTCGCCGTGTGGCGCGAGGACGGGGCCCGGATGATCGAGGCCTGCCAGTCCCCGGTGTGGGACACCTGCCTGGCCACCATCGCGCTGGCCGACGCCGGAGTGCCCGCCGATCACCCGCAGTTGGTGAAGGCCGCGGACTGGATGCTCGGCGAGCAGATCGTGCGTCCGGGCGACTGGTCGGTGAAGCGGCCCGGACTCCCGCCCGGCGGCTGGGCGTTCGAGTTCCACAACGACAACTACCCCGACATCGACGACACCGCCGAGGTGGTGCTCGCCCTGCGCCGGGTCAGCCACCACGACCCGGAACGGGTCGAGAAGGCGATCGGCCGCGGCGTGCGCTGGAACCTCGGCATGCAGTCGAAGAACGGCGCCTGGGGCGCGTTCGACGTCGACAACACCAGCTCCTTCCCCAACCGGCTGCCGTTCTGCGACTTCGGCGAGGTCATCGACCCGCCGTCGGCCGACGTCACCGCGCACGTCGTCGAGATGCTCGCCGTGGAGGGCCTCGCCCACGACCCGCGCACCCGGCGCGGCATCCAGTGGCTGCTGGACGAACAGGAGGCGGACGGTTCGTGGTTCGGCCGCTGGGGCGTCAACTACGTCTACGGCACCGGCTCCGTCGTTCCCGCCCTGACCGCCGCCGGACTTCCCGCCTCGCACCCGGCCATCCGCCGCGCGGTGACCTGGCTGGAGTCCGTCCAGAACGACGACGGCGGCTGGGGCGAGGACCTCCGCTCCTACCGGTACGTCAGGGAGTGGAGCGGCCGGGGCGCCTCGACCGCCTCGCAGACGGCCTGGGCGCTGATGGCCCTGCTGGCGGCGGGGGAGCGGGAGTCCAAGGCCGTCGAACGCGGCATCGAGTGGCTGGCCGCCACCCAGCGGGAGGACGGTTCCTGGGACGAGCCCTACTTCACCGGGACCGGCTTCCCCTGGGACTTCTCCATCAACTACCACCTCTACCGGCAGGTCTTCCCGCTCACCGCGCTTGGCAGGTACGTGCACGGCGACCCCTTCGCGAAGAAGCCGCACGCGGCGGCGGTCATCGCCCCCGCCGAGCAGCCCTCGACCGAGACGTCCGCGGCCGAGGTGAAGGGCAGCTGATGAACCGACAGTCCGGCCCGTCCCCGCTGCTGATCGCCTGCGCGCTCGGCATCGAGCACCTCGCCCTGCGCACCGGCGACCGCGGCGGCGCCGGCGGGCCGGTCACCGTCCTGCGTACGGGCATGGGCCCGAAGGCGGCCGAGCGCTCGGTCGCCCGGGTCCTGGCCGACCCGGCGCTCGACGGCGCCGCCGTGCTGGCCACCGGCTTCTGCGCGGGCCTCGCCCCCGGCATGCACCCCGGCGACCTGGTCGTCGCCGAGGAGACCCGGGACCCGCGCGGCACCGTCGCCGGCGTCGGGACGGACCGGCTCGTCAAGGAACTCGCACGTGCCGTGCCGGGGCGCACCGTCCACACCGGGCCGCTGACCGGCTCGGACCATGTCGTCCGGGGCCCCGAACGCGCCGACCTGCTCGCGACCGGCGCGATCGCCGTCGACATGGAGTCCGCGGCCACGCTCCTGAGCGCCGTCCGGGCGGGCGCGCGCCCGGTTGCGGCCGTCCGAGTGGTCGTGGACGCTCCAGAACACGAACTCGTCCGGATCGGCACGGTGCGCGGTGGAATATCGGCTTTCCGCGTCCTTCGATCCGTTCTTCCCGCATTCTTCGAATGGCACCGTTCTTTGCTGCTCCCCCGGAGGTGAGCCAGATGGCCATGCCGCTGCGCCAGTCCATCAAGGTCGCTACATACCTGGCCGAACAGAAGATTCGCCGACGGGACAAGTTCCCGCTCATCGTGGAGTTGGAGCCGCTCTTTGCCTGCAACCTCAAGTGCGAGGGGTGCGGCAAGATCCAGCACCCGGCCGGAGTGCTGAAGCAGCGCATGCCGGTCGCGCAGGCCGTGGGGGCGGTGCTCGAATCGGGAGCGCCGATGGTCTCCATCGCCGGCGGCGAACCATTGATGCACCCTCAGATCGACGAGATCGTCCGCCAGTTGGTGGCCAAGCGGAAATACGTCTTCCTCTGCACCAACGCGCTGCTCATGCGCAAGAAGATGGACAAGTTCAAGCCCTCGCCGTACTTCGCCTTCGCGGTGCACATCGACGGGCTGCGGGAGCGGCACGACGAGTCCGTGGCGAAGGAGGGGGTGTTCGACGAGGCCGTGGAGGCCATCAAGGAGGCCAAGCGGCGCGGCTTCCGGGTGACCACCAACTCGACCTTCTTCAACACCGACACCCCGCAGACCATCGTCGAGGTGCTCAACTTCCTCAACGACGACCTCCAGGTCGACGAGATGATGATCTCGCCCGCCTACGCCTACGAGAAGGCGCCCGACCAGGAGCACTTCCTGGGCGTGGAGCAGACCCGCGAGCTGTTCAAGAAGGCCTTCTCGGGCGGCAACCGGGCCCGCTGGCGGCTCAACCACTCCCCGCTGTTCCTCGATTTCCTGGAGGGCAAGGTCGACTTCCCGTGCACCGCGTGGGCGATCCCGAACTACTCACTCTTCGGCTGGCAGCGCCCCTGCTACCTGATGAGCGACGGGTACGTCCCGACGTACCGGGAGCTGATCGAGGACACCGACTGGGGCAAGTACGGCCGCGGCAAGGACCCGCGCTGCGCCAACTGCATGGCGCACTGCGGCTACGAGCCCACCGCCGTCCTGGCCACCATGGGCTCCCTCAAGGAGTCCCTGCGTGCCATGCGCGAGACCGTCTCCTCGAACCGGGACTGACGTCGTGACCGCCATCTCCCTGGGCGTCCCCGAGGTACCGGTCCGGCCGATCGCCGAGCGACGCGTGTCGCGACGGATCCAGGTCGGGCCGGTACCGGTCGGGGGCGGATCCCCGGTGTCGGTGCAGTCCATGACCACGACCCGTACGTCCGACATCGGGGCGACGCTCCAGCAGATCGCCGAGCTGACGGCGTCCGGCTGCCAGATCGTCCGTGTGGCCTGCCCGACGCAGGACGACGCCGACGCCCTGGCCGTGATCGCGAGGAAGTCGCAGATCCCGGTGATCGCGGACATCCACTTCCAGCCCAAGTACGTCTTCGCCGCGATCGAGGCGGGCTGCGCGGCGGTCCGCGTGAACCCCGGCAACATCAAGCAGTTCGACGACAAGGTCAAGGAGATCGCCAA
>NZ_JBHYOB010000008.1:0-206631 GCF_042744565.1 Streptomyces sp. NPDC058812
CACGATCCATGGCCGCGACTGTCGTTTCCCCACGAACAGCCCAACGACCACCCAAGCTGAAAGTCACATGATCAACAACTTCTGTTAGGACCTCTTAGAGCTGCCACTGACAGTCAGGGCTTGTGAAGTATCTCTTTGAGCCATCTCACGCCACCTCACATCCGGTGACTGCTGATCCACAGCCACCACGCCGCTGTCTTTGATCGACCCAAGGCTCCCTACCAAGGTTGGCCAGAAAGAACGAGCCTTGCTGCGGAAGGCCCCGCGCGAGCGCCATGGTGTCGACACGCACCGGTTGAGTGCGTGGTCACTGAGCTTGGCCAGGGGATGATCTTCCCCGTCCGGCACCGCCCGGTCCGCGGCAAGAACGGCTTCCGTCGCCACCCCATGCGGCACGGCACCAACGCTGTCGTTTCTGGACACCGCAACACCCTCGGCGTCATCTTCCACAACGCCCGCTGAGTCGGCGTCCGGCCGCATGACAGATCCGAGGGCTGAAGACCTCGAACGCACCCAGCTCCGTCCCCTTACGGGGGCGGAGCGGCTCCTTCGCTGAGGCTCGACCCGCGGGACTGGTCAGGATCGCTCCGCAGCGGCGAGGAGAGCCAGGGCGGCCTGGCAAGCCAGCTCACCCGCCCGCGCAGAGCTGTGATGGTCGGCCACGACGGTGGCACCCTCCGCAAGAATGAGCAGTTGCAGCGCGAGGCGGTGCGGATCGTCGGCGCCGGCCCTCTCGGCGATGCCGGTGAGCAGTTCGAGGTAACCCTCGACATGGCGCGCGGCGATGGCGCGGACGGCGTCAGTGTGGTGTTGCGTGGCGGCGTTGATCAACGCACAGCCGCGGAACTCAGGACCGTCGTACCAGCCCTGGAGAGCCCGGAACAGAGCTGTGAGCTGGTCAGCAGGACGGTCTCCGCTCGATGAGACCGTATCCGTCAGCCAGTGGATGACCCGGTCGCTTCGCGTGTCGAGCACGGCGTGCACCAGCCCGTCCTTGGTGCCGAAGTGCCGGTAGAGCGTCTCCTTGGACACGCCAAGACGTGCGCAGAGTTCCGCCACCCCGATGCCGTCCAGCCCCCGCTCGTACAGCACCTGGGTGGCCGCGTGCACGATCGTGGCGCGGGTTCGCTCGGGGTCGATGGTCGAACCTTTGGCAACAGGCATGAGGTGATGGTACCAACCGGTTCGATCGTCGTGCTAGCGTCAGATGGTACCGGTCGGTTCGATCCTGGGAGTGGGTATGGCCACCGCCGTGCGGCTGGCGCTGGGGACCGCGTCAGCGCTGGGTCTCGCCCGCTTCGCCTACGGACTGCTCGTGCCGGCGTTGCAGGGTGATCTGGGGTGGACCCTGGCCGACGCGGGCGCATTGAGCACCGCGAACGGACTCGGTTACGTGGTGGGTGCGGTGCTGACCGCTGCCTTGGTACGCAGGTGGGGCGCCGCGTCCGTCTTCCGTTGGGGAATGGCCGCCACTGCGGTGACGCTGGCGGGCACGGCGGCGAGTAACGCATTCTTGGTGCTGGTGGCGATGCGCGCCCTGGCCTACCTCCTTTTTGCGGTCGGCTACATCACCTGCATCACCTTCCTGTCCGTCTACCTCGCTGATCGACACGCCTCGGTCCTTCAGGAGATCCTGACCTTGACGGTGCTGGGAGCCGGAGTCATGGCAACCCCGTTCCTGTGGAGCCGCCCGATGACCCGCTGGCCCGGCACACGTGTCCTGGCTGCCGTGCTGGGCGGGCCTCGCCGGTGGCGCGGACCTGCCTCTGCTGTCATCCTCGGCCATTGCGGTGTTCGCCTCGGCGGCGGCTTACGGCGTGACGCTCATGGCAGTCCCGGCGACTGTCACCGCCTGCATCCGGACCGTGCTCCAGCCTGTCGACTGAACCGCGACATTGGCAGCGTTCACGACCTTGTTCGCCGCGGGACAGACCGTGGGGCCGTGGCTGGCAGGCGTTCTCGCCGAACACACCACCACCGCCGCGCCACTGGCGTGGACCGCCCTCCTGAGTGCCGGCGCGGCTGTGCTTTCGGCAATCCCGAGCAGGCCGGAACCCCGCACCGAGGCACCTTTTGGGACCAACGCCCAGAACATGGGTTCTCGACGATGAACAACCCAGCGGTTCTCGCAGAACCACCGTGGGAGGAGAAGAGCCTATGACGACGAATCTTTCGCACTCGCGGCCCCAGTGGCACGAGGGTGAAGAAGCCATGCACCGGCTTCTCAAGGTGCCGTACGAATTCAATCCCACGGCTCCCGGGCTGCCCATGGAGTACGTGCCCTGGATGACGCAGAGCCCTCTCATCGCACTGGGGGCGGTCGACAGGAACGGCCGCGTATGGACAACGGTGCTCGGCGGGCAACCAGGTACCACGCTCCCCTTGGCCAGAGGCGTGTTGAAGGTGACTTCGCTGGCTCACGTCGCGCACCAGCCCGGGGGACGAAGTGAGGGCACGCTCGGATATGACCCGGCACTGGAGGCGCTGTTCTCCGACGAGGACGGCCACATGCACCGAACAAGCAGCAAGGAGCAGGAGAGGGATGAGGAAGAGCGCGACCGCGACGGGATCCTCGTCAGGCACGAGGACGGGGGAAGGCTGGCCGCCGGCCTGGTGATCGACCTGGAAACCAGGACGCGGGTCAAAATTGCCGGGAGAGTGCTCGGCGGAGCGGTTCTGGCCAGGCCGTTGGAGAAGAATACGGTGGCCGGGAGGGCTGGGGGGCCTGCGGAAGTGCAGGTGGCCCTCGCTGTGGACGAGACACTGGGGAACTGCCCGAAGTACCTGAACAGGAAAACCGTCCAGCCTCATGAAGCATCTCCTCACCTGGTCGGCGACCGGCTTCCGCTGCCGCCCGAGGCGGTGCAACTCATCGCCAAGTCCGACCTCTTTTTCATCTCAAGCAGGCACGGCGCTGAGAGCATGGACACCAACAACCGGGGTGGGGCTCCCGGGTTCGTGCGAGTACACACGAACTCCGATGCAGACGGTGTCGTTCTGGTGTATCCCGAGTATTCGGGGAATCGCTTGTTCCAGACATTGGGAAACATTAAGTCCGACCCTGCTGTGGGAATTACTTTTCCCGACTTCGAAACCGGCGACGTCCTCTACCTGACAGGACGGGCAGAGATCTTGGCCGGCGCCGACGCCGCATCCATGATCCCGCACAGCAAACTCGCTGTCCGAGTGCGGGTGGAGGCGGCTCGATTCGTGAAGGACGGGCTGCCGTTCCGTGGACAACTGCTGGACCAGTCGCCCTACAACCCGCCGGTACGCAGGTTGGCTCACGAAATCAGCGGAGCGGAGTCCCGCTCAGCCGACAGCGTCGACGCGGACGGCCGACCGGTGGGGAAGGCTACGGCGACATTGATCCGCGCACACCATCTGACGCCGACGATCTCGCGATACACCTTCCGGCTCGCCCCCGATCTGTCCACCCCACGGTCGAGCGCAGAGTTCCAGCAGCTCGAACCATGGCGCGCGGGGCAGCACGTCACTCTTGATTTTTCCGCCACGCTCGATCGCGGATGGTCACACATGCGCGACCACGACCCCCGCTCACTCAACGACGATTACATCCGGGCCTTCACCATCTCGAGCCCAACGCTTCCCACCCCTGAAGAACGCACCGCAGGAACGGAACACCGCGGACCGCTGAGCGGGGCCGAATTCGAGGTCACTGTCCGGAGGAACGGGCCAGTCACGTCACTCCTGGCCAAGTGGAAGCCCGGTGCGCCGCTCTCCGCCACCGTTTTGGACTTCGGCGGCGAAGAAGAGGTGAGGTACGCTGACGCAGCCAAGGGGTCGCGCACCGATGACGACATCATCGTGGTGGCTGCTGGAGTCGGAATCACACCTCTCATGGCGCAGGCGCAGCCCGTGCTGGAATCCGGCCGGAGGATGAGAATCCTCTGGAGCCTGAAAACGGATGACCTGCCGCTGGCAGTCGACGTCCTGGAAAAAGTCGACGGCCTGGGAGCGGTAACGGAGCTGTTCGTGACCCGATCGGTCGACGGAAAACAAAACGCAGAAATCGACAGGATCCGCCGGCTCGGCACAGTAGTACGCACCCGACGGATCCAGAAGAACGACGTTCTGACCAAGGGCACAGCGGCTCGGCGGCGATTCGATGTGTGTACAGGTCCCGGCCTGAGGAGGTCGGTCCTGGAATGGACGGCAGGGGAGTACGTGCAGTTCGAGAAGTTCGACTACTGACGTAGGCCCGGTCAACCTCCTCCGGAACCCGTCTACGGGGTGGGTGAGGCCAGTTGGCGCCTCGCCTTGACCCATCCCGGGGACACCGCAGGTCCCATTCTCGAAACAGCAGAAAGGCAGAGTTGAAATGACTACGTCGTCGCCGAAACCGGGAGCCCGAATCGTCGGCGTAGGCCATTACCAGCCCCCGCGGGTGGTGAGCAACGACGAGATCGCGCGCATGGTCGATACCAACGACGAATGGATCAGACAGCGCGTCGGGATCGTCAGCCGGCGCTTCGCGGACACTGAGTCCGTCGCCGACATGGTGTCCGAGGCAGCCCGCGCTGCTCTCGCTGATGCCCGTGTCCACGGTGAAGAAGTCGACCTGGTGATCGTCGCGACCTCGACAACGGCAAGCAGTTCACCGACCGGTTCGGGCACGGGGGTGAGGTGCTGTTCGACCGGATCTGCCGGGAGAACGGGATCGCTCACCGGCTGACCCAGCCGGCCTCGCCGACGACGACGGGCAAGGTCGAGCGGTTCCACCAGACGCTGCGGCGTGAACTTCTGGATGACTGCCCGGCGTTCGAGAGCGTCGGGCAGGCTCAGGCGGTGCTGGACGCGTGGGTGGCCGAGTACAACTCGGTGCGGCCGCATCAGGCCCTGGACATGCGGTCTCCTGCCGACCGGTTTGCTCCGGTGCCCGAGGAGGAGCGGGCCGTGCTGGGGCTGCGGGTGCCTGGGGTGCTGGGGCTGGTGCCGCAGCAGCGGACGCCGCCTGCGGACCGGGTTCCGGTCGAGGCGGAGCCTGCCCCGGTCCCCGTTCCCGGCGTGGTGCGGGTGGATGAGGCAGGGGCGGTGGAGTTCGAGCGGGTGGTGCCGGCGAGTGGGAATCTGCAGGTTGCGGGCAAGCAGTTCTGGCTGGGTCCGTCACGGGCGGGGCTGACGGTGACGTTCTGGGCGGACACGCGAGTGATCCATGTGCTGATCGCGGGGGCGCGGGTCAAGACGGTGCGGTCGCATCTGTCGGTGGTGGATCTGGGGCGGCTGGCGGCCCGGGGCGGTCGTGCGGCGGGCCCTCCGCCGCTTCCCGCCGGTGACAGTGACGGGGCCGCGTTCGAGGTGGACCGGGTCGTGAACAACAGCGGCCTGGTGGGCCTGGGCGGCCACCAGGTGCTGGCGGCGGAGATCCTCGGCGGCCGCCAGGTGGGTGTCCGCATCGACGACGAGACGCTGTCGTTCTTCGATCCGTCCTCGCGGGAACTGCTGCGGGTGCGGCCCAACCCGCTCAGTCCCGATCAGGTGCGGCGTCTGCGTGGACTGCGGCCTGCCGGCCCGCCGCCCCGGCCCCGTGTCGAGCCGGTCCGGGTGCAGCGGAAGGTCAGCGCGGTGGGCACGGTCACGGTCTGCCGCCAGACCGTCTCCCTGGGCCGCCCCTACGCAGGCCAGACCGTGACCGTGCACGTCTCGGACACCACGATCACCGCCGAGCTGGACGGCCAGGTCCGGGTCATCCGCCGCACCACCGACGTCCCGGTCCGTAACGTGAAAGCCAACAAGCCCCACAAAATTTCCGATGTTGTCTAGGCCCACCGTCAAGCATCAGGTGAGACCCAAACGTCAGGCATCAACTGGGACCCGACATCATCAAAGTTTGCGTGCGCTGCCCCGGGCGCGATCGGGTGCACTGCCGCACCCGCGCCAGAGAGGATCGCTCTTATGAACCTTTCCGGCTGGAATGCCGACTGTCTGGGTGACGGATGGCGCGGGACAGGGAGATGCGGGTGAGCAGCGACGTGCACGACGGGCTGCTGGTGGTGCGCTGCCAGCTCGGGGAGCGGGAGGCGTTCCGCGAGTTGGTGGGTGCCTGGCATGCCCCGCTGTGTCGCTACCTGCGCGGGATGGTCGGCTCACCGCACCTCGCGGACGACCTCGCACAGGAGGTGTGGATCGCGGTGGTGCGTGGCCTGCCGCGCCTGCGGCAGCCGGAGCGGTTCGCCCCGTAGCTGTTCACCATCGCCCGGCGCACGGTCACCGACCAGCTGCGTCAGACGTACCGGGTTCCGGAGACGTCCATGGACGTGGTGGGCGACGTCGCCGCCGACGACGAACTCAGCGGCGTCTTGACCACCATGCAGATCGAAGCCGGCCTTTCCGGGGTGCCGCCCCTGGAGCGCGAGGCGCTGATCCTGTTCCACCTTCAGGATCTGCCTTTGGTGGCCTGTGCGGAGGTGCTCGGCGTACCGCCCGGCACGGTCAAGAGCCGACTGCACCGGGCGCGGCGCATGTTGCGGACCGCCCTTGCGGAAAGGGGATACGAGGCATGAGTGAGCAGAACCCCACAGCTCAGCGGGGAGTGCCCGAGGAGCTGGAACGCGCGCTGGCCGCGGAGGTGTCGCTGCGCTCCCGGATGCGCCACATGGCGGTGGGGCTGGCGGGTGGGTGCGCGGCGACACTGATCGCGGTGCTGTGGGCGACCGAGCCGGATCCGCTGCCCGCCCGCACGCAGGTGGCCTTCGCCGGACTGGTTGCCATCGGGGCGGCCTGGGCCGGCTTGGCCGGATGGGTACTGAGCAGGCGGCGACCGCTGTTCGCCCGGGACCGGGTGCTGGGCGCTCGCCTCGCGCTCGGGGCGACCGTGCTGACCACCATCGCGGGGACGGCGCTGGCCGCCGTGCGCGGTGCCGCCGCCGACGTGCTGGTCACCGCTCTGGGCGGGGTCCTCTTCACCGCCGCGGCAGCTCTCGTCTTGGTGCGGGCACAGGCCCACCGCCGCGAACTGCTGCGGCTGCGTGATGCCCTGCGACGAGACGACTCCTGAAACACAACCGATCCGAGGTCACCTCGACCATCGAAGAGATCGACATGAACAACAGGACCGCTCCCATCGGCCCGCTGGCCTTCGCCCTCCGCCTCAGCGGAGCAAGCAAGCGCACGGTCCCGCTGCTCACCGCACTGGCCGGCGCCGCTCTGCTGACTGGGGGCGGCCTGCTCCTGACCTGAGCGACCAGACCCGAGGAGCACTCGCTGGCGATGCGCCCCGCGCGGCAGGGCGCGTCCGAAGCCCGCGGTCGGCCTGCTCTCCACGATCAAGACCTGTTTCCCACGCGTCCGCTGGAACACGGGGCCGTGCCCTGCCCTGCGGCTCCTCGTTGGCCTGGTCATGAAAAAGATGATCGCGCGCGGAATGCTCACCGCTGCGGCAGTGGCCGCCGTCACCGCGTCGGGTACTTCTCCCGCCCTCGCCGACAACGACAGTGACCTCGGGGACGTGGTGTGACGGCGGCCAGTAGAAATTCCCCACGTACGGCCAGCTCGATTCCCCATTCGGCAGTCACACTCAGTAGCCTCGGTACTGTCTCGCGGATCTGGCGCATGAGGGGGTTGTTGACATGGCTCGTACCTGGCTGTCGATTCGGGTGGAGTTGGTCTCTGGTCACGGTGCGGACCTGTGGCCGCGTCCCGGCCGGGTGTTCGCAGCGGCTCGGTCGCACTCCTTCACAGAGCTCGCCTCGGCCATCGATCTCGGCTTCGCTCGCTGGGACTTGGCTCACCTGCACCTGTTCACGTTGTCCGACGCCACCCACGTCAGCCCGCTGGACTGGTGGGACGGCGAGGCCCCGGACGGCACCGTGGACGGCCATGCGACCAAGCTGAGCAGACTGCAGACCGGCGAACAGTTCGCCTATGTCTTCGACATGGGCGATGACTGGGCGCACCTGTGCACCGTGGCGGAGAAGCGCATTGATCCCCTCAAGGAACTCGGCGAGATTCCCGACCGCCCGGTTCCCTACTGGGGCTGGGGCAGCCTCCCGGACCAGTACGCGCGCCGTTGGGACGGGGACGACGGGGAGTCGCCGATGCCGAAGCGGCCGGCCCGCGGCCTCAGCGACCTGCCTCCGATCCTGCCGTGGTGGGGCGAACACCGCCGGGGGTGACCTCACGCTGCGTACACGAAGTGGCCGCCAGCGGGGAACTGAAGTGGCCGTGGTGGGGAGTCAAAGTGGCCGCGAACGGGGAAATCTAACTGGCCGCTGACAGTGGTGAGCGCCGCCGGCCGCTTCGGCTTCGCCGCGGCTGCGGTATGCCTCCAGGAAGTCGCGGTAGTCCCCGTGCTGGGCGACTATGTCACCGACCACCCCAACAACTGCTCGAACGGAAACGTCATCGACCACACCGAACAGGCCGTGATGGATACCGAACAGCTGGTAATCAGCTGACGGGTAGACTGGCTCCCGCACGTCACGACCCCCCTCCGGCCTCCGGCGGACTCGTCACCTGGCCAGCGGCGCCGCTCGACCACGCGACAGCAGCCTTCCTGCCCTTTCGAGGTGGATCGTGACACGAGCGGCCACGGCCTGCCTGCTACGCAGCGTCAGGGAGTCAGCAGGTGGCGCATCATGATCCAACCGATCCTTCCGCTCGACCACCCAGCGCCTTTTCACGACCTGAAAGCCGCGGGTCTCCGGGTTCCTGTTGACGACTTCGACGTCGATTCCGAGGCGGGCGCCGTGCTCGACGACGGCGTTCTTGAAGCCGGTGTCGACCCAGCTCTTGGAGATCGTGGGGTACGTCTTCTTCGCCTGGTCGAGGAGTCGGATTCCCAGGGCGTTCTCCGACAGGCCCGCGACGGTGACGGTCACGGCGAGGATGAGGCGGTCATCGGCGTCCGTCGCCATCTGCTCACCTGGCGGCGGGCTCCGTCATCGGCCACGATCGGGCGTGTACTGGGGGCTGTTGACGGTGATTCCCTGGACCGGGCGGTGGGCGCCTACCTGGCCGACCGGCACCGCGCGGCCACCGAGCCCGCCGTGACGCCGCGGGTCTCCGCACCCGGGCCACGGCGCGTCATCGCAGTCGACGGCAAAGCGCTCAAGGGATCAGCCCGTTTCACCTCGGCGCGTCGGCACCTGCTCTCGGCGGTCACCCACGGCTGCGTCGTGACCCTTGCCCAGGCCGAGGTCGGAGCGAAGACGAACGAGACCACGCACTTCCGGCCGCTGCTGGCACCGCTGGATCTGGTCGGCACCGTGGTCACCTTCGACGCGCTGCACTCGGTCAAGGCGAACATCTCCTGGCTGGTCGAGACCAAGAAAGCCCACTACATCGCCGTGATCAAGACCAACCAGCCGACCGCCCACAGCCAGCTCGCGGCCCTGCCGTGGCGGGACATCCCCGTCCAGCACACCGCCTCCCGGGCCGGGCACGGCAGGCGAGAGTCCCGCTCGATCAAGACCTGCGGGATCGCTGAGGAACTCGGCGGAATCGCCTTTCCCTACGCCCGCCTGGCCATCCGCGTCCACCGCCGCCGTCGCCAGACCAGCAAGCGCGAGACCCGCGAGAGCGTCTACGCCGTCACCAGCCTCGACGCCCACCAGGTCGGCCCGGCCGATCTGGCCGCCGCGATCCGTGGGCACTGGGGAGTGGAGAACTCGTCGCACCACATCAGGGACGTCACCTTCGCCGAAGACGCCTCCACCGTCCACACCAAGACCGCACCTCGCACCATGGCGACCTTCCGCAACCTCGCCATCGGCGCGCTGAAAACCCTCGGAGCCGGCAACATCGCCAAGGCCACCCGAGCCGCGGTGTAGGCGGACAGGTGGAAGACGTCGTCGGCCAGCAGCGGCAGGACGGTGCGTTCCTGCCGCTGCTGGCCGACCAGGGCGTTGACCACGACGAGCAGGCTGAACTGGGCCAGGTTGGCCCGCAGCCCGAGGCGTATGCCGGGGCTGGCCTCGCCGGTGGCGTGGGTGGTCACGCGGTCTCCTCCAGGGCACGGCCGGTGGCCTTGGACCAGTCGGCCGGTCCGCCATCCAGGACGGCGAGATCCTTGTGGCCGGCGCGCTGCAGCAGGCTGGCCGCGGTCATGGCACGTTCACCGTGGCCGCAGGCCACGATGGGGCGCCGAGGTGCCTGGTCGCTGTGCCCGCTGAGGTCGCCGAGTTCGATGTGGACCGCGCCGGGGATGTGTCCGGCGATGTGTTCGGCCCGCTGGCGGATGTCCAGGACGGGGCGCTCGGCGATCCGGTCAGCGGTAAGCAGTTCGATGCGTTCCTGCTCTCCGCCGCCCGCGGTCGAGACATCCATACCGCCGCCGAGGTGCCCTGCCAGCCGCTCGTAGCCGATCTTCAGCGCCTGCCAGCTGAGTTCCGAAAGGTCCTGATCGGGGTTGGTGACGAACACGAGGGGGGTGTCGTCGGGCAGCAGCCAGCCCAGCCAGGTGGCGAACTGGTGCCGCAGCGTGATGGAAACAGCGCCGGGGATGTGTCCTGCGGCGAAGTCCACCACGGGGCGTACGTCGATGATCCGGGCGCCCTCGCCGAGCAGGCGGTGCACCTGATCCAGGGAGAGCGCGGCAAGAGTCGGGGCCGAGCGGAGGGCGGCGGGCCCGCGCCGGTTGGCCTCACCCAGACGGTCGAAGTACGCGGGGTAGGAGCCGAGGCTGCCGAGCAACTGCCGTACGAAGGTGTCCTCGTCCGGTGCGGCGAGCAGGGGGTTGGCCCGCTTCTGTGCGGCGATGGTGGTGGTGCGCTCAGCACCGGGCGGCGCGGAGCAGAAGGACCCGGAGCCATGCGTCGGCCACACGGCTGTCGCGTCCGGCAGTTCGGCCAGGCGCCGCAGCGAGCGGTACTGGGCGCGGGCCAGCTCCTCCGCGCGGTCGGCACCGAGCAAGTCCGTACGGGCGGCCGAGCCGACGATCAGGGAACCGCCGGTGAAGACTCCGAGCTCGCGGGTGCTGTCGAGGAGCAGGAAGGACAGATGCTCGTCGGTGTGCCTGGGGGTGGCCAGCGCGCGCAGGGTCAGGCCGCCGAGATCCATCTCGTCGCCGTCGGCAACCGTGGTGTGCGGGAAGGCCCGGTTGCCGACGGCGGACGCGACTACGACGGCGCCGTCGTCGTGCGCGAGCTGCACGGCACCGGAGAGGAAATCGGCGTGCAGGTGGGTGTCGGCGGCGTACGCGACCGTCAGGCCACGCCGGCCAGCCGCGGCGCGCAGGGCACGCAGATCACGGCTCGCATCCACGGCCAGGGCCCGTCCATCGCCGAGGTCGACCAGGTAGGCGCTGTTGCCCAGTCCCTCATCGACCAGCGGTATCAAGTGATCGTCGGCGAAGCCCATCAGGTCCTCCAGGTGTCACGGAAGGCGCAGGTCGCTTGGGCGTCCCCCTTTAGCTACAATATTCCATGGAATGATGGAGGATGCCATGGGAGACCCCCAGCGCAAAGCCGCGCTCTACGAAGCCTTCGCCCGCACCGGCAAGGCGCTGAGCAGCGGCAAGCGCCTGGAACTGCTCGATCTGCTGGCGCAGGGCGAGCGCACCGTCGACGCGCTCGCCAGGGCTGCGGGGCTGCACCTGACCACCGCCTCGGCGCATCTGCAGATCCTGAAGCAGGCCGGGCTCGTGGCTGCCCGTCGCGACGGCGTACGCATCCACTATCGGCTGGCTGGCGACGACGTCGCCGCCCTCTACGCCCTGCTGCGCCAGGTCGCACAGGCCCACCAGACCGACGTCGAGCCCGCCCGCACCGCATACCTCGGCACGGACGATGCCGAGGAGCTCGATCGCGAGGAGCTCCTGGCCCGCGCCCAGGTGGGCGGAGTTGTCGTCCTCGATGTCCGGCCAGCACAGGAGTACGCCGCCGGGCACATCCCCGGCGCGATCTCGATCCCCGTCGACGAGCTCGCCGAGCGCATCGCGGAGCTGCCGCATGAGGCCGAGGTGGTCGCGTACTGCCGTGGCGCCTACTGCGTCCTCGCCTACGACGCCGTACGCCTGCTGCACGCACGTGGCCGCAAGGCTGTCCGGTTGACCGATGGGATGCTGGAGTGGCGGCTGGCCGAGCTGCCCGTGGACAGCGGGGCCGCCGCGTGACCCCCGCGCTCGGGGCAGCCCCGTCTACCTACCTGGTCTACAACTCCACCACTCCGATCGACCCGCGGTCACGGAGACGATGCACCTGTATCTGGCGGACTGGTTCGGCGACCCCTCAAGCGGCCGGGCCTGCGGCCCCGAGCCTATGCGGGCCCTCCCGCGCCTGCGGCCAGGTCGCCGATCTCATCGGCGCGGGAACCGACGACACGCGAGGTGTAGCCCGCACTCTCGATGTCGAGAGAGGGTTCCTGTCGGTGGCCTTGCACACCCCTGCCTGCCGGCGCCGCCTGGCGTCACCCGAACATAGCCTGGAGATGCCCCGAGTTCTCCGACCTATGGGAGACGTCATGACATTCATGCAGGTCATCGACTGCAAGACGAGCAGGGCCGATGAGTTGAACAGGTTGATGGACACCTGGGTCGAGGCGACTCAGGGCAAGCGGACGGCCACCCATTCGATCGTGGGGCGGGACCGCGCCGACTCCACTCATGTGGTGGAGATCGTGGAGTTCCCCTCGTACGAGGAGGCAATGAAGAACTCCAACCTGCCGGAGACCGATCGGATCTTCCGGGAGATGGTCGCCCTGTGCGACGGGGAGCCGTCCTTCACCGACCTCGACGTCATGAGGGACGAGCAACTGAACAAGATCATGGTCCGTAGCTTCTTCGAGGACGTGGTCAACGCGCGGAACGTCGATGCGGCGGACGCACTGTGCACCGACGACTACCGGGAGCACGACCCGTCCCTATCGTCGTACGACCTGGGGCTCGCGCAGGCCAAGGCCGAGAACCGGGAGACCATCGAGGCGTTCGAACCGGTGGTCACCATCGAGAGCCTGGTGGCCGAGGGCGACATGGTCTGCGCACGGGTGTCCTTCAAGGGGCGTCACGTGGGCGCGTACCAGGGCATGGAGGCCACCGGCCGGGAGATCTCGGGAACTGGCCACGCGACCTTCCGGTGTGAGGGTGGCAAGATCGCGGAGAGCTGGTGGAACTTGGACGACCTCGGCCTGATGCAGCAGCTCGGCGCGCTCAACGCCTGATCAGCGGTCTTCCTCCGGGAACACCGAGGCAAGACGGGTACAGCGGCGGGCCGGAATCCTCGCCTGCGGCCACGACCAGCCGCAGCCGCAGCCGAGCCGCAGCCAGGGAACTTCGTAGTGGCCGCCGGGAGTCCCGGCGGCCGGTGGGCGTGCTGCCAGTCGATCACTCAGCCGACGGGGGCGGCGTGGCTGGGGCGGATGTTCTGGTTGAGGCGAAACAGGTTGCCCGGTTCATAGGTGCCCTTGAGTGCCACGAGGCGGGCGTATTTGTCCTCGCCGTAGGCGTCGCGGACGCGGTCGGCCTCCGGTGTGAAGTTGAGGTAGGAGGCCCCGGTGCTGAACGGGCGCATAGCGGCCGCGAAGGCACGCCCGGCCTTGATCATCGCGCTGTCGTCGTTGGGGTCCGCCCACATGCAGATCGGGGGGAAGAGGTAGCGGGCCTCGCGTTGGGAGAACGCGGTCGCATCGTCGGGCACCGCCGCCACGCCCTGCCCGATACGGAAGATGATCATCTGGCTCAGGGGTGCGCCGTGCACGGTCAGGTCGACGCCATGCGCGAGGAACCTGTCGATCGCGTCGTCGCTGAGTTCCCGCATGTACTCGCCGCGCCAGTAGCTGCGGAAGCCTCGGGACGCTAGCGGGTCCAGGGCCGACTGGAAGGCCGTGTATGGCATGGGCCCGATGTGGTCCATGGCGGGACCGAGGTCCTTCAGTGGCTGCACCACGTCGGCGCCGCGGTCGGCGTCACCGACGTACAGTGCCGCCATGCCCAGGACCGGCTTGCCCCGTAGTTCCTCGGGGACGAACGGCTCGGGCGGCGCGATGAACAGGACGAGGGCGGACGAGAGCTCGTCCGGGGCGGCGTCCACGCGGTCCCGCCAGCCGCGCAGTACCTCGGGGGTGCGCTCGACGGGGAACATCGCCAGCCCCGCGAGGACGGTCGGGCCGAGCGGGTGCAGTCGGAATTCGAACTCGGTGACGATGCCGAAGTTTCCTCCGCCGCCGCGGATGCCCCAGAACAGGTCGGCGTGCTCGTCCTCACTGACGCGCACCACCCTGCCGTCGGCGAGCACGACCTCGGCCGAGATGAGGTTGTCGCAGGCGAGCCCGTGCTTGCAGGACGTCCAGCCGTATCCGCCGCCGGTGGTGAAACCGCCGATCCCGGTGGTGGTGACGCGCCCGCCGGGCGTATGGAGGCCGTGTACCTGGGTGGCGGCGTCGAGCTCGCCCCACAGGACGCCTCCGCCAGCCCGGGCGGTCCGCCCCTGCGGGTCGACCGTGATCGTCTTCAGGCCGCTGAGGTCGATCAGCATCCCGTCATCGCAGGTACCCAGCCCGGTGACGCTGTGGCCGCCACAGCGGACCGCCACGACGAGCCCGTGATCCCGGGCGAAGTCGACGGCCGCCGCGACATCCGCGGTGTCGGCAGGGCGGGCGATGACCGCCGGGCGCCGGTCGATCATGGCGTTGAAGACCTGGCGGGCCTCCTCGTAGCCGGACTCGGCGAGCCGCACAACCTGTCCGGCGAACCCCTGGCGCAGTGCGGTCGCCAGATCGGTGGTAGTCATGACTCCTCCTCACTCCTTCTCCGGTTCTCTTCCCAAAGCACGATCGTGTCCCGGGAAGCGTTCCGCGAGCGTTTCCCGGACCCGCTGCCCGAAGGCCCGCGCCCGCTGTCGCCGCGCTACCGCCAAGGCCCGTTCGAGTTCCGCCAGCACCTCGTCCCCGGGAGCGCCGAGCGCCGCCAGAAAGGACGCGCGCAGGCGTCTGATTTCGGCCTCCCAGAGCTCCGCGCCGCAGCCCATGCCGAGGGCCTCGTCGGCGAGCGCGAGGCCGGCTGCCGGCTCACCCGCCACCGCGTAGTCCTCGAGCAGCAGGCGCGTGGCCATGCCCGGCACGCCCGGTGCGGGTGCCTGGCCGCGGCCCATGACGTGATCGCGTACGGCCCGTACTCGCGCCAGTCCGGCAGCCGTTCGCCCGTCGAGGACATCCAGGTGGCCGGCGAACATCTCCGCGACCAGCCGGATCTGCGCGGGAGCGTCGTCCACCGCGCCGGCGTGGAGGGTCCGCACACCATGCCGTATCCGTTCGGTGTCGCGGCGGTCCATGGCGAGGATGGCGGACCACACCCAGACGGTCGCCCGGCTGTAGGGGTGGGCGGACTCGCCGGCGGTGTCGAGGGCGTTCCGGACGAGGTCCTGCTGGTGGTCCGCGTCGTCGGGGTGGCCCAGGAGCCAGAGCGTGTGGGCCAGGCGCAGCCGGACGAGAAGTTCCGGGTCCTGTCCGTAGCGCAGGACGTGGGCGTGGCGCAGAGCGGGCCGGAAGTGCCGCATGGCGGCGGCTCCGAAATGGGCGCGGGCCGTGGTCAGGTGTCCGGGCCAGTAGGCGGCGATTCCCAGGATGTAGTCGCTCTCCACCGACAGGACCTGGTCGTCGTCCCGCTCGGCGCGGGCCTGCAACTGTGTGCCGAAGGCGTGCGCCGACTCCCATTCGCCGCGGGTGAGGGCAGCCAGCGCGAGGGACCACAGGAGCGGCGGCTCGGGATCGGTGCCGAGCTGCCCAGCCAGGCGCAGGGCGCGTATGTGAAGCGTCGTCATCCGCTGGGACCCGTAGCCCTCGCAGGCTATAAGTGGCGCGGGGAGCGCGGGGAGCGCGGTGAGCAGGCGCAGTTGGAGATGGGCGGTGTCCGGCCCGGCCGGCAGTCGGTCGGACAGCCTCAGGGCGCGTTCGAGCGACCGGACGGCGGTTCCGCCACACCCTGGCCTGGCACATCGCCCGCCGTACCGGCGGGCTCGTCGCCCTGGCCATCCAGTACGGCCACATGCGTACCGCAGTCAGAGCCGGCTACGCGGCGCGGAGCCGCGACGGCATCCACGACCTCCTCGACATCGAGACCGCTCGCGCCACCGCCGACACCCTCGCCGCCCTCCACAAGGATCTCCGCGCAGGCGTCGGCATCTCCGGGTCGGCTGCCCGGCGGGCGATCCACGCCGCCGCCCAGGCGCCGACGTTCACCGGCTCGATCCGCAGTGCCCGTCAGGCCAAGGCCATCCTGCGCAACCCCAGCCTGGCCGTCCACGACAACCCGCACGCCTTCCTGATGTGCGTCTACAACCGCGACAAGGCCCTCTGCCACCGCCTCGGCACCAGGGACACACCTACCTTGGACCGCTGCGTTCCCGCCTGCGCGAACATCGCGCGCACCGACCGGCACGCCGCCCAGCTGACCGCTCAGGCCGAAGACCTGGAGAAACAGTCAGCCTCCGAGCTGGTCCCGGGCCCGCTCGCCGACCGCCTTCACCAGCGCGCCGAAAGCCTGCGCAGCCTCGCAGCTCAGCACCACCGCACCCGCATCGCCGACCAGGAGGAGACCACAGCATGAGCCCGGCACCCGACGAACGCGACCGCATCCGGGCCGCCATGGACTCATCCTCGCCGGGACACCAGAGCAATCGAACGGAGCGCTCACCATCGTCGCCCTGGCCACGGAAGCCGGAGTACCCCGCAACGCCCTCACGCAACGGCACCTCGATCTGAAGAACGACTTCTACGCAAGAGTCCGCGCTCGAGGAGGCACCCCTGACTGGGAACTGCGGCTACGCAAACAGATCGTCAAACTCAAGGAGCTTCGAGCGGCAGACGCCGAGGAGATCAAGCAGCTACGGGCCGATGTCGAGGCCCTGGTCGTCAGCACTCCATGTGTCTGAGGTGGACAACCGTCAGCTGCGCGAGCAACTGAGCGCGCCTGGACCAGGCGTTCGCATCTTGCCCATACAGCCCCGTCCCAGGACGTGACTCCAGGGCCAGAAGCCCCTGGGACCTAGGTTCTGCCAGCTCAACTGGTTGGGGGCGGGGCCGTCGGCCCATCCGGCGGCTCACACGATGTACGGGCAGGGGCACGTCGCAGAAGGTGCCTGGCGAGCAACGTCACCCAGACCGCCAACCCCAGCGCGGCGACAACCCTCAGCCAGGGCACGGTGCCGCTACTGGCTGCTGTCCACCCGTAGAACAGAATGCTCAAGCACATCCAGCCCGGGCCGTCGAAGAACTCGCCCCTGGGGTTTCGTGACACTGCCCTGTTCCCCTCTTCCCTCACGCGTCTTCAGAGCAGGCCGCGCCGGACCCTGCTCAGGATCCGTCCCATATGCCCAGACGCTTGAGCCTGCGCCGCCGGAGCCGTTCCGCGACGGCCGCGAGACCGAAGATCACTCCCATGGCCAACCCTGCGAACACAGCGAACAGCAGATCGTCGGGCTCCTCCTCTCGCGACAGCGTCAAGCAGAGGAGCGTAAAGGGCACTGCCGCGCAGAGGCCGGCACCGATGGGGCGCTGGGCCACCCACTTCTGGATCCGTGTCGGACGCCGTTGCCCGCCCAGGACCTGATCCCAGGTCCAGAACGCATCAACAAAGGAACGCTTCCAGCTCGCCACGGCGGCAGGATACGGCAGCTGATGAGCTGCCCCTCGGCCGGGCCACGCCCGGCTGCCGCCATCCTTCTCGACACCGACACCGACACCGACACCGTGCGCGATCGTCCGCGGCCCGGCAGTCTCCGTGCTTGTCTGCGTCTGAACAGGGCTGCCGATGGAGGTGTGCTGGCGCGCCGCGAACCGGCCGGGAACTGTGGGTGGCAGCACGGCGGTTTCTCTACTTGTTCTGGAGCTTATTGATCGCGAGGACCGTGATCAGGCCACAGGCCAGGCCCGCGAGGCCCCAAGGACCGCTCGGGCTGTAGTCGTTGAGGTAGTAGCCGATGGCGCAGAAGACAACGGTCACGGACAGGACGATGAGTCCCCAAAAGCGTCTTCCGGGCATCCATCTACCTACTCCTTCTTGCGATGTCGGATCGTAAGATCTTCCTGCGGTTCCAGCTGAAGCACGGTGCATGTGGGTCCAAGTCGGGCCGCTTGGGGAGTAGAGCCTGTACCGAGCAGGCCAGGCCCCTGGGGTTTCCGGGAGCACACGACCGTGATCGCGAAGGTCAGCTCGCCGCTGCGGCAGGATATGGCAGCTGATGATCCGGCCCTCGGCCGGGCCAACGCCCACCAGCCGTCATCGGGGCAACACCGATGCTGTTCAGGGACGTCCGCGAGCAGCGCGATCACCAGATGCTGCCGCGACCCGGAAGACAACGCTGTTCGAAGAACACAAGGCCAGGGCCGTTGTCACGCACATTGCCGGGTTCCGGAAAGCAGCTGGCCAGGTCGTTTGCCGTGCCCGGTGGATGAGCGGCGGTGTACGGGCAGCCATCATGATGAGCCGGGGGCGGACCTGCTGTTCTGAGGCCCGCAGGATGTGACAGGCGGAGGGAGGGACAGATGCTCGGAGCCGTGGCCGAGGTGTTCGACAGGGTGATGGACGTGCTCGTGGTCGCCGCGGGGGGTGGGATGCGTGTGGCTGGGTTGCCGGGCCCTGCTCCGGCCTCGCCGACCACCGGAACCCATCCAGGGGTCCGTGTGGGGAGTCCGTGCCTGGGGGCTCGGCTTTGTCCTGCTGGGGATCTCCCTCGCCATCGAGACGGTCACCTTGATGACCGGCGGGCAGCCGGGCTGGTCGGCGGATGTGATCCGCTGGGTCGCCGGGCCGCTCGTGGTCGGCTCGATCGTGACGGCCCTTGTCGCCCGGGGGTGGCAGCGCCACCGGGCCCGAACGGTGAAGGGCGGGCGGCGGGCGTGAGACGATCCGTCTCCTGGAGCGAGGCAGTGCTGGTCGCCGCGGCCTGCTGGGCGGTCAGCGGCCTGGGGTACGCCGCAAGCGCGGCCCTTGACGAGCCGCGGCTGTCCGTTGCTCCCCTCATCGGCGCCGGGCTCGTGCAGTGGTTCTGGGTACGTCACCGTTCCTGGCCTGCCGGGTTCGCGGCCGGCTTTGTGGGGGCTACTGTGCTGTTCGCGCTCGTCGACAGCCTGCGGCCTGAGCTGGTCTGGTACGTCGCGGACGCGCTGGCCACAGGGGCAGCGGCGACCGTCTCCGTGGCCTTGTTCACCCTGGTGGGACGGGTGGCGCCGTCATGCCGTCGCGCGGTGACCCGCTCCTGGGCCTCCGCCTGAGCCTGCCTCCGGAGCCGGGAACCGTCCGGGGGCGTACTGTCCGGCGTCGCGTGTGGGGGCTGTGCGCGGCGCTGCTCGGAGTCGTGATGCTCCTTGTCGGTGCCGCGGGGCTGGCCATCGTGCCGAGCCTGATCGAGGACGAGAAGGCGTTCGGAACTGCGACCTCGTGCGCTGCCCTGTCCTCTCCTCATGACGACTGCCTGCGCTCGTTCGAGGCGACCGTGACCCGTACAGTGATCAAGGAACAGAACAAGTCATCGGGGTACACGCTGTACCTGAACGGTCCGACGCAGGTGCCCCGCAGCATCGACATGGGCGCCTCCGAGCCGCTGCTCAAGCGCCTGCGTCCAGGTGACCACGTGACGGTCACGCTGTGGCGGGACTACGCGACCGGAGTACGGCAGGGCAAGGTCGTCCAGGAGACCGCCGATACCCCGGAGGGCGAGCCGATCTTCGTGTGCGCGCTCGCCCTGGCGGTGATCTGCGGCGGCGCGTACGGCCTGTACGCGGGTCTCACGGCCCTAACCCGGGCCCGGTGCCACGCCGTGCGGGACCTGCCCGCCACACTCGTGACCAGAGGCAAGGAAGCAGCCGGAGCAGCCCTGTGTGCGCTCCCGGCTATGGTTGTGGGCACCTTCACGAGCGTGCCGGTCATGCTGGTGGTATGGCTGGGCCTGCTGCCGCTCGTGCGATGGATCGTGCAACGGCATCAGCAACGTGGTATCGGACGGCACGCCCGGCCGCTGGTGCACACGGCTTGACAGGCCAGAACCATGAAAGCACCTGCGCCGAGCCGGGGCCCCGCATCACCGCGGCTGTGAGGTGTTGGCCGGCGCCCCCGTCGGCGGCCATGCCGCTGGTGCGTGATCATCTTGATCAGGTTCACGCTGTCGCAGCCCGGCAGCTCCATCAGCCCACTCGTCGGCGCCCTCCCCGGTCAGCACCACCCGGGAGGAAGCTCATGGAGGGCGCCCCAAGAGGTGCCATGATCACGCGGATGTCCGGCATGAGTCCGGCTTGTAAGGAGGGAACATGAGGCTCTACCTCGGCATATCGGTCATTCTGCTGGCGTTGCTCATCGCCGCTTCGGGTATCGCGGCGCTCACCCGCGGATGGGTGCTTCCCACGAACCGGAAACACGTCACCCGCCCGCAGCTCTACGGCTGGGGGCAGTTGGTCATTGCCATCGCACTCTGCTGTCAAGTGGCCTTCGGGCTGATGACCAACGACGTCGACACCCGGCAGTGGGGAACTCTGACTGGCAGCGTACTCATGGTGACCGGCATCCTCGTGATCGCGGTGAGCCAGCGCACGGCCGGTCACCGGCAACGTCGTAGCGCGCAGTGATCAGGACAGCGAACCCTCAGTCAGACAGGACATCACCAGCAGCTGCTGCCTCGCCCCAGAACCAGCAGCCGCTACCCTCATCCTCGGATGGCAGCAGGCCGGCCCCGCCGCGGCGGCCTGGGCCCTGCTGATCGGGGGCACTCACCGCCCACCTGATCCGCCACCGCACACCCCGCCCACGACCACCATCCAGCCCGCCATGAGGAACACCATGACCGAACGCCGCATCGGAGTCATCCTGGCCGCCGCCGGAACCCCACTCACCCTGGCCGGCGCATTGATGTACGTCCTGCCCGGCCCCGGATTCCCCGTCCTGGTCATCGGGCTTGCCGCGCTCATCACCGGCCTCGTCATGACTGCCACCACCCTCCGCAACTGACCCGACCCCGCACCACACAGGAGACCCCCGCCACCATGACCTGGCACTGGATCGGCCTCGCTCTCTTCTCCCTCACTCTGCTCCCTGCCGGCCTTGCCATGATCACCGGACGCATACCGGAACGTCTGCGAACCCGGCTCACCCCGACGAGAACCCGCGGCTGGGCAGTCCTCGCCCTGTACGCCGTCGCGCCCCTCAACGCGATCCCGCGTATGGCCGGAGCCTCACCGGCAATCACCTTGGCCGCCACCGCGGTCGCGGGCATCGCGGCACTCCGTACGGCGAACACCGCCTGATGACGAGGCCACCGCGCTGGCGGCGCGAGATCAGATCAGTCAGCCTCTGGTGGGCCGCGCTCACGCTCATCCTCTGGCTGCTCAGCCACACCACCGGCCAGCCCACCACCCTCCCACGCTGCGCCGCCTCAGCTGCACTGCTGGTCGCGGTCGGAGAATCCGGAGACTGGCTACGACGGCCGCAGCTGCCCGCAGCCCGTTCGATCGCGTAACCGACTACTGCGAGGGCGACCTGTTCGGCCACATCGAGCGCACCCTGCACGCCCTGCCGCCCGGCTCGGACCCGGCCGCCGTGAGCGAGGCGCTCGACGCGTGCCTGCCCCGCATCGTCTGGGACTGCTACGGGCCCCGCACCCGCAGGGCGATCGAGGAGCTCTTTCCCGCTCCGCAGCCGCACCCCGCACCCCGCTACACCGACCTGACAGCGGCGCAGCAGCAGCTGTTGGGCGATCTCGCCGGCCACCGGCACGCCTGGCTCATCCGCTCGTCCGCAGACCGGCTGCGGGACCTCGGCCTTCCCCACACGCAGGAAGCCCTGCAGTCCTTCGCCGGAGCGCACCGCACCGCCTGAAGCACCACAGCACCACGCAGCGAGCGAAGGAGTGCTCAGGAACGTAAAGGCGGCACGGCTGCTCGGCCCGACACGCACGCTGAACAAGCGGGCGACTCCTGCTGGCCACCTGTGAGGTGCTCGTTCCGTTCCTCACTCAGTTGAGAAGCGGAGCACGTGAGGCATCGAGCAGCCCCGACCGATTTCTAAGATCCTCATCACCATGGCTGCCTTTCGCGTGCCAGGCGGTGTGCACACTCGCGGCTGCACAGTGGTCTCGGCGCTCAATGTGCACGCGGCTGCACAACGAGGGCCGGGGTCCTGCACAGTCGGAGAGCGCGGCGACTGTGCACACCGGGCATGCACAGTCGCCTCGGGCTGCACAGTCAGTCCGCTGATACGCAGCCGGGAGCAGCGATTCGTCTCCCGGTGCTGGCGCGCACCCTGCCGTGAACCCGTAATCGGGCCCATGGTCGGGGCTGTGGTCCGGCCGACCAAGCCGGCCTCTCCCACCCCCGACCAGACAGGCAGCCGCCACCCCCGACCACCCACCACAAGACCGCGGCATGCCCACTGACCAGCCATGGTCGGCTCCATGGTCGGGCCCACCAAGGGTGCCTGTCGCGTGCGTGGCAGTGTGCACGCTCGCGGCTGCACAAAGTTCCCAGCGCTCAATGAGCAGGTGGCTGCGCAAAAATACGGCATCTGTCCGGCTTGGCGGACTGGACGCCGCAGAGGGGCGGGACGCGGTCGGTCAGCCGTTGGCCGACCCGGATTCGATATTCAGTGGCGGACGGAGTTGATGCGCGGCCACGATGCGATGATGGACTCAGGTGAGGGCAACAACGAAACAGCGGTGACTCGGTGGACCCCTTCCACCATCTACCCCGACATGTGGGTCGACCCGGACGACGATCCGCGCGAGACCGAAGTCGAGACGGTCGACGAACGCGGCACGCTGCTGGAGAGTCTGCGCCACTTCCGGCTCACCATCGAGATGAAGTGTGCCGGCCTGGACGCCGAACAGATGGCCCGGCGCTCCGTACCGCCATCCACGATGTCCATGCTCGGGCTGGTGAGGCACATGGCCGAGGACGAACGGCACTTCCGCCGCATGGCCGGAGAGGACTCGCCCAGGATTTACCGCACCGCCGAAGACCGTGACGGCGACTGGAACGGCGCGGTCGCCGACCCAACGGTCGTGGAGGATGCCTGGCGGCAGTGGCGGGCCGAGAGTGAGGTGACCGACCGTTACATCGCGGGCTTCGCAGACCTCGGCACGCGGACCGGGGAGGGGCCGCTGCGCGAGATTCTGGTGGCGCAGATCGCCGAGTACGCGCGGCACTGCGGCCACGCCGACCTCCTGCGCGAGAGAATCGATGGCCGAGTAGGCCAGTGATCACACGCCGACGCACGGATTGGAGAAGCGGGAGAAGTCAGCCGATCTTGTCGGGTGCCCCGGGCCAGGCCCCTGTGCCAGCGGAGTGGTAGGGACCCGGGCTGTTCTCGATGGCCGTAAGTGGAGCTGGCCGCCAGGTTCTTACTCGCTGTGGCCGGTCGGCCTTCTGACGATCGAATGCATGCTGGATCCCGAGTTGCTGGAACGGATCACCGCGCGGCGCGCGGAGCCGGACGAACTCGAAGAGCAGCTGGCCCAACAACTGTCGGAAGTGCGGGCCGAGCGGTGATCCGTTCCGGCAGCTCGGGATCCAGCATGCCCCGGAACGTAGAAGGCTGCCGGACTACGGCGAGCAAGAACCGGACAGTTCAGCTACCTGCTTCTGCTGACGACCGCTTGCTCAGGGCTCGATCGCTACGAATGTCGGTTAGCCGGGCCGACCATGCGCCAGACGCTGAGCTTCGACCGTGACCTCGGCATCGAACTGGGCCAACGACCTGTTCCCGTACTCGACGATGTCGTACTCGTCATCAAGCTCAACAAGGCGCTCGGCCAGGGGTAGCTGGTGGCCGAACCGCTGGTGGATGCGCATAACAAGCTCTCGCGGCGTCAGCCGGCCCGCCAGCATCTGGTGCGCGAGCGCCCGCACGGCAGCGTCCTGCCCGGCCTCGCTGTCACACAAGGTCCAGCTCATCGAGTACGACGGGAAGCAGGTCGGGAACGTCGTACTCCGCCTCCGCACGTGTGTATCCGGCCAGAATGCGCAGTGCCGGGCTGTCCAGTCCGGCAACGAGTGCCGCGCAGGCAACCTCGACGAGATCGTGAGCATGGGCCTCGCCAATACTCCAGAGATCAGCGAAGTCTTGCAGGTCATCGGTTGCGGCTTCGATCTGCGACACCTACGCATGATCCCCTGCATCAGATGGTTCCGTCGACCGCCTTTCGACTCAGGCGCCGGGCATCACCATGAGGACCCGGACCCCTGCTGGAGCCGCTTACCGATGGCTTCGGGTCGGCGGGCGAGTTTGACGGCCTGGACGCGTGCAGCGGGCACGAGGCCGAGGAATTCCAGGGGGCACGCCGGTGGATCTCAGCGCGTTGCGCTCTTCCTTCCTCGGGCCGTTAGGGCGGGAGTTCAGGCCGTGCACCGGTCGCCACCGTCGGTGATTACCGCGAGGGTGGTACCGATGGCACCCTTCGGGCCGGACCCCTGCGGGCCCGGCAGTCGTCGTGGTTGTCGGGAACCGGCTTGCCGACGGCGACGACCAGGCGGGTGTCGGCGTCGACGGAGACTTGGTGGTTGGAGGACCGGTAGTTCCTGATGGGGGGCGATCAGAGCCGTGACCGCGGCCGCCCGCATCTCCGTCGGTCCGCCTCACTGTCTGCTTTCTCGTGCGAGGCCGTAGCGGGTCAACCACCCATCCAACTTCACAGAACCTCCACGTTCGGGCTCTGTGCGTAATACAGTTTTTTCGCGCGACTCGTCATCTTGTCGCGCAAGGGGGCAGATGTAGCGGAAATCCTCCGCATGCCCAAGGTGCGCCGCTGGGGGGCTTTGTGCAGGGAATGATCATGGGTTCGAACGTGGCCCTGGCGGACCTGAGCGACAACATCGGTTCAGTGATCGTCAGTCTGGGGTGGGCCAGTCCCACCGGTGAGGGCGACGCGGACGTGTCGGTCCTGCTGCTGGACGAGAACGGAAAGGTGCGCAGCGACGGAGATTTCTACTTCTACAACCATCCGGTGGCCGCCGATGGAAGCGTGCAGCTTCTGGGTAAGACGCCGACGTCGGACGGCAGTGAGGACCGGATCAGCTTCGACCTCACGGCCGTACCGCCGGCAACCGAGCGGATCGTCGTCGCTGCCAGCAGGTACGACGGGGCTCTCTTCGGTGACCTGGAGAACGTGAGGATCACACTGGCCGACGCCGCCGGCGACAGCCTTCTGCGGTTCTCTGTCGATGACGCGGGCTCGGTGGCGGCGGTCATCTTCGGCGAGTTGTACCGACGGGGCGAGGGATGGAAGTTCCGTGCCGTCGGGCAGGGATACGAAACAGGGCTTGCCGGGCTGGCGACGGATTTCGGCGTCGACATCGAGGATGACGCGGCCGAGGAGGCAGCGGCAGCGCTCGTCGCCGCGGAAGCCGGCGAGGAGGCGGACGCGACGGCTTCTGCGCCGGTCGAGGAACCGGCTGGGAAGCCGACGCTTGAGGCCATCCCTGCTCCTCGCCAGCCGGAGGGTGAAGTCACCGGGCCGAAGAAGCCGGCCGCTCGCCCCCGAACGGCGAAGAAGAAGGTCACCCTTCCCAAGACGGTGAAGAAGACCCTCGCGGAGAACGATTCCTGGAAGCAGGCCAGGCTCTTCCCGGTCTCGGTGCTCAAGAGCGACCGGGACCGCGAGATGCGCGCCACCTCGGTACTGCTGTCGGTGATGGCGCAGGTGCCGGAGTTCAGCAGGAGGCTGACCGCGGGGTTCGGGGCTCCGGCGGGCCGAATGGAAACGTTCACGGAGGTCTCCCTGCCTCACGGTGACAGTCCCCGTCGCCCGGACGGGGTGATCCGCGTGGAGCGGGCGGGCAAGTTGTGGACCGCGCTGGTCGAGACGAAGACGAACGGCAACGGTCTCAAGACCGACCAGGTGCAGGCGTACACGGACATCGCAGCACGCCGCGGTTACGAGGCCGTGATCACACTGACGAACGATGTCGCGCTGGAAGGCAGCCCGCTCGTCGACGTCAAGATCGACAAACGCCGCAAGCACAAGGTAGCCCTCTGGCACCTGTCCTGGGCAGAAGTCGCCCACCAGGCGCAAATGCTGATCAGACACGAGGGAGTGAGCAACGCGACGCACGCGTGGCTGCTCCAGGAACTCCTGCACTACCTGCAGCACGAGAACTCCGGCTGCCACGGTTTCCAGAATATGGGCCCCGCCTGGGTCCCCGTGCGCAACGGCATCGACGATGAAACCCTCTGCCAGGGCGACGCCCGCGCACTGGAAGTGGTCGAGAACTGGGAGCGACTCATCCGCCAGGTCTGCCTCAGACTGGGTGGCGAACTGGGACAGAAGGTCCTTCCCGTTCAACGTGCCAAACGCGGAACCGGCCCCAAGGAACGCCGGGACCGCCTCGCCGACCAACTCTGCCTCGACGGCCGCCTCCATGCAGAACTGCGCATCGACAACACCCCAGGTGTTCTGGCCGTCAGCGCCGACCTGCGCACCGGGAAGCTACGCACCTCCATCGAGATTCCGGCCCCACAGCAGGGCTACCCCCTCAGCTGGGCCAAGCGACTCGTCCGGCGCCTGGCCGAGGCGCCGGCCGACCTGCACATCGAGACCCTCACCGACAGTGATACCGGAGGCCCTCGCGGAACCCTGGAGCGACTCCGCCCCGAACCGGCGGACCTGCTCCCGAAGGAAAGCGGCACCGCAATCACCGGGTTCCGCCTGTCCCTGCTCAAAAGCATGGGAAGCGGCCGCGGCAACGCCGAGACCGGCTTCATCCGCAGCGTCGACGACGCCGTAGACCGCTTCTACACCACCGTCGCCGTCCACCTCGACACCCCAACAACACGCCGGACACCATCCGGGGAGCGCGCCGCGACCGGATGACGCCAAGACGCATCCCCGACCAGAGCGTCTGCGTCCGCCGGGGGCTGTCCTCTTGCGCACGCCCGCACCCGGCCTGCGCGAGAGCACACCTCACGCCTGCACCACACAACGGGTATCGGAGGACGAGGCAGGCGAAGGCGCCGAGGCAACCATGCTGGTCGAGATCGGTGGCACGCCGAGCGTCGAACCACACCATGCGCAGCCCCGCCGGCGACCGCGGTGCCTACTCGAAAGCAAAGAGCACCACCAGCGAGAGAAGTGATCCCGATAAAGAGCAGTGAACACTCGGGGACCATCAACCTGACCAAGGTGCAAGAGAAAGCACCCGACCTGGTCAGTCTGTACGAAGCGGCCGGTGCCAGCGTGCGCCGGCATGGGCTGGAAAGCGTGCGGGCTGCGGTGTACCTCGTGCTGGACCGATCCGGGTCTATGCGGCCCTACTACCGCAACGGCACCATGCAGCACCTGGCCGAACAGGTTCTGTCACTGTCGGCCCACCTCGATGACGACGGCACTGTCCCCGTGGTGTTCTTCTCCACCGATGTCGACGGCTCCACCGGTCTCACACTCGGCGGGCACCGTGGCCGTATCAACAAACTGCACGAGAACCTCGGCCACATGGGGCGCACCAACTACCACTGGGCCATGGACGAAGTCATCGACCACTACCTCCAATCCGACAGCCACTGCCCCGCCCTGGTCATCTTCCAGACCGACGGCGGCCCCACCAGCAAGTACGCTGCCGAGCGCTACCTGTGCAAAGCCGCGCGCCTTCCCCTGTTCTGGCAGTTCATCGGCTTCGGCGACCCCGACGACAACGAGTTCGCCTTCCTGCACAAGCTGGACACCCTCGCCGTTCCGGCCCGCCGCATCGTCGACAATGCAGGCTTCTTCCACGCTGGGCGCACCCCGCATGCCATTCCCGATGACCGCCTCTACGACCAGCTCTTGCAGGAATTCCCCGACTGGCTGACCGCTGCCCGCACCGCCAACATTCTGCAGTAGAGGAGCCGTTGTATGAGCACCGAACGCCCCATCAGCGACCAGGCCGCACCACTACACGGACTACACGGAAAACTGACCGGCGCACATACCGGAGCAAGACTCAGAACCTGTGGACCGACCCGGGAAGGACTACCTCCCTACCTCCCCGGGTGAGATTCAGGCATGGTCCACGCGGCGGCGGGCGGCGGAGACCGGCTGGCACTGGCCGTACTGGCACAGTGGCGGACGGCGACGGCCCAGCGTTGCGCAGACTATTGCGCAGCCTCGACCACGGCCCGTCCAGCCCCGACCGCCACAGGTCCCAGTGCTGCGCAGCTTGCACACCGCATGAGGAGTCACGGCCGCCTTCCTCTCAGGGCTGGGCCGCGGTCAGGCGGTAAGCTCCGTCTGCGCAGCCGGCGCGGCAACGGAGGCGTGGCGGATGAACCATTCGGTAGCGAACAACCGGTGCCGTGTATCCGGCGGAAGGCCGGCGATTACGCCGGGCAGGGCCCCCCGTTCCACCTCGGAGCGATGCGCCAGTACGGCGGCGATCTTCTGCTCCATCCACGGGCCGACATCCACCGTCGCGGTGACCTGTCCGTCCGAAACGCTGTAGACCGCCTTGCGCGCGCCAATGACGCCTTTCACGGCCGGCACGGCCGAGTGCGGGTGCGTGGCCAGGTAGAGGGCGCGCGGCTGCCAGGGGGCGCCTGCGTCCGGGTAGAGCTGTTCGAGGTTGGCTGCTTGGGCAGCGAGCATGGTCACCCGGTGGGTGTGCACATGATCGGGGTGCCCGGTCAATCCGCCGTACGCGTCATGAGTGACGAGGATGTCCGGGCGGACTTGCCTGATGTGCATCACCAGCCGCCGCACTGCCTCGTCGAGCGGCACGTCGCACCACCGCACACCGCCCGGGGCCGAGTGCGGTACACGCGCATCGGCGTACCCCAGCATCCGCGGCTCGCCAGCCCCGAGGATACGCAGCGCCGCCGCCAACTCCCCGGCCCGCACAGTGTCTACGCCCCAGGTCGCCGTGACGACCGCGGTCCGCGCGCCCGCAGCCGCATGACGAGCCAGCACCCCACCCGCAGACAATGATTCGTCATCCGGGTGAGCGAACACAGCCAGAAGACTCGGCACCGTCACGATTCAGACCACCTCCCGGCACGAACGAGAGGGCCTGATCGTACGCCGCCCAGCACGGGGCGAGCGACGGCTGAAATTCCATAACACCGACCACGCTGGCTGAGATTCCACGTGATCGCTACGCGGGGTCTACCCAGCGGGAGCATGCATGTCCGATTCGTTCAAGAGGACCGTGTCCACCGTCCATTACCGTCACCGCCATGAACAACATCGGCGAGGCTTCACGTCACCTCAGTACCCGTGTCGACCGCACCGTCAACGACGTCTACGCCTACGCATCGGACCCGGCCAACCTGCCCGCGTGGGCCCATGGCCTGGGAGAATCCATCGAAAGGATCGACGACCATTGGGTCGCGGAGTCCTCCCCCATGGGACGAGTCGTGATCACCTTCGCACCGCACAACGAGCTGGGCGTACTCGACCACCACGTCACGCTCCCCTCCGGGGAAACCGTCTACAACCCGGTCCGCGTCATCGCCAACGGCGCAGCGAGCGAAGTCGTGTTCACCCTCCGCCGTCGGCCCGAGACCAGCGACGCCGACTTCGACCGCGACGCCAGCATGGTCGCCGCCGACCTGGGCCGCCTCAAGAAGCTCATGGAGTCCCGTTGAAAACCTCCCCCGGGACCGGCCGATCCACGTGGGAGCCCCGGAACCAGGCCCCGGCTGGGCCAGCAGCACACACTCCCGCCCTGGCAATCGCCCAGACACTCTGGCTGCCACCACAAGAACACCAGACACACCCCTCCGCTCACGAGTACCCATCCACCCCAGACCCAGACCACAACTAGGCGAACCATCCCCCGTCGGCATGGGGAGCAGTCGACTGGAACAAGCCCGCGCGACCCGGCGAGACACCACCCCCGCGAGCGTGGGGAGGCACGTCGCCGGCATCTTCAGCGAGCTGGCCGACGAGGGCCGTCGCCGCGCGGGGACCATCCTTGCGGGCGCAGGGAGCAGGGCGGGCCGTCACCCGGCCGCCGGGTCTCGCCGGGGCCATCCCCGCGGGCACAGGGGTGTTCCGGCCGGGTCGTTGGTGAGCAGGTACCAGGCGTCGCCCTCCCCGCCGACGCGGGGGTGCTGTGTCCAGAGTCGTCGACACGCGGGACTGAGCCGCGTGGCAGCCGGTTCGATCGGCGCGGGTAATCGGGGCCTAGGCTCCCAGTCGTGATTGAAACCATCATTTTCGACGTCGGCGAGACGATCACCCGAGACGACCGGTACTGGGCGTCCTGGGCCGACTGGCTGGAGGTCCCCCGCCACACCCTGTCTGCGCTCGTGGGTGCCGTCGTCGCTCAAGGGCAGGACAATGCCGAGGCCCTGCGTCTCGTGCGGCCGGGCATCGACGTTGCTGCCGAGTACCGCGCCCGCGAGGCCGCCGGCCGCGGCGAGACCCTGGACGAAGGCGACCTCTACAGCGACGTACGCCCCGCACTGGCCGCCTTGCGGGACCTAGGCATACGCGTGATCGTCGCGGGCAACCAGACGACTCGCGCGGGTGACCTGCTGCGCAGCCTTGCCCTTCCGGCAGACCTCGTCGTCACCTCTGGCGAATTGGGTGTTGCCAAGCCGGAACCGGGGTTCTTCCACCGAGTGCTGGAGGTGGCACAGACGGAGCCGGACGAAACCCTGTATGTCGGCGACCACCCGGCCAACGATGTGTTCCCCGCCAAGACTGCCGGCCTACGCGTCGCGCACATCCGCCGAGGCCCCTGGGGCCACCTGTGGGCGGACTCCCGTGAAGTGGTGGCCGCGGCGGACTGGCGGATCAACAGCCTCACGGAACTGGCCGACATCGTCCGCGGCTGACCAGTGCGAAGCGGCCCCACCAGTCGAAGCTTGGGGCCGTTCGTGTGCACGTCGCGTGTGGACGCGAGTACCGTTCGGAGTGGACGCGTGGAACTGGAGTCAGTATGCCCGCACTTACAGACAGCGGGGTAGGCCGCCGGATTGCCTACTACCGCAGTGTGGTCCGCCCGAAGATGACGCAACAGCAGCTCGCCGACGCCGCCTGTGTCGCCCTCGGAACCATTCGGAAGATCGAACGGGGCGAGCGAGGCGTCACTGACGCCACCCTGGAAGCCATCGCTGACGCCCTCGGGGTAGACCCTGCCCGTCTACGGACCGACCGCGGAGCTGCGCACACGCGAGTGCATGATGCGCTGCCTGCGCTCTCTGACACGATCGCTACCTACGACCTTCCCGACGACGGCCCCACTCGACCCATGCGTGATCTGCGGGCTGCGGTCGCCGAGGCCGCCAGGTGGCGAGTGGCCGCCCAGTACACGCGGATTGTGCGCGCGCTCCCCGACCTGTTGACGGAACTCACCCGCGCCTTCCACGCCGCCCCAGCCGAGGACCGTGCGGAGATCGCAGGTCTACTCGTCAGGGCCTACCGATCCGCTGACGCGGTCGCCTACAAGTTCGGGGCCCGGGACCTGTCCGCCCGTCTGATCGACCTGATGCGGTGGGCTGCCCCCGAAGCCAGTGACCCGGTGTTGACTGCCACCGTGGCCTACGTGCGGACCGAGACGTTCTTCGCTGCCCAGGCTCACGAGGCCGGTCTCAGAGCCCTCGAACAGGCATTGGATGCCGCGCCCTGCGCATCGGCAGCCCCAGCCATCGCCGTCCAGGGCGCCCTCCACATGCGGGCAGCGGTCATTGCGGGCCGGGCGCGCGACGACTCGGCAGCGACGCGACACCTGGACGAGGCCCGCACATTCGCGGACCGAATTCCGGAAGGCGTGTACTGGGGCACCGCCTTTGGCCCGGACTCCGTACGCGCGCACGAGGTGTCCGTCGCCGTTAGCCTGGGAGACGAACACGTCGCGCGGGCTCTGGACGTCGCGAGCGAGTGGAAGCCGCCGAAGGAACTGCCGGCCGAACGACGCAGTGGCTTCTACATCGAGCTGGCCCGGGCGCAACTGTGGACCGGGCTCGCCGACGATGCCTTCGAATCGCTGAAGGTGGCCCGGCACATCGCGCCGCAGCATACCCGGGAGCACCCGTGGGTCCGTGAGGACGCTGCCCGGCTGCGCCGCCTCAAGCGTGCCGACTCTGAGACGCTCACGAACTTCGCGGAGTGGTGCGCGGCCACCTGAACTGAGCTACTCCAGCTACCACTTGCTGGGGTACTTGTACCTCCCGTCGGCCCCCACCATCTGTTCCACGCGCAGAAACCAGCAGATGGGAACCGGGATGCCGCAGACGCTCCGGCCCGCGCCCGCAGTCGTCGAGGGGCGCATGAGCATCGTCCGACTACACGGTGAGGCGTGCTTCAACTGCGGAGCCGTCAACCGGGCCCTGCGCGCGGCTGGACACGTCGTGGTCCGTGGCAACAACCGCGTGTGGGAGGTCTTCACGTGCGGGTGCCGCAACCAGAGGGCCACCGCGTGACCGGTGTACGGACGTCCATAGACCCCGGCGGCCGGGCGAACGGCCCCGGGGCGCGGCCAACGCTCATTCCGGAGAGGGAGCGCCGACGCCATGAAAGCTACAGCCCGCAGAAAGCCCAGCGCCAGGATGACCTTGCACGTGTACCGGGTGAACCGGGACGGTGCGATCACCAAGGATTTCGGCACGATCAGCGTCAAGGGCAAGGAGGCTCCGCTGCCGATCCGCGACGCGTACCCGCCCTGCGAGTGCCCGCGCCACCGCACCGCACAGGCGGCGGCCCGGTGAACGCCACCGGCCAGCCCACGGCGACCGTCCCGGTCGACCTGGAGACGATGCGCGAGACCGTGAGCGCCCTCCTCAACGCCGACGGCGGCACCGTTTACCCGGAACCCTCCGACACGCAGGTGACGGTCCTGATCGAGCTGCTGCGCCGCCACGTGGAAGTGATGGTCCGCGAGGTGGTGGCGGCCGGGCGGCTGCCGGACAGCATCACGCGGTACTGCGCCCTTGCCTGCATCGGCGAAGCACGCGGCAAGCTCCGCGCCGCACCGGCCGCGCGGCCCGGCGGCGCCAACGCCTACGCCCGCCGCCTGGCCCGCGTCCTGGCAGCCCTGTGCGACCACCACGAGCTCATGGACGGCGAGCCGAGATGACCGGCGCGGTGCGCCTCTGCTGGCACTGCGATCAGCCGATCACCGACCCGGAGGACGCGGTCCTGGTCGCCCAGGAGGCCGGCAACTCCGGGCCCGGCTGGAACGTGTGGGCCCACCGGGTACACGCCGACCGGATCGAGCCGCACCCGCTAGCCGTCCGCGCCCTGGCCCACATCCTGCTCGCACGGGCCTTCCCCCAGGGCGACTGACCGCCCCCGCCCAGCCCCGGCGTCTGGGGCCCCATGGCGACCGCAGGGTCAGGGTCGCACCCCATAAACGCCCGTCCCGTCGAAGGACCGCAAGCCGTCGGCGGAACGGGTCCCACACCTCCCGTCCCGCGCCCCAACCCCGGACAGGTCGAGCCCCGGAGCGGGCTCCCCGCACCACAACACGAAAGGAAGATCCGTTGTTTGCTCACTCTGACCGGCTCCCGACCGGGACACCACTGCCGACGGGCACGCTCACCCCGACCCCGTGGGGCGTACGCCGCATGGCCCCCTACCCGTCGCCCGCCCCGGGCTACGCCAAGGCCGTCCTGGACCCCACCACCCAGACCACTCGGTACTTCGACGACCGCGGCAAGACGATTGAGATGGGCGGGCACGGCACCAGCACCGGCACCAACCCGTCCACGGGCACCAGCCCCGACGGCACCGGATCCGGTACGGACACCGACACCGGGAACGACACCGACCAGTGACCGGTGCCGGCCCGGTGCTGGTCGTCACCAACCTTGACGACCCCACGGCCGACGTGGTGATCAGCGAGCTGCAGGACCGGGATGTCCCAGTCGTGCGGCTCGACTCGGGGGACTTCCCCCACGCCCTGTCGGTCGCGGCCACGATCACGTCGAACGGTGTGGAGGGCACACTGTCCACGCCGTCCCGGACCGCCGACCTCACCAAGGTCCGGTCCCTGTACTACCGGCGACCCTCCGGGTTCGCCTTCCCACACCTGGAGGACGAGGACGCCCAGTTCGCCGTCGCGCAGGCCCGCTACGGCATCGGTGGCGTCCTGGCCTCCCTCCCGGGCTGCCGGTACGTCAACCACCCCCACCACATCAGCGACGCGGAATTCAAGCCGTCCGGCCTCATTGCCGCCGCGCGAGCCGGCTTCCGCCTCCCGCCCGCCACCATCACCAGCAACCCGGACACGGCGAGGGCCTTCATCAAGCAGCACGGCCCCGCCATCTACAAGCCGCTCGCGGCGCCGCTGTACCGCATCGACGGCGTGTCCTCCGTCGTGAAGGTCGCCGAGGTCACGGCCGACGACATCGACGAGACGGTGGCCGGCACCGCGCACCTGTTCCAGCAGCGCGTGGACAAGACGGCGGACGTACGCGTGACCGTCATCGGCGAGCACGTGTTCGCCGTCCGTATCGACTCCGACCTGCTGGACTGGCGCACCGACTACAGCCGCCTCACCTACAGCGGCGTGCCGCTGCCGCGCGACGTCACCGAATCCCTGCATGCCTACCTGTCCCACTTCGGTCTCGTCTTCGGCGCTTTCGACTTCGCCATCGACTGCCAGGGCCGATGGTGGTTCCTGGAGTGCAACCCGTCCGGTCAGTGGTACTGGCTGGAGCACGAGACCGGCCTGCCGATGCTCGCGGCGATGGCCGACCTCCTGGAAAGGAAGAGCCGCTGATGACCGTCCTGGACTCCGCAACCCTGCGCGGGTATCTCGCCGACCGTCTCACCGAAAGCGGTGCCCTGCGCACCGAGCAGTGGCGTGCGGCCGTAGAAGCCGTACCCCGGCACGAGTTCCTGCGGGGCGGCTTCTTCCGACGCTTCGGCAGCGCCTGGCGGCCGGTGCCCGCCGACCGGGAAGGCTGGCTGGAGCTCTGCTACACAGACGAGTCGCTGGTCACCCAGATCGCGGGCACCATCGTGCCCGGCGACGTCCGCGGCGAGGTCCTGCGCGAACCCACCTCCTCCAGCACCCTGCCCAGCCTGGTCGTGCGGATGCTCGAAGACCTCCAAGCCCAAGACGGCCTTCGAGTCCTGGAGGTCGGCACCGGCACCGGGTACTCCACCGGCCTGCTCTGCCACCGGCTCGGGGACGAACTCGTGACGTCGGTGGAGGTGGACGCCAGCGTGTCCAGCCGTGCCGGCGTCGGCCTGGGCGCCTGCGGTTATTTCCCCGACCTGATCGTCGGTGACGGCCTGGCTGGGCACAAGGACGGCGCCCCCTACGACCGGGTCATCGCGACGTGCGGGGTGTGGGAGCTGCCGCACTCGTGGATCGAGCAAACCAAGCCGGGCGGCATCATCCTCGCCACCCTGTGCGGGTGGATGCACTCCTCCGAGCTGGCGCGGCTGACCGTTGGCCACGACGGCGTGGCGCACGGCCGGTTCCTCGGGGGGCAGGTTCAGTTCATGCTGGCCCGTCCGCAGATGCCACCGCCCCTCGGCATGCTGCCCGACTTAAACTCCGGCGAGGAGCGACAGGCCCGGGTCGGTGCCGATGTCCTGGACCACTGGGACGCCCGGTTCGTCGCCCAGCTCGCGGCACCGCGCGCACAGCGCCTCAGCCTGACGCTGGAGGACAGCACCTGGCACGTCCTGGTCGACGTGGAGGCCAGCGCCTGGGCGGCCCTCGCCCTGGACGGCAAGCAGTGGACCGTCCGGCAGGGCGGGCCGATGCTGCTGTGGGATGCCGTCGAGGACCGTCTGCAGCGGTGGCAAGCGGACGGCGCCCCGGCCCTGGACCACTTCCAGATCAACGTCACTCCGGAAGGTCAGCAGATCACCTGGCCCACGGCCTGACGGTCCCCGCCGAGCTGCCCGTCCGCCGACCGGTGGCAGGCAGACGGACCCCTCCTATGCGCTCGGCAGGATGCGGCGGTGATCCCGCGTCGGCGATACGGCCAACCACTGTGGTGTGCGGTCCTGTTGTCCGGCCTGGGTCCGTGTATCTGTTATGCGTCGCCAGCTGCTGCATCCCGGAGTTATGGAAGCGGCCGAAACACATGTGTTCGACACCCCTGTCCCCGACGCCAGCCCCAGCGACCCCGGAACCGAGGACATGCACCGCCGCACCTTCCTTGCCGCGAGCCTCGCCGCGCTCGCGGCTACGCCGACGCCGACCGCAGCACGCCACGACCTGATCCAGGCCCTACTGCCGGGACCGAGCCCCGCCGCCACCGGGCAGCCTTCGGGCATCGACGACCTGAAGGAGCGGGCACGGACCGTACGCCGGTTGTTCTGCACGTGCGACTACGCAAAACTGGAACAGACCCTGCCTGGCCTGATCGCCGACCTGCGCCAGGCCGTCCGCGGCTCATCCAGTTCGCCAGAGGCGTCCGGGTTGCTCGCGACCGCATACCAGACGTCGGTGGTGAGCCTGTTGCTGAAGTGAGCCGACCAAGGCAACGCCTGGCTCGCGGCCGGCCGGGCCATGGCCGAGGCGGAACGGTCCGGAGCCCCTGTCGTCCTCGCCGCCAGCGTCCGCGTTCACGCCCACGTGCACGTACGGGAGAAGCACATCGCCCAGGCCGTGAACATGGTGCGCCACACCGTCGACCAGCTCAGCGGCTCCTACGACCAACGCCCGCCCCGATACCTGGCAGCGGTCGGCCTGCTGCTGCTCCGCGGAGCAACCGCCGCCAGCAGAAACGGCGACCGCGAAACCACCCACGACTTCCTCACCGAGGCCAAAGAGGTGGCCCGCTACGTCGCATTCGACAGGCCGGACGCCTGGGCGAACTTCAGCCCCACCAACGTCGCCCTGCACGAGATCAGCGCGGCTGTCTCATTCGGCGACGCCGGAATCGCCCTTCAAACCGCTCGCCCCCTCATGCGGCGGCACATCCCCGTCCCCGAGCGACGGGCCGCACTCTGGGTTGAGGCCGCCCGCGCCTACAGTCAGCAGGGCAGACTCGCCGACGGCTACAAGGCGCCACGCGTCGCAGAGAGCTGCGCGACACAGGATGTCCGCCGCCCGGCCGCACGCGAACCGGTCGCCGACATGGCAGCCCGCGACCATCGCCGGACACGAGCTCCACCACGTCAGCCGCCAACTGGGAGTGCCCACGTGAGCGACCAGCACGACAAGCCGTTCCTCCAGATCGTCGTCTGCGCGGCCGGCGTCGGCGGCGACGTCGGCCGCATAGACCACCGCGGCACAGGAACGGCACTGGGACGTCGGCGTCGTCGCCATCCCGCAAGGACTCGGCTTCCTTGACACCGAGGCGGTCGAGACCCAGACCGGCCGCCCCATCCGCTCGGCCTGGCGATCACCGGGCGAGCCACGCCCGAGCCGGCCTGCGGATGCCATCGCGGTCGCCCCGGCCACCTTCAACACGGTCAACAAGTGGGCCGCCGGGAGCTCGGACAATCTCGCGCTGAGCATCCTGTGCGAAGCACCCGCCATGGGCGTTCTGGTCGCCGTGCTGCCCTACCTGAACTCCGCCCAGCCCTCCCACCCGGCATACCGACGGAGCCTGGACCTGCTGCGCGAGATGGGCGTCCTGATCGGCTCCTACGAGCTCCACCGGCCCAAGGCAGGCGGCGGAGCCGACCGCTACCGATGGGAGGAAGTACTGGACCTGCTCGCTCCAAGGCTGTCCGTGCCCTCGTGATCAGCGCCGATGAGCTCACCTACTTTAGAAGGCGCAGTTGGGTCTCGACGAAGTCGCTTGGATCAGATGATCGCGCGTATGAGGATTGCGTCGTGTCGGCCCGTAGGGCCTGCGGTTGCAGGTGGCGTCGTCTGCAGGGGCGAAGAGGGGTGCCGTAAATGGTCAACGCGGAAACGGCGTGGCTGCTGCTCAGCAACCGTGGTGAGGCCGCACTGGAACTGACCGTGGAACCCTGGGCGGAAACGCACCACGTCCTCCCGAAGCAGACGTGGGGCGTCGTCACCCACTCGCCGGCAGCGGATGGATCGTGGTCCGGGGGACGCTGCGCGGGGACGAACCGTTCCAGGTCGACTATCGGCCCGAGCCGGTCACGGTGTGGGGCAACGGCAACTGCTTCCACCTCAGTGACACGAAGGGCAACCTGATCGACTCGGCCGACTGGCAATGCCCTGCTCAGGCTTCGGCCACCTGGCCGATGCTCTCAAGAGTACCGACAGTTCGGCGCCGATCCGTGGGCGTGCCCTCAGCCTGTGAGGTCCCAGCTGAAAATCCTCTCGAGAACCCAGCACCGCGGGTGCCTTCGACGTCGGTGCCGAGAGTGGCACTGTGATCAGCGCCCTGGTGTGGCAGCCGTTGTCAGCCCACGCCGTCGTGACGCGGGGGTTCAGTGGCGATGTTTGGAGGGCCTTGCGCCGAGGTGGGCGGAGACGCTGGCAGCGGCAACCAGCGCTGACCTGCAGGGGCTGTGAGGCCCGCTAGGTGTATGAGGGCTGGACGTTGGTGACGCCTTCCCGCATTCGGGATGCCGGTGGCTGACCGCCTGCGCCTGAGTGTGGTCGGTGGTAGTTGTAGTGGATGTTCCAGGCCGCGATCGCAGCTGAGCGGGCGTCCTCGCTGGTGAAGTTCCGGGCGTAGGCCGCGAGCACGGACCATCCCCGCGGATGCGGGGAGCAGGCGGTGACCAGGCCGCCAAGGTCGCCCTTGAAGGGACCATCCCCGCGGGTGCGGGGAGCAGGCTGTCTGGCCTGCGAGTTTATGGGTGTAGGGGCGCGCTTTCGACGGTTTTCGCGGTTTCCGGCTTCGGGACGCGGGAGATTGGCCGGCCTGTAGCACGTTTCGCGCTGACGCCGCACGCTCTGGTGTTCTTCTTCGCCAGTGCCCGTGGCGCTCGGAGCCCCGCGCAGGCCCCGGCACGGTCTGCTGGATGCCGGGGCCTGCGGAGAACGGACGGGTGCGTTACTGAACGCTGGTGCGGGCCACGGCCTGCAGTTGGCCGGGGCTCACCGGTTCCTGCGTTGCGTCGTGCGTCAGCTCGAGTCCGTCGCCGGTGCTGCCCACTCGCCAGACGGCGCCGTGCCGGTTCTCCCACTCGACGAAGCTGCCGGGAGCGCCGTCGAGCAGCTCCAGTTCCCGCACCAGCGTGTCCAGGGGAGCGAAGCCGCGGGCGTCGCCCTTGCTCATGCTCTGGGTGCGGGTGTTGTCGTAGCGCATCTTGACGAACGGCACCTCGGCGCGGTCGAGCTTGTTCGGCTGGAGCATTTTGCGGAACCTGCCCCAGGCCTCTTCCTCGTTCTCGCTGCCGGAGATCTCACTGGCGTAGGCGGGGAAGACGGCGTAGGTGACCGCGGACAGCTCCGGGTTCTCGGTGGCGTGGTAGCCGTGCACCTCGGCTGCCGCCACCCCCACGGTGTCGAACTCCGTCCCGTCGTGGTGGAAGCCGCCGACGGCCACAAGGTTCCGCCCCTGTTCCACGAAGGTGTCGTCATGGGCGCGCGCGTGGGCGAGCAGTGCCGTGACGAGCGCCTCGTCGTAGGGGCCACGTACGTTGACCTGCAGGTTGTGCCGGCCGTCGGTGGAGAGTGCGGCGGTGAAGGTGAACATCGGGTTCGGCGACCACCGCCACGCGGATGCCAGACCGGGAACGGGAGCGGCGCCGGGCATGGCGGACAGGACGGATCCAAGGTTCATGAGGGTGGCTCCTGTGCTCGGGTCGGGGGCCCTAGCTGCATGAGTAGAGGGTGGGGTGGACATCCTGGCGGTAGGTGGCGTCCATGAGCGCACCGCCGCGGGAGTTTTCGCTTCTCGTCATGGGCTCCATGTTGTCGGGATCGTTGTAGAAGTCGTTGCGGGTGGTCCGGTCGGAACGGTAACCCGTCTGGTTCCAGTGATCGACCACCGGTGTCAGGTGCTCGTACGTGAGCTGGTTGAACGGGATGACCTCGCCCGCTGAGTTGCGCCAGGTCAGCTCGGACCTGGGAGTGCGTTCCATGATCTGACGGCCCTGGGAGTCGAGCCGTCCCGTGGGCCGCATCGGGGTACCGCCCTGGGCGATGCCCTCGTCGGTCCATGCGGCGGCCATGGCGTCATGGGTGGACTGGCGATAGCTGCCGGGGTACTCCGTGTCGCGGTTGTGGGTCTGTGCGGGCGAATTCGGGTCCCTCTCCCACCGGCCGCCCTGGCCTCGAATGCGGATGAGGCCCAGCGGGTCGAGGAGAAGGAGCGGGTTGGTGACGTAGGCATAGTCGTTCGGGTCCGGAGCCAGGCCCAGCGGATCGGCGCTGATGTAGCGCGCGGTCTCCGGGTCGTAGTAGCGGAAGTAGTTGTAGTTCCAGCCGGTCTCGGCGTCCGCGTACTGCCCGGGGAAGCGCAGGGGGCAGTCGGCTTCCGGGGCTGGGAGCAGTGCGCCGGTCGGCTGCCCCCAGGCCGTGAATCTGCGGTGCCAGACGATGCGGCCGTCCGCCGAGACGAGTTCGGTCGGCGTTCCGACGAGGTCGGTGACGATGGCGTAGAAGCGGGCGTCGGTGTCGCCCAGGTCGCTTCCGGCTCGGTCCGCCGCCGGCCGTTCGCGGCCACCGCTCACTGTCTGGGCGACGGGCCGGTGGGAACCCGGCGCGTAGTCCCAGGTGGTGACGGTGCCGTCGGTCTCGATCTGTTCGGCGAGGCGCGTTCCGTCCCAGCTGAACGTCGTCTCCTCCAGCACGTCCCCGCCGGTGCCGAGGCGTTGCTTGCCGACCCGTCGGCCGTCCGGATCGTAGGTGTAGTGCCACTCGGATCCGTCCGGTGCGACGGTCCGGACCAGGCGGTCCTCCGGGCTCCACCCGTAGTGGGAGGTGCGCCGTCCGCCGCTGAGGAGACGGACGGTCTTGCGGATCAGGCGTCCCTGGCCGTCGTAGGTGTAGGTGGTCCGTCCTGCGCGGTGCAGTCTGGTTCCGTGGAAATCGTGGGGCTGCGGCTCCGCGGGGCCGTCGTGCGGGGAGCTGGTGAGGAGGTTGCCCGCGCGGTCGTACGCGTAGCTCTCCTCGCGGTCGGCGGTCCTGACCGCGGTCAGCCTGCCGACCGGATCCACGTCGAACCGGCGGCTCTCGCCGAGCAGCTCGTCGATCTCCCTGAGCGCTCCGTCGAGGTCGTACTCGTAGGTGCGGTGCTGGAGCAGCTCACCGCCCACGTCGCCGCTGCCGCGGCTGGGCGTGGTCACCGACTGCCCGGTCAGCCGGCCGGAGCCGTCCCAGCTCTGGTGGAGCACCGCCTCCGTACCCAGGGTCCTGCGGATCTCACGATGGGCGGTGTCGTAGTCGAAGCGCAGTTGGCTGCCGGCGCCGCTCAAGGTCTGCGGGTGGCCCGTCGCCTCGTAGGTCCAGGTGGAGGTGATGCCCGAGGGAGTGCGTCGGCTGATGCGGCGGCCGAGGGCGTCGTAGGTGTAGGTGGTGGTCCGGCCGTTGACCGTCTCGGTCAGGGTGCGGCCCATGGAGTCGTAGGTGCGTTCGACCGTGGTGTCGCGGTTGGCCGCGCGGAGCAGTGAGCCGGCGCTGTCGTACGCGTAGGTGGTGATCTCGTCCGCCGTGCGGTACTGGCGTGGCCGGCCGAGCAGGTCCACGGTCACGTCCGTGGTCTGTCCGGCGCCATTGGTCCACGACGTACGCTGCCCGGCCGCGTCGTGGGTGTAGGTGAGCGTACGGCCGTTGAAGTCCGTCTCCCGGATCAGGCGGTTGGCCTCGTTGTAGGCGTACTCCCAGGTACGGCCGTCCGCGTTGTGAACACCGGTCAGGTTCAGTTCGGTGTCGTAGGCGAACGTGTAGCGGCGGCCGTCCGGTGTGGTGCGGGAGGTCGGCTGGTGGAAGTGGGTGAACTCGTACGTGGTGACCGCACCGTTGCGGGCCGTGTGGGAGACGAGGTTGCCTTCGCCGTCCCAGCTCCAGGCCTCCGTCGCACCGTCCGGGAAGGAACGCCACGAGGCCAGTCCTTCGACGGTCCAGCCGAACCGGTCGGTGGCGCCGGCTGGGTCGGTCACCGCGGTCACGCGTCCGAAGGAGTCGCGCCGCGCCCGGGTCGTCCGGCCCTCCGGGTCGGTGAGGGCCAGCGGCAGGCCGGCCGGGTCGGTCTGGATGTGCCGGGTGTGGCCGAGCGCGTCGGTGACCGAAAGGGGCCGCCCCAGAGCGTCATAGCTGTAGCGGGTGGTCGCGCCGGACGGGTCGGTGACGGACAGGCGATTGCCTCGCTCGTCGTAGGTGTAGCTCCAGAACGAACCGTCGGGGTCCGTGAGCCGGCGGGTGCGGCCTGCCTCGTCGTACTCGGCCCGGACAGAGCTGAGGTCCGGCCTGACCACCTCGGTCAGGTGGCCGGCCGCGTCGAAGACCTGCCGGGTGGTGCGGCCCAGCGGGTCGGTCCAGGAGACCAGGCGTCCGTTCTCGTCCCACTCCCGGCGGGTCGAGGCTCCCAGGGGATCGGTGACCTGGACGAGTTGCAGACGCTCGTCGAACCGGTAGGTGGTGGCCCGGCCGAGGGAGTTCCGGTACGTGTTGACGCGTGCCGCGTCGTCGTAGGTGAGGGAGCAGTCCAGGAAGCCGTCCGCTCCCCTGCCGGCCGTGACCCTGTGCCGCTCGTCGTAGGTGTAGCGGTACCAACCGCCGTTGCGGTCGGTCCAGCTCGTGATGCGGGACTCGGCGTCGTAGGTGAGCTGGGCGTCCCGGCCCTGCCCGTCGGAGACGGCGCGGAGATTGCCCTCCGCGTCGTAGCCGTAGCGTCGCACCACCGTCCACGGTGAGTGGGCTTCCGCGCCATACCCGTCCTCCGGTGAGCTGAGAACGCTCAGGGACGTGACCCGGCCGTGTTCCGTGGCGATGGCCACCCGGTAGCCGCCCGAGTGGCGCATCTCGGCGAGGACGCCCGCCTCGTCGTAGAGGAAGTCGATGCGGTGCCCATTGCGGTCGGTGATCGCGGCGAGGGGCAGGGTGTAGGCGGGGGTGTCACCGTCGCGCCGTACACCGGGAGCGAAGTGGTGCGTCCGTCCGGTCTCATCGTCGTGGACGGTGATCGTGCCTTCGCCGTCACCGTTCCACGTCAACGGCCGTCGAGGCCCCTCCAGAGGCAGGATCGCGGTGCCGGGCGCGGGAATCGGATAGGCCAGGAGCATGCCGTCCTCGCTGGCGAACACCACGCCCTGGTCGTCGATCTCCAGGCGTTGGTCCAGCGTCGAAGCCCAGCTCGGCCCGAAGCAGCGCCCCCAGCGGTAGGTCGAGACGTGGGTGCGCCGGACGATCAGCGGCAGGAGCCCGCCGAGTTCCAGGTCCACCTGCTCCATGAGCATCTCGCCGGACACCATGTCGATCGGGTCGCCGCCCCGGCACCGGCCCTTGTAGGGCTTGGCTTTCGCAAGAAGGTCCTTGGCACCGGAACGCAGGGTCTTCAGACCACCCCGCACGGCGGTGGCCATCCCCTTCATGCCCTTGGCGATCGCGCCGAGGGATGTGAGGCCCTTGACTCCGGGTATGCAGTCCAGAGCCGCTAGCCCCACGTCCCACAGGGACGCCTGTCCTTTGCGATATTTGTTGAGAGTGTCGGCGAGGACGACGAGTGCGGCCACGACGACGATCGCGGCGAGGATCGGCCCGCCGATGATCATCGCGACGATGCCGACGACGGCGACGACGACCTTGCAGACCGCGACGATGCTGTCCCAGTTGTCGGTGAACCAGTCGCCGATGTCCTCCCACCACGACCGGTTCTGGATGCCGGCGTCCGACGCCTCGTCGATCTTGTTCTTCGCGTCGCGGGCGGCGTCCTCGCGCATCTTGCGCGCGTCCTCGGCCATCTTCTTCGCCGCGTCCAGCGCGCTCTGCGCGGAGTCGACGGCCGACTGCGCGTTCGTCTGCGCCGTCTTGGCATGCTGGACGTCCCGCGTGGCGGCACGGACCTTGCCCTCGTCCGGCTTGTCCGCGTCCGACTTGCTGCCCGTCGGGTCGTCCTTGTACTTGTCGGCCTCCTTCGACGCCCGCGTCACCCACGAGTCCGCCGAGGACAGCTTCGACTGCGCCGAGGACAGATCCTCACGCGCCTCCCGCGCCTTGCGCAACGCCTTGTCCGCCAGGGCTTGGGCGCGCTCCAGCTTCGGCCAGAAGTCGGCGAGGGCGTCGCCGCACATGCCGTACGACTTCTCGAGCTTCTTCAGGTTCTTCGGTACGCCCGAGAACTCCTCCTTGAACACGGTGGCCGACTTGCCCGCCCACTCCGCCAGCGTGGTCTCCCCCGCCATGCCCTTCACCAGGCGCAGAGCATCGGACACGTCGTCGGCGAAGTCGTGCAGCGTCTTCGCGAGCGTGCGAACCCGCTGCGGGTCACCAGGGGTCGGGTCCTTGTCCAGGTCCAGGACATGCCAATCCGTCGGCCTGTGACCCACCATCACGCAACCCCCGTCGACACCTGCCGGTGACATCAACAACTTATGTGCACACGTGAACTTACTAGGCACAGAAGTTCGAGGAGAAGGCGCTCCTTGCGACCGGAGCTTCCGCCTCGCAGGGACCATGTCCGGAAGGGCTGATCAGCATGGCTACGTCGTGCGGGCAGGCATGGCCGAGGACTTGATGGGACGGTGTGACGGGGGATCAGGCCAGTGTGTCCAGTGCGGGTGAGGTGTGCCGTGGTCGCTGCGGGGCCCAGTGGGAAACCGGTTCGTCGTCCCTGCGGGGGCAGGGAGCAGCAGATCTCCTCGTTGCGCAGGACGACCATGCGGGGACCATCCCCGCGGGTGCGGGGAGCAGACTGTTTGACCTGCGTCTTTATGGCTGCGGGGGCGCGGTTTCAGTGACTTTCATGGATTCCGACAAATAGGTCATGGGTGGCTCCGTAGCTACTTGGCGGGCCAGCCGCTCATCCTACGTCTTGAAGGGCCGTCTTCCTGGGGGCTCTTCGAGCTGACCTTCTCAGGATCTCTCCACGGGGGCGTACGTCCAAGGTCGAACACTCAGGCGAGACTTGCCCGGATCACGCTGTCTCCGGTGCGCACGACCGCAACGAGATCTCCTGGCAGCTCGTTCGGCCTGCCCACTCCCCCGAGGGCGCAGGCGCTCACCAGGTCACGGCAATCCTGCGCTTGCCGACCCGAGGTGATCGCGGTGGCCAAAGGGCTGGCCAGGATCTCGCGGGCCGCGTAGCCGTCCCGGGCCTTCGTCGTCCTGCGGTGGAGGTCGTCGACGATGCGGCGTGCGGCAGGTGTCCCGGTGGCACCGGTCGCGTCGAGGGCCGTGAGGCCGAGGCGGGTGTCGAAAACGGTCATGCCCGGTTCGGTTCTCCGGCCGATGTATGCCGTCACCAGGTCCGCCACTTGGCGGTCGACCGGCTGCCCGGCGGCGCGGCGGCAGAGGACGGTCAGGCAGGCCGTGACAGCCTGTTCCCACGGGTCGCCGGGCGTCGTGTCGGCGAGGAGGACAGCGGCCCGGGCGGTGTCGCCGGCGGTGAGTGCGGCGAGTACCGCGGTCTGGCGTCCGTCGAGCATCCGGTTGCCGACGCCGCGATGGGCTTCGATGTGCGCTTCGGCCTCGGCCCACCGACCCGTGGTCGTGAGGGTGCGGGTGCCGTCGGCGAGGAGCACGCGCCACAGCCACGCGCGGACCTCACGACGGTCCTCGTCGGTCGCGGTGATGTCCGACGGTACGGCGACGCCCTCGAACTGGGCGGCCGTACCCGCCTCGACCGCCGAGTACGGGTCGAGCAGCCGCCGACGTCCCTCGTCCGCGTGTCCGGCGCGGATCTGGAGGCGGGCGAGGTTGACGACGGGTTCCAGGCCGCGGATCGCACTCATGCCGGGCAGGGGGCAGGCGTGCAGGTAGGCGACGGCGTGGCGGCGGCACAGCGCGCGGGCGAGGTCGGGGAGGCCGACGTCGGAGGCGATGAGCGCGGCCTGGTTGCAGGCGGCCGATGCGAGCCCTTGGTCGCTCTTCTCGACCGCGGTGTCGGCGAGTTCGACCAGGCCGCGTACGCGCTCGGGCAGAGGCAGACAAGGAGGCCGGAATCGGGCGACGAGCGGGAAGCGCTGGGCTGTGAGTCCGTGCGGGTCCATGGGTCCCCCTGGCATGAGTGCGAGATGGTGCCGGGACGGATGTGCCCGTCGGCCGGCGTGTGGCCGACGGGCACCGTCCGCTGCGTAGAGCGGCGTCACCCCCAGTCGACGACGATGCGGTTCAGCGGGGTGTCGAGTGCGAAGAGGCCGGGGCGCTGCTCGATCGCGGGGGCGTCGAGGGGCTGGATCTCGAACGTGGCCTCACGGCCGCGGTACTCCCGGTCCCAGGTGCGGATGGCCTCGGCGACCTTCGCGGCCAGCTCGTCGCCGCCAGGGCCGTGACCGATCACGCCGAACTCCCAGAGCTTTTGCCTCCGGTGGATGCCGCATCGGCGCCTGGGGCGCCCTCGGCTCCGGTCTGGCCTGGCACACGGCCAGCCTGGTTGCGGGAGGCCTGTGTCTGGGTGTCGCTGCCCTGGCCGCCGTCCTTGCCGGAACCGCCGTCGCCGTCCTGGCCCCGGCTCTGGGGGCCCATGTTCTGCTCGACCATCTGCATGTGGCGGATGGCGTCCGTCTGCCGGTCGTCTCCTCCGCCAGCACTGCCGTCGTCGCCCTTCGCGCCGCTCTTGCCGCCGATGTAGCTGGCGGCCGCCGACAGGGCGCCGCTGGCGCCGCCTGCGCTGAGCCCGGCACCGGCCGCCGCCCCGAAGGGGGCGAAGATCTTGGTGAGCGGGCCGGGCGCCAGAACGGCGAGGACCAGCGTCGCGCAGCCACGCAGCCACTCGGTGAGTGTCTTGGCTTCGCCGAACTCGGCGAAGCCGGTGCAGATGATGACGGCGACCATCGGCTTGTACGCCACGACGACCATGCCCGCCGTGATCAGGGCCGGGGCCCACTTGTGGGTGGCCTCGCCGCCGGTGCGTCCCCCGCCGGCCACGGGGATCAGCAGGCAGATGATGGGGATCGCGCTCAGCCGCAGGAAGATCATGACCATCTGGATGAAGCCGACCAGCAGCAGCACCAAGACGATGCACAGGAGCGTGATGGGGTTGGACACGCCGGTCGGCAGCATCACCGCAATGATCCGGTCGTAGGCCTCTGCGTCGTCCTTGAAGACCGCGTTCACCAGTCCCGCGCTCAGCGCATCCCCGAGAACGAGCAGCGACGCGAACAGGCTCACGCCGAGGAAGGACAGAACGAAGTTCTCGACCCATCCAGCCATGGCCCGCCCGGCGTATTTGCCTTGCCCGGTGAGCGCCATCTTGCCCAGGTTCCAGATCACCCCGGCCACGGCGATCACCAGCCCCAGCCAGGTCAGCATGCCTGCGAGTGTCGTGTCTTTCCCGGTCCACAGTCCGGTGCCGGCCAGGTCCACCGACGGCCCGAGCAGGGCGAACGTCAAAGTCTTCTTGATGACCCACTTCGTCACGTCAACGCCGGACTTGATGACGTCGCCGAGGAGGGACTCCCAGACGTTGTTCCACGCGTCCTTGATCTTCTCCTCGCCGACCTTGCCGACCGCGTCGCAGCCGTTCCAGCCGGTCAGGCTTCCCGGGCGCCCGGGAGTCGAGCTGCCACCGGGCAGGATCGTGCCGAGGATCGGCCCGGAGATGACCCGGCATCCGGCTTCGGTCCCATCCCCGATCGGGCCGTCCGCCCGGGCGGACTGCGGTGCAGACACCGACAGTCCGAGCACGGCCACGAGCGCCAGCAGCACAGCAGCCAGACGGCGCCCGGTCACGATGCCTCCCGGATGGCCGTCCACCCGGCCGTGTTGAAGGCGGCGTCACCGGGAGCGACGATCTTCGGCTGGTCCTTCTGCGCGGCGCCCATCGCCCGCTGGGTGGCCGCGCCGGACAGCTTCCAGTCGCCGTCCTCCCACACCACGGCGTTCAGGATGCGGGTGTAGTCGACGGACTCCTTGGCCGTCTCGCCCGCCTTCTGCGCCGCCCGGGACAGCAGCCACACGCTGACCTCGTCCTCCGAGGCGTTCACGACCTTGTAGCCGATCACGCTGCTGCGCATGTACGCCCCGGGCGGCAGCGGTCCTCCAGCGGGGAGGCCCATCTCCTGGTGCAGGGACTTGTCGGTCTGGACCGCGGCCAGCTCGATCTCCTCGGCGTGCGCGTCGCTCTGGTCGGCCTTGGAGACGTAGGAGTGGTAGATCCGCAGCTGCTCGTCGACGGTGTCGCGGCCGCCCTCGATGCTGACCGTGTTGAGGGCCGCGGCCGCCGCGACGGCGCCCTCGGTGGTGTGCGGGTAGCCGACCTGGCTGCCGCGCTCATCGGTGCGCTTCCCCCGCGGAAGCGCAGCCCACTGATCCGGCTCGGTCCAGTCGTTGGGCGGCGCGTACGTCGCCGACGGGCCGGGCGAGACGGACGCGCTCGGGGTTGATCCACCCTTGCTCGGCGGGTCCGTGTCCTCATCACCACCGGCGAGTACGGCGTAGCCCGTCAGGGCGAGGACGGCCGCGAGCGCAGCGCCAGCCAGCCAGGTGCCCTTGGTGTTCCACGTTCCCTTGGTGCGTCCCATCGCCGCCTCAGCCTGCGATGCCGTTGAGGATGGCGATCAGCGAGCTGGACAGGATCACCGCAGCGATCCCGCCGCCCATCCACTTGAAGGGCTCGGAGCCGCCGCCGTTCCTGCTCTTGTCCGCCACGGCCAACTTGTAGACACCGAAGCCGACACCGCCCGCGCCGGCCAGGGTGAGCAGCCACAGGACATATCCGAAGAGTTCGGCCACCGGGCCGTCCATCCCCGGGATCGGGGTCGGCTTGGCTCCCGGGATGAGGGCCGCAAGAGTCGCCATGGTCATTTCCTTTCGATCGTGCGCCGCAGCTTCGCGGCCGCGGTCTGGACGTCCTTGTACTCCAGGGCCTCATCAGGCCCTTTCACCGCTCGCAGAACAGGCAGGTACGGAAGGCGCGCGACCCCGGCCAGACGCCCTTCGAGAGCCCGGACGGTGAAGCGGGCGTCCTGTACCGGGCGGGCGGGGGCATCGGCCACCCACACCAGCCACGGTTTCGGAAGCGGTCCCCAGCGCAGCAGCGTCTCCTCCAGGCGCTGCACCCCGTACACGGTCGTGTCCGTCACCACCACCGGGACGGTCCCGTAAGGGAGCACCTCCCCCGGCACCAGGACACGCGCCGCGGCGCCGCCGGCGCCGTTGTCGAGCATGGCGGCCACCGTCGCCACCGCAATGCCGGTGCCGTCAAGAGGCATCGGTGCATACCTGAGCGCAACCGGTGTGTCAGCGCTCGGGGTTGTCATCACCGGTTGGGTGGTCACGCCGCAACTCCCCCTGTGTGTCTGGGTTTAAAGTCACGATATTGAGTTCCTGGGACGACTGAGGCTAGCGTGACCCACTGTCAGACAGGGGTGGACCTTTTCGCGTAGCCGGAGGTCAGGTCACAGGTGTCGCTCTACGGCAACGCAGAACAGCGCAGGTTTTGCCCGCAATGGAGCAGATTCACGAAAAGGGCGGCCACCCTGTTTCCTACAGGCGCCCCCGCCATTCCCCCTGCTTCAAAGCCTGCACTCATCAGCCACACCCCCGAGTCGCCAAAGACCTCGCACGGACGCCCTATTCCGCTGCATGTGGTGCAAAGGGCACTCCACCGCGCGAAGTCCCGCGCGCGAGGCTGTGACCGACCCTACGCGAACGGTGATCACGAGCCTGGCCCGGCCCCCGCGCCCAATGGAGGCGCACTCCCCAAGCCACTCGTGATCTAGGGTCCGTCTTCAAAGATCATCCGGGTGGTGAATCATGGTGTCGTGGTACGTCGTCATGAACGCACTGACCAGGAGTGGGAGTTACTCGCTCCACTGATACCCCGGGCCGCGACGGGACGTCCCCGCGTGGAGGACCGGCAGGTCATCAACGGGATGGTCTACAGGGTCCGCACCGGGATCTCCTGGCGTGACCTGCCGGAACGCTACGGGCCGTGGAAGACCGTGTACACCCGCTTCCGCCGTTACGCCCTCGACGGAGTGTTCACCCAAGCCCTGCAGCACATCCAGGCCCACGCCGACGCGGCCGGCGACATCGACTGGCTGGTCCAGATCGACTCCACCATCGTCCGCGCCCACCAGCACGCCGCCGCCACCGGCCGAAAAGGGGGCGGCATCAGCAGGACGAACCGGACGATCACGCCCTCGGCCGATCCCGAGGCGGACTGACCACCAAGATCCACCTCGCCTGCGACGGCAAGGGCCGCCCACTCGCGATCCTGGTGACGCCCGGTCAACGCCACGACAGCGTCTGCGCACGTCCTCTGCTGGAACGTATCCGTGTCCCCCGCACCGGCCCGGGCCGGCCGCGGTGCAGGCCCGACCAGGTCATCGCAGACAAGGCTTACAGCTCCCGCGGCTTCCGTGCCTATCTGCGGAAACGCGGCATCGCGAACACCATCCCCGAGAAGACCGACCAGCGACGGCACCGGCTGAGGCGCGGTGGCTACGGCGGCCGACCGCCAGGGTTCGACCGGGAGGCCTACCGGCGGCGCAACGTGATCGAGCGCTGCTTCAACCGGCTCAAGGGCTTCCGCGGCATCGCCACCAGATACGAGAAGACCGCCACTTCCTTCGAAGCGGCGGTCACCCTCGCATCGTTCCTGCTCTGGGCAAGATCCGTTTGAAGACGGACCCTAGTAGTTAAACGATCTCTGTGGCTGGATGGTGGGGTACCTCGTCCACGGCGGGCAGGTCTATGCCCTTGCCGAAGCAGCGACAGCTCGACAGCACCGCGCCCGTAGTGCAGTCCCTCCTATTAGCCGACGCGTTCCCGCCTGTCAGTCCGTAACCTTCCGGGGTCCCTTGCCCCCCACCCAGTTGCTACCTTTCAGACCGCCCGCTCCCGGCCCGATCCGGCGAGCCGGCGCGGTCCGAAGTGGCGCGACGAGGTTGTCCGCTGCGCCGTGACATCGACCGTCTCCGCAAGGCGTGACCGGCGCGCTACGTACCGCGCGCCTATCCCACTCGCCCCGATATCCCACTCATATCCAACTCACCCTGAGACGAACGAGGGGAGGAGCGTCCCGTGCTGATCGGACTCTCCCGACGCGCACTGCACCTGGTTCTCGCGGCGACAGCCGCCCTCCTGCCGGTATTGCTGGCCACGACCCCGGCCGCGGCCCGTACCACCAACTTCGCCGCGGCGTGCCCGGCGGCCGGCATGGTGTCCCAGCACTACCACAGCGGCCACAACGGCGTCGACATCGCTAACAACTACGGAACGCCGATCTACGCCGTGGGTGACGGAGAGGTGACCATTTCCGGGTACGAGGACGGCTACGGCCAATGGATCCGAATCCAGCACCCCGACGGGACGATCTCCGAGTACGGGCATATGTACCAGCGGGACGTCTCCGCCGGCGACCACGTCGTGGCCGGCCAGCAGATCGCCCTGATGGGATCCGAGGGCAACTCGACCGGACCCCACCTTCATCTACGGATCTGGGGGAACCGGTCCACTTCGTACGGCATCGACCCCGAGCCCTATCTCGCGGAGCGCGGCGTGGTGCTGCCGTGCACCCCGGGCAGCGGTCCGCGACCACAACCTTTGGTGTATCCGGCTGAGTCGGGTCGGGTGGTGTCGGCGCGGTCGGCGGATGGTCGGCTTGAGGCTTTTGTGGCTGGTGATGATGGTGTGCATCATGCCTGGCAGGTTGAGGCGAATGGTGACTGGTCGGCGTGGGAGTCTCTGGGTGGTCCTGGTAACGCGGAGTTGGCGATCGCTCCGAATGCGGATGGCCGGCTGGAGATGTTCGCGATCGGCGGGAGCACTTTCCAGCACCGTTATCAGCTGTCGGCGTCGGGTGGTTGGTCGGGCTGGGAGACGTTCGGTGGTGGCGGTCGTGATGTGGCGGCCGGTGTGAATGCGGACGGCCGGATCGAGGTGTATGCGTCCGGGCCGGTCGGTCTCTTCCACAAGTACCAGACGGTGCCGAACGGTGGCTGGTCGGAATGGGAGGCCACCGGTGGCGGTCCGGCGGACAGCCGGGTGGAGATGGAGAAGTCTCCGGATGGTCGGCTTGAGGTGTTCGCGCTCAATGGGGAGACCTTCGAGCACCAGTACCAGACCGCGCCCAATGGCGGGTGGTCGGCGTGGGACACCTTCGGTGGTGGCGGCCATGATCTGACCGTTGACCACAACGCGGACGGCCGTCTTGAGGTCTTTGCTTCGGGTCCGGAGGGTGTCTTCCACAAGTACCAGAGGGACCAGACCGGTTGGTCGGAGTGGGAGCCCACCGGCGGTCCTGCGCACGCGCAGTTGAGCAGTGAGCGGACGCCCGACGGTCGTGTCGAGGTGTTCGCAATGAACGGCGACACGGCGATGCACGCCTGGCAGACCGGCCTCAACGCGCCCTACAGCGACTGGGCCACGTTCGGTGGTGGTGGCACAGAGGTCACCGCGGCAGCGAACGCGGATGGCCGGATCGAGATCTTCGGCGCCAATCCCACCGGTACCTACCACAGGTGGCAGACCGGATTCTCCACCTGGTCCGAATGGGGCTGGGTCAACAACACCGCAGGCCCCGCCGTCAACTGACCTAGCGTCAGGCAGGCGACACATCTACGACCCGTGGTCGGCCGAGCCTGTACGGCACGGTCGGCCACGCGGTCCCTCTGGAGACACTCATGCTTCCGATCAGCAGACGGAACCTGATGCGGGGCGCGGCCGGAGCGGGCGTGCTCCCGCTCCTGGGAGCCAGCCGAGCCGGGGCCACGACCGCCGGGACCCTCGGCGTCGGTGGCGCCGCCGCGACGGTGCCGCCCCCTCGGTGGATCGGCGCCGGGCCCTTCGCGTACGTCTATGATCCGTCCACCTTCGCCGGGCCCCGCTATCTCAACGACCACACGCTGATCAAGGCGCAGGGGCATTGGCACCTGTTCAGCATCGTCGGCAACAGCGCGCCGCGCGGCGAATCCCCGGACAGCACGGAGGAGATCGCGTTCGCCCACGCCTCCGCGCAGACCCTTCACGGGCCGTGGACCACCCACGCCGATGCCCTGACCGTCGACCCGTCCTACTTCGGCGAAGAACACCTGTGGGCGCCGCACGTCGTCGAGGCGTACGGCCGGTTCTGGATGTTCTATGCCGCTGGCGGAGCGAACGGTGCCGCGATCAACCTCGCCACGTCGCACGACCTGTCCACCTGGACCCGCGAGCCGTCAGGCCCGCTGTTCCGGGGACGTGCCGCACGCGACCCGATGGTGGTGCGGGCCGGTGGCGAGTGGGTCATGTACTACACCGAGCTGTCGGACACCGGCGGACGCCATGTCGTGGCCTGCCGGCGCTCCGACGACCTGCTGCGCTGGAGCGAGCCGGCCATCGCGTTCACCGACGCGAGCACCGACACGACCGTCTCGGTCACCGAGTCGCCGTACGTCGTCGAACGGGACGGCTGGTACTACCTGTTCATCGGGCCGCGCAACGGCTACGACGGCACGGACGTGCTCGCGTCCCGGGACCCCTTCAGGTTCGACCTCGACGGCTACGCGGGCCATGTGCCCGGTCACGCCGTCGAGGTCGTCGCCGACGGAGCTGAGTGGTACGCGAGCGCCGCGGGCTGGTTCCGCCAGGGGCTGTACGTGGCGCCTCTCCACTGGCGGGACACCCCACCGCCGTGGCAGAGTCCGGACAACCCGGTGGCGGAACTGGACGTCGCCGGCCGCCTGACCGTGTGCGCTCTCGACGCGGGCGACCGTTCGATGCTGCGGCGCGTCCAGCTGGACCCGTACACCGACACCTGGTCCCCGTGGGAAGTCTTCGGCGGGCCGGCCGGAGCGGTCCCCACGCTCGGCCGCAACACCGACGGCAGGCTGGAGGTGTTCTCCCTCGCCCCAAGCGGCCTGAATCTGCATCACCGGGTGCAGCGGCCGGACGGCGGCTGGCACGACTGGGAGGAGTTCGGCGGCCCCGCGGGCGCCGCCCCCGCCGTCGCCCGCGACGCCGACGGCCGGCTGGAGGCCCTGGCCCTCGCCCCGGGCGGCGCCTCGCTGGCACGGCGACGACAGCGCTCGCCCGGCTCGCTGACTTGGGACCCGTGGGAGTCCGGCTTCGGCGGAGCGGCGGGCGCCCCACCGGTGATCGCCGCCAACGCTGACGGCCGTCTTGAGGCGTTCGCCCTCTCGCCTGGCGGCTCGGGGATCTTCCACCGGTGGCAGGAGGCGCCGGGCGGCACCTGGACCGCCGTGTGGCACCGCCTCGGCACCGCGGCGGGCGGTGCGCCACGGGCGGGCAGAGACAGCAGCGGCCGGCTCACCGTCGCAGCGATCGGACCGTCCGGCGTGGGGGCGTTCCACCGGGCGCAGACCGTGCCGAGCGGCGACTGGGACGAGTGGCGCCCGCTGTTCGGCTGGAGCGCGGCGGCCCCCTCGTTCGCCGTCAACGCCGACGGCAGGCTGGAGGCCTTCTCCCTGACACCCGGCGGGGCCCGGCTCAGCCACCGCTGGCAGGTGGCGCCGGGTGGCGTCTGGGACCCCGGCGCGGAGTTCGGCGAACCTGGCATCCGGCTCGCCGCCACGCCCACGGCCGCGCTCGACGCCACCGGGCGGACGCACGTCTTCGCCGTCACCGCCGAGGGCCGGATACGGACCCGCGTCCAGGCACAGCCAAGCGGTGGATGGCGACCGTGGACGGCCTTCGGGGACCGCACGGTCGCGCCCGTAGTGTCGGGCAGTCCCGCTCTCTGGTCCCTGCCCGCCGACCGAGGCGTCCGGTCGTGAGGTGGGCCCGGCTTGCGCGGAAGCCTGCCCGGTCCCCACGACCGGACACGGCGGAGTACCGAGCCGGAAGCGGCGTCCTCTCACGGCACTCCGATCCCTATCGGAGATCACCAGGCACTGTCAGTCCGTAACGTTCCGGATGCCCTGGCCGGGAACCCGTGGATACCGTTCGACTCGCTGGTGCGCACGGCCCCGTCGCTTCACGAGCCGCACGCGCACCCCATCCGGCCCCTCACGACAGGCACGACACCCAACGACCGAAAGGACGCGGCGACATGCCCCGGAAGCGAACCATGCTGCTCAGCGCGGTATGTGCCCTGTTACCCCTGGTATCGGCGCCGAGCGCGCTGGCCGAGGGAAATACCCTCGCCGCCACACAGGAGTCCGTGGACGTCGCATCGACTCCTATCCAGAGCTTCAGGAACCAGGCCACGAGCAGGTGCATGGACGACACTGACGACGGGTTCCGCCCCTGGGAGTGCAACGGCTCGAATCCGCAGCAGTGGTCCGTGCGCGTCTGGGACGACGGCACACGCGAGTTGAGGAACATCAACACCGGCCGCTGTATCACGGACACCGGCCACGGGTTCCACACCGCGTTCTGCAACTCGACCCCGGAGCAGAGCTGGTGGGTCAAGGTCTGGGGTGACGGCACGCTGGAGTTCCGGAATCAGCACACCGGCCGGTGCATCGACGACAGCAGCTACGGGCTCCGCACCTGGCCGTGCAACAGCAGTCAGTACCAGAGCTGGTTCTGACTTCTTTTTCCTGCCAGTTTTCCTACCAGGAGGCTACGTTGAGCAAGTACACCCCTACCCGCAGAAACCTCTTGAAGACCGTCGGCGGACTCTCCGCGGCGGCGGCTCTCGGCGGCGGGAGCACCCTTGCGGCGGCGTCGTCGGCCCATGCGGCCGAAGGGCTGCGCATCGTGGAGCACAACAGGGACGACCCTCGCATGTGGTACTACCGGTTCGCGACAGACGCGATCGGCTGGGACCCCGGCGTCAACGTCCTGCTCCCCGACGGCTACCACACCAGCGGACGTACCTATCCCGTCCTCTACCTGCTGCACGGCGGCCTGGAGGACTTCATCACCTTCGACCGCGTGCACAACATCCGCGGTCTGACCGCCGGAAAGCAGATCATCGTCGTGATGCCCGACGGCGGACCTGCGGGCTGGTACTCCAACCCCGTCCACTCCAACGTGGGCCCCCGGAACTGGGAGCACTTCCACATGGGCCAGCTGCTCCCGTGGGTCGAAGCGAACTTCCGTACGTACGCCGAGTACGACGGCCGCGCCGTCTCAGGGTTTTCCATGGGCGGTTTCGGTGCACTGAAGTACGCCGCCAAGTACTGGGGCCACTTCGCCTCGGTCAGCGCCCACTCCGGCCCGGCCAACCTGCGTGGCAACCCAGGTGATGCGGTCACCCACTGGGCCAACGCGTCCTCCGCGGCCGTGGAACTGAACGGCGGCAGTGTCTACGGCGTCCCGTGGGACCAGACCAGGGTCACCGCCGACAACCCCGTGGAGCGCATCGAGAGTTACCGCAACAAGCGGGTCTTCATGGTCGCCGGTACCAGCTCCGAAGACATCCAGGGGTGGGCCAACGAGTCCGTGGTGCTGGAGACCCAGCGACAGTTCCGGTACCACCTCGACCGCGTCGGCATCCCGCACGAGGCGCACGAGGTGGAGGGCGGCCACTACGTCCGCCCCTACTGGCTCACCCGCGACATCGACGGCATCATCGCCCGGCTTCGCAAGGCGTAGACGAGCCACGCTCAGACGCGTTGGGGGCGTCGCCGACCGCTCTCTCATTGCTCCGACACGGGACGTGGGCACGCGGGGACCTCGGGGTGGTCCCTCGTGCGCACGGCGGGCAGCCAGGCCTTCGAACGGGCTCCGCCCTTGGGGAGGCGGACGTGGTACCAGTCGGTGGAGCTCGCGTCCGACTCGTCGATGATGGGCACCCCTTGGGACAGCCGGCAGTCGACGTCGAGGGCGTCGCCGTGCCAGACCCGGGTAGGGACGACGTTGTCGATCGTGTACGGCTTCAGGGGGTCGATCGCCAGGCCGAGACTGCACTGCGGATCCCGGTCCGGGCGGTCCCTGCACTGGGTCTCGGCGTTGAACACCCGGATCCGGCCCGCGGGTTCCCCGTCCGCGGATGCGCCGTCGGGACCGGCAGACGACCAGAGCGCGGCGGCCGCCCCGCACACGCCAACAGCCAGGAGAGTAGCGCGGGTTGCCCGCCGTCGACGTATCGAAGGGACTGACTCTCGCGAGACGATGCGGGCCAGCAGGCTCTCGGCGGTGTGCGCGCTGCGCGCGGCGTGGGTCGGGGCCAGACAGTCGGTGGCCAGCTCACGCCAGAACGGCGGCACCGCCCCGTCGATACGCAGCGGCGCGCGCCCGTCCGCGTACTCCTGCACTGCCGCACCGCGCGACACCGGCGTCCCACCGGGGAACGGCGAGGCACCGCGTGTGAACACCTCGTGGATCATGATGCCCAGGGCCCAGATGTCGGCACTCGGCCGGACCTGCACGCCCCGCTCGCCGAGCGGCGCCTTCCAGCGCTCCGGCGGGAGGTAGTCGAAGGTGCCCATCGGCGGCGCGTACCCGTGGGTGCCGGTGGTGCCGGTCAGTTCGGTGGCGAGGCCGAAGTCCGAGAGCTTGAGTGAGCCGTCGGCCATCAGCAGGATGTTCTCGGGCTTGAGGTCACCGTGCACCCAGCCGCTGCGGTGCAGATGGGCCAGGCCTTCGCAGATCGCGGCGAACAGCCGGGCGGCTTCCGCCTCGCTCACTCCGGCATCGAACACCGTCCGCAGACTGTGCTCGGCACGCTCCATCACCAGCACGATCGCGCCGTCCAGCCACGGGCGGCCCGGATCCGTGAGTACGACGGGGTCCAGGAGACGGATCAGCCTCGGATGCCCGGCCCGACGGCCGAGTTCGACCTCACGCCGGGCGCTCTCCGCGACCTTGCGGGCCTGCAGCGGAGCGAGGCCGGCGGTCGGCAGGAACTTGAGGGCGACGTCGTCCGGAACCTGACTCGCAGGGCCGATGTCGGCCGGCACCTGTCCCGCCTGCCCCGCTCGTGCGGCGTCGACCGCGCGGCCCGCGTAGACCGTTGCCCAGCCGCCGGCCCCGATCGGCTCGGTGACCTCCCAGTCGCAGACCCGGTAACCGCGTGGCAGCAACTCGGCACGCTCATCGCCCGATGTGTCGGCAGGACCGTACACCATTGCCCCCTCGGATCCGCTGGGTGACGCGCCACTCTGCGCGCCGATGGGTCAACTGAGCGTCTCCCGCCGCCGGTCGCCCGCTCCTGTCCGGGGCGGCAGGAGCGCCAGATGCTCCTCCCGTACGAGCCCGAAGCGCAGCGCGAGTCCGACGAGCGCCTCCCGCTTGCCGTTGCGCCGGGCCGCTCTGCCGGGTTCGTGCTCCGGCGGGGTACTGATCCGGGTCTTCTCCTCGGCGAGGTAGTCGATGTGCGAGCTGACCGCCCGGGCTCCCAACTGACCACAGACTGGATGCCCTTTGAGCCGCTCGACGATCTGCGGGGTAGTGGGCACCGCGACCGGCGATTCGTCGCGCAGCCGGGGCTCGCAGAGCGCCACGAGGACCAGGAAATAGAGGGCCGTCTCGTCCAGCGAGTACGCCGTGACCGTGCGGCTGCCCCACTGGACGCCCATGTCGTCCGGGTCCAAGTAGACGTGGTCGGGCGCGAACACCTGAAAGGAGACCGTGGAGTTGCGGCGAGTGGGGAGCACGACCCGGGAGAACTCGAAAGGGATGGGAGCCGCGGCCCGCCGCGGCGGCACCCTCAGATACTCGCCCGCCCCCTCCGGGTTCTCCACCAGATAACTCTGGTTCGCGCTGTGGTTGCTGAGCTGCCAGTGGTCGTCCGTCACTCGGATCTCGCCCGCAAGGCGGGAGATCGCCTCGTCATCAAGCCGCAGTTCGACGGGCGTCGTCGCGGAGCCGCGCCCAAAGCGCGCCACTTGCCCCGGCCCGAGCCGTAACGTCACCGGATTGGCGCACGGCCCCTTTCCGGCATCACCGCTGCCTCGCGGCAGATAGACCACTATTCCGCTCACTACCCCCACCCCGCCCCAGGTCAACATCCCTCATGCACGCCGAACGTTACCCATCTCGCACAGGAGTTCACTCTCAGGATCTGGTCTTCTTCGGACTGGCTTTAGGCCACCTGGTGTTCAACGCCGAGGCGTGTCCCCGAGAGCCAGACGAGTCATTCCGATGTGATCAGTGGTCGTAGGCGATCAGAGATCGCATGACAGGCTGTGCGGTCTTGTGGTTGTGCCAGATTGCCGCCGCCAGCGCAAGGACGCGCCGCGCGACGCGGACGGTGACACCCTCGAAGGTCCGGCCGCCATGCGGCTCCAGGTCAAGCCGGCCTTTGAGTATCCGCCCGTCTGACCCATGGAAGTGCATATGCCTTTGGCATAACTTGCGCATGCCGAGCAGAGACACGATCCAGTACGCCCCCGACGCGGGTCTCCTCGTGATCCCGGGCGACCCGGCGAAGGACGGTGCCGTTAGAGGGCGTCTGAAAAGCCTGTCAGCGGGCAAGTCCCTGGTAGCGGGGTGGTGACGCACGTTCGGGGGCTGGGGTGTGCGGGCTGCGTACCCGTTACTCGACGGATCTGACCGATCAGGAGTGGGAGATCCTCCGTCCGCTGGTTCCGGCGGTCAAGCTTGGTGGGCGACCGGCGAAGCACGCGCGGCGGGAGATCCTCAACGCGTTGGCGTACTGGCTGCGGGCCGGCGGCCACCGCGACCTGCACTTGGAATGAGCCACAGTGGAACTGGCTCGCCGAAGACCTGCGCGTGGCAGCCGCTCTCGCTGAAGCGGGCTACGACTTCCGCCTTGTCCTCGGAGACGGCGGACACAGCCCCAACCACGGCGGCGTCCTGCTGCCGGACGCTCTGCGCTGGCTGTGGCGGCCCAAGGAAGATTGATCGATACCTGCTCATCCAACCTGGCGCCGGCTGCGGTGAGGTGGGCTGCCCCTGGTCACATAAAGGCGTGAAGCTCCTGGTAGGCGAGTTCCCAACCGAGATCACTCGCTTGACCAGGAGCGTCGTCGTGCTTGCCTACCCGTCCGCGATCGACCTGTCCAGCTCACACTTGCGCTTCCCGACCAGGCAGCTCGCCGAGCGCCGCCGACAGGTCGGCACCCGCTGGCGGCGCCTGCCCCCGAATCGGCAGGCCCTGCTCGTCCTGGCCCACCTGCGCTGCGGTGACACCTAATCCCGGCTCGCGGCCTCCTTCGGCATAGGTGTGGCCACGGTCCACCGCTACATCCGCGAGGCCGTGAACCTCCTGGCCGCGCTGGTTCCCACGCTTCAACAGATCCTCAACGCGCGGCAGTCCAAGTCCTCACCGACCCATTCGGCCGCCTGCTGTGGGTCTCCGCCGCCCTGCCCGGCGCCGCGCACGACATCAAGGCGGCCCGCACCCACGGCATCATCGACGCCTTGGCCGAGGTCGGCGTGGTTTGCTATGGCGACAAGGGCTACCAGGGCGCTGGCGGCACCGTACGAGTGCCCTTCCGCGACAAACACCGCGACCTCTCCGTCGGTCAGCAGGCCGTCAATGTCGCCCACGCGCGCATCCGCGCCGTCGGCGAACAGGCCATGGCCACCCTGAAGAGCTGACGCCCCCTGACGTACTCCATGGCCGCCCGGCAGCTCGTCCACCTGCGCCCGGACGGCAACTGGAACGAGCGCAGGATCGAGTACCGGATCGAGGCGGTACGCCGCCGGCTGCACGGCACCGGCTTCAGGTACGCGCTGATGCACGGCAGGTCCGAGGAACGCCCCTTCGATAACAGCCTGCTGCACAACCTGCTCAAGGGCCTGGTCGAGCCGACAACGCTCGTGCCGCCGGACCTGAACCTGATGGACGACGCCCCCGGCGGCCCGGACGGCACGCCCGCAGGACAGCCGTAGCGCCGGACCGCCGGTCGAACACGGGCTCGTGCACCGCTCCCGTCAGCGGCACCGTCTGTGACGACCGTGGCCGCACACCGCTGAAGCTGGTTTCTCGCCGCCGGGGTGGTGGAACCTCCCTGGGTCGGTGCGCGGTTGTGGTCAACCACCCGGTGGCAGAGCCGGACCAGAGCACCCTTCGCGACGAGCACGACCGGTGACAGGCCCGACCCGCCACCGGTCCTCCCGCCCTTTCTACGCGGCGCTGGGGCCGACCTCCGGCGCGGTGAGCGGGGAGCGTGTGACCGTGGACGCCGACCGCTCGTCGGCGCCGGCGTCGACGCCGGCGGCGCGGGCCTGGCCGTCCATGTCGTCGGTCACGAAGGCGTGGTCGCCCGTTCCGGTGTCGATCGCCGGACTTCCCGCACCGATCCGATACAGCGATCCGTCGGAGGCGAGCAGCGGGTTGACCGTCCTGACGGAGCCGGCGGGTGCGGACACGCCGACGGTCGCCGATCCGGTCGGCCACGCGATGTTCCCGGAGTAGGTCATGTTCTGGGGCTTGTTGACTTCGTTGATCAGCTTGCCCCGGCTGCCGGTGACGACGTTGTCGGCGATGACCGAGTCGACCGGGGCGAGACTGTAGTTGGCGCCGATCTCGATGTTGGCCACGTTGTTCACAAAGGTGTTGTTCACGACGGTCGCCCGGTAGACACGCCAGTGTGCGTTCAGCGCGCCGGAGGTGTCCACGTCGCCGCCGTCGATCTGCAGCGCGGCGTCGTAGCCGGTGCCGGTCAGACCCTCAAAGTAGTTGTTGTAGACCTTGTGGTCCTGGCCGTAGATGCGGATCCCGCCGGTCCCCGCCTTGCCCTGGCCGAGGAAGAAGTTGCCGTAAAACGCGCCGCGGTTCCCGTGCCGTTGGGACAGGACGCCCTGCGAGGTGCGGAAGGTGTTGTGGCGGACGATGTTGTCGTTGCTCTTCACGGAGACGATCTCCGGGTCACCGTCGCAGTTCTCGAAGAGGTTCGACTCGACGACGGTGAACCCGCTCGACCGGGAGATGCCGCTCCAGCCGACCCGGATGGCCTCCATCTCGTTGTTCGCGCGGGGGCCGATGTCGCTGAAGTGGTTGTGGTCGATGCGGTCGTGCTGTGACTGCTGGGTTCCGGATCCGTCGATGGTTATGAAGTTCCCGAGTTGGTGCTTCTCCTCGAACAGGTTGTGATCGATCCGGTTGTGGTGGCTGTTTGCACCCTGGATGATCACCCACTTCAGTGAGGACTCCTCGGTCAGCCGGAAGTGGTTGCGGGTCAGCCGCACGTTGTTCGAGCTGGTGATCTTCAGTGTGTCACTGTTCGTGAACGTCAGCCCTTCGAAGGTAACGTAGGAGGAGTCCGCCACCTCCAGCTGCCCGTCGTCGATCACCGCCTTGCCGCGGTTCTGCGCGACGACGGTGATGGGCTCGGCGGCCGTTGCGTTCTTGCCGGTCATTCCGCCGACCGAGTACGTGCCGTCCGCGAGCACGATGCGGTCCCCGGCGCGCGCGTCCCCGAACGCGCTCTTCAATGCGTCCGAGTCCGCGACACGGATCGTGCGGGCGGGGCTCGGCTCTCCGTCGTCTCCGCCGCCGCCGTCGGCTCCGTGGATGTCCGTCTCAGTGATGCTGGTCCATTCGTTGGACGTGTTCCCGTGGCCGACGATCCTCACATAGCGGGCCGAGGCGTCGGCGAAGTCGTGGCTCTGCTGCTCGAGTGTGCCGCCGCTGCTGGTCGCCCGTTCCAGGACGGTCTTCCACGACGACCCGTCGTCGGACAACTGGACGTCGAAGGTGCTCCTTCTGCTGTCCCCCCGGTGCCAGGCGAGCGACGCCGATCCGACGGTCTGCGCCGAGCCGAGGTCGTAGCGGATCCACGCCCCGTCGCCCTCGGACGACCAGCGGGTGCTGAGATCGTCGTCCAGGGTGTTGGCGGGCACGTTGCCGTCATCGGGACTCGCCGAGACTCCCACGACCTGGACCGGGGAGCCCCCGCCGGGATCGGTGGGATCCTCGCCCGCAGGCTCGATGTCGTAGGTCCGGACCCAGTCGACCTCCAGCACAGCCGGGCGCAGACCGCTGTCGCCGGTGAAGTTGTCGAGCTGGATGTTCAGATGCCCCGAGGGCATCGTCTGGATGTCCCCCCGGTCGGCGTCCGCGCCGCCCGACTCCCGGAACCACTCCACGCCGTCGACGTAGCCGACCAACGCGTCCGGCGTCCACTCGAACGCGAAGTTGTGCCACTGCGTCATGTCCACGGGACAGACGTCGCGGCGCTCCTTCTTGTCCGTCGGGCTCTTCGGATAGTGCAGGAAAGCGGTCAGGCACTGCGATTCGGGGTCGGACGTCTCGACCCAGTCGTACTCCCCGTTTTCCAGTCGGTTGCCGGCGGTGGGCCAGATCAGGTGCAGCACATGGTAAAGCCCGCCGGCCGGGCCGGTGTTCCGTGAGCGCGAGCGGATTTCCCACCGGCCGTACTGGGCGTCACGCTGCTGTCTGAGCCATCCCGTGTCGCCGTTCGCCTCGCCGCGCATGGTGAGCATGCCGTCGGCGACGGTGCTGTTCTTGGCGCACCGGCGGCCGTTCCCGTCGTGCCCTTCCCAGCATCCCTGCGTGCCGCCGACCTCGCCCGTCGGTACCGCCCACTTGCCGGGGTCAACGGCGCCGGCGTGGTCGAACTCGTCGGAGATCGGCAGCGGGGTGCCCCAGCCGTACCGCTCGGCGGCCTCGGTCGAGTCCCCCTCGCCCGCGCCGTCGCCGTGCGTGACGTCCAGGTCGTAGATCTTCACCTGGCCGTAGTTGTCGTTGCTGCACGGATCCGAGTTGCCGCAGTTGGCCTGCGTATACGCGCCGGCCTTGAAGTAGGCGCCGGAGTAGTCCTTCGACAGCGTGGTCTGCAACTCGCCGTTGTAGTAGACCCTGGTCTCGCCGTCGCTGACTTCGAACTTCGCCTGGAACCTCGTACCCAGCTCGTAGCTGTCCGTCATCAGGTGGTGACGTGAGGTGTCGCCGTCGGTGATGTAGAGCTTGCTGCCTTCCAGGCGGAAAACGGTGACGTCGTCGGAGGCGTCGTGGATCTGCCCGGCGACGACGTACGGCCTCTCCTCGGGAACGTCCGTGATGGCCTGGTCGATCACCATCGTGTGGGTGCCAGAAGTGGACGACCAACTCGCTTTCGTCCTGCCGGAGTTCGTCATCTCCCGCAGCTCCGAGCGGGGATTGCTGGAACCGCTGGTGGTGACCCCGTTGACCGGGGCCCGGAACCGGACGGCCGAGCAGTCGTCGGCCGTGACGAACCACGGGTCGTTCGCGTATGTGGCGAGTTCCGGCTGGTAGACGTTGGTGGGGGACTCCTCGTCGCCCACCGGCAGCCCGATGTACCAGTCCGTCAGGTCCAGCACGTCGGCCGGGTACGCGCAGGAGCCGCCACCGCCGTCTCCGCCTCCATCGGCCCCGTAGACGTCCGTCTCGGTGATGCTGGTCCAGTCGTTGACTGTGTTGCCATGGCCCACGATCCGCACGTAGCGGGCCGAGGCGTCGGCGAAGTCGTGGCTCTGCTGCTCGAGTGTGCTGCCACTGCTGCCTTTCCGGTTCACGACCGTGGTCCACGACGATCCGTCTGCGGACAGCTGGACGTCGAAGGTGCTCTTCCTCCTGTCCCCCTGGTGCCAGGCGATCGACACCGAACCGACGGTCTGCGCCGAGCCGAGGTCGTAGCGGATCGACACCCCGTCGCCCTCGGCGGACCAGCGGGTGCTCAGGTCGTCGTCGAGGGTGTTGGCGGCGACGTTGCCGTCATCGGCGCTCGCGGTGACGCTCCTGACCTCCAGCGGAGAGGTGTCGGCGGCCGATGCGACCGGGTGGAACACACCCGACACTCCGACGGCGACCGCACCCACCAACAGCGCATGAAACGCGCGTCTCATAGGACCTCGCTTTGATTGACGGCCCGGGCGGCCGAGACGGCCGGCCCGGGGCCGGACGGTTGTGGTCGATAACCGTGAGGTGGCGCACCGTGAGGTGGTGCTCCGAATGCCAGGGGGTACCGTGTCAGACGCGTGTCGGGACCCCTCCCGCGCTGGTCGTGGCGCGGTGCGCGGAAGCGGTCGGCCTTGCGCTCGTAGCGCCGGTGGACGGCGGCAGCCGGCCAGCCAGGCCATGGTGCGTTCGATGGTCCAGCGGTGTCGCCCGAGTTGCCGTGAATTCTCGACACCCTTGCGTGCGATGCGGTGTCGGATGCCCCGCTGGGACAGCCATTTCCGCAGATGGCGGTAGTCGTAGCCCTTGTCGGCGTGAAGCTTGCCTGGCTTGCGCCGGCGTGGGCCTCGGCGGGACTGGCTCGGGGGTATGCCCTCAATGAGAGGTGTCAGGTCCTGGCTGTCGTGGACGTTGGCGCCGGAGATCCCGTCCGACAGGGGCAGACCGGTCCGCTCGGTGACCAGATGGATCTTTGAGCCATACTTGCCTCGGTCGACAGGATTCGGACCCGTCAGGTCCCTCTTTTTCAGGGCTCGCATGTTCACCGAGTCGATCGCACACCTCGACCAGTCCAGGTCGCCGTGGGAGCCCAGTTCGTCGAGGACCAGGCGGAGAAGCTTGGCCTACACCCGGGTCTTCGTCCGCTCCGTGAATCTGCGGTGGGCCGTCGCCCCGGACCGCCCGAACAAAACCGCGGGCAGCTGTTGCCACGTGCAGCCCGACGTCGCCACGAACACGATCGCCGCCAGCACCTCCCGGTCGCCGTGGCGACGCCGGCCGCCCCCTTGTGGCCGCGACGGCGCCTCCGGCACCACCCGCTGGAACAGCTCCCACAGCTCGTCCGGCACCAGCCGCTCAACAATCCCCACCACGGTTAACAACCTACTCAGCCAAATGAGATGTGCTCTGAAACGGACCCCGCCGTCGGCACGCAGGTCAGTCCATGTACGCCCGCTCGATGCCGGGCGCGGCGGAAGCGATGAGCCACCGCGTATCCGAGTGGGCCACGCAGCGGGTGGGATGGTGCCGGCCCGTCCGGGCGGTCAGGGGGACCCACCCCAGGCGGGGGTGCCTGCGGCGGGCCGTGGCCGCGTCGGAGTGATCGCCTTAAGGTCTGCAGACCAGTTTGCCGCAGCGACGCGGTGAAAGGCATCGAGCCTCTCGGACTCATACTGGATCAACTGCAGGATCTCGAAGGCATATGAAGCGGAGTCAATATCGCGCCCTGAAGCGATCTCCTCGTAGAGGATCCAGGATCCGCTTCTGACAGCCTCGAGACAACTGTCCGCGATGTCATCCTGCTCTCCGTTGACCAACGTGGCCAGCACAATCAACAGCTGACGACGGTGCTCACTCGGAACCCCGCTGGCCAACACAGCCATGACCATGGAGGCCGTCGCCACTGCGGGCTGCATCAGATTGGACTGTACAAATGCGTGTCCTTCTGCCCACCCTTCTCCCGTCCGACTGGTCGGAGAGCCCCCCAGAGCTGCTCGAAAATCTGTCTGAATATGGTCGGCGGACCTGCCGCATCCACAGGCCATCCCAGCCCAGTCATGGCGGCCTATCTCAATACTCAAAACGTCGAACACTTGCATCCGTTAACGCCGTCCTTCCCAGCGACCACCCGGCGCAGGCACTACCCCATCAATACATTGGCAGGGGCCGTAATCATTCTGACATCCGACACATACTGGCTTAGATTGAGGGACCTTGACGCCGCTCACCTTCTCCACCGTTTTGGCGTTCGTGAAGATAATCTTCGATGCGTCACCGCCCAGGCGGGTGTCAAACGAGTGGTGTAACTGGGGTGGTTGGGTTACTGGCGGGCTGCTGAGAGTCGGCCGTCGAAGGTGATGTCGAAGGCGTTCAGTGCGGTCTTCCAGCGCATGGTCCAGCGGGCCTGGCCCTTGCCCGTGGGGTCGAAAGACATGATGGCCATGTAGACGCACTTCAGGGCGGCCTGCTCGCGGGGGAAGTGGCCGCGGGCCTTGACCGCCCGCCGGATGCGGGCGTTCACCGACTCGATCGCGTTGGTGGTGCAGACGATGCGGCGGATCTCGGTGTCGAACCGCAGGAATGGGGTGAACACCTCCCAGGCGTTCTTCCACAGCTTCACGATCGCCGGATACTTCCGTCCCCAGGTGTCGGCGAACTCGGCGAACCGCTCCAGGGCGGCTTCCTCGGTCGGCGCCGTGAAGACGGGCTCGAGGAGGCGGGCGATCTTGTCCCAGTCCTGGCGGGCGGCATAGCGGAAGGAGTTCCGCAGCAGGTGGACCACGCAGGTCTGCACGATGGTGCGGGGCCAGACGGTTTCCACCGCTTCGGGCAGGCCCTTGAGCCCGTCGCAGACCAGCATGAGGACGTCGTTCACGCCACGGTTCTTGATCTCGGTGAGGATGTGCAGCCAGTGCCTGGCGCCCTCGCCGCCGTCGCCGGCCCACAGCCCGAGAATTTCCCCCCCGCGGCCCTCGGTGGTGACGGCCAGGGCGACATAGATGGGCCGGTTGGCGACCGCGCCGTCGCGGATCTTCACGTGGATGGCGTCGATGAAGACCACCGGATAGACCGGGTCGAGGGGGCGGCTCTGCCATTCGGCCATGCCCTCGAGGACCTTGTCGGTGATGGTGGAGATGGTCTGGCGGGAGACGTCGGCGCCATAGACCTCGGCCAGGTGGGCCTGGACCTCGCCGGTGGTCAGGCCCTTGGCGGCCAGCGAGATGACCATCTCGTCGACCCCGGTCAGGCGCTTCTGCCGCTTCTTGACGATCTTCGGTTCGAAGGAGCCGTCGCGGTCGCGGGGCACGGTTATCTCCACCGGGCCGACGTCGGTCAGCACGGTCTTGGAGCGTTTGCCGTTGCGGGAGTTGCCGCCGTTCTTGCCCGCCGGATCGTGCTTGTCATAGCCGAGGTGGTCGGTGATCTCGCCTTCCAGGGCGGACTCCAACAGCCGCTTGGTCAGCTGTTGCAGCAGCCCGCCCTCGCCGGCCAGCTGCAGGCCCTCGGCCTGGGCCCGGCTCACCAGCTCGTCGATCAGCTGGTCGTCCACGGCCTTCGCCGATACAGCCGCTGCCGACTCGACAGCGTCCTGCTCGGCCACGTTCTCACCGGTCATCGATGCATCCTCCATCATCGGGAGTTGCACCGAACGATTTACAGTCCCTGCATGGGTGACGGTGCAGCGGTCTGCTCGTGGGTGGGGCAGGAGAGCGTCCAGGAGTCGCCGGATCTCTGCCACGGTGAGCGGGACGAGAGCTGATCTGTTTCTGCAACTCCCTTGGCGACACCGCCGCCGACCTGGGGTTGTGCTGCGAGTGCGGACGGGACGGCATGGGCAGGCATGGCCAAAGTGATGTGTCGATACCAGCCGGGATAACGGCGGACCTCGTATCCGGCCAGACCGCATTCGTTCTTCGCAGCTCGAAAGCACTCCTCGATCACCCAGCGGTAGCCTGCGATCCGGGCCAGCTCGGCAATCTCGGTGCCGACGACTGCATAGGCCAGGTAGTAATCCACGTCTTCAGGGTCGGACAGGCTGCGGCGGGCGATCACCCAGCGGTGGCGGGTCGAGATCGAAGACGACGCCGGCCGGCGGCCGGGTCTCGCCACGGTCCACAGCCGTGCCCGACTCGCGAGTTGGGGTGACGTCCGGCGACTGCTCAACTACCAGTGCCGGTACGGCACCTGCCAGTACACCTCGGAGCAGTTCAGCGCCCAGTACGGGCACGCCATGGAGAACGTCGACTTCGAGCCCTCCGCGGTCCACGGCACCATCCACGGTGCCGGTTACTCCGGATCGGCCGGTATCGACGTCGGCTACACGCTGCCCGGCGGTCGGGCCTTCACGGAGGCGCTGTGGGCGCAACATCCGACGTCCGGCGTTGCGCCGAGGTACCGATCGGCCACCGCGTACGGAACACCTGAACCTCGCCGGGGCCGCGGGAGCGCCGCAACCGACCACATCGCACTTCACGACCCAGCCCCGCCGCCCTGCTCGGCCAGGTGGTTGCGCCTGTGCCGACGGTGTGCTTCTGGGGCACCCAGAGGGGTCCTTCGCGGAGGGCGGTGCGCATCTCCGTCCCGACTCTCCACGCTCCACTCACCGTAACGGGACGAAGGTACGTATACCTCCGCAGTTTTCCCGCAGTCGGCCCGGAGATATTCGAGAAGTCAGCTCAATGTCCCTGTCAAGGGAGGCCGAACATGTGGGTGCCGGTACTGGAGACCAGCGAGCTGGGCCGCTCGCCGGTGCGCGTCATGTACTGGGGATCGCCGGTTGTGGTGTTCCGCACGGCCACGGGTCGGTTGCGAGCGCTCTTGGATCAGTGTGCTCACCGGGGTGTCGCCTTGTCCCACGGAGAAGTCGAGGGGGAGAACATCCGCTGCGACTATCACCACTTCAAGTTCGACGGGACGGGCGCTTGCACGGAGGTCCCCGTCGAGTTCGCCGCCGACAGCGCCTTCAAGGCCCGGTGCACTGTGCGGCGTTACTTCGTCCGGGAAGCGGTGGGGCTCATCTGGGTATCGGTGGAGGACACGCCGCAGGCCGAGTTCCCCGTGCGTGCGCAGAGCCTCCCCGAAGGACACGTGACGGCGTCCGGCCGTTTCGAGGTCTACGGTGACCTGCGCGTATGGATGGACCACTTCCTCGACATCCCGCACTGCATCTGGACCCACGCGGAGTCCGCCTACTGGAGCCGACGGTCCCGGCCCGCCGCATTGGAGTCCTGCGCAGTTCACATCGACGCACACAGCGTGTACCCGGTGCGCCCCGCGATCGACATGGTCTTTCGCGCCGATCATCAGGCACCGGTGACCTACGACAAGAAGATGGGCGTCGTGGCCACCATGTCCCAGGCCCGTTCCGCACTGCGCGGCCGGTCCCTGTCACCCGAGCCCTTCCGCCTCGAGGTCCACGCGGACCTGGTGACACCGCTGTGCCAGGAAAGCCGCATTCAACTCGGCCGCACCGGACTGCGACTCACCGGCTGGACGTCGCTCAACCCCGTCTCGGACGGCACCATGCACTTCTACTGGGGTGCGGCGTGGGTGCCTCCCCATCGCGGCCCCCTGCGCAGGCTGCTGACCCGTAGGCTCATCGCCGATTTCGCACGGCAGCACTTGGGAGTGGAGGATGGACGCGTTCTGAAGGACGCTCCCTATGTGGAGGGAAGCGCGTTCCACGACACCGCACTGGATTCCACCGTCCGGTCCATGCGTGCCGTCTTCGCCCGTTACCAGAGGGAGAAGGCGCACCTCTACCCGGCCGGCTCCCTTCTGCGTCGCCTCGACTACCGGGACCCCGCATGGGACCGCGCCCACTGCGCGGCCCCTGGCGGCGAGAGGTCGTGAGCAACCATCGGACCACCGGTCGTCCCGCACGGGAGGGCCGCCACACCCGCACCGAAGGACGCACATGGCCGCGTACCAGGTAACCGTCGTCCGCACCATCAACGCCCCGGCGCGCGCACTCTTCGACGTGCTCGCCGATCCGCACAACCATTCCCGTCTCAACGGGGACGGCTCCGTGCGGGCCACCGTCGACGCCCCGCGACGGCTGCATGCCGGTGCGGAGTTCCGCATGCGGATGCGGCACGTCATCCCGTACACGATCACCTTGCGGGTGATCGAGTTCATCGAGGGGCGCACCATCGCCTGGCAGCACTACGCGGGCCTGATCTGGCGCTGGCACCTGACCGAGCTGGGCGCGGGGGACCGTACAGGCGTCAGGGAGACTTTCGACTACTCCCGGACCCGCCTGCCGTCCGTCCTGTGGCACCTGTCGCCCGTGCCCCGGCACAACCGCGGAAACATGGAGCGCAGCCTCGAACGGCTGGAGCGCCTCGTCCTCGGATGACCGGACCACGGGATCGCGCACGTCCGTCGGGGCGTCGGCGGTCGATGCCGCCGCTCAGGTCCAGGTACGGGCTCCTCCGCCCGAATCCGCATCCCCACCGGATCGACGCGATAGATGCGCCACACGTGGGCCCGCAGTCAGGATCCGTTCGCCAGCGACTTCGCGAGGGGTGTCCCCGAACCGGTCGGCAATCAGGGGATGCTCGCTGCCTCGGCGGCTGCGGTCGACCGGCGGTGTGGGGTCCTCTACAGGGCCCGGACGTGCGAGCCACCGAGGTCACCGACGCCCTCGGCCACTCGCGCAAGCGGACGTTCGACGCCAACCACAACCTGCGGCGGCTTCGAGGGGCAGGTCTGCAAGGTCACCACCAGCCTCCTCTGTTCACGACGACGACCACGGTCATGAACTCAGCCACCGGAAGCGTTCGTCGTCCGAGGTAGCCGCACGCCGAAGGGAGGACGCCACGGCCCCGCCGATCGAGAAGGGGCCGGGCAGGTCACGAGTTCACCGCCGGGTCCGCGCGGCTGTCCAAGACCGGTCTCGCAACGCCGATGCCTTACGGGTATCGTCGCAGTGTGGAGCTACCGGACCTTGCGTTACTCGTGGCGGTCGCCGAGGAACTCCACTTCGGTCGGGCCGCCACCCGTCTGCACATGAGTCAGCCGGCGCCGAGCCGGGCAATCAAGCAGTTGGGACCGATGTCGGGGCCCTGCTCTTCGCCCGCTCGCCTCTCGGCGTCACGCTCACTCCGGTCGGCACGGTGCTGCTCGACGAGGCGCGAGCCATGCTCCACGATGCCGACCGCGTCCGAGTACGCGTGATCGCGGCGGCCGGTGTCGCGACCATCACCGTCGGCATCCTGGGCGACGGCACCGACCCTGGGGGGCCAGGCTGGCCGCGGCCTACCGCCGGGACCATCCCGGCATCGACATCCGCGTCCGCGACGCCGATCTGGCCGACCCGACGTGCGGGCTGCGCACCGGTCTGGTCGATGTCGCCCTCACCCGGGTGCCGTTCGACGAGGTCGCTCTAGAGGTACGTGCGCTGTGAACCGATCCGGTCGGCGTGGTCCTGCGTGCCGACGATCCGCTGGCCCGCAGTAACCGGCTGCGACTGGCCGAGTTGAGCGACCGCCACTGGTTCCAGTTCCCGCAGGGCACCGCCTCCGTCTGGCAGTCGTACGGGAACGGTGGCAGGCCGCGCGAGGGACCTGTGGTGCGCGCCGTCAGGAGCGCCCGCAGGCCGTGTTGTGGAACGGCACGGTCGGCCTGGCCCGCTCGGAGCCGGCCACCGGCGCTGCCACGGCTCAAGGACAGAGTTTCGTCGCCTGGGCCCCGCTGTGAACGCAGCCCACGCGACTATCCGGCCTCCTCGACCTGACCGCCGTCCGGTGCCGCTACGAACAATGCTCAGTCAGCCAGGTACCTGAGCGTGCCCGTCGGCCAGTTGGCCGGTGTACTGCTCGTGAACGAGCCGCTTCCGCAGGCACGCGAGCACGACACCCACCGGGCACAGCAGGAAGATCGCGGCGGTACGCGCGCGTGCCGTACGGGGCAGTGTCTGGTACTCCAGTCGCAGTTCGCTATCACTGCTGGTCAGAGCCACGTTCCTGAGTGTACTCGGCTGATGTCACGACAGGTTGTGGAAGTTCGTGACCTTGGATGCGGCGGCGGTAGTGGCAGCGTCTGGCGATGGCCTGGTGGTGCCTGCGCCAGCGTGACCAGTTCAGTGTGTGGCTGGTGCGCCGCAGGTGTGTCACCGGGGGACGGTCAACTGCCAGGAGTCGCCGGACCTCTGCCACGGTGAGCGGTGCGAGAGCTCCGGAACCCTTTCTGCCGCCCCCTTTTCGGCTGCCGCTGAGGCCATGGCGGCGAGGAAGGCGTGGGCGAGCATGGCCAGGGTGATGTGCCGGTACCAGCCCGGATACCGGCGGACCTCGTACTGGTCGAGGCCGCACTCGTTCTTCGCGGCTTGGAAGGCTTCCTCGATCGCCCAGCGGCTCCGGCAATGCGCACGAGTTCGGCGACGACGGTGCCGTTGGGTGCGTAGGCGAGGTGGTAGGCGATCTCGTCCGGCCGGGCCAGGCTGCGGCGGGCCAGGACCCAGCGCTGGTGGGTGGGCTGATCGCCGTCGAAGTCGTCGATGGCGGGCAGTCTCGCCGCGGCCCAGTCGTAGATCCGTGGGCCTTTGGCGCCGTTGCCGCAGGACTGGCGCTCCCAGACATCGTCGGGTGTCTGGGCGATGGCGAAGTCGATGCGGCCCAGGGCGTGGACGTGCTGGGACTTCGGCACGGCCAGGACGTAGCCGACGCCGGCCTCCTCCAGCAGGCGGCGCAGCCGCCAACCTGGCCGTAGGCGGAGTCCGCGGTCATCCAGGCGATGGGCAGCGGTGAGGTCAGCGCCCGCGTCACCATGGCCTTGGCCAGCCCTCGGTGGCGAACTCCCGCTCGTCGGGGATCCTCGCTGCCCGGCAGCGATTTCGGTCGGACATCCAGGACTTGGGCAGGTACAGCTCCCGGTCCACCAGGGCCCGGCCCTTGGCTGAGGCGTAGGCGGCGAAGACACCGATCTGGCAGTTCTCGGTGCGGCCGGCGGTGCCGGAGTACTGGCGCTGCACTCCGGCCGAGACCGTGCCTTTCTTGATGAACCCGGTGACGTCGATGATCAGTACCCCAGCCGCGTCCCCGAGCTTCTCGGCGACGTATTCCTGCAGGTCATTGCGTACGTGATCGGGATCCCAGCAGGCCCAGCCGAGGAGATGCTGCAACCCCGCAGGAGAGCGGTGACCGGCATGTTCGGCCAGCTGCCAGCTGTTCTTCCGGCCCACCGGTCCGATCAGGCCGTGCACGTAGGCGCGCATCCTCCGGCGTAGATCCACCCGACCGAACCGATGGCCGACCCGCACGAGTACTTCTTCCAGTTCCGCGGACCAGGCATCGAGCTGCACATCGTCTTGCACGACAAGCACAACGGCCCGCCGCATCCGAGGTCACGAACTTCCACAACTTGACGTGGCATCAGCCGCGTACACTCAGGAACATGGCTCTGACCAGCAGTGATAGCGAACTGCGACTGGAGTACTAGTCCCGTACGGCTGACAGCTCGCGCACCGTCGCCATATCGCTGAACGGGATCAGCTGGTCGCCGACGATCTGGTACGGCTCACTGCCTTTCCCCGCGACCAGCACGATGTCGGCCGGCCCGGCGGCGGACAGGGCGAAGGCGATGGCGTCGCGGCGGTCGGCGATCCGCTCGAAGGGGGTGCCGGTGGCCGTGAGTCCCGGAGCGATCTGGTCCATGATCGCCTCGGGGTCCTCGTCACGGGGGTTGTCCGATGTGAGCACGCACAGATCGGAGTGGGACCCGGCGATCTCGCCCATCTGGGTCCGCTTGGTGACGTCCCGGTCTCCTCCGCAGCCGAAGACCGTGATGACGCGTGCAGCGGCGAAGTCCCTGATGGCGGCGAGCACCTTGTCCAAGGAGTCGGGCGAGTGCGCGTAGTCCACGATCACGGAAGCGCCCTGCGGGGTCTCGAGCCGTTCCAGCCGCCCGGGGACCGGGGGCATCCGGTCGAGCGCCGCCACCAGTCCGGCCAAGTCATGGCCCAGCAGATGGCATGCGGCAAGGGTGGCCAGGGCGTTGGAAACCGAGAACCTGCCGGGCACGGGGATCGCGGCCGGATACTTGCGCCCCTCGTGGTGGAGCGTGAACCGCGTGCCGAAGGCATCCATGTCCAGGTCGGTCGCCCGGTAGTCGGCTTCGGCGTCCAGGGCGTACGTACGGACCAGACCCGGCATCATCGCCGGAACCAGCGCGCCGACCGGGTCGTCCGCGTTGACCACCGCGCGCCGGCAGAGTCCGTCGAAGAGCCGGAGTTTGGCGTCCCGGTAGTGCTCCATCGTGCCGTGGTCGTCCAAGTGGTCCTGGGTGAGGTTGGTGAAGATGCCCACGTCGATGAAGGAGTGGTCGATCCGGTGGTTCAGCAGGCCCATCGAGGTGGCCTCCAGGACCACGGTGTCCACCTCGTGATCGCGCATGTGCCCCAGCAGATACTGGAAGTCCGGTGACTCCGGAGTGGTCAGCACCGAGCGCGGCATCGGGATCAGCTCGTCCCCGATCCGGTTCCCGCCCGTCCCGATCACACCCACCTTCCCGCCCTCGGCGATCCGCAGCACGGACTCCACCATGTACGAGACGGACGTCTTGCCGTTGGTGCCGGTGACGGCCACCATGTCCATCGCCCGGCCGGGCTCCCCGTAGTAGCGCGAGGTGATCAGCGCTGCGGCCTTACGGGTGTCGGCCACCCGCACGACGCAGGCGCCTTGTGCCGACGGCCATACCGCCGCGGGAAGACCGGCCGCGGGCTCCTCGACGAGCACCGCGACGGCGCCCCGCGCCAGCGCGGAACCGATGGCCTCGGGGCCGCCCTCGCGGTGCCCGGGCACCGCGAGGAAGAGCGAACCCGGCGAGACGCGGTGGGCATCCAAGCATGCTCCCGCGGTGACTCTCGTCCCCGGATCGCCCAGAAGTAGTTCGTGATCGTGCCCGGCCAGCAACTCGCTCAGCTTCACAGGGGTCCTCTCAGGATGCGGCCGGCCCGCCGGGTCGCGGGAAGCGATACCGGCGGCACGCCAGGGGCGCGGGCGCAGGGGGAAGTGCGGGAGGGGGAATGTGCGGTTCAGGGACGCACGGTGCGGGAGCCCGCGGAACCCTTCGGCAAAGGCTCAGGAGGAGGCCGCGGCACGCCGGGTCCGCCGTGGAGGTGCTGCCTGCGGGCCCTTGGGCATGGCGGGACGAGGGAGGCGGGAGAACCGGATGCGCGGGCTCGTCGGGAAAGTCGCTAGCCGTGACCGTGCAGCGCACGGCAGCGCGCACGGGGCGCGACGGGACCCAGCGGTTGAAGAGCCCGGACCGGGCCCTCCGCCGACGTATGTGTATGCCCCATACGGCAAGTGTACGTGCCCCGAGCGCCCGCCCCTACGGGAACGGAGTGCGCGACCGACCGAAGCCGCCCACCCCAAGGAACCCATGCATACCCTGCATCTCCGGCGCGGCGATGCAGGAGCCAAGCTCTCCCGCCCCGATCCGATGCCCCACCACGCGGCCTTGGCGATCACCTCATCCACCATGCTGAACGCCTAGCCCAGAAGATCGACAGTGCCAGTGGGACCGAGTGGTTCCAACAAGCGAGACCAGGGTTCCAACTAACGCGTCCCGGCTCATCAGACCTACGGGCCGTCTACCACGCACATCGGCCAACTAGAGGTTGTCCCGTAACCGGTGGTGCTGCTGGTGCGTTGGTCGGGCACGGGTGGGGTGATCTCAGCAGATGAACCGAAGTGGATCGAGCCGTTTACGGGTCTGACCGAGGTGCAGTTCGCGAGGCTGGTGGCTGGTACGGCGCCGAGGTGGCGACATTCAGCATGGCCGGCCGTGGCGGCTGTCGCTCGAGGACCGGGTGTTGCTGGTGGCGACGTACTGGCGCACGAACCTCACATTGCGGCAGGTGGCGCCGCTGTTCGGGGTGTCGAAGTCCGCTGCCGACCGCATCCTGGACCACCTCGCTCCGCTGCTGGCCATCTCCCCGGCACGCCGGCCACGCAAGGACACCGTCTACATCGTCGACGGCACCCTGGTGCCCACCCGCGACCGCAGTGTCGCCGCATCCAGCAAGAACTACCGGTACTCGACCAACCTGCAGGTCGTCATCGACGCCGCCAGCCGCCTGGTCGTGGCCATCGGACTCCCGCTGCCCGGCAGCCGCAACGACTGCCGGGCCTTCACCGAGTCCGGCATCGACCGGGCCTGCCGCGGCGCCCCGACCCTCGCCGACGGCGGCTACCAAGGCACCGGCCTCCTCACCCCGCACCGCAGACGACGAGGCCAGAGCCACCTCAGCCCATCACAGGAGGCAGACAATGCCGTCCATCGCCGGGCACGAGCGCGCGTGGAACACGCCCTGTCGCGGTTGAAGAACTGGAAGATCCTGCGGGACTGCCGACTCAAGGGCGACGGAGTTCACCAAGCCATGCTCGGCATCGCCCGGCTGCACAACCTGGCCCTCACTGGATAACTCCCACCTCATACGGGACAACTAGCGTACTCAAAGGACAACTGTCGCGCACAGTCACAGCTGGTCGGACGGGTGATGGCGTGTCCGAGATGACACCAAATTCGAACAAGCGATCCATGTGGCGCGGACCGCCTCGGTGATCAACTCCAGGCGGGTCAGGTCACGCACCGCCGCCAGGGCGTGGGTGGAGTCGGTGCGCTGAGTGGTGCGCTCACGCACCAGTCCGGCCTCCTTGAGACGGGCCAACGCCAGGTCGAGGAGGCGGTCGGCGCGGCCGTCTTCGACGAGACGATCGCGGAAGTCGGCCAGCACACTATGGTGGAACCCGGGGTCGTCCAGCTCCATGGCCATGGCGTATTTGAAGTCGATGCGGCAGCGAACCGCCTCGGCGGCCTGCCGGTCCGACAGACAGAAGGAACTGCAGTACACAGACGGTGGCCAGCTGGGCAGGTGAGAGCCCCGGACGCCCGTCCCTGGGGTACCAGTCGGCGAAGTCCTCGTCGCACCACAGCCCGTCCAAGCGGTCACGCACCCATATCGCCGTCGTGCCGCCAGGGTTGCTCACCCGCGCAATCTGCGCGGTCAGAGGCGGAACTTGCTTACCGGAACGGAGGCCAAGGGACAACCGGGACCTCGACAGCTTTGTCGGTCGGCGGAACTATCCGAGCATGCCCGTTGACCATGCTGTCGCACCGGGAAATTCCAAGACCCCCGACAGAGTCAAGCCAAGAACGGGGGGCCTTCGGCTTACGGGGGTGAGCGGCGCCCGGAACGTGCCGCTGCGGAACTCGCGGGCTGACGCTTGGAGGAAGACGGGCGACTCGAAGACGGAGGGTGGTGGTAGGGCGCATCGCAGTCTCGATCGACCCCTCGGATGGCGGACGCCATACCGCGGGCATCAGTGGGCTCTATGGAGAAGTCAACCCGCGAGGGTCACGCCGACCGCGGCGCACAGTCACTGTCCTGTGACACGGAACCATGAGCGTGTGCCATCGAAGCATGAACGCGTGGCGCGGGATGACCCTGCAAGTTTTCAGGTTCCCCTGTAGAACACGATCAGGCAGCCTGATGCCCATGTTAGACACGTACCCCCCATCTCCCGATCTCCTCTCCGCCGAATTCGAACGCTGCCCCTATCCGGCGTACGAGACGTTTCGCAGACACTTTCCGCTCTTCCACGACGAGCGCCTCAATGCCTGGATCATCAGCAGGTACGACGACGTCGCACGTGCTTTCCGGGACGCCGACAATTTCTCCAGCCGGAGCTGGAACGACCAGTTGCGGCCCCTCGTGCAGCAGAGCCTCATGGCGATGGACGGAGAGGAACACACACGTCATCGCCGCCTCATCTCCCCCGCGTTCCACCGGAAGCAGCTGACCGACCGCATCGGCGACTACATAGCGGACTCCGCGCGACAACTCGTGCACTCCTTCGCGGCCGACGGCACGGTCGACTTCGCCGAGCGCTTCGCCCGTCGGCTCCCCGTCAAGGTGATCATGCGCCTGCTGGGGGTCTCTGACGACCACGACGACTTCCGCCGCTGGTACCGCGCGATCGTGGACTACAGCGGCAACTTCGGCCAGGACCCGGATGTCGCACGGGCCGGCCTCCGGGCGGGCGAGGAACTGTGGGAGTTCCTGGGCCAGCAGATCCGGCGGCGCCGCGCGGACCCTGGCGACGACCTCATCTCCCTGCTATGCACAAGCGAGGTCGACGGGGCCAGCATGGACGACGAGATGATCAAGAGCTTCGGGCTCGTCCTGCTGGCGGCCGGCGGCGAGACGACGGAGAAGACACTCAGCCTGTCCGTCTGCCATCTGCTGCAGAGCGGCACCGTCGGACAGGCGGCACTGGCCGACGATCCGACCCTGCTGGACCGGGCCCTCGCGGAGACACTGAGACTATCTCCCCCGGTCCGGGTCATCACCCGCGTGGCGCGCAAGGCGGTCACGCTGTCCGGTGGCACCGTGCCCGCGGGGGCCCTGCTCTTCCTGCTGGTCGGGGCGGCGAACCGGGACCCCGCCCGGTTCCGCGCGCCGGACACCTTCGACCCCTTCCGTGCGGACGCCGAGGTGGACCGGGCGTTCGCGGGTGCGGCCCAGCACCTCGCGTTCGGCTCCGGACGGCACTTCTGCGTCGGCGCCGCCCTCGCCCACATGGAGATCACGACCGCGCTCCGGGTCCTGTTCCAGACCCTTCCCGATCTCCGTCTCTCCCCCGGATTCGTACCCCAGGAGGCGGGCTTCGTGACCCGCGGTCTGCAAGAGGTCCTGCTCGACTTCACCCCTGTCTCGGCTCATACCACCGCCTGAGCGAGCCGGCCGGACCGGGCGACGAGCACCGCACCGCCCGAGAGCCCCGCCGACGCCCACTTCGCGAACTGTCCACGAACACCCACGGGACGTCCACGAGACGCCCGCGAGACAAGGAGCAGCCCACCCATGCCCGAAACTCCCCCTTCACCGGCACCGCTGTTCCAACTCGCCACCAGTTTCTGGGCATTCAAGACACTGGCTGGCGCGTACGAACTGGAGCTGTTCGCCCGCCTCGCCGGGACGTCCGGCCTGACCTTCCAGGAGTTCGCCAAGGACGTGGAGATCGACGAGCGGCCGGCGCGCATGCTGCTGACCGGCTGCGCGTCACTCGGTCTGCTGGAGAAGGCCGGGGACCGGTATCGGAACAGCCCGCTCGCCGACGAGTACCTGGTACCTGGGAAGCCCCACCATTTCGGCGGTCTCCTCACCATGCTCGACCAGCGTCTCTACCCAGCCTGGGGACGGCTCACCGAGGCTGTGCGCGCCAACCGGCCCGTGAGCTGGGACACCGAGCACGAGAAGTCCTTGTTCGAGAGCCAGGATCCGGCGGTGACCGCCACGTTCTGGGAGGCCATGCACACCCTGTCCACCTTCGCCGGCGAGGCACTGGCCGACGCCGTCGGACTCGACGGCGCCGCGAGCCTGCTGGACGTGGGCGGCGGCTCCGGCGCGCTGGCCATCGCTCTGTGCCGGGCCCGCCCCGGTCTGCGGGCGACCGTCTACGACCTGCCCTTCGTCACCCAGATCGCCGCGCGACGCGTCGAGGAGGCGGGCCTCGGCGGGCGGATCTCCACCGTCGACGGAAACTTCTTCGAGGACGCGTCGCTCCCCGGGGGCCATGACACACACGTCCTCTGCAACATCCTGCACGACTGGCGGGAGTCCGACGCCCAACTGCTGCTGGGCAAGTCCTTCGACGCTCTCGCACCGGGCGGCCTGGTGATTATCGCCGGTTTCCTCGTCAACGAGGAGCAGACGGGCCCCACCCCGGCGGCGCTGATGAGTCTCACGCAGCTCATCGAGACCGAGGGCCGCGCCTACACGGCGTCCGAGTACACCGACTGGCTCACCGCGGCCGGGTTCGTCGAGCCGTACACGGTCGCGCTGGAGTCGATCGGCGCGAACGGCGCGGTCGTCGCACGCAAACCGTGAACCGGACGGCACACGCCGCCGCCCTCCGCCCCCTCCTCCCTTCCGCCGGGCACTTCTTCCGGCCCCCATCGAAAGGTCGCAGGTCACGTGACCAACACATCAGCTCCCGAACCCCTCGCCGGCGCTGACCGGACCACCGACGTGCTGGTCCTCGGCGGCGGCCTGGCCGGACTCACCTGCGCGCTCCAGATCCTCCAGGCCCGTCCGGGCACCGGCGTCCTCGTCGTGGAACGCGAGACCTTCCCCCTCCCCGAAGCCGCCCACAAGGTGGGGGAGTCGACCGTGGAGGGCTCGGCCCACTACTTCGAGACCGTACTCGGCCTCAAGGACCACCTCAAGACCGGTCAGCTCCGCAAGGAGGGACTGCGGTTCTTCGGCCCTCACGCGGACAACGAGGACATCGTGCCCCGCCTGGAGGTCGGCATCTCCCGGCAGTTGCCCACCTGGACCTACCAGCTCGACCGCGGCCGCTTCGAGAACGACCTCGCAGGCCGCGTACGCGACGCGGGCGGCATCCTGCTGGAAGGCACCCATGCCGAAACGGTCGACCTCGGCCCGGACGGTCACCGTGCCGTGCTGCGCGGCGCCCGGCAGGGCACCGTCCACACGCGCTGGGTCGTCGACGCCACCGGCCGGCGCGGCCTGCTCAAACAGAAGCTGGGGCTGCGGGAGAACGTCGACCACGACGTCAACGCCGTGTGGTTCCGCATCGCCAAGCGGATCGATCTCGAACGGTTCGACGGAGCCGTCACCGACCCCGCCGATCCGCAGGCCAGGAAGACCTGGCTGGACCGGGTGGCGAGCAATCGCTGGCAGAGCACCAACCACCTGATGGGTCCCGGCTACTGGACGTGGCTGATCCCCCTCTCCTCCGGCTCCACCAGCGTGGGCATCGTGGCCGACGAACGCTTCGTCCCCTTCGACTCCATCAACAGGTTCGAGCGGGCCCTCGCCTGGTTGCACGAGCACGAGCCGGAGGTGGCTCGGGACATCGCCGGATCACGCGAACTGCTCCAGGACTTCAAGGTACTGCGCCACTTCATGCACGGCTGCAAGCAGGTCTTCTCCGCGGAACGCTGGTGCCTCACGGGTGAGGCGGGCGTCTTCCTCGACCCCCTCTACTCGCCGGGCAGCGACTTCATCGCCATCGCCAACTCCTACATCACGGACCTGGTCGTCCGGGACCTGGCCGGGCAGGACGTTGGGAAGCGCGCCGAGGGCTACGACCAGGCCTTCCTCGGCACCTTCAAGGGCGCCCTGGCCACCTGGCAGCAGCAGTACGCGCTGATGGGCAACCCGCAGGTGTGGGCGTCGAAGGTCGTCTGGGACACCTTGGCGTACTTCGCCGTGAACAGCCTGCTGTACACCAGTGGGGCCTTTCTCGATCTGGAGTTCATGCAGTCCCTCGGAGCGCCCTGGCAGCGTTACCAACAGGTGGCCCAGCGTGTCCAGTCATTCCTGCGGGAGTGGGACGCGGTGGACGACGGCGCCGTGGAACCCATGTCGTACGTCGACCTGGCCGCACCGCTGTACTACCGGTACAACGTCGAGATCGTCGTCCCCGACGACCCTCCGGCGCTGCGCGAACGGTTCCACGCGAACTTCCGCACCCTGGAGCAGGTGGCCGTCGAGCTGATGCGCGGAGCGGCGCTGCGGGCGGGCGTCGACCTGTCCCCGGCGGACATCGACCCCCTCACCTTCGATCTCGCGTCCGTGCTGCGGACCGTCCCGGAGGACGTGCGCACGAGCAGGCGCTCGACGCGGCTGGTCGGGGTCGAACTGGCCGAGGACGCCGGCGCGTGACACCGACGCTCCGCACGGAGTCAGGAGAAGGGGGAGACCCGCTCGTGCACGCTGCAACCACGCCCATCGCTTACCACGACCCGTTCGTCGACGAGCTGTACGAGGACATCGGGCGGCTCGTCGACGGGGAGGCCCCGGCGGCGGAGCACCTGGAAACCCGCCTCCGGGAACTGGCCCGCCGGAACTCCGAGGCGACCGCCGCCTACTGGGACCTCCACGAGGACGGTCTGGGCATCCCGGACAGCGCCTACAAGGCGAACGCCCCCTACCTCTTCCCCGACCGCCCTCCGGTGCGGGTCTTCCGCACCAGCAACACCACGGACGCCGGGACGGGCCAGGTCGCGTACAGCGAGCGCGGCATGGCGCTGATGGACAGGTCCATCCTGGCCGGCGCGGGCCGCCACGTCATGCGGGGGCTGGACCGGCCGGCCGTGGTCCGGCTGGTCCCCTCCGAGCGGGCCGCTCCCACCATGATCATGGCCTACGGAATGGAGCTGATCGCCCACCGCTTCGGCGACCCCCGACTCAGCGGCTGCGTCCTGGGGAACTCCGGCGTCGACCGTGCCGCGCTGCACCGTCTGCTCGACGGCGCGGTGGCGGAGGAGCGCCCCGTGGTCCTCATCGGCGGCACGTCGGTCTTCGTCAACCTCTGCCGGTCGCTGACGAAGGACGGGAGGTCCTGGGAACTGCCCGCCGGTTCACGTCTGGTGGACGCGGGCGGGCACAAGCGGAACCGGCAGGTGACCGTCGAGGAGATCCGCACGCTGGCGGCCGAGGTGTTCGGCATCGAGCCACGAGCCCACCGCAACCTGTTCGGCATGACCGAACTGGCCAGCCAGCTCTATGACGGTGAGGACACCGCGGCCGGTCCTTCGGGCGAACGGCCCAAGAGGTCGGAGCCGTTCGTCCGGGCGCAGGTGCGCGCCCCCGACGACCTGACGCTGCTCGACAACGGCGTCGGCCTCCTCGAAGTCGTCGACCTGTGCGTGCTCGACCGCCCCTGTGCCGTGCTCACCGGTGACTGGGGCCTGGCGGGCCCGGCCGGGACGGCCGTCGTCGGCCGCATCGCCCAGGGCCTCCCTCGGGGCTGCTCGCTCGCCCTCGACCAGGTCACCACCGGACCCCTGTCCCCCACCGACCGGAGGAGGAGCCGTGCCTGAGTTCCGCTGTGTCTCCTGGCTCCCGTCGTGGCTCGATAGGGGCACCCTGGAGCGTTCCGCCGTCGCCGCCGACGACGACGCTCCGGTCCGGTACTACGGCCTGCGGCCGGCCGCGGGAGAGTGGCAGTCTCTGGGGGACGGACTGCGCTCGGCGCACGAGGCCCTGCGCGCGCTGCCGGTCGCCCGGATCGTCGATGCGCTGGACGCGACGTGTACCCGGTGGGCCGACCGTGACTTCCCCGACCGGGTGCGGGCCCGGCAGGACATCGCCGCCGCCACCGGCTTCTCGGCGGAGGCGGTCGACCGCAGCCTCGACGTCGAACTCGGCAACTACCGCGCCGGGACGCTGCACAGCGTCCTGCGCCGCGAACTCGGTGACCCCGGCGTCCTGGACGGCTTCCGCGAGGACGCCGAACTCGACGGCCACACGCTCGCCGTCGGACCCCGGGTGACCATGGCGGTGTGCAGCGGCAACGTCCCCGGACTGCCCGCGCTGTCGCTGGTGCGCGCGCTCCTCGTCAAGTCCGCGGTGCTCCTCAAGGTGGCCAGCGGCGAGCCCTCGTTCGCGGCGCACTTCACGCGCTCCCTCGCGGAGGTGGAGCCGGTACTGGCCGACGCCGTTGTCGTCACCTACTGGAACAGCGATGACCATGACGCGCTGCGGGACGTCGTGGCGCAGGCGGACGCGGTGATCGCCTACGGCAGCGACGCGGCCTGCGCGGCCGTCCGCGCCCACGTACGTCCCGGTCAGCGCTACGTCGAGCACGGGCACAAGGTGTCGGTGGGCGTCCTCACCCGGACGTACGTCGACAAGGTCGGACTGCGGGAGGTGGCCCGACGGGTCGCCGAGGACGTGTCGGCCTTCAACCAGCACGCCTGCATCGCCCCTCAGGCGTACCTGGTGGAGGACGACGGGCCGGGCGCCCTCCGTTTCGCCGAGGCGCTCGCCGAGGCGATGGCCGAGTACGCGGCGGACTGCCCCCTCGGCACCCTCACGCCGGGGGACGCCGCGGCATTGCAGATGCGCCGCGCAAGCGTCGCCTGGTCCGCGGCGGACAGCCTGGCGGGCGGCTTCTGGCGCGCCCCCGGCCTCGACTGGACCGTCACCACGGCCCCTGACCTGCCCTCTGTCCAGGGCTCGGGCAACCGCATGGTCGGCGTGGTGCCGGTGGCGGGCTCCCGTGACGTCGTCCACGAACTGCGGACGATCGGCCCGCGGCTCCAGAACGTCGGCCTCGGCGCGATCGGCGAGGAGTTCCGGGGGCTGGCCGAGGAGCTGGGCCGCCTCGGCGCCTGCCGGATCAGCGAACCGGGCCGGATGGCGAGCCCCAGCGTCATCTGGCGCCACGACGGCATGCCGTGCCTGGCCCTGCTGCTGCGCTGGTGCGACATCGAGATGCACCAGGAAGCACGCCCCTGAGCCACGACAGTGACACCACAGATCACGTACACACAGGCAAGGGTGAGGGAACCCCACATGTCGGAAACAGAAGCAGAAGCACGCGCGTTGGGTCCGGATCTCCCGACCTCCGTGGAAGTCATCGACTGCACATTGCGCGACGGTGAACAGGCACCGGGTGTCTGGTTCACCACGCAGGAAAAACTGGACCTGGCCACCGCCCTGTCGGACGCGGGCGTCTCCGTCCTGGACGCCGGTTTCCCTGCCGCGTCCGGCAGCGAACTGGAGGCCCTCCAGGCCATGCACGGCCTCGGCCTGAGCGCGTCCGTCGCGGCGACGGCCCGCCCGCTCCCCCAGGACGTCGCCGCCGCGGCGAAGGCGCACGCGGACGAGGTGTTCCTGTTCATGCCGACCAGCGACCTGAGGCTGAAGGAGACCCTCGGCATCACCCGCGACCGGGCCACGGCGGTCTTCCGGGCGGGCGCCGAGGCCGCCGCGGCGCACGGCCTGGGCATCAACTTGGTCTTCGAGGACGCGACGCGCACCGACCCGCGTCAGCTCATCGACACGGCGGCCGAGCTGAGCCGGCACGTGCCCCTCCTGCGGCTGGTTCTCGCGGACACCGTCGGATGCGCCCACCCGGCGGCAATGCAGCGCCTGGTACACCGTCTCCGCGATGCCCTGGACCACGGGGTCAGGCTCTGCACGCACTGCCACAACGACTTCGGTCTTGCCACGGCCAACACCCTGGCGGCGGTCGCGGCCGGGGCGGAGGCGATCACCTGCACGGTCAACGGCATCGGCGAGCGGGCCGGCAACGCCGACCTCGCCGAGTGCGTGGCTGGCCTGACGCACCTCTACGGGGCCGGGCACGGCATCGATCCGCTGGCCCTCCCCACGCTGTCCGCCGCCGTGGAACGGGCGAGCGGCATCTTCACCAGCCCCATCAAGCCGGTGACCGGGTACAACGTCTTCCGGCACGAGTCGGGTGTGCACGTGGACGGCATGCTCAAGGACGCCCGCAGCTACGAGTTCCTGCCCCCTGCGTGGGTGGGCCGGCACAGTGAGTTCGTCCTCGGGAAGCACAGCGGCACGTCGCTGGTGCGCCACGTCCTCAGCTCCGCCGGCATCCACTGCGACGACGTCCTGCTGGCCAGAGCCCTGGCCGAGGTAAAGGCGGGCGTCGAGCGACGGGACAAGACCCCGCACCACCGGGCGCACGACGATGCCCTGGCGGCCCACCGCACCCTGCTGTCGGGGTTCGCCCCCGACACCCTGACCGAGCGCTACAGCGGACCGGTCGAGGGGCGGACGGAGCGTTGAGCCACCACGGACACACCGGGCGCACCGGCCGTACCCTCAGCGACAAGATCATCGACGCCCACACCTGCGACCCCGGTGGCACCGGCCTCTACCGTGAGATCCGCATCGACGCGCTGCTCGGCCACGACGCCACCATCGCGCTCCTGGTCGACGAGTTCGAGCGACGGGATCTGACGATCTGGGACCGCGACCGGGTGATCTTCACCAACGACCACTTCTCCCCGCCGGCGACGATCGAGCGTGCGGACATCTCCAACAAGTTCCTGCGCTTCGCGCGGGAGAGGAACGTCACCCACCTCATGCTCGACCGGGGCATCTGCCACCAGCTGCTCGTGGAAAGCCCGCTGTGCGCTCCCGGCAGCCTGATAGTCGGAGCCGACAGCCACACGGTCATGGCGGGCGGCGTCGGCGCGTGCGCCACCGGCATGGGCTCCACCGACATCCTCTACGCCCTGGCCACCGGCACCACCTGGATGCGGCGGCCCGCCACCGTGCGCGTCCGCTTCCACGGCGCGCTCGGCCCGCACTGCAACGGCCGGGACGTCATCCTCGAACTGCTGCGGCTGCTGGGCGAAAGCGGCGCGCAGTACCGTTCCCTGGAGTTTCACGACCTCGCGGACACCCCGATCTCCCAGGACGACCGCTTCGCCATCTCCAACATGGCGGTCGAGCTCGGCGCGAAGTTCGGCGTGTTCGTGCCCGACGACGTGACGGCCGCCTACTGCGCGGAACGCGACGGACGCCGTCCCGCCCTCGTCACACCGGACCCGGACGCCCGCTACGAACGCACCCTGGACATCGACCTGACCGCGCTGACCCCACGGATCGCCAAGCCGTGGTCGCCGGCGAACGTGGTACCGGTCGCGGAGGCCGACACCCGGCCTGTGTCCGTGGCCTTCCTGGGGTCCTGCTCCAGCGGCCGGCTCACCGACCTCCGCGACGCGGCCGAGGAGGTCGCCGGCAGGACCGTGCACCCCCAAGTCCGGTTCGTCGTCATCCCCGCCTCGGTCCAGGTGTTCCAGCAGGCGCTGGCGGCCGGCTACGTCACCACACTGACCGAGGCCGGGGCCGTCATCGACCATTCGAGCTGTGGTCCGTGCGGGGGCATCGACAAGGGCGTGCTGGGCGCGGACGACGTGTGCGTCTCCACGTCCAACCGCAACTTCCGCGGCCGCATGGGCCACTGGGCGAGCCGCACCTACCTGGCCAGCGCCCGGACCGTGGCCCGCGCGGCACTCGCCGGGCACATCGGCCCCGACCTGTACGCGCACGACCGGGACACGGCGGGGAGTTCCACCGCATGACAGTGATCAAGGGCCGGGCCTGGCTGTTCGGCGACGACCTCAACACCGACGTCATCCACCCACCTCAGTTCTTCAGCCTCGACGAGGAGAAGGTGAAACGGGGACTCTTCCACGGCCTCGACCCCGACATCCAGCCGAACCTGCGTCCCGGGGACGTGCTGATCGGCGGCCGCAACTTCGGCTGCGGAAGCAGCCGCGAGACCTCCGTACGGTCGCTGAAGCTGAACGGCATCGGCGCCATCGTCGCGATCGACTTCGCGAGGATCTTCTTCCGCAACTGCACGAACAACGGCATCCCCTGCCTCACCCTGGCCCAGCCGGAACACCGGGACCTGCTGCGCGCGGGCCGGACGGTGGAGATCGACCCCGCAGCGGCACGGCTGACCACCGACTCGGGAGAGCACGTCCCGCTCGATCCGCCGGGCGAGTTCGTCCAGCGCGTCTGGCAGGTGGGCGGCCTGCTCGCGCTGCTGCCCGACTCACGCACCGGAGGCAGGGCATGACCGCGCCGCCGCATCCCGGCTCCTCCGGCGACTCCCTGCGCGTTCACACCTGGGGCGGCCGCTGGGGACGCGCGCTGCGCAGCGCGGTCTCCCGGCCCTTCGAGGAGGCCACCGGCGTCCGGGTGGAGCACGAACCGCGCATAGGGCTCGCCCTGCCGCCGGCGCTGCTGTCCGCGCTCGACGCCGGGGCACGCCCGCCCGTCGACGTCATCTGGTCGAACTCGGTCCCCGCGCTGCACGCCGCCCGGGCCGGCCACTGCCACGCACTGGAACAGGCGCGGATGCCGGTCCTGGCGCACCTGCGCCGCCGGGCCCGCCCGGAGGGCGACGCGGCGGCGTACGTGGTGCACCCCTACGTCGTGTACTACGTGCTGGGCTACCACCGGGCGGCCTTCCCCGACGGGCCGCCCGGTTCCTGGGACGTCCTGCTCGACAAACGGCACCGCGGCAGGATCGCCCTTTACCCGCACGGCAACGGCCTGCACGCGATAGCGCAGACGATGCAGGGCGGCGGCGTCGAGGACATCCCCGCCGACATGGCGGCGTGCTGGACCTTCATGAGCCGCATCCGGCCGCAGATCGCCGAACTCGAGTACAGCATCGGCATGGAGGAGCGGCTGCGCACACGCGACCTCGACCTGTGCTTCCGCGCCCTGCCCAACGTCCTCGCTTTCCAGGACGAGCTGCCCGTCGGCTGGAGCGTGCCGGAGGAGGGAACCGCGGACACCGTCGACGCCCTGTGGGTCCCCCGCGGCGTGCCGGACGCGGTGCGCGACGTGGCGATGCTGTACATCGCGTTCGCGCTCCGGCCGGACGTCCAGCAGGACTGGTGCGAACAGCTCGGAGTGATGCCGGTGCACCCCGGGGCCCGGGTTCCCGCCGTGTTCGACCGCACCGGCCTCCCCGCCCACGCCGACGACTTCCGCGGAATCCTGCACGTCCCGGAGAGCGTCAAGGCCGCCCACCACGATGCGTGGGCGCGACGGTTCGCGGACATCTTCCGCTGACCGGGGGCACCAGTCGCCACAAAACCAGTCGTCACAAGAGAAGCGAGCGAGACAGCAAAATGTCAGAAACAAGCGACCGCTCCGCAAGTCCTGTTCCCACGCCCCTGACCGGGGGTTGCCCGTTCGGCCCGGACGGCAGCGGCTTCAACCCCTTCGCCACGCCGGGATTCGCCGATCTCCCCCAGCAGTTGGCGACGGCGCGGAACGAAGCACCCGTGTTCTACAGCGAACCGTTCGGCATGTGGATCGTCTCCCGGTACGACGACGTCTTGAGGATACTCAAGGACGCGGACCGCTTCTCCTCCTCCACCAGGCCGATGATCCTGTCCGCCTTCCCCGACGAGATCCGGGCCGAGCTGGCGGGAACGCACACCTTCGCCGCCCCCAACCTGGCCTTCGACGGGCAGCCCGCGCACGACCGGCTGCGCGGCCCGGTCGCGAAGTACTTCTCGGCCAAGGCCGCGCTTCGCCGTGAACCCCGCATCCGCGAGATCGCCACCCGCTGCTTCGAGGAGATGCCCGAGACACCGGAGGGCACCCCGTTCGACCTCGCCCAGTCGTTCGCCCGGCCCGTGGCCGGCAGGGTGATCATCGATCTGGCCGGCCTTCCCGTCGAGGACCACGACAGGATCATGCGCTACCACGAGGCCGTCAACGCCTTCTTCTTCGGGAAACCGCCGGTGGAGAAGCTGGCGGGCTACGCCGAGGACGTCCTCCAACTGGAGGCATATCTCGCCGACGTCATCGAGGCGTGCCGGCGGAAGCCTCGGGACGGTCTGATCAGCTACCTCCTGGACCTGATGGCCAAGGGTGAAGCCGACTACACGACCGGCGAACTGATCAGCCTGATCAGCTTCGACATCCTCGCGGCCGGCATCCGCCCCGCCGGGTTCGTGATCGTCAACCTCTGCCGTGAGCTGCTGCGGGAGCCACGGCACTGGGACGACCTCCGCGCCGACCCGGCGCTGTTCGACAACGCCTTCAGCGAATCGCTGCGCCGCTCCGGGATCGGGCTCGGCGTCTTCCGCACGGCCACCACGGATGTGGAGGTGGCGGGCGTCCTCATTCCTGAGGGGGCGGCGCTGTGGGCGATGGTGTCCTCGGCGAACTACGACGACAGCCGGTTCCCCGACCCCCTCGTCTTCGACCCCCGCCGTCCCAACCTCGCCGGCAGTCTGCACTTCGCCCAAGGACTGCACTACTGCCTCGGCTCCTACCTCGCCCGGACCGTCGCCCGGGTCGGCGTCGACCTGCTGATGCGACACCACCCCCGTCTGCGGCTCGTACCGGACCAGATGACCGAATACGAGCCCAGCATCAACCTCATGCTCCCCACCCGGCTCCTCGTGCAGCCCTGACCACACCCGAGCAGATCTTCACGAGGGGACCCCGGTGATGAGCACACGATTCGCAAGGCGCGGCGCCCTACGGGACATGACGGCCTACCGCAGCGCGGAGTCGTCGGCCACCGACGGGAGCTCGGCCTTCTCCTTCGACCTGTCCAGCAACGAACTGACCCTTCCGCCTCTTCCATCCGTGCTCTCCGCCATCGAGGAGGGCCTGCCCCAGCTGGCCCGCTACCCCGACCCGACGGCACGGGCCCTGACCGAGGAGATCGCCGGCCACTTACGCGTTTCCGTGGACGAGGTGGCCGTGGGACCTGGAAGCGCGGGCGTACTCCAGCAGCTCCTGCTCGCCCTGTGCAGCGAGGGCGACGAAGTCGTCTACGCGTAGCCGGGGTTCGACGCGTATCCGCTACTGGTCGCTGTCTCCGGCGCCACCGGCGTGCAGACCCCGCTGACCGCGTCCGGGGAACACGATCTCGGCGAGTTGCGCGCCCGGGTGAGCGACCGGACCAGGGTGGTGATCCTCTGTTCCCCGCACAACCCGACCGGGACGGTCATCGACCACGGCCGGCTGGACGGCTTCCTTCGGTCACTGCCGGAGGACGTGGTGGCGGTCCTTGACGAGGCGTACGTGGAGTTCGACCGGGGCGGCGACCCGCCGGGCCTGCCGGAGATCCTGCGCGAGCACGGCAACGTCGTCGTCCTCCGCACCTTCTCCAAGGCTTACGGGCTGGCCGGCCTGCGCGTCGGCTACGCGGCCGGCCCACACCGGATCGTGACCACCGTCTGCAAGACGGCGTTGCCCTTCGGAGTGACACGCCTCGCGGAGCGAGCCGCGATCCTGTCCCTGCGCGACGGAACCGAACTGCGCGAACGTCTGAGCGCGGTGACCTCGGCGCGGGAGGAACTGAGCGAGGATCTCAGGGAACTGGGACTCCCGGTCCTGCCCTCCCGGGCCAACTTCGTCTGGCTCCCGCTCACCACGTTTGCCGAACCCTTCGCCCAGGCCGCGGCCACCGCCGGGGTCAAGGTCAGAGCCTGCCCGGGACACGGCGTACGCGTCTCGGTCGGCGAACCCGAGGCCCACCGAGCCCTCTTGACGGCCCTCGCCCGAACCAACCTCACACACTGGTCCTGAAGGGCTGGCCCGCCCGCCAACCGCTTCGAACGGCCACCTCCACGCCGCTCAACGATGCGGCAGAGGCCTGCATGATCCAACAGGTGCTCGGTCATCACCCGGTCAGCTCCTCGGTCAAGGGCGTGACGGGCCACTCGCTCGGCGCGGCCGGTGCGGTGGAGGCAGCGATCACAGCGCTGTCACTGAAGCACCAGCTGGCCCCCGTGACCGCAGGGCTCACCCATCAGGACCCCGCCATCGACCTGGACATCGTGGCGGGCAAATCGCGAAAGGTGGTCATGGATGCCGTGCTCGGCAATTCCTTCGGTTTCGGCGGGCAGAACGCCGCTCTCGTACTCACCCGGGCGTAGGAGGCGACGATGACCATGAGCACGCTCGCCGCCACTCAGGATCCAAGCGTGCAGCTCGTGCTCGACGTCCTGCCGGCGCTGCTGGTCATCCTGGGTCCTTTCCTCACTCTGCGGGAAGCTGGCGATCGCGGTGGGGCAGCCTCGTGTTGTCGGAGAGATGGTCGCCGGTATCGCGCTGGGGCCGACTCTCCTCGGCCGGGTGTTTCCCGGAGCCCAGGAGTCACTGTTCGCGCCCGCTGTGAAGCCCGTGCTGTATGTGCTGAGCACGATCGGCCTCACACTCTTCATGTTCCTCGTCGGCCTAGGGCTCGACCACGAGAAGGCGCCACCCGGCTACCAGCGCACCGCTCTGATCCTGGCACTCTCGAGCATCGTGCCTGCCCTGCTCCTGGGCAGTGGAGTGGGACTGCTCTTCCACCAGGACTTGACCCGTACCGACATCAGCCCGGGAATGTTCGCACTGTTCCTCGGCGGCGCCCTGGCAGTCACCGCGTTTCCGATGCTCGCGCGGCTCCTGTACGACCACGGGCTGGAGCGCTCCCGCCTAGGCCGTTTCGTTCGGATCATCTGATCATTGGTCTGGGTGTGCCGCTCACTGACGCGCAGTGGGCGCGGATCGAGCCGTTTCTCCCTGACCGGACGCCGAAGCGGGGTGGTCGGTGGCAGGACCACCGCGAGGTGATCCATGCGATCGCCTGGAAGTTCCAGAGCGGGTCCCAGTGGGTCCATCTGCCCGAGCAGTACGGCAACTGGAGGGGTGTCTACAACCGGCTTCGCATGTGGGCCGTCGACGGCACCTGGGAGCGTGTGTTCACCCCGCTCGTGGCCCAGGCGGACGCCGACGAGGACCTGAACTGGGCTGTTTCGGTGGACTCCACGATCGCGCGTGCCCACCAGCACGCGGCCGGGGCCCGCAAGAAGGGGCCCGGGCCGGCGAGCCGCACGACCATGCCATCGGCCGGTCCCGTGGCGGACTGACCACGAAGATTCACCTCGCGGCAGACGCCCGATGCCGGCCTCTCGCTTTCGTTCTCACCGCCGGACAGTCCGGTGACGCACCCGCCTTCGCCCACGTGATGGCCCGCTTGCGCGTTCCCCGCCGCCGCGGACGGCCCCGCACCAGACCGGATGTGGTCCTGGCCGACAAGGCGTACTCCTCACGCGCCATCCGCGAGCACTTGCGCAAGCGCGGAATCCGGGCGGTGATCCCCGTTCCAGCGGACCAGCGCAGCCAGCCGCCGGCCATGAGCGCCCCGACGGCATGCCCGGACTTCCCGCCTGGAGCCCGGAGAGCGCGCTCGCCATGATGGACGCGAACGGCATCGCCGCCGCCGTGCTGCCCGTGTCCTCACCCGGGGTGCACTTCGGCGATCGCCGGCTCGTCGCGGACGCCGCGGCCCGGGACCTCGCCCGGCACGTCAACGACTCCGGCGCCGCCCTGGTCGCCGCCCGTCCCGACCGCTTCGGCCTGTCCGCTTCGCTGCCGCTGCCCGACGTCGAGGGCGCGCTGGAAGAACTGGCCCGCGCCTACGACGAACTCCGCACCGGCGCCGTCGCGTTGAAGACCCACTACCACGGCCGCTACCTGTCCGACCCGGCCTTCGCGCCCGGCCTTGCCGAGCTCGACGCGCGGGACGCCGTGATCACCCTGCACCCGAGCTCGCCGCCGGGCTGGCAGCACACGACACCCGGCCGGCCCCGCCCCATGATCGAGTTCCCCCCCCTTCGACACCACCCGCTGCGTCGTCGACCTCATCTTGAGCGGGACACTCCAACGCCGCCCCCGTATCCGCTGGGTCATTCCGCATGCCGGAGCCGTCCTGCCCGCACTCGCACACCGGGTCGCCTTCGTCTGCGACCTGACCGGCGAGGGCGCCGACGTACCCGCCGCCCTCGGCAACCTCCACTACGACCTCGCCGGCACACCCCGTTCCTGTCGCACTCAAAGGCCTGCTCGAACTGGCCACCCCCGACAGGCTCCTCTACGGCAGCGACTTCCCGATCACCCCGGCGGACGCCGCCACCTTGGCCACCGAATTGCGCCAGTGCGCGAACCTGCGTAACGCCCGACTGGACATCGCCCCCAACGCACCCGCCGCGCGCCTGTTCCCTCGACTCGCCGGAACACAGGGACCATCGAGCTCCCGGGACACATCGATCGCCTGACCTTCGTCCACAAGCCGGGGACCCTGCTGAGCCCGGTAGCGATCGACGGATTCAGCACCGCGTGCCCACCTGGCACATCGAGTTGAACCTACATACTCCGGCCGGGCCCCGACCAAGGTCGACCTGGACCTGGCGGCGGCTGCCACCGCACCGACTACGACGTCGGTGTGACGGTCCTTGAACGGGAAGTCGGCAGCTCATGGGAATGATGGCGGATCTGCATGACGGGGACCACTGGCCGGCCAGAAGGACGATCGGCCGGGGGCCGCCGTGGATGCGGGAGTTGGCGTCCGCAGTGCAGGAGTCGGCCGAGCACACGAAGCTCTGGTGGGCGACGGCCACAGGCCTCGCCGCGTGTGGCGGACGGCGCGGCCGCACGGCTGCCGTCGCGGGGGGTGGCTGCCATGGCGACGGCCCAGGTGCTGTCCAACGCGGTCGTCAAGAATTTGAACCACCGGCGCCGCCCACCCGAGGAACGGGTGCCGTGCCGTCAAAAGAACTGCGGGAGCACCCGGACAGTTCTTCCTTCCCGTCCGGGCACACCGCCGCGGCGTCTCGCTTTCGCGGGCGCCGTCGTGCCGGTGTGGCCGACGGCAGGGACCGTCTGCGGAGCGGCGGCGGTCATGGTCGCCGCCGAGCGCGTACACAGCGGTGCCCACTACCCCTCCAACGTGACCGCGGGAGGAGTGATCGGGCTGGCCGCGGCAGCTCTCGTACTCGGTGCACCGCGCGTGGTGAGACGGCACGTCTGACCGGCGGTGACCGCGTAACGCGCTCGGACAGCCGCTGAGCATGAGACAGCGGGATTGACGCCTCCCCTCGTCAACGCCCCCGCTTCTGCCATGTTCCTCCCGGCCGTCACCAGCCGCCCCTGCCGCTCGTCTCAAAGCGGCAGCCACACCCCACGCTCCGGCGCGAGTTGGCCGCTTTGGTTCAAAAGGTTGACAGCCCTCAAGGCGCCTGGCTTCATGAACAGCGCGCAATTTTGGGAGCGCTCCCAACGCTGTTCCGTGCTTCTTGTTCTGGCCATGCGACAGAAAGGGACATCGTGGGACTGTCATCAAGACGCGGCCGCAGCCGGCCATTGCGGCGCATCCAGGTGGTACTCGCTGCGGCGCTGACCACAGGACTACTGTTCGCGAGCGGCCCAGCGCTGGGGGCAGGGGAGCGCCCGGCTCCCGCGCGCAGCGAGGCGGCCGTCGCCGCACCCGGCGACGACTGGCTGCACACCAAGGGCAACAAGATCGTTGACGCGAACGGCGACGAGGTCTGGCTCACCGGCACCAACTGGTTCGGCTTCAACGCCGACGAACGGATCTTCCACGGACTGTGGTCCGGCAACATCACCGACATCACCAAGTCGATGGCATCCAGGGGCATCAACATCGTCCGGGTACCCATCTCCACCCAGCTCCTCCTGGAGTGGAAGGACGGCAAGGCCGCCGTCCCGAGCGGCGTCAACGCCTATGCCAACCCCGAGATCGCGGGCAAGACCTCCCTGGAGGTCTTCGACCACTGGCTCGCCCTGTGCGAGCGGTACGGCATCAAGGTCATGCTGGACGTACACAGCGCCGAGGCCGACAACTCCGGCCATATCCACCCGGTATGGTGGAAGGGCACCATCACCTCCGAGGACTTCTACACCGCCTGGGAGTGGGTGACCGCCCGCTACAAGAACGACGACACCGTCGTAGCCATGGACGTCAAGAACGAGCCGCACGGCACGGCGAGCACGTCTCCGCGCGCCAAGTGGGACGGTTCGACGGACCAGGACAACTTCAAGCACGTGTGCGAGACCGCCGGCAAGCGGATGCTCGCCATCAACCCCAACCTGCTGGTGCTCTGCGAGGGCATCGAGATCTACCCCAAGGCCGGTGCGAGCTGGACCTCCACCACTCCCACCGACTACCACTCGAACTGGTGGGGCGGCAACCTGCGTGGCGTCCGCGACCATCCCGTGGACCTCGGCGCGTACAACGACCAGCTCGTGTACTCCCCGCACGACTACGGGCCGCTGGTCCACCAGCAGCCCTGGTTCACCGGCGACTGGAACCGCACCACGCTCGAGCGCGACGTCTGGGACCCCAACTGGCTCTACCTGCACAAGGAGAACAAAGCCCCGCTCCTGATCGGCGAGTGGGGAGGCTTCCTCGACGGCGGCCCGAACCAGAAGTGGATGACCGCACTTCGGGACCTCATCGTCGAGCACCGGATTCACCAGACGTTCTGGTGCCTCAACCCCAACTCCGGGGACACCGGTGGCCTGTTGCTCGGCGACTGGAAGTCCTGGGACGAGGAGAAATACGCTCTGCTCAAGCCGGCGCTGTGGCAGCACGGCGGCAAGTTCGTCAGCCTCGACCACGAGGTTCCCCTGGGCGGCGCCGGCAGCACCACCGGCATCAGCCTGAGCGACGTGTACGACGGGCCGACGGACCCCGAGGACACCCAGGCGCCCACCGCCCCCACCGGCCTGGCCAGTACCGCCAAGACCTCCACCAGCGTTGCGCTGTCCTGGACGGCGTCGACCGACAACACCCGGGTGACCGGGTATGACGTCTATCGGGGAACGACCAAGGTGAACGCGGTGCCGGTGACCGGCACGACCTACACCGACACGGGGCTCTCGCCCTCCACGGCGTACAGCTACACCGTGCGGGCCCGGGACGCGGCAGGTAACGTCTCCGCTCCCTCGGCGGCGCTGAACGTGACCACGCAGTCCTCTGACACCCCGTCCGGGGCCGTGAAGGTGCGGTACAAGAACAACGACGGCTCCGCGACGGACAACGCCATCCGGCCCTCGCTCCAGGTCGTGAACACCGGCAGCTCCACCGTGAAACTCGACGCCATCGCGGTGCGCTACTACTTCACCCGCGACGGATCGGCCTCCGTGAGCGCCTGGTGCGACTACGCGGCCGTGGGCTGCGCGCAGGTCAAGCTGCGGGTCGTGCCGCTGGCGACACCCGTCTCGGGCGCGGACGCCTATCTGGAGGTGAGCTTCACGGGCGGCTCGCTGGCCGCCGGCGCCAACAGCGGTGACATCCAGCTGAGGATGAGCAAGGCGGACTGGTCGAACTTCAACGAAGCGAACGACTACAGCCGTACGACCTCGACGACGTACACCGATGCACCGGCCGTTCCCGCATACACCGGCACGACCCTGGCCTGGGGCACGCCCCCGGCCTGACCCGCCACACATCGAACAGGGCGGAACATATCCCCGCCCTGTTTTGGGAGCGCTCCCAATTCAAGCTCTATCGGCAGACAGGAGAAAGAGCTGTGAAACGTCTACTGGCCTTACTGGCGACCTGCGCGATGGTCCTGGGCCTCACCGTTCTCGTCAGCCCACCGGCGGCGGCCGCCTCGGGCTGCAAGGTCGATTACACGATCACGAACCAGTGGTCGGGTGGTTTCCAGGCCGGGGTGAAGGTCACCAACCTGGGTGACCCCGTCAGTGGCTGGACCCTGAAGTGGACCTGGGCCGACGGCGGGCAGAAGGTGAACCAGGGCTGGAACGGCACCTGGTCGCAGTCCGGCTCCGCGGTCAGCGTCACCAACGCCGACTGGAACCGCACCCTGGCCACCGGCGGCTCCGCCGACCTGGGCTTCACGGGTACGTTCACGGGCGCCAATCCGAAACCCGCCGCCTTCACGCTCGACGGCGTGGCCTGCACCGGCACCATCGGCGGCGAGGAGCCCCCGCCGGACCCGGACCCCGAGCCGCCCACCGGTACCCCGGTCGGCATCAACGGGCAGCTCGAGGTGTGCGGCGTGTACCTGTGCAATCAGTACAACCGCCCCATCCAGCTGCGCGGCATGAGCACGCACGGCATTCAGTGGTTCAGCAAGTGCTACAACAACGCCTCCCTGGACGCGCTGGCCATGGACTGGAAGTCGGACCTGTTCCGCATCGCCATGTACGTGCAGGAGGGCGGCTACGAGACCGACCCGGCGGGCTTCACCAGCCGGGTGAACAGCCTCGTCGACATGGCCGAGGCGCGCGGCATGTACGCCATGATCGACTTCCACACCCTGACGCCGGGCGACCCGAACTTCAACCTTGAGCGGGCCAAGACGTTCTTCGCGTCCGTCGCCGCCCGCAACGCCGACAAGAAGAACGTGATCTACGAGATCGCCAACGAGCCCAACGGCGTGAGCTGGGCGACCATCAAGAGCTACGCCGAGCAGGTCATCCCGGTCATCCGCGCCGCCGACCCGGACGCCGTCATCATCGTCGGCACCCCCGGCTGGTCCTCGCTGGGCGTCTCGGACGGCTCCAACGAGACGGAGATCATCAACAACCCGGTCAACGCCACCAACATCATGTACGCGTTTCACTTCTACGCCGCCAGCCACAAGGACAACTACCGTGCCACGGTGAGCCGTGCGGCCACGAAACTGCCGTTGTTCGTCACCGAGTTCGGGACGGTTACCTACACCGGCGGGGGCGCGGTCGACCGCGCCAGCTCCGTGGCCTGGCTGGACCTACTGGACCAGTTGAAGATCGGCTACGCCAACTGGACCTACTCCGACGCCAATGAGGGCAGCGCCGCGTTCAAACCCGGCACCTGCAATGGCACCGACTACAGCAGCGCCGGCGTGCTCACGGAATCGGGGGCGCTGCTCAAGAGCCGCATCAGTACCCCCGACGCCTTCCCCACCAGCTGACTCCCTCGGGGGCTCCAGCCTTGTGCTGGAGCCCCCGCTTACTGCAGGGGGAGAACGCCATGCCCTGCGAGGCAAGCCCTGCTGTGCGGAGACCGAGGTGCGGACGCGCTCGCCCGGTTTCCCCACGCCGACGCGTGGCCGCGGTTGCGCTGCCGGTCTGGATCAGGTCCACCTGCCCGCCCACCGGCAGGCCGCCGACGGTCACGCTGGACTGGGAACGGCGCGATACGGGGCCATCGCAGGGACCACGCTCCACCCTCGGGCTCGGTCGCGGACGCTCCCGGACGAGTCAACCGGCGGATTACTCCCGCACGACACGGCCGACGTGACGAAATACGTCACGTTCAAGTACGGCCACGGCAAGACGGTCGAACGCAACGCCTGCTCGTCATCGCCGCAGTCAAGGGCTCCACACCCGGGGCGCTGGGAGCGCTCCCGGACGGCGTCGGTGAGGGGCCAACCCGAGGAATGGGACAGCAAGTCGACGCACAGCGTCACGGCGGGCGCGGAGACCGGCCCGGCGGGCCGGGGCCGGCAGGCGCCACGTGGGGTGAAGTGGGGCGAGCGGGTCAGGCGGAGCCGCGGAGCAGCGCTTCTGTGCGCAGGCTGACATGCCGCCAGGCCACCCCCGAATCCTCCAGTCTCCTCCAGAAGCAGCCGCACCATGGTCCGGCCGATCTCCTGGAGCGGTTGGCGCACTGTCGTCAATGTGGGCTCCGTACGCTGCGCCAGGAGGAAGTCGTCGAATCCGACCACGGCGACGTCCTGCGGTACTCGGCGATCCGCCGCGCGCAGGGCGTTCAGCTCTCCGGCGGCCATGCTGTCCGATGCGGCGAACACGGCGTCGATCCCCAGGTCCCAGCGCCTCGCGGTAGCCGCGCAACCGGCACTGGGCGACGTACATGTCGAGCGGCCCGGTGATGGTCGCGACCGCGCTGCGGCCCCTGTTCAGCAGATGGGTGACCGCGCTTCGGGCTCCCCCGGCGTTGTCCGCGTCCACGTAGGTGATGTTCTCGTCAGCCGAGCGACGGCCCAGCATCACGGTGGGCAGGCCAGGGTCCGCGAGCATGTCGGGCAGTGGGTCGTTGGCGTGCACGGACATCAACAGCACGCCGTCGAAGATCCAGTCGACCAACCCGCTGGAGCGCTTGAATCGCGAGGTCAAACGCCGGGCCGACGTCGTCCAGGTCTTCCCCGACGATGCTGCCGTCGAACGCCTCGCCACCGCCGTGCTGATCGAGATGCACGACGAGTGGATCGCCTTCCCCCGCCGCTACGTCTCCAACGAGAGCATGGACAGCCTCTATCCGGACAAGATCACCCTGCTGCCCGCCACCGACGAATGATCGCCTACACCACACCAAGGGGCGCGACTCGGAGTGTAGTTTCGGCGGGCACCTTGCATCACACCCTGAAAAGTTCGAGGTTCCGAGCAGTCAGCTTTGCCGCGACACTCGACAGGCGTCATGCCGTCGGTGGCATGACAAACGCATCGCTCAACGGGGAGGGACCTCCATGAACTTCCGTACCACGCGAGCCTGTTTCGCCACCGCCGCGATCGGTGCGCTCGCCGCCGGAACGCTGGTGATCGGCACGTCACCCGCCGCCGCGGCCACGAGCAGCTGCAACTCGACGTACACCAGCGCCAAGAGCTTCATCGAGTGGCGCGGCGAGGCGCGCATCCCCGCCTGGAGCAACGGTACCTATCTGAGCCTCAACTGCACGATGCAGCAGGGGTCCTCCGGCTCCGAGGTGAGGGCCCTGCAGACGACCCTCAACAAGTGCTACGGCCAGTCCCTGGACGTGGACGGGGAGTTCGGTGCTCTGACGCGGGACGCGCTCAAGCGGGCCCAGGCCAGGGAGGACATCGGCGTGGACGGCATCTACGGTCCGCAGACGCTCAGCGCCCTCCTCTGGTACTACAAGCCCGTCACCGCCATGGGTTCAGATGAATGCAGCCGCCTCTGATGCGATAACGCTCCCCGCCGACGACCCGTCGCCCACCGCCACACACCCCGTGACGGTGGGCGACGCACCGAACCATGGAGGTACGTATGCCGGACCCGAACATCCGGGCCGTCCAGGACTGGGTCAACGCGACCTACGCGAACGTGCCCGGCTATGTACCGTGCACACCAAACGGCAGAACGGGCTGGGAGACGGTCGACTGCCTCACCCAGGCACTCCAGCACGAGCTGGGGATCTCCCCGACCGTCAAGAACTTCGGGCCAGGCACCCTTGCGGCGGTGAAGCAGCGCTACCTGTTCCCCGACAAGGAGACCAACCAGAACATCATCCGCATCTACAGCGCCGCCTTGTGGTGCAAGGGCTACTACGGCTCGGCCGATCCCGCCGTGTGGGACGCGAGGGCTCAGGACTCCCTGTCCGATGCCCTGTTCGACCTGGGCCTCGTAGCGACCTTCTCGGACATCGACGCCGACCTGTGGGCCCGATTCACCCGCTCGCTGCTGCGCATGGACCAGTTCCTCCTCGTGCCGGGCGGCAAGTTGATCACCAAGCAGATCCAGCAGTACCTGAACAGCAAATACGTCCAGCGGGAGCGCATTCCCGCGATGAACCTGGTGCCGTCCGACGGCATCTACTCGCGCGATGTGCAGCAAGGCCTGATGCTGGCCCTCCAGTTCGAGCTCGGCCTGGACAAGAACACCATCAACGGACACTTCGGGGACGGCACGAAGGCGGCCCTCAAGTCCAAGGGCACCGGCATCCGCCTGACGGAGCCACTGGAGCTGCTGTTCCGCTTCGCGTGCTGGTTCAACTCCCCCACCTGGGACAGCGACGGCAACGCGATCCATTTCGACGCCGACCACGTGTTCAGCAACCAGTCCTCGACGGAAACCACGACCTGGGTAGACGCCTTCCAGGAGTTCTCACAGCTACCCACCGGCACGCTCGCCGGCACGTTCAACTACAAGACCTGGGCCCAATTGCTCGTCTCCTGCGGCGACGACACCCGTGAAGGGCACGGCTGCGACACCGCCGCCTACACCAGCCCCGAGCGCGCCCGGGCGCTGTGGGCCGCGGACTACCGGATCATCGGCCGGTATCTGGACGAACACCTGGAGCCCGACGACCCGTACTACCTCGGCAAGGCGCTCAAGCCCGGCGAGGCGGCGGGCATCGTCGTCAATGCCATGCGGCTGTTCCCGCTGTTCCAGTACAACGGCACCCAGCTGGCCAACTTCACCGAGGCGAAGGGGTACGACCAGGGGCTCCAGGCCGACGCCAAGGCCAGGGAGCACGGCATCCCGCACGGGTCCTGCATCTACTTCGCCGTGGACTACGACGCCCAGGACGAGCACATCACCTCGCACGTCGTGCCCTACTTCAACGGCGTCCGCAACGCCCTCGCAAGGAGCGGCGCCCGCTATGTCTTCGGTGTGTATGGGACCCGCAACGTCTGCGAGCGCGTCTCGCGCGAGGCCGGTGCCCGCTGGTCGTTCGTCTCGGGCATGTCGTGGGGGTACTCCGGGAACCTCGGCTTCCCGATGCCACACAACTGGTCGCTCAACCAGATCCGGGAGTACGACTTCCAGTCGGGCTACGGCCTGGACCACAACGTCTGGCGGCTGAACAGCGACCCTGGGGTGAGCTTCCTCGGCACGACCGACACAGGGGACGGCGACCTCCGCCAGTACATCGAGTTCGTGAAGCGGGTCGAGAACGTCATCTCCGGCATGGGGTACCCCCGGCACGACGTGATCGACGCGACGCTGGCCTTCCTGCGCTCGGCTGAGCCCAATTACCACGACTGGAAATGGAGCCTCCTCCTCGGCCGCATCTCCGGGGACGTCGCGGCCGAGTGCGCGGCGAACGGCATCGAGCCCGGCGACAGAACCTCCTACTACGACCCGCTGGTGAATCACCGCATCACCCTCGCCCACTTCGGCGCCGCCGCCGAAGGCCACTACAACTTCCCCGGCAGCGGCACCGAACCGACGACGGGTGAGGGCTGCGGATGGGCGGGGGACATCCTCAACGCCTATACGCAATGGCGGGAGCACCACCGGGACCTGTCCGGCCACGACTTCTGTGTCCAGGTCGTCGGATCCGCCACCGTGGAGTCCCGCTTCGGCAGCGACAATCTCGTCGCCGACGTCGACGCCCACAACATCGCCGTGCTCCTGCGCGGCAGCAACGGCGAGTTGGGCGGCGACGACGACATGCTGTTGTCCGACGCCCTTGAGGCATACCACTTCGGCGACGGACCGAACCAGGCGAAGCGGCGGTTCACCGCTTTCTACTACGACCGTTTCCGCGGCAGCAGCAGCACGTTCAAGACGACGGTGCGGAACATGCTGACGCTCGACTTCCTCTCCGTCTACGACTGGGCCAAGAAGGAATTTCTGCCCGAAGACGAAGAACAGTGGCCGGAGAACATTCCCGCGGACGCGCTCGACTCGTTCATCAACGGCATGTTCGCCGTCATCAACCGCCGTACGGAAGGGGAGGGAGTCGCGTGAGTCGTGCTCTCACACGCCGGAGTGTACTCGCCGCCGGAGCGGGCACCGTCGCCGCCGCCTGGATCGGGCAGACCACGCCGGCCGCCGCCGCGCCGGACGCGTCGTCCGGGAAGCAGGACGCGTGGACCGGGGAAAGATCCGAGAACGGCTGGAGCATCGATGCCGGTGCCGTCAGCAGGCATCAGGTGGAGGGGTCGTCGGCTGCCGTGGTGCTGCGGGACGGGCCCGTAGCCGCTGTGCTCCTGCACGTCGCGCGCCGCTGGCACTACGAGATCGCGCCGCTCGACACCGGGGAGGGCGGGGGCGTCAGCGGGCACAAGACCCGTCGGGCCGTCGCCGCGTCGTACGAGTCGAACTACCTCTCGGGCACCGCGCTCTGCCTGCACCCCGCCGCGCACCCCCTTGGCGGGTCCGAAGGGCTGTGGCCGCACCACGAGTTGATCGTGCGGGACATCCTCCTGGACTGCGAAGGCACGGTCGTGTGGGGCGGGGACCTCGCCCCCGCGAAGCTGTCACACTTCCAGATCGCCGTGGAGCCGGGAAGCAAGGAGCTGGAACGTGTTGCCGAGCGGCTTGTGCCGCCGCCCGGCGCCACGCGGACTCCTGTGGCGGGGGCGGTCGAGGATCCCACCCAGCCCGCCCGGCGTGTCAAGGCGCTCCGCCTCTCACGTACGCAGAGGCGCTGACCTGGTGGCGGATGCCGCCGGAGCTCCACATTTCCTAACCAACAAGAAGGGCAACAATGCGCACCAGAGCAATGGCCACGGCCTTCTCCCTCGGAATGGCTGCCACGTTCACCGGGTTCTCCGCGAGCACGGCGAACGCCTACACCAACTCGGACCTGTCGGTCTCCAGCTGGTCCCGCTACACCGTCGAATGCCCCTGCTCGGACAACAGTGGCCTCGACTTCACCGAGTTCAAGTATGACAGCGGCGGCAAGGGCCTGAAGCTGGTCGTCAAGAAGAACAACAGCCCTGTGGCGCAGGTCGAGTTCCACCCGTCCGACGAGATCCTGTACGTCTACGACGGCAAGAACGACGGCGACACGATCTACGTCCGGGCGATGTGGTGGGAGGGCTCGGGCTTCATCAAGGAGGAGGGGACCTACTGGGCGCCGGGGACGTCCGCGGAACTCGACATGAATAAGATTGAGATGGACGACAACGACGACATCGACGAGGGCACGGTCGTGTACTTCCGGCTCTTCGACGACAAGGTCCTGACCGACCCGATCACTGACTGGTACCAGTACAACGGGAAGGCTTGACGGGTCCCTGGTGCCCCGCCGCGCGGTGGTCGCGGGTGCGGCGGGGCGTCCGGGGGCTGCGCGGCCGTGTGGGTGGGGCGGGGGTTGCCCTCCGGGTGCCGCCCGGTGGCGGGTGCCGCGTTCACGGGGTTCTCCGCGACCACGCGGAGTGCCTACACCGACTCGAAGAGGAGGCCGGGGGTGTGTCGGACTCGGCGGCGAGGTCGAGGTATGCGGCGAGCAGTCGGATGAGCGCCGTATCCAGCACGTCGGGGAGGTTCCAGTCCGGCTGGGAACGACCCTGCAGTTCGGAACCAGCATCCACTGGCTCGGCTCATCGGCGACCGTGAAGGTCTCAGACAGGGTAGAAGGCAGGAGGGGTGGGTCGTCGCTTGGCAGCGAGCCGAAGGGCGGGGACGGCGCCCGGTGACGAGCGAAGCTATGTGACGAGGCGGCTCGGCGCGGCCGCGGGCATCGAGCCCGGCGACATGGTCAAATACGATGATCCGCGGGCGAACCACCGCATCACCCTAGCGCACTTCGGCGCCGCCGCCGAGGGTCACTTCGCCTACCCCGGAAGCGGCACCGACGTGAACTATGGGAGAAGGCTGCGGTTGGGGGGACATTCTCAACGCCTACACGCAGTGGCGTGAGAACCACCGCTCGATGTCCGGCGAGGACTTCTGCGTCCAGGTCGTCGGATCCGCGACGGTGGAATCCCGGTTCAGCAGTGACAACCTCATCGCCGACGTCGACGCCTACAACATCTCCCACTATCTGCACGGCTTGGACGGCGAGTCCGGCGGCGGAGACGACAGGCTGCTGTCCGACACGCCGTTCACGTACCACTTCTGGGATGGAGAGAACCGATCGGCGAAGCGGTTCACCCACTTCTACGAGAAGCGGTTCGGCGGCAGCTCCAGCACGTTCCGGGCGACTGTGCGGAACGTCCTGTTGGATTCCGAGATCTTCTCCTTGTTCGACAGGGGCAAGGGTTCCTTCCTGCCCGAGGACGAAAGCCAGTACCCGGACCGGGTTCCCTCGGACCAGCTCGCCTCGTTCGTCGAGGGAATGCACACCGTCATCACCCGAGGTATGGAAGGGTAGCGTGAGCCGCACCATCACGCGCCGGGGCCTCCTCGCCGCCGGGGCCGCGACCACCGTGGCCGCCTGGATCACCCACGCAGGACCGGCTGCCGCCGCACCGGGCGCCGTATCGAACGGGAAGAGCGCCGAGTGGACCCGGGGCAGGTCTGTGAACGGCTGGCCCATCACCCCCGACGCCGTCAACACCCACCTGGTGGACGGCTTCACAGCCTCCGTGGACTTGCGTGACGGCCCAGTGGCAACCGTGCTCCTGCACATCGCGCGACGCTGGTATTACGAGATCGCACCACTCGACACCGGCCAGGGCGGCGGCATCAGCGGCCACACCACCAACCGGACCATCGCTGCGGACTACGAGTTGAACCACCTCTCCGGCACCGCACTGTGCCTCCACCCCGCCGCCTACCCCCTCGGCGGCTCCGAAGGGCTCTGGCCCCACCACGAACGGATCGTGCGGGACATCCTCCTGGACTGCGAAGGCACCGTCGTATGGGGCGGTGACCTCAGCCCTGTGAAGCCGTCCCACTTCCACATCGCGGCGGGACCGGACAGCAATGCCCTCGCCGACGTCGCCGAGCGGCTCTTCCCGCCCCCCGGCGGCGCGCGGACCCCTGTGGCGGGCGCCGGCGAAGACCCCGCCCACCCCACCCGACGCGTCAGGGCCCGCCGTCTCGAACGAGCCCAGAGAAGTGCGGTCTCGACGCGACACTGAGGTGCCCTCACGTACGGATAAGACCGTGTCCTACGTGGTGAGGCGGGCAAGGCGCTTGTAGCAGCAGAGAGCGGCGGCGAGTCCGAGGAAGGCCAGGTAGTTACGGGGATTGCGCTCGTAGCGGGGGCTGAGTCCGCGGTAACCGGAGAGCCACGACATGGTGCGCTCGACGACCCAGCGTCGTCGCCCTAATCGGCGCGCTGGACTCGATGCCTTTGCGGGCGACGCGTACTCCGATGCGCTTCCAGCGAAGCCATCTGCGCGGGTCGGCGCGGTCGTGGGCTTGGTCTGCGTGGAGGGCTGGGGCTTGAAGTAGCGGCCGCGGTGAGGGTCGTGTCTCGTTTGGTGGCCCTCGACCATGGGCTTCAGCCCTTCGCTGTCGTGGGTGTTGCCGGCCGAGACGCCGACGAGGAGAGGCAGTCCGTTCGCGTCCGGCAAGACGTGCGTCCTGGAACCCGGCTTGCCGCGGTCCACGGGGCTCGGACCTGTGTGTTCACCCCCTTTTTTTGCTCTCACGTGGGCGGTGTCGAGGACGACGCGGGTGACGTCGTCCAGGCCGGCGTCGTCAAGCCGGTGCAGTTCGGCCTCGTGGAGGCGGCCCCAGACGCCGGGTCTCCACCAGATCAGGAACCGGCGGTGGGCGGTCGACTTCGATATGCCGAAGCAGGATGGCAAAGCGCGCCAGGCGCAGCCGCTGACCAGCACGTAGATGATGGCCGCGAACAGCGTCTCATCAGGCGTGTCCTGCGTTCCACCCCCCTGCGGCCGCACCTTCGACGGAGGGATCAGCGGCTTCGCGATCTCCCACAGGCCGTCTGGAACAATCCAACTCCACGTACCCCGCCTCATGAACGGACCAACGACCGCAACCGCCTCACCACGTAGGACACGATCTTATGACCAGGCGCATCACTCGCCGAAAGTCCCGCAGAAGCGGACAACCGCCTCCCGAGAGGCCACCTGATCTGAACCGGCCTCATTGTCGTACCACCACGACGGTTTCACCGAGTCCTGCCTACTGGCTGTCCTCACCGCCGTCCGCCGCCAGACTCCGCACATGCTCCTCTGCCTCGGATAGAAGCTGACTAGGGACGAGCCAGTAGTCGTAAATGCCGCCCTTCGAGGAGTTGTATCCGCAGAGCACGGCCACGCCCGTGCCGAGGTGATCCTTGAGCTCGCCAGCCAGCCAGCCTACAAAGCCGCTGTTATCGGATGCTGCCGGGAAGTGAAACGCGAAGACGCCGAAGACCTCCGCCTCGCCGCCCCGCGCCGGCTCGAGGACTGACCAGCTCTCCTCGTCGCGCACCAGGGCCAGGGCGTCGGCAGACATTTGCGGGACCGGCACTGCCAGGTACTCGTGGTACGCCCACTGCCCGGACAGGACTTTGAAGGTGGCCTCGGCAAGCACTCGGCGCAGCCGCGTGCGGGTATCCTGTGGTGTTTCGTAGCTGATGCTGACCATGGCTCCTTCAACCGAGCGCACCATCCCGAGATTCCCCTCCGCGGTCGGTGTCACAACACCACGGACGCCATCACCACGCCCGCCCGACGAACCAGGGATCGGAAACAGACTCTCAGGTTGTTCTTTATGGTCTGACCTGGTCACGCTCAGTGGTGGTCTCGGGGCGCCTGACCGATGCCCACGTCGTAGCGGGTCGCGGGTTGCCGGTTCTTCGAGCCGGGTGCCCTGCCGGGGCCGGCCCGGGTGGGTTTGGGCGCACTCGCCGGACAGGGCAGGTGCGGGCGGAGGTTCCTGAACCCCCGGCGTACCCGTGCGGGGGCGAGTCGGCCAGGCTCGGCCGGCCTCTCCCACGGGCGGCGGAGGTCCGCGGCCAGCGGCCGGGCGAGGCGGAGCTGAGTGTGAGCGGCGACGACCAGCCAGGTCCACCGGTCCGCCGCCTGGGGCGTGCGGAGCCTCGGGCTGGTCCAGCCCAGTGTCTGCTTGATCATCCGGAAGGTGTGTTCCAGGTCGAACCTTCTCAGGAACGCCTGCCAGCGCAGGTCGATGTCCTCGCCCGACAGGCCGCTGGCCGACGACCACAGCCAGACACCAGTGACCGATGCCGAGCTGGCTGAGGCATACCGGGCCAATGCCCTGTTCGGTGCTCACCGCGACGATCCCGAGTTCGGCCACAGGTTCCTCCTCGACGAGGCGCGCGAGGCCGGTGAGGCGATGGCCGAGCGGACCGCCTGGAGGATTTGTCGCGACAACCGTTGGTGGAGCGTCTTCGGCAAGGGGTGGGGCCGGGGCAAGAACGCCAAGGCCGGCCGACCGGTGCACGACGACCGGGTCCGGCGCGACTTCACCGCCGACGGGCCGAACCGGCTGTGGATCACGGACATCACCGAGCACCCCACCGGCGAGGGCAAGTTGTATCTGTGCGCGGTCAAGGACGTGTACTCCGGCCGCTTTGTGGGCTACTCGATCGACGCCCGGCTCTGTCGTAATTTCGCTCCCGGAAATTCGTTGCCGTTCTCTCACGTCACCGCATGATCGGGTCGATGGGGAGAGTCGGTACCGCAAGCGACAACGCGGCCATGGAGAGCTTCTTCGCGCTTATGCAGAAGAACGTCCTCGACCGCCGTACCTGGGCCACCCGCCAGGAATTGCGGAGTGCGATCGTGACCTGGATCGAGCGCACCTACCGCCGCCGCCGGCGTCAGAGGCGCCTGGCCCGGTTGACCCCCGTCGAGTGCGAGACCATCATGACCCCGCCCCCAGCCCTGGCTGCATAAACCCGCTGTCACCCAACTCTGCAACAGTCCCGACTACTTGCTGGCAGTTCTGCCCGATTGGATCGTTGCGCCAGTCGAATTGGAGCGTTTTGCCGAGGAACCGGTTGGTCGCGTAGACGGGGTCGCGGAGCTGCTCAACCGTCCCCATCAAAAGTCGCACGGTTGCTCCAGCGGTCATGAGGGGTGAGGGTGCCGACCGCTGCAAGTGGGCGGCCGGCACCATGGGAGCGACGTCAGGCGGTGATGCGGTTGAAGTTGTTCCAGCTGTGGCCGATCTGGCGACCACTGCTATATGGCTTGCCGCCGTCACGGACGAAGTTGTTGGAATACAGCCACATCGTCCCGTCGGGCTTCAGCGCCACCAAGTCCGTGAACCCGTCACCGGTCGCGTCGGCCGCGATGACGCGGTTGTAGATGTTCCAGCTGTGGCCGATCTGGCGACCACTGCTATATGGCTTGCCGCCGTCACGGACGAAGTTGTTGGAATACAGCCACATCGTCCCGTCGGACTTCGTCGCCACCAGGTCGGTGTAGCCGTCGCCGGTCGCGTCGGCCGGGATGATGCGGTTGAAGGTGTTCCAACTGCTGCCGATCTGGCGGGCGCTGCTGTACGGCATGCCGTCGTCACGCAGGAAGTTGTTGGAATACAGCCACATCGTGCCGTCGGACTTCGTCGCCACCAGGTCGGTGAACGAGTCACCCGTCACGCTGTGGGTGGTCCGTCCGGGCTCCTTCCACTGCCACCAGCTTGTCTTCTTGAGGGCACCGTCCCAGCTGAGACTGAAGTGGATGTGGTCCCTGTGCGGATTGTCTCCGCTGTAGTCCCGCCACCCCTCATCGGCTCGGTGCGCCGACCAGATCCGGTCGTTCCATATCACATACATGATCCCGAGCCGCCGGGCGTTGGCGTGCTTGTTGCCGTACTTGTCCGTCTTCAGCAGCCAGGCGAGGGTGTCGTCGGCGATGGCGCGCTCACCGGAGTTGTAGTAGTCGAGCATGTAGTCCAGCGCACGGCCTTCCTTGTGCTCACTCGTGCCACCGTCACTGCAGGCACGTTGGAAGTAGGAAGTGTGAGATCCGTACGCCTCGTTGAGCAGGTCCCGGAGACCCAGAGCGCCCGGCTGGATCTTGTCAAAACACTCGTCCTGGGGGTCGTTGGCGGCATACGCGTCGATAGCCGCCCCGAAGTCCGGGGTGGACGGCGCGGCCACCGCGGGCGTCGGCATCAGGACCGTCGCCGCGGCGACGATGATCCCCACCAGCCAGGCTGTCAGCGCGGTGGCCGGCCGCCACCGGCCCCATGGGTGCGGACCGGCGGACGGTATCAAGTCTGCCTGGGGTCTTGCTCTCGTTCTGAACACAGCACTCCCTCGGTCGAGTCCTTGCGGCATCCGACGGCACAGTTTGGGCTGCCTTCGCCGAGTGGAGTACCTATAACTCTGGAGGGTGCTTGTTGCCGCGTGGAACTCCGTGGCCATACTCAGTGGAGGCTAAGTCCGATCTTCCTCGGTTCGGGATCGCTCGATCGAGGTAATGATCGCTGCACGGTCCACTGGGGGGGGCAGTCCATGTTCAGGTGCGGGGCGTGAAGGCAGAGCCGTACCCCAGCGACTTATCGGACGAGCAGTGAGTATTGATCGAGCCGATGATCAGGCGTGGAAGCAGGACCGGGTGGTCCGCTCGGCGACCGGAGTCCTCAAGGCCCTGTGACCTGTGGGAGATCGTGAACGCGATCTTCTATTGAGCCGAAACTGGTGGGTTTCCTACTCGATGGTGTAGCGGACGTGGCGGGCTTTGAAGTAGCCGCAGACGATGCGGGGTTGGCGTTGCCTGTGATGCAGGAAGCGTCGGGTCTCGCGGGCGAGATCGTCGATGGAGGTTGCGCGGGCGGCGTGGACGTGGTGTTTGAGGTCGGCGTTCAACAGTTCGTCAGTTCGTCGGGGTTGAGCTCGGGGCTGTATCCGGGCACCAGGTGCAGCCCGATCCGCTCGGCGTTCTCCTCCAGCCAGGCCCACACCTGTTCGCCCCGCTGCCGGTAGGAGCGCCGGGCGGGGCGCTGCGGCGTGAAGCCGTGCCGGCGCAGCCACTTGCCCACTCCCTGCTCCGTCATCGACACTCCGCACACCAGGTGGATCAGGATCCGCGTCGAGGCGCGGGTCCACATCACCCCGCTCTGGCCCAGGTCGGCCGGGGTGTAGTCCCGCATCGCCCGCAACACCGCACCACGAGCGGAATCGTCGACCAACTCGCCCTTCCCAGCCCGGGATTCACGCTCGGCCGCCTTCAAGGCTGCCCTGCCGCCGGTCTTGAAGGCACGCCACCAGCTGCCCACCGACCGCTCGGAGACGCCGAACAGCTCCGCGGCCTGACCGTACGTCGCCACCCGCCCCGATTCGAGCGCCGCAACCACCCGCAGCCGCAGATCCTCCTGCGCAGCCGGCACCAGCCGACGCATGTCCCCATTCCCGATCACACCCGACCAACGACCAGGCACCAATCGGTTTCGCCTTGAGCTGCACTGATCTTCGTGAAGTCCTTGAAGCCTGGGTTACGATCCAGACGTAAGGAGAGCCACAGCAGTCCCAGCACCACGTAAGTACCCCGATGAACTCCGCGAGCGCGCCGTCCGCGAGGTCCGCTCGACCGGCCACCCGTTAGCGCACGTCGCCCGCGACCTAGTACTCCAGCAGCGGTTCGCTACCTGGCCTGGTCAGAGGCATCGTCGGGAGTGTAGTTGGCTGCTGGCATGTCAGGGGCGGTGTTACCGGACCGCCCCTCCAATGAGTGGCATCGTCGTCGGTAGTGACAGTGCCGGGCCACGGCCTGACGCCTTCGCCGCCATCGCGACCATCTCAGCGCATGGGTGCGAAGTAGCGGGCGGGCCGGTGTGCGGTGCCAGTTGCCAGGAGCCGGCGGACTTCTGCCACGGTGAGCGAAGGGTGGAACCGTTTCTGCATCCCCCTTTGCCGCTGCCTGTGTTGCCGTGGCCGCGAGAAAGGCATGCGCGGGCATGGCCAGGGTGATGTGCCTCATCCAGCCGACGTAGCGGCGGACTTCGTACTGGTCCAGGCCGCACTCGTTCTTCGCGGCCTGGAAGCATTCCTCGATCGCCCACCGGCGCCCGGCAACACGCACGAGCCGGTCGACGCTGGTGCCCACCGGCGCGGATGCGACGTAGTAGGCGATCTGATCGGGCCTGCTGATACTGCGCCGGGCTCTCACCGCAACGCACCGTCGTCCGTTGACGGGCGCCACCGCCTCGTTGAGCGCTGCCGAGCTCGCTCCATCGCTCACGTCGCCGCTGAGAGCCCGTGAACAAACTGATCATTTCCGGTGCTTGGCGTCCTTCGCGCACGCCAGACGCCGGGCCATCATCATGATGATGGATCACTCGGCCACGGCTTCGTGGTGCTCGGGCAACGTGTGTAGTCACGTACTCAGCGGCGACGCTGGAAGATCCAGGACCGTGGGCGCTCTACCACCCAGCTGCGTGGGAGTACCACGAGGCACCACGCATCCGACCACCTGGTCGCGGCGGACGATGGCGGACTCCAGCGCGGCTACGGCGCGGCGGGACTGCATCCGGGCGTCGATGGAACAGCCCCCGATGCGGCCGGAGTACGCGTCCGGCCCTGGGGGTTGACGCCGATCACCCTGCGCGCGCTCGTTGTTGTGCCTCGTGATCTTCTCCCACCGGGCCGGTTACATCGGCGGCGATGGGCCCGAGGACGCTGAATGCAGATCCCGCGGCGGCACGTCACGGAAGCCGGGCTCCGCCCGAACTCCCTTCCCCCAAAGGGTTCAACGGCCTGGTCGCATCCCTCGTACCGTCGATCGTCGTCGCTCGCACTCCTCTCCGCCCGGGGCGGCTGAACCGGGGCCATCTGCCGCGCAGCAGCGGCTGGCACCGCGGTTCGTCGTCCGTCAGGCACGAGGTCACCACCGTGGTCCTGGCGGCCGCCGCGACGGGCGGCGGCCACCTCGCCAACGTCGCCGGCGCCGGATTCCCCGACGGCCTCGCCGGCACGCTCGCCGCAGCCGGCGCCACCTTGGCCGACGATCCGATCGGTGGTGAACCCTGGCGGCGGATCACAGGGATCAGTCTTCCCGAGCCGCTTGCAGCGTGGACCGCAGGGCGTGGAAGGCGGGCTTGCGGCCGAAGTCCCCGGTCATGACCGTCGCGGACCCCTCCCCCTGGAAGAACACCGGCACCCATGAGTACTTGTCGGTGAAGCCCCAGATCGTGAACGAGTTGCAGTCCTCGACGGCCAGACACGCCGACAGCGCTCGCTGATAGTAGTCGGCCTGCTGCTTCTGCTGCGCGTCGGTGGGCATCCCGGTCTCCGGCAGGTCCATCCGTACGTCCAGTTCGGTAACGGCCGTCTCCAAGCGCAGCGCGTCGAACCGCCGCAGGTTCGTCTCCAGATCCTCCGGGAAGCCGTACCGCGTGCTCAGGTGTGCCTGCACGGAGAACCCGTGCACGGGCACCCCCTGCCGGATCAGGTCCTGCGTGAGGGCGTAGTAGGCATCGCTCTTGGCGTTGACGCTCTCGACACCGTAGTCGTTGAAGAACAGCTTCGCCTTGGGGTCGGCCTCGTGCGCCCAGCGGAAGGCGTCAGCGACGATGCCCGGGCCGAGTTCGCGGATCCAGATGTTGTCCTGCGTACGCAGATCCCCCCGGTCGTCGAAGATCTCGTTCGCGACGTCCCACTGCTGGATCCTGCCGGCGTACCGGCCGACGACGGTGGTGACGTGCTCGCGCAGGATCGCGCGCAGTTCCTCCTTCGAGAAGCCGCCCTGCTCCAGCCACTGCGGGTTCTGGCTGTGCCACAGCAGTGTGTGCCCCCGCACGACCTGACCGTGCCGCTCGGCGAAACCGACGATGGCGTCCGCGGCCTCGAAGTCGTACCGGTCCCGCTCCGGGTGGACGAACTCCCACTTCATCTGGTTCTCGGGCGAAACCGAGCTGAACTGGCGCCCGAGGATCTTCCGGTACTCCCTGTCCGAGGTGAACGGGTCCGGGTAATCCTGCTCCAAGTGGTGGCCGCCGCCTGCCACGGCGGTGCCCACGACGAAATCCTCGGGGGCGGCGTCGCGCAGCCGGTCGAGCCTGGCGTTGGAGTGCGGGACGGACTGCCGGTCGGCCGCCGGGGCGGCCCCGGCCACGTCGGCCGTGAGCGGCAGGGACAGGGCGGCGGTGGCCAGGGCCACGGTGAGGAAGCGGAAACGCCTCATCCGGAAAGCCTCATTCCGTATCCTTCGAAAGATTCGACGCTTGGACCGAAATATTTACAGTAACGGAAGCTAAGCGCCTGTCGGGGGCAAGGTCAATACCCGTACACACGGACTCACCGCCAGAAGCACCGTTCCCGCGGCAGCGCTCATCACAGAACGGCCTGAAGCGCTGGAAATCAACCTCAACAGGAGTCGTCTCGGGTAGTTGCTTCCTGCGCAGGGGACTTTCAATCAGCTTGCCCTGTGACTTTCGGCGGCAGGCCCCGAGTACCGAAAAGTTTCGACGGGTGCACGTCTTGACGTCCCGAAAGTAGGTTGCCTAACGTCGTCGTCGCTCCATGGAAGACCGCGTAAACGCACCTTTTCGGGAAGCCTCGTCGTCGTACCCCGGCTGTGCGGTTCACAGGGCTGTGCGGTTCACAGGGCTGCGCCGCTGACGGTCGGCGCCATGAAGGGACGGCACCGCCGTGCGAAGAATGTCATGGATCAGCAGTCTCACCGCCGTAGGCCTGCTTGCGATCTCACTCCTGACCGCCGCCTCCACCGGCGGAGCGGCGGGCGCGGCCGACACGGAGAACACCACCCGGGAAGGGCGGCACTGGGTGAACACGTGGGCGGCCATGCCGCAGTTGACGGAGCCCGGCAACATGCCGCCGCCGCCGTTCACCCAGGAGGACGCCGTCCTCGTCGACAGCACCCTGCGTCAGACGGTGCGGGTCACGGTCGGCGGGGAGCGGATCCGGCTGCGTTTCTCCAACGCCTTCGGCGGCGCTCCCCTGCCGATCACCTCGGTATCGGTGGCACGCCCGGTCGACGGCCGGGCCGGGGTCACCGGGATCGCGCCCGGTTTCGCCCGCACGGTCACCTTCCAAGGCGGCGCGTCGACGACCGTGCCGGTGGGTGCGCAGGCCGTGTCCGACCCGCTGCCGTTCGACGTGGCGGCGGGGAGCAACCTCACAGTGACGATGTACCTGGCCGAGGGCCAGGCGTCGCGCGACATCACCTCGCACCCCGGGTCGAGGACCACGTCCCACCTCCTGGCCGGTGACCACGTCGATGCCGTGGACCTGGCGGGGGCCACCCCCACCGACCACTGGTACTTCCTGAGTGGGATCGAGACGTGGGCGCCGACGCGCACGGCCGCTGTCGCGGTCGTCGGGGACTCGTTGACCGACGGGCGGGGCTCGACCACCAACATGAACAACCGCTGGCCCGACCAGTTCCTCGACCGTCTGCTGTCACGGTCCGGCGGCACGGCGGGCACCGCCGTCCTCAACCAGGCGGCGGGCGGCAACCGTGTACTGAACGACGGTCTGGGTCCGAACCTGCTCGCCCGCCTCGATCGTGACGTGTTGGCGCAGAGTGGTGTGGAGTGGCTCGTCGTCTTCGAGGGAATCAACGACATCGGTACGGCGCCGGCCACGCCCGCCGCACAGAAGGACGTCGCGGCGCGGTTGATCGCGGCGTACGAGCAGATCGTCGTCCGCGCGCACGCCCACGGCATCGAGGTGTACGGGGCGACCCTGCTGCCGTTCGGCGGCAACGAGACGTACGACGACGCGGAAGGGCTGCGGGAGGAGGCCAGGCGGACGGTGAACGCGTGGATCCGTGACAGCGGCCGGTTCGACGCGGTGATCGACTTCGACGCGGCGGTGCGGGATCCAGCCGCTCCGGAGCGGCTGCTGCACTCCGCCGACGGGGGCGACCACCTGCACCTGAACCCGCACGGCTACGGTCTGCTGGCCGACGCGGTGCCCGTCCGGCTGTTCCGGGACGCCCGCGGATAGGCAGCGACCCCCGCACGCACTCCGCCGCCCCCTGCCACTCCTTGTCTCACACTTCACGCCCTGTCCCGATCGTTCCGTTCCGGAGGTCGAGTAATGAACAGGTCCCTCGGAGGCGGCACCCCCGCTTCCCCGTCCCCGTCTCCCCGTCGGCGCACGGTGCTGGCGGCGGCCGTGGCCACCGCGGTGGCCTCCGTCGCTGCCCCCTCCCCCGTGGCGGCCGCCGCCCCGGCATCGCCGTTCGGGCCGGGTGCCGCCGCCGGGAGACCGGGGTCCGGCTCCGGCCCCTACCGCCGGTTCGTGTCCTTCACCCCCGCCCGGGACGCCTTTCCACTGGTGGCGGGCGGTCGGGCGGCGCCGCTCGTGGTCGACGAAGGCGACCACCCCGGCGTGGTGCGGGTCGTCGGGGATCTGCGGACGGACATCGGCCGGGTGACCGGCACGGAGCCCGCCGTCGCACACGGCCTGCCGGGGGCGGAGTCGCGGGACATCGTGCTCGTGGGCACGCTGGGCCGCAGCCCTCTGCTCGACGGCCTGGTCGAAACCGGGAAACTGGACGTGTCCGGTATCGGGGGAAAGTGGGAGACGTCTCTCCAGCAGGTCGTGCGCGATCCGCTGCCGGGCGTGCGGCGCGCCCTCGTGATCGCGGGGAGCGACCAGCGCGGGACGATCTTCGGAGCGTACGAGGTGTCGCGGCAGATCGGGGTGTCGCCGTGGCACTTCTGGGACGACGTGCCCCCGCACCGCCACGACGAGCTGTACGTGCTGCCGGGCCGCCACACGCAGGGCACTCCGGCGGTGAAGTACCGCGGCTTCTTCATCAACGACGAGAACCCGGCGCTCGGCACGTGGGCTCCGGCGTACTTCGGCCCCGGCCTCGCGCCCGGGTATCCGAACGGCTTCAACAGCAAGTTCTGGGAGAAGATCTTCGAGGTCATGCTGCGGCTGAAGGCCAACTACCTGTGGCCCGCCGTGTGGGGCCGGGCCTTCGCCGAGGACGATCCGGAGAACCACGCGACCGCCAAGCGCTACGGCGTCGTCATGGGCACCTCCCACGAGGCGCCCATGATGCGGGGCATCGAGGAGTGGAACCGCCACGCCGTCGCCGCGCGGCGCGACGCCGCCGGGAACATCACCGTCCCGGGCCGCGACCCGTACGGCGGCACCGGCGAGTGGAGCTACCGCCGCAACCGCGACGCCATCGAGGCGTACTGGCGCGACGGCGTCCGCCGCATGGTGGAACAGGACTTCGAGGGTGTCGTCACACTCGGCATGCGCGGCAACGGCGACGTCAGCCTGCCCGACGGCGACGGCATCGAGCTGATGGAGTCCATCCTCGCCGCCCAGCGCCGCATCCTCGCCGAGGAGGCCGGGGCCGACCGGCTCACCGCGATACCCCAGGTGCAGACGCTCTACAAGGAGGTCCAGCGGTACTGGGACGAGGGCCTGCGCCCGCCCGAGGACGTCACGGTGATCTTCTGCGACGACAACTGGGGCAACATGCGCAAGCTCCCGGACCAGTCGATGGAGCCACGCGCGGGCGGATACGGCATCTACTACCACTTCGACTACGTCGGCGGCGGCCGGAACTACAAGTGGGTCGACACCACCAACCTCACCTCCACCTGGGAGCAACTCCACCTCGCGTACACGTACGGTGTGGAGCGGCTGTGGGTGGTCAACGTCGGCGACATGAAGAACCACGAGCTGCCGCTCCAGTTCTTCCTCGACTACGCGTGGGAACCCGACCGCTGGCCGCTGGAGCGCCTGGAGGAATGGGAACGGGCTTACGCGGAGGAGAACTTCGGCCCCCGGTACGCCGCCGCGATCGCCAGGGTGCTGCACGAGTACGGTGTGCTCCAGGCGCGCCGCAAACCTGAACTGCTGAACCGCCGGATCAGCCTCGACCCTGCGAAGAACCCGGCCACCGACCCCTCCGCGGTGGCTTACGACGACCAGCAGAGCCCGTACCACCTCAACCACTACCGGGAGCTGGAGCGCGTCACCGACGAGTGGCGGCGGCTCGCCGGGCGCGCCGAGCGGATCGGGGCGCTGCTCCCGGCCGAGCGGCAGGACGCGTACTTCCAGCTCGCGTTCTACCAGGTGAAGGCGACGGCGAACCTGTACGCGCTGCGCGAGGCGGAGTTCACCAACCTGCACTACGCGACGCAGGGCCGGGCGGCGGCGAACGCCCTGGCAGACGTCACCGATGCGCGCTTCGCCGACGACCAGGCCCTGTCGGACCACTACAACGAAGAGCTGGCCGGGGGGAAGTGGAGGGGCTTCCAGACCCAGCCGAAAATCGGTTATGGAAATGTGGCGCGGTACGGCCCGGACGCGGCCTGGCAGCAGCCGCAGACGCCGGACCACGTGGCGCTGCCGGACGAGGTGTTTCCGGCGGTCCAGCGCGTCGAGGTCCCGGCGGGGGCGGAGATGGGCGTAGGGCTCGACGGCTCGGACGCGTGGTGGCCCGCTTCGGACGCGCCCGCGGTACTGCCGGCGCTGAGCCCGTACCGGACCGCGCCCGATCCGTACGTCGAGGTGTTCAACCGGGGCCGGGAGCCGTTCGCGTACCGGATCGAGTCGCCGGTGGAGTGGCTGACGGTGGACCGCGCGCGGGGCCGGGTGACGCACCAGGTGCGGGCGACGGTGCGGGTGGACTGGCGGCGTGCGCCGCGCGGGACCACCGAGGTGCCGCTCACGGTGCGCGGACCGGGTGGCCGGGCGGTGCGGGTGACGGCGCGCGTGGAGAACCCGCGGCTGGGCGCGCGCGGGGGGCGCCGGGGGTTCGTGGAAGCGTCGGGGTACGTGGCGATGGAGGCGGCGCACGCCACGCGCGCGGTGGAGACAGATGGGGTGACCTGGCGGGAGATCCCGGACATCGGGCGGACGGGGTCGGGTGTGACACCCTGGCCGGTGACGGCGCCGAGCCGCGCGCCGGGCGGGAACGGCCCGCGCCTGGAGTACGGGGTGACGCTGACGACGGACCCGGGGACAGTGCGGGTGCTGGTGTACCTGTCGCCGCGCAACAACGTGCTGCCTACGGAGGGCCTTCGGTACGCGGTGTCGTTCGACGGCGCTGCGCCGACGACGGTGAACGTCACCCGGGTCACGGGCGCCGACGACACGTCGATGAACAAGCAATGGGAACGAAACACCTCGGACAACACCAACCTCACGGTCACCGAGCACACAGTGTCCGGGCCGGGCACCCACACCCTGAAGTTGTGGATGGTGGACCCGACGGTGGTAGTGCAAAGGCTCGTCGTCGACACGGGCGGGCTGAAGCCGAGCTACCTGGGGCCGCCGGAAAGCCACCGAGCCGGCCGCCGCTGACGCCGCGGCGGACGGCCCCGACTCCGCTCGCGCCCCGGCATCCTCATCCGCCCCCTGGTGCCCGCGATGCTCGCCTCGTCTCTGCTCATCTGGGCCCAGACGATCCGCGAGTACGTCCCCGCCCTGTTGCTCGCCGGGGCCGGGTCACAGGTCATCGGCACCACTGCCATCGACCTGGGGACGCAGGGCGAGACCGGCTCCGTCGCCGCTCTCGCCACCCTCCAGATCGCCGTCGTCGCCGGCCTCGCCGCCCTCCTCTTGCGGATCGCTTTGACCAGAGCGCTGTGGCTGTCGGAGATGCCCAGGCGGACGCAACTCAGTCCGCGTTCTCGCAGGTGACGCAGGAACTGGGCCCAGAAGACTTCGGTCTCGCTGTCGCCGACCATGACACCGACGACCTCGCGGCCGCCGTCCTGGGTGACGCCGATGGTGAGACTGATCCTTTGGAGTGGACACCCTGGCATTGGATCTTGACAGTCCAGGGAGGGATGTCCACGTGGGACGCAAGTCTCCGTATCCGGAGGAGTTCGGGAAGGACGCGGTCGCGCTCCACCGTGCCGCGGCCGGGAAGCGGACGTACGCGGCGGTGGCCGCGAATCTCGGCACCACCGCGGAGTCGCTGCGGACGAGGGCGCGCAAGGACGAGAGAACCAGGCCGTGCCCGGACGTCGTGACACGGGCGGCGAGGTGGATGAGCCGGCCCTGCTGCGGGCGGAGAACGCCCGGCTGCTGAAGGCTGAGAAAGAGTGGCACCTCGAGCGCGAGATCCTGCGCCGGGCGGCCGCGTATTTCGCTCGGGAGGTGAAGTGAGCCCTCGCCGCTGGGACTTCATCTCGGACAACCGCGCCGACTTCGGCGGCAAGCGGATCTGCCGGGTGCTCGGTGTGTCCCGCGCCGGTTGCTACCGCCGTCTGGCCACCGGGCAGGCCCGCGCCGAGCGACGGGCCGAGGAGAAGTGGGCCGTGAGCGAGATCCGTGCCATTCACGCCCCGCACGATGGCGTTTACGGTGCCCCGCGCGTCCATGCCGAGCTGCGTGCGAGGGGACGGCGGATCAACCGCAAGCGCGTGACCCGGCTGGTGCGGGTCAACCACATCGTCGGCCGGCATCTGCGAAGAAGAAGCGGACGACGATCGCGGACAGGACCGCGCCGCCCGTGCCGGACCTGGTGATGCGCGCCTTCGCCGCGGACGCCCTGAACACCGGGTGGTGCGGCGGCATCACCTACGTCGCCGTCGGCACGACCTGGCTCTACCTCGCCACGGTGACCGACATCTGCTCGCGACGCGTGCTGGGCTGGCCGATCGGCGACCATATGCGGACCTCGCTGGTCACCGACGCGACCGGGATGGCCGTGACCGCCCGCGGAGGCCAGGTGAACGGCGTCGTTTCCCGGCGACATGCTCTCCGATGTCTTCGTTCCCATGTTCGAAGACACCGACAACCCGATTGAGGACTACCTCGTCGGGCTGGGACTGCTCGAGGGCGTAGCGGACGACGTCGATGTCCTCATCCCCGGACACGGATCCGTCGCCAGGGACGAGGAGGTACGCGCAAGGATCAAACTGGATCGAGCGTACGTGGAGGACCTACGTGACGCCCGGGTTTCCAGCGACCCACGGGTCGTATCGCCCAAGCCCGGCTGGGAGTGGGCAAGCGACATTCACGAAGGGCAGGCCCGAAGCCTCGCCCGAGGAAGCGAGCGCGAGGGGACGCCCGACTGGAGATCCGCTTCCGCCACAGGACGACCCTGCCAGTGAACCGTTGCCAAGGTGGCGTCGCTGACCGCGAGTTGGATAGTCCTGCGCATTGAAGAAGCTCCTGGCAGACGGGTTTCTCGACCAAGATCACCTGTGTTCGCCAGGAGCCTTGCGTGCTTGTCTGTCCGTCCTCGACAGATCTGTCCAGCCGTACCTTGCGGTTCCCGACCGGGCAACTGGCGGCCAGGCGGCAGGAGACCGGGACGCGATGGCGGCGTCCTCCCGCTTCACGTCAGGCCCTGCTCGGCCTGGCTCATCTGCGGTGCGGTGACACCTACGCCCAGCTCGCCGCCGGGTTCGGCATCGGGATCGCGACGCCTTCCGATACGTACAGGAAGCCGTGGAGATCCTGTCCACCCTCGCCCCGTCCTTGGCTGAGGCGATGAGGGCGATACGAGCGAAGGCGTTCGTCATCCTCGACGGCACCCTGCTCCCCATCGACCGCATCGCCGCCGACACTCCGTACCACTCGGGAAAACACAAACGCCACGGAACGAACGTCCAGGTCCTCACCGATCCGTTCGGGCGGCTGCTGTGGGCCTCGCCCGCACTGCCCGGATCCACACACGACCTCACCGCAGCGCGACGACACGGGATCACCGAAGCCCTTGCTGATGCGGGACTCAATGCTGGGCCGATAAGGCGTATCAAGGCGCTGGCGCCCTTGTCCGGGTGCCGTTTCGGGGCCGCCGCCTCAAACGGTGGAAGCGCCGGCACAACACCACTCACGCCAAGACCCACTGTGTCGGTGAGCTGGCGACGGCCACCCTGAAGATCTGACGCCTCCTGCGGAAACTCCGCTGCAGCACCAACCACATCACCAACGTCGTAAAAGCCGCCCTGGTCCTTCACCACACCTCATCGTCAGGTTGGAAAACGCTCCCTGACGCACCAAACTCACGACCACGGCCTTCGCGCTGATCCACTCTGTGACGGAGCACAGGATCAAACGAAGGCCGCCTATACGTCCGCCGAACTGCGAAAACGCTGATCAAGTTCGAGCCGCGTTCGACGCCGGACGTTAAAAGACAAGCTCAGAGGGCGAAGCGCACAGCCCCCCGTCTTGCGCCCGTGGCCCATGCGTCGGTGGCCAAGAGGAGGTTGTCACCAGCCGATCTCGTTGCGGTCGAAGGGGGCGGGGCCCATCTCTGGTGGGAGAATCCGGCCGTCCGCCGGTCACCCCTCAAGCGTTCTCCTACCCGGCCTCCGCTCCTGCCCCCGCCGTGCGCAGCGCCACCCGACCTTGACGCTACTGCCCGCGTCGCCGACTCGAATGGCTGGCAAGGTGACTACATCCGTTGCGCAAGGAAGCAGTTGGGGCAAACAGGAAAGACGGCGAAAAGACCACCCAACGTGTTCGACGGCATGTCAACGCAGATGACCTCGCAATAAGCCCCAGGGGGTAGAGAAATGGACATGTCAGAGCGAAGGGCGGCCGGTTCGCCCAGGCCGGTTCCTGCTCGGCCGCTCCGGAGCCGACGGCGGGATGGAAGATCGCCGTCACGGGTACCGCCGCCGCTCTGAAACAGCGGCCCGCTCACAGGCCCCGGGCCGGTCGCGGCCTCGAACACTCACTGGGTCGCCTCCAGATCGCGGCAGAGCGCATCGATGTGCTTGCGTTCGACATGAGGCATCGTGTTCAGATGGGCGCGGCCGCCGTCGTGCAGCAGGGCCCAGCGGTCACACAGGTTTTGGCTAGGCGCGTCGAACAGCACCGTGTTGGAGCCTGGAACATATGAGGGATTCCGGCCACATGCCTGCAATCGCTCGGCAGCGTACTCGGCTGTCCGCACACAGTGCTTGACCCTGTCCGCCAGCCCCCGACGTCCCAGACGTCGCAGCTCCCGCCACAGCAGAGCTGATGCCAAGGCATCACGCGAGCCACTGATCGTGTCGTCGTCCGCGCCCACGGCCACACCGGGCTCCCTGATACCTGCCACGAGGTCCGCGCGGGCCAGGACGATCCCGCTGGGCACTGGAGAGCCGATCATCTTGTGTCCACTGATGGCGATGCTGTCGGCGCCGGCGGTGAACCCCCACGCACGGGGCAGTGGTCCCAGGGCGGCGATGGGCCCGCCGAAAGCGGCGTCTGCGTGCAGGTGGAACCGGTCGACCCCGGCCTGGCGCAGCGCTGCTCCCAGGCTGATGAGATCGTCGACGGCGCCCTGACCCGTGGTGCCGATCGTGGCGACGACCACTGCCGCCCTTCCGGGGTTCTCACGGCAGCGGGCCTGAAGACTGTCCGGATCCATGGCCGCGTCGGGCAGGACGTCCACTTCCGCGTAGTCCATCCGCAGCAGGCGGGCGATCTTCGGTACGGAGTAGTGAGCTTGGGTGGATGCGTACAGAACCGCATCCGGGTAGCGTTCTCTGCCCACGTATACCCCGAAAATATTGCTTTCCGTGCCTCCGTTGGAGACATATCCGAACGCCGTTCCTGGAACGGCACCCGCGAGGTCCGCGAAGAACGAGACGACGGCTCGTTCCAGAGGCTTGGTATTGAGGTGGTACTGACTCTCGTCATGAGGACTTCCCACGTTGTTCGCATGCAGGCCCAGAAATCCGGCCAGACTGCGGTGGTCAAAGTCGAGGTTGACCGGGAATCCCAGCGCAGACTCACGTGCTTGCAGGCCCTCGGCCATGAACTGGTCGAGAAGCTGCTGGTCGGAGCGCACCCCTTCCTGAGTGCGGCCCTCCTCGCCGATTTGCAGGTCATGGTCGGACGGAAAGAGCATCGGTTTCTCCCTGTCGTCTGCCCGCACGTCACCCTGACCGACAGCCGCTGCGTCTGCGCGACTGACTCTGGTGGCGGCGCGGCTAGCATGTAAGGTGCACGATTCGCCCCTGCTGCATCACGAACCGGACCAGCCCCATGGAGTCGATATCGGTGAAGGGGTCGCCGTCGACTGCCACTAGGTCTGCGATGAAGCCGGGCGTAATGCTGCCCAGTTCGCTCTGGTGCAGCAGCTCCGCAGCAGTTACGGTCGCTGACCTCAACGCCCGCAGCGGCGTCAGCCCGTTCGTGACCAACGCCGGAAACTCGCGCCAGTTGTCGGCGTGCGGAAACATGCCCGCGTCGGTACCGAACGCGATCCGCACCTCGGAGCGGGCCTGCCGACGCATCCCGGCTCGGATCTCCTCGGCGTCGACGTGATCCGCCTGCCCGCAGTGACCGAGGCGGGAGGAGCCTGTCTCCATTCGGTTCGCAGCTTCGAGCTGGCAGTAGTGCGTGGGTACGAGAAAGGTGCCGCTACGCGTCATCGACTCCAGCGTCCGCTCAGTGGCCAGCGAGCCGTGCTCCACACTCCGTACGCCGGAACGCACCGCCCGCGCAACTGCCTCGTCGGGGATGGCGTGGACGGCACAGGGCAGCCGCACATCCCGTGCGGCACCCACCAACGCGTCCACCTCCTCCTGAGAGTAGGCGACGGAGCCGGGGGCGTCGGCGGGCGAGGAGAACCCTCCGCTCCCCGCATACTTGATCCAGTCGGCTCCGAACCGGGCCTGTTCCCGCACCTGACGCCGGATCTCCTCCACTCCGTCAGCCACTGTCCCGATCTGTGCACCGTAGCGTTCGGCGAGGCGTGGGGCTTTGTCAGCGTGGCCGCCACGGGAAGAGATCATGTTCGGGGCTGCGAGAATCCTCGGCCCACGCACCAGGCCGTTCGCCACGGCTCGCCTCAGCGCGATGTTGAGTGGCTGATGGGCGCTTCCCAGGTCCCGGACGGTGGTGAACCCGTTGGTCAGCAGCGCCTTCATGGCCGGGACGGCGGTCAGCAGCTGGTACAACGCGGAGTCCTCGTCCGCTCCCTCATCCGGCAGATGGACATGGCAGTCGATGAGGCCGGGCAGCAGCGTGCAGCCCGGCAGGTCGACAGAGACAGGAGATGCGCCCGCGATCGACGTGCCACGGCCGATGCTGCGGATACGCTCACCTTTCACCAGAACGTGCACATTCTCGACCGACCGTGGTGCTCGCCCGTCCCACACGCGGGCCGGTCGGAGTAAGAAGCCGTCAACGCCCTGATCGTCCATCACTCCGCCTTCTGGCCGGTTACAGTGGAAAGTGGTGTCCGTTTCCGCCGCTCGTTCCGTGTGCAGGTCCCCAGTCAGCTCCGGCCGGGGGCGCTGGCCGGGCCACCGGCCGTTCGCCGCCCAGAGGCCCCTCCTCCAGCCGGCGAACGCCTTCAGCCTCGTAAGACCGGGTCCGTGTCAGCGGGCCTGGTGCTGGGCTCGGTTCTCGGCGTCGTCCAGTAGTTCGGCGATGGTCTCCGCAAGCATTCCGGCGTCCTGCGCGACCCGCCCCAGAGCGACACCGTCCCAGTGGCCGGCTTGTCGCAGGCGCGTGTAGGTGCCGGGCAGGACCGAACCTCCGTAGAGGAAGCGCACGTTGCGGCCTGCGGTGGCCGCCTGCAGGGCACGCACGACGTGGCCGGCGTGTTCGGGGTCGGCGCCCTCACTGCTGCCGATGGCCCAGACAGGTTCGTACAGCACGAGCGCCGGACGGTCGGGCCGGATACCGTCCAGTGCGGCGGTCGCCTGTGCGACAGCGTGTTCGGCAGCCGCGATGCGGCCCTGCTGTGCGGTTTCACCGACGCAGACCAGGGGCGTGATCCCGACGGCGGAGGCGGCCGCGGTCTTTCGGGTGACGAGGCCGTCGTCCTCCCCGAAGGTGTGACGGCGTTCGGCGTGGCCGACCATGACATGGGTGCAGCCGATCTCGGCCAGGAGCTCGGGGCTGACGGCGCCCGTCACTGCCCCGCCTTCGGGCCAGACGTCCTGCGCGCCCACGTTCACGCCGCTTCCCGCCAGGCGATCGCGGGCGGGGATCAGGAGGGGGTGGGGCAGGCAGGCGAAGAAGGAAAGGGCGGCGAGGGCGGTTGCGTGCGGCATGATCACGTTGTCCAGCCAGCGGAGCGTGTCGGCCAGGCCGAGGTTCATTTTGGTGCTGGTGCAGCTGATGACGGCCGGTGTTCCGGTTTCCGGCACGGCCGGGTCCTCCCTTCGAGGAGCGGGCGGCGAACGCGTACACGCCTCATTCCAGATTGTTGTGGCGTCCGTACATCTCGTCCGGATCGATGTCGCGCTTGCGCTGGACGGCCAATACCAAGCAGTCGAAAAGGACCAGCGCCCCCTGTTCGAACAGCGTGCCGACAAACTGCGCAGAGCCCTCCTGCTCATAGTCTTGGCTGTACTCGGCCAGATGGACGACGAGGTCCGCGAGATGCGCCAGCGGCGAGTCGACGTTGGCCGTGACGGCGACCACCCGCGCTCCCGCCTCCTGGGCGGTCGTGGCGCGTTGGACGACGGTCGGTGTCTGCCCGGAGCCACTGCACGCGACGACCAGATCCCCGGAGGTGACCGCGGGGCAGGTCACCTCGGTGGCGACGTGAACGGGTAGTCCCAGGTGCATCAGCCGCATGGCGAATGCGTCCACCGCGAGTTTGGAGCGGCCGACGCCCAGAACGACGACGCGCCGGGCGCCGTACAGGGCGTCGATGAACTGCTGGGCCTGTTCCTCCTCGGCGCGTGTGAGCAGGGCGTCGATCTCGCGCAGCACCGTGCGCCGGGCGGCGGCGAGAGGACCGTCTACGCCCACGGTGAAGGGTGACGGCGGGGCGGGTGGCTTGTCCGGATCCGCCATGAGCAGTGACCTTTCTGCTGTGCAGTTGCCTGCGCGCGGCAACTGGCGATCGGGGTGAGCCCCATTACCAGGTGTCGTGGTGGAGCACGTCATCGATCGGATGGCGAGGGGCCGGGCGGAAACTGTCCCCGGTGGGGTGCGCGACGGCCAGCAAGGCGGCTTGAGCGACCCCGTCGGGCAGCCGCAGGATGCGAGCGGCCGCGTCGGCGTGCGTCAAGTGCAGGGACGTGACGGCTCCCGCCAGTCCCTGAGCGCGCAGAGCGAGGAGAGTGCTCCAGACAGCCGGCCGGATGGAGCCGTAGTACACGGAGTGTGCGGGGTGATCGACCGGCTGTTGGTAGCCCAGCCTCTCGAACATATCCCGGTACTTCTCCGGACCGACGGCCAGGCAGGGTACGAGCAGGACCGGCACTTCATGCAAAATTCGCGCGAGATGGACGGACGCCTCATAAACGCCGGCCGAAGCATCCCGCCTTCCACGCGCTCACGCATCGACGCCAGGTACGGCCGAGCAGCGTCGCGGTACACGTTTGCGAGTGCGCTTCGCGTGTCCGGATCGGTGATCACGGTCCAGTGCCAGGGCTGATCGTTCGAACCGTTGGGTGCTTGCAGTGCCGCCGTCAGCGTGGTGCGTACCGTCTCGAGGTCGACGGGCTGTGAGGTGTCCAGACGACGACGCACCGACCGCGTCGTGGTCAACAATCTGAGACATGCCTCACGGTCTGGCGCCGCCAGCTCACAGGGCATGGTCTCCTTCGGCCACCGGGAGCCGGGGCCCGATCGACCGGACGACTGGAGGGGCGGCGTCACGAGGCGGCCGACCAATCGCAGACCGTACCGAGACCGGCCTCACTCGGCGTTGCTACAGCCGGTGGCCACTGCGCGGGCGCGGGTTTCATTCGGGTGACTTGCATGAAAGCAGGCTCCATCGTTGATTGCGTCAGAAACGTCTCAACGCGGGGGTGACACAGGATCCCCGGTACCGATATTCGGCCACCCGCCCGAGGACTCGTCGGAAGACGCGAGAGAACAACAGTGAACAGGAATATATTGTTCGGCTCACATCCAAGGTCAACCTAGCGCCGCGTATTTGAGCCATGACTAGTCCCTGCATCGCATGTCTCACGCCAACGGCCTTCTGTACCAGCTTTCACGGCCATCAGTCGGCGTTGCCACGTTGTTGGGTGCGTGAGTGTCTGATGGTGCGTCGGGGCATGGTGGGCCCGCGGCCCGGGCCTGTGTTCAGGCCGTGGTGGGCTGGCCGGCGCCGGTGACCTGCTCCCAGATGGCGAAGCGGAGGGTCATCTCGGCGCGGTAGCCGGAGGCTGTCATCAGGTGGCGGTGGGGCCGGAAGCGCGGTGAGATGCCGCTGAACGCGGACAGGAACCGCTGCGCCCCACCGGCTGAGCGGAAGCCCTTCATTGCGCGTTCCCGCTGCCGGGTGGGTTGGTGGCTGTTCTCCGCCCGGTTGTTGAGGTACTTCGACTGCCGGTGCTCGACGGAGGGCATGACCTCGCGGTGGGCCGCTCGGTAGGAGCGGAGCTTGTCGGTGACGATCACCCGGGGCACTGTGCGCGTCTTCTTGAGCAGCTTACGGAAGAAGCGGCGGGCAGCAGCCTTGTCCCGCCGGTTCTGTGTGAGGATGTCGAGCACGTTGCCGTCGGCGTCGACGGCCCGCCACAGGTCCTTCTGCTCTCCGCCGATCTTGATGAAGACCTCGTCCAGGTGCCATTTGTCGCCGGGTCGGGGCCGCCGTCGGCGCAGGCCGTTCGCGTGGCCCTGCCCGAGCTTCGCGCACCAGCCGCGGATCGTCTCGTGGGAGACGATGACGCCGCGCTCGAGATCAAACGCCGCACCGACGTCGTCCAGGTCTTCCCCAACCCGGCCACCGTCCTCCGTCTCGGGACGGCGGTCCTCGCCGAACTCCACGACGAATGGATCGCCTTTCCCCGCCGCTACCTCTCCAACGAGAGCAGGAACGTCCTCTACACCGACACCCCGACCGTCCTGCCCGCGGCATCAGACGACTGATCGCCTACACCACCAGAAGGGACGTGACCTGGGTCATCGAAGGCGACATCAAGGCTTGCTTTCGACAACGTCGACCAACATGTCCTCCGAAGCCGAAACGCTCAAGACGGAGATCGGTGAACTGCTGGTCCGCAAGCCGAAGATGACTCTCTCGGTCGAGAAGACCCACATAACCCACGTCGACGACGGCTTGGTCTCCCTGGGCCTCCACATCTAGCGAAGGACCTTCAGCGACGGCCGTCGCGTCGTGCTCACCATCCCGTCCAGCCCGCCTTGGCGTCGGTGACGCACAAGATCGATGAGCTTCTTCGAGGTGGCCACCGATCAGGTGACGGGTCCGCGAGCCGCAACGAGCTAGAGCGTGTCTCTTTGGAGGGCTGGTCAGTTGATCGGATGTGTCCATCCGGTTAGTGATCACTGATGCGATGTGGGGCCGGATCGAGCCGCTGATGCCGGCCGATCCGGTCCGCGGTCGGCGATGGGCCGACCACCGCCGCACCCTTGAAGCCATTGCGTGGAAGTACCGTACCTGTTCGCCCTGGCGGGACCTGCCGGATGAGCTCGGCTCCTTCCAAACGGCCCACAAACGTCTCATCAGGTGGGCCGCCGACGGCACCTGGGCACGGATCCTGGCCGCAGTCCTGGCCACCGCCGACGCGGATGACGACGTGGAGTGGACGGTCTCGGTGGACTCCACCATCTGCCGGGCCCATCAGCACGCGGCTGGGGCCGTGAAAAGGGGGCTGCGCGACGGTCAGAACCCGAGGATCACGCACTCGGACGTTCTCGTGGCGGCCTGAGTACGAAGGTACATCTGGCCAGTGATAACCGGGCACGGCCGTTGGCCCTCTACGTCACCGCTGGTCAGGCGGGTGATGCTCCGGCATTCGAGGCCGTCATGGCGAGGATCCGCGTCCCGCGACGCGGACTCGGCAGGCCGCGGACTCGACCGGAGACCGTCCTCGCGGACCGCGCCTATTCTTCCCGCGCGATCCGCGGCCATCTCCGACGGCGGGGCATCCGCGCCGTCATTCCGCAGCCTGCTGACCAGATCGGACACCGCCTGCGCAGAGGGAGAGCCGGAGGCCGGCCACCAGGCTTCGATGCGGAGGCGTACAAGCAGCGCAACACCGTCGAACGGTGCATCAGCCGCTTGAAGCAATGGCGTGGTCTGGCGATGCGCACAGACAAGCTTGCCCTGACCTATGAGGCTGCTTTGCACTTGGCGGCCATCCTGATCTGGTCCCGCTCGACGCGGTGATCAGAGCAGCTCGTGCACGACCAGACGCGACTGCCTCCCTGAAAAGGCGCTTCGCAGGGCTCGAGCCTCGCGGTTCCGGGCCGCGAAGACTCCTCGTTCGTCCACGTGCACGACCAGGACGTCGTAGCTGTCGATGAGCTCGGAGATGCCCCGCGTCTGGATGGTGTCCCGCCAGGCTTCCGTGTTCCGACCGAACCAGTCCGGCAGTCCGCAAGGCTCAGCCACAGCGTCCCAGAAGTCATCGAGCGTCTCGATTGACCTACCCCGCAGGTCAACCACCAGCTCCGACTCAATCCTCTTGGCCATCACGACAGAGTAGTCGGCCCTCATCCCAGGCGTCCGATCCTCAAAGAGACAGGGCCTAGGCCCCCGGGCTGTTGACCGACCTGTCTGACGTCTCAATCACGCTGCTCGGGCGCCTCGTTGGTCGTCTGTCCTGCCGTGCTTGACCTGCCTCATGCGCTCGTGGAGTGGGTCACCATGCTCATCGTCACCCGTGAGGGCGACCGGCGATGGAAGCTCCGCCCGTCCCAGCGCGCGATGGTGGCACTGGTGTACCTGCGCCAACACGTCACCCTCGCGAAGATCGCTGCCGGGTTGGGGATCAGCGAGTCCACCGCCCACGCCTACACCAGCGCGGTCGTCCTCCTGCTCGCCGAACGAGCACCGGGTCTGCTGAAGGTCCTGCGCGAACACGACCCGGACTTCGTCCTGCTGGACGGCGCCGAGTGCGACCGGATCGGTGACGGACGGGCCGACTACTCCCACAAGCACCGCCGGCATGGCGTGAACGCGCAGGTCGTCACCGATCCGGACGGCCGACTGCTGTGGCTCTCACCTGTGCTGCCGGGCCGGGCTCACGACCTGACCGCCGCCCGCACCCACCGCATCATCCGCATCTGCGATCGCCAACCGGGGCCCTGGCCGCCGCACGGGCACCGGCCGAGCGCGGCGTCGCCCGGCTGAATTCCTGGCGGATCTTCCGCAGGTCCCGATGCAGCCCCAACCGCATGTCGTCATCGCCAAAGCCGTCCTCACGCTGGAGCGGCAACGCTGAAGAAGCTCATCGGTGATTCTGCGGCAACTTCAAACCAGACGGACTTCCAGCTGCAGAAGCGAGCAAGACGGATGACCGAACATCCGCCGTGGAGAGCGTCATTCACCGCCTATGGATGAAGGCCCTTGAAGCAGGTCAGGGACGAGAGCCACATATAGGCCTTGACCTGCGTAAACGCCCTCTGAAGGGTCGTTTTAGTCCTTTTAGTTCTCTTACCTCCAGATTTGAGTGGCGCGAGGCCGTGGTGTTGGTGCGCCTATGGAGGCAGCTGTGTCTCGACGGTCGGATGGGGTGACGGCTGGGACGGGTCGATACTTGCGCCTGTCTCATCCCAGGACGCCGCATTTCCGTGGACGCGCTTCCAAGGGCGAAGACGCACGCCTGGGCGCATTACGTCCGGGCGGTACGTCCAGGACATGAGTGAGCGACGTCAGTATCCGAGTGATCTATCCGAGGCCCGCTGGGAGTTGATCGAGCCCGTTCTGTCTGCCTGGCGGGCCGAGCGACGGCGGCACGCCCCGGACATCGGCCGCCCGCCCAAGCACGAGTTGCGCGAGGTCATGAACGCGATCCTGTACGTGGACCGGACCGGTGTGCAGTAGCGCTACCTGACCCACGACTTCCCGCCCTGGGAGGCGGTCTACGGCTATTTCGCGAAGTGGCAGAAGGAAGGCGTGTTCGCCCAGCTCGACGGCCTGCTCAGGGAGTTGGTGCGGCAGAAGGAGGGGCGGAACGCGAGCCCGTGGGCCCGCGTGATCGACGCCCAGAGCGTCAAGACCTCCACCAGTGTCCCCACCATGAGTCAGGGCACGGATGCGGGAAAGAAGATCGTAGGCGGGAAACGGAGCATCGTGACCGACACGATCGACCTCCTAGTCGCGGTGTTGGTCACCGCGGCCAGTGTCCAGGGGGCTCTGTGGCCGGCACCCACCTGCTCAACCAGGTCGCCGACCACCCCGGTATCCGCAAGGTCTGGACCGACGGCTGCCACCGCAAGCACTTCGTCAAACACGCCGCCACCCTCGGCATCGACATGGAAATCGTCGCCCGCACTCCCGGGACGAGGGGTTTCACACCCATCCCGAAACGCTGGGCGGTCGAGCGCACCTACGGCTGGCTGATGCTCCACCGCCGTCTGGCCCGCGACTGCGAAACGCTCCCGGCCCGCTCAGAAGCCATGATTCACCTGGCCATGACCGACCTCATGGCCCGCCGCCTCACCAGAGAGAACACCATCTCCTGGCGCGACTCCGCAAAGTCACACCAACCAAAGATTTCGGGATGAAACAACGGGAGAAAACGACCTCTCAGGGCCCATCGTTTGGATTATTTGGTAGTTGGCCAAGGCTGCTGACTGGAGACTCGATGCGGTGCCGATTGTGGCGTGCGCGTCGGCGGAGGACTTCCGCACGTGGTCGTCGGAGCCGGCGCTGCGGGCTGTGCCGTGGCGGACGGACTGGCGCGCGACACCGGCGCGCGGGTCCCGCTGTTGCATGCGGGGCGCCGCGACGTGAGCTGGCGGATACGGGTCCCGGGACGGTGGGTGCCGTAGTTGTCCACGATCATGTGGGATTGCGGGTGCGCGGGCACTCGCCCACGAGATGGCCCGCCCCCGGACAGCCCTCTTCTGGCGCTCCTCCGCCACCGTCTGGCCGTCGCGGTGCTCCCGGCGGCTCCCGGCGCCCGACGTAGAACTCGTCTTCACCCCGGCACATTGCTGAAGGTGAGGTCTTGGGCGGCGCCGAACCGGGCTCCTGTGTCCACTGTCACCGCGTGTCGGCCTGTTCTGTCCCTCCGCCGGTCCGGGCCGGTTGTTGTCCGGATGGCAGGCGGTCAAAGCCGAGGCCAGGTATCGGAGGGGCTGTGCGCCAGTCCTCCCGCGGCAAGCTGGGACCTCACAGTCCCGGGCGGCTGCGCTACCAGGTGAGAGGCCGGGCCCGACCGCCCTTGGCATAGCAGCTGCGAGTCACCGTGTCGCGGTCTCCCGTACGCCCATGCCCGAACACGGCGCCGCGGTGGCCGTGCAACAGGTGGCCGGACTGCTGCCAGCCGACCGCGCGAACGACGGTCCGGAAAGGCGCGGAACGGCTTCTACCGGAGGACCGCCGCTCCCCCCTGCACGAGAAAAACGAGGCCCGAAATGTTTGGAGCATTTCTCCTGCCTCGCCGCTACTGGTGCACAACCTTTTCGCGTCACCCCATGACGACGTTCTAAACGCTGCCCCGTACCTGGAAGAAGGTACTCATTGTGAGGCGTCCTTCCTCGGTCCTACCGTCGTTGACGTCGGCAGCCGCACGGCTGCCGCGTTCCGATCCTCGCACCTGGGAATCGTATGAATAGCCGTCAACGCGTGACCGCGGGCCGGCAGGCCGACCTCATTCTCGCATCGCTTCTCGGCACCGCCGGACCGCGTCAGGAACGTCGCTGTGTGACCTGCCCGGACGGGACCCGCCTGGATGTCACCCTCTACCGCAGCCGGTCGGGGAACGGTCCGTATCCGGTCGGCTCGCAGCCGGTGGTCGTTCTGCCCGCGAGCTGGGCGGCGACCCAGTCGAGCTTCGCAGCCATGCTGACGTGGCTGGCGGACTCGGGATACCTGGCGGTCGGTTACACGCCGCGCGGTTTCGGCGGTTCCGGCGGCCTGGTGGACGCCGGTTCCCCGCAGGACGTGGCGGACTTCCGGACGGTCCTCGACTGGACGCTCGCCAACTTCCCCTCCGCCGACCGGCGCAGGATCGCGGCCCTCGGGGTGTCCTACGGCGCGGCCATCAGTCTGCTGTCCGCCGCCGCGGACGACCGCGTCACCACGGTCGTCGCCCTGGACGGCTGGGCGGATCTCTACGCCGCGCTGGCCGACGACGACACCCCCCGGTTGAACGCCGCGGTACTGCTCAGCTCGGGCCTGTTGCGCGGCCGGGCGGAGCACTCCTTCGTCGCCGCCATGGCTCGCTTCTACACCGGGCTCCAGCTTGCCGAGCTGAAACACTGGGCAGCCCGGCGGTCCGTTGCCTCGTGTGTGGAACAGCTCAACGCCCGGTCCGTGTCCGTACTGCTCTCCGCAGGCTGGAACGACACCGTGCTTCGTCCGGACCCGACCATCGACCTGCACGCCGCGCTCACCACCAGGTCGGTTCTGCTCCTGCATCCCGACGACCACCCGATCGTGCCGGTGGCCCAGCTGGCGAGCCACGCGGGGCGCGAGGTGTGGCAGTACGCCCGGCGCTGGCTCGACCACGAAATGCGCCGCCTGCCAACCGTCGTGGACCGCAGCGGGGCAGTGGTCGTCCTTGGAAGCACCGCTCCGCACAGCGTGGAGAACGTCGTCCCGCCGACCGCGAACCCCGGTGTGCCGTACGGCCTCGGCCCGCCCCGCATCCTCGGGCCCGGTCTGCTCGCGGGCCGCGGCGGCGCCTGGAGCAACCGCCTGCTGGGAGCGATCCCCTCGGGCGCGACCGATCGAATCGTGCTGCTGACGTCGCTTGTCGAGCGGGCCACTGGGCTCGCTCCCGGCATCTGGTTCCCCATGGTTCCCGGAAGCGTGGCCGCGAGCTGGCTGACGGCGCCCGGGACATCCACCGGCCACCTGCGCGGATTTCCCCGACTGCGGCTGGCGGTCACCTGCCCGGCACGACGAGTGACGCTGACGGCCCACCTGTACGACGTCGGCCCTTCCGGCTTCGGGCAGCTCATCAGCCAGGGCGCGGCGACCCTGACGACGGGGGGTCGGTGCCCGGTACCCGTCGACCTGCGGTTGCGTGCCACCTTCCGGGACATCCCCACGGGACATCGGATCGGGCTCCTGGTCGGTACCAGCGACCCCACCTGTGCGATACGCACCCGCTTCCTGAGCAGGGTCACCCTGCATTCCCACGACGACTCCCCGGCCACGCTGTCGCTTCCGTTCGTGCAACCGACGACAGCCGCCTGAGCGCGGCCGAAGGGCCTGCCGTGTTCTTTCGTGGAAGAAGCCTGATGTTCTGGCTCCTGTTCACCATCTCGCTTTATCTCATCTTCACAGCGCCCACCGACTTCGCGTCTTTTCTCCAAGACGCGACTGCCGCGCTGCTGCGCTTCATGCGGTCTTTCGCTTCCTTTTTCCGTGAATTGCGGTCCTGACGCTCCCGTTGTCCGCTTCCTGCCGTGCAGTTGTCAGGACCCACCTCAGATCGCCGTTCCTGAATCGAAGGATTTCCTGTGACAACGCGCCATGTGTTCACCGTGCTGGCGGCAACCTCCGCCGGTCTGTTGGCTGCCTGCGGTTACCCGGGCCAGCCCTCGCCCCCGGCGTCGCCGGCCGTCCCCGCCCCCGCCCCGCTGTCCGTCCCCGCCCCCGCCCCGCTGTCCGTGACCGTGACCGGCCCCGGTGTCGCCGGTGCCGCGCCCACGGCCACGCCGGCCGTCGCTTCCACGGCGCCGCTCCCGGCGGCCTCGGAGCCGGCTGCGTCCGTCGGCACGGTGGGGCGCACGCCCGCCGGCGCACCGGGGTCACCTGCCAAGCCCTCGGTCACGGCATCCGCCGGGTCGGCACCGGACAGCGCCGGTGGCTTCCAGGGGTCGGCCGGCACCGAGGCTCCGCTCGTCCCGTGCGCGCCACGGCAGCCCGGTGCCGCGTCCCCGGCTACCGACACGCCCGTGTGCGCGGTTGTCGTCCCCTGCGGGACAGTGACATCCGGAAGCCAGGGCCCCGGCGCTCCCCGCCTGGGACCGTCCGGTCCGGCCGACCTGCCGTCACCGGACCGGGGAGAGTGACGTGGGACCACGGCTGCCGGGCGGCTCCCGCGCCCTGACCACGTCCGAGGCTGTCCTGTGGCGGACGGAGAGCACCGAGGCGAGGCTGCCCGTGCTGGCGTTGCTCACCCTCGACGCCGCCCCGGAATGGGATCGGCTGCGCTCGGCGGTCGGCCACGCGGTGGAGGCGCATCCCCGATTGCGTACCCGTCTAGCTGAACCGCCCTTCGGTGTCGGCCGCCCCCGCTGGGAACCGGTGCCCGTGCTCGACCTGCGCCATCACCTACGGCGGGTGCGGCACCCGGACGGTGCGAACGGCGCGCTGGATGTGGCCCAGACGATGGCGACGACACCGTTCGACACCGCGCACCCTTTGTGGGAAGCGGTGCTCGTGGACGGACCGGCGGCCACCGGCGCCAGCCTGGTCTTCAAGGTGCATCACGCGCTCGCCGACGGCCGGTCCGTCCAGGCCATGCTCAGCGCCCTGTGTGAGGACACCTCCGCGGCGCCGAGGAAGCCGGGCCCCCTGCGAGTGGTGCCGCCCGCGGACGCACGGTCGGATCCTCCCGGTCGGCCGGGCATCCCGCCCTTGACCGGCCTGACCGGCTTGCCCGGCCTGCCCGGTGCGGCGGCCGACGAACTGCGGCGCCTGACGGGCACGGCGGTGCACCGACTGCTGACGCCTCTCGGCACGCTGTCGCGCCTGGCGATGCGGCCCCGGGCCACCGGGCGCAGTTGCGTCTCCGCCCTGACGCTTCCGGCCCCCCACTCGCCGGCCCTGCGGGAGCGGTCCCACCAGCGGGCGCTGCATGTTCTCGATGTGCCGCGCCAGACACTGCGCGCTGCGGGCAGGCTGGTCGGTGGTACCACGCACGACGCCTTCCTCGCCAGTGTCCTGGGCGGCCTGCGCCTCTACCACGAGGAGCTCGGTCTCACCTGCCGCCACCTGCCGATGGCGATCGCGGTGGCCCTGCCTCCCAGGCCAGGCGCGGTCGAGGCCGGGAACCGGTTCACGGGCCTGCGGCTGGCGGGGCTGTCCGGGGAAGCGAATCCGCTGCGTCGCCTGGAGGGCGTCCACACGATGGTGCGGGCCGCACGCGCCGATCCACTGATCGATCCGGACGGGCTCGGACCACTGTCCTGCCTGTTGGCAGCGGCGCCCGGTCCCGCCGTGCGAGCTCTCGCCCGACACCTGACGGCCAGTGACGTCCACTGCACCTACGTGGCAGGGCCACAGCAGCGGTTGGAGGTGGCCGGTGTGGGCGTGGCCGGAATCCATCCCTTCGCACCTGTTGTGAACTGCGGTTTCTCCGTGGCCATGTGTTCGTACGACTACCTGTGCGCTATTGGCGTGAACATCGATTCCGGCGCCGTAAAACGCCCTGAACTGCTGCACTCTGCTCTAAAGGGCGGATTTCGGGAGATCGAAAACCTTGTCGACAAGTGAGTCACCCACGGAAGAGCCTCCCGAACCCTTCGCGCGTGCCGGTGCACTGCCCCTGTCCCCTCCCGGCGCTCACTGTCGAAACCTTCCCAGGAAGATGTGACCCCGCTGTGTCCCACCCCCCCGATCTGTCTCGTCCCCCCTGCCGCCCGGCTCAAGGCAGCCCGGAGCCGTCCCCAGTCCCCTCACCGTCAGAACAGGGGCACCTGATACTGCTCAGCGCGCTGGAGCTGATGGAGTCCATCACTCGAGCACACGCCCGTGCGCTGAGCCTGCTCCGGGAAGCGGCGATGCTCCTGCCGCACGCCGGCCGGGCAGCCGACCGGAAGCCCGGCCCGCCCGCGCCCCGCAGCCCGTTCCGCGACCGGAGCGACCAGCCCCTCCGGGAAGTACCGCAGGCTGAGGACACCGGCCTCGATCTCTCCCGGCTCAGTCCCCAAGAGCAGCGGGTGCTGCTCCTGATGAGCCGCGGGATGACCAACCGGAGCATCGCCCGCGCGCTCGCGCTGTCCGAACAGACCATCAAGAACTATCTCTCCACGGCATTCCGCAAGCTCGGTGTCCACAGCCGCACCGAAGCCGCGATCCGCGTCCTGGCGACTCAGAGCTCGGCCTCCGCGCCATCCGGCACGGACGGCCCGGAGCCGGGCCCGGTCGTCCCGGCCGCTCCCTCCGCGCCCCACGGCCCACAGGAGCGACCGGAGCCGGGCGCCGAACCGAAGACCGATGAAGCCGTGGGCCAGGACCGACCGGAGGACACGTGACTTCCCGACCCGCCCACCTGCTCGCCACTGCGTCGGACGGCCGAGCCGCGGTCCCGGACCACCCGGACTTCAGCACCGCGGGCGCCGAGCACGCCGCCCGGACCCCCAGGTCCGCGGTCCACATCGTCCGCCGGCTGAGCGACGGCGCCCACGGCGTTCTGCTGCGCGACGCGTGTCCCGTGCCCTCGGGCACCGGCTGGAGCCTGACGGGCACCCTGCCGCCGTCCGGCCCCGAACGGCTGGGCGACGTGGCTTTCCGTACCGCCCACCGGCTGCGCTTTCCCTATGTCGTCGGCGAGATGGCCAACGGCATTGCCACCACGGCCATGGTCATCGCGGCGGCTCGGACCGGCATGCTCGGGATCTTCGGAGCTGCCGGACTGTCTCCGCAAGAGGTCGAGCGGTCGATCCTGTGCCTGCGGCGCGAGTTGGGCGACGCACCGGGCTGGGGCGTCAACCTCATCCACTCGCCCGCGGAACGCGGAGTGGAGGAGGCGGTGGCCGACCTGATCCTCGCCCATCGGGTACCCACCGCGTCGGTCTCCGCCTTCATGGAGCTCACCCCCGCCGTCGTCCGTCTGGCGCTCCGCGGCATCCGCGAACTGCCGAACGGCTCCGTCCACCGGCCGGTGCGGGTCATGGCGAAGGTCTCCCGCCCCGAAACCGCCCGCGCCTTCATGTCGCCGGCACCGCCGGACCTGGTGCGGGCACTCGTGGCAGCGGGCCGCCTCAGCGCGGCGGAGGCGGCCCTCGCGGCACGCGTTCCGGTCGCCGAGGACATCACCGCAGAGGCGGACAGCGGCGGGCACACGGACAACCGGCCGCTTCCGGCACTGCTGTCACGCCTCTTCTCGCTGCGCGAGCAGTCCGCGGGCCGGTACGCGCCGGTGCGGATCGGCGCGGCCGGTGGGCTGGGCACACCCCAGGCGGTCGCCGGCGCGTTCGCGTCCGGAGCCGCGTACGTGGTCACCGGGTCGGTCAACCAGACGGCGGTGGAGGCCGGGGTCAGCGAGGCGGCCCGCGCACTGCTCGCCACGGCGGACCTGGCCGACACGGTGATGGCCCCGGCCGCCGACATGTTCGAACTCGGCGTACAGGTACAGGTGCTCGCCAGGGGCACCATGTTCCCCCGGCGGGCACGCTTCCTCCACCAGCTCTACCAGCGGTACGCGTCCCTCGACGAGCTTCCTGAGACCACGCGCGCACGCCTGGAACGCGAGGTGCTGCGTTCCTCCGTCGAGGAGGTATGGAGGGAGACGGAGACGTTCTGGCGGCGCCGCGATCCGAGCGAACTCGAACGGGCCGCCGCCGACCCCCGGCACCGGATGGCACTGCTCTTCCGCTGGTACCTGGGGCAGTCGAGCCGCTGGGCCATTGAGGGGACAGCCGACCGTCGACTGGACTACCAGCTCTGGTGCGGCCCCTCCATGGGCGCGTTCAACCACTGGGCCGCCGGCAGCTTCCTGGCCGACCCGGCGGAGCGCTCGGTCGCCGAGATCGGGCTGAACCTGCTGGAAGGCGCCACGGTGGTCACCCGGGCGCAGCAGCTGCGGGCGGTGGGCGTGCCGGTGCCCCCGTCGGCCTTCTCCTTCACGCCACGACGTCTCGGTTGAGAAACCGCCCGCCCGCTCCCACCCGCACCGCACCGGCTGCCGCCGGGTGACCGACCACGCGGCTGCCGGGAGGCCCGGGACATCGCGGAGCCAACCGGTGGCTCCGCCGCGGCGACCGGCTCACGGCGGCCTCGCGGAGCGGCCCGGACACCCGCGACCCGCCCACCTCGCGCCTCCCGCCCTCCGCTCCTCTGCCGTAGGCGGGCGCTCCGGGCCGCATCGCCCCCGGCGCTGTCCCCACCGAACCGTCCACCCGTCCTCCAGGAGGACCATCATGGCCCTGACCCCTCCCGCCCTCACGCCGCCCCGCCCGCCCGGCCCCCTGGACATCGCCGTTGTGGGAGTCGGTGCCCTGCTGCCGGGCGCGCACGGCACGGACGGCTTCTGGCGCAACCTGGTAAGCGGTCGCGACCTGATGCGCGACGTGCCATCGACCCACTGGCTCATCGACGACTACTACGACCCGGACCCTTCCGTACCGGACCGCACCTACGTCAGGCGCGGAGCATTCCTCGACCCTGTCGACTTCGACCCTCTGGCGTTCGGCGTACCGCCCAACGCCCTGCCCGCGACGGACACGACGCAACTGCTCTCCCTCGTGGCGGCCGAGCAAGCGCTGCTCGATGCCACCGGTGGGGAACTGGCCCGGATGGACCGCCGACGGGTGGGGGTCATCATCGGCACCTCCGCACTGGAACTGCTCTTCGAGATGGCCTGCCGGATCCAGCGCCCCGTATGGCTGAAGGCGCTCCGGGACGGCGGGATCGGGAAGGAGGAGGCCGGGCGGCTGTGCGACCGGATCGCGGGACAGTACGTTCCGTGGCAGGAGGCGACCTTCCCCGGCCTGCTCAGCAACGTGGTGGCCGGCCGCATCGCCAACCGCTTCGATCTCAAGGGCCCCAACTGCACCGTGGACGCGGCGTGCGCCGGCTCGCTGGCCGCCCTGTCGATGGCGGTGTCCGAACTCCAGCTGGGCCGGTGCGACACCGTACTGACCGGCGGTGCCGACACGTGCAACGGCATCCCGATGTACATGTGTTTCAGCAAAACACCGGCGCTGTCGCCGACCCAGGACTGCCGCCCCTACTCCGACGCGGCCGACGGCACCATGCTCGGCGAGGGCATCGTGATGTTCGCGCTGCGCCGGCTGGCGGACGCCGAGCGCGACGGGAACCAGGTGTACGCGGTGCTGAAGGGGCTGGGCGCCTCGTCGGACGGGGGCGGGGGCGCCATCTACGCTCCGGTGCCCGACGGCCAGGAGCTGGCCCTGCGCCGTGCCTATGAACAAGCCGGCTACGGTCCCTCCACCGTCGAACTCGTGGAGGGACACGGGACGGGAACCAAGGCGGGTGACACGGCCGAGCTGACCGCCCTTCTCAACGTGTTCGCCGACGACCGCAGCGATGCCGCCGAGCCATGGTGCGCGATCGGCTCGGTCAAGTCCCAGATCGGGCACACGAAATCGGCGGCGGGTGCGGCCGGACTGCTCAAAGCCGTGCTGGCACTGCACCACCGGGCGCTGCCACCGACCATCAAGATCGGAAGTCCTCACCCGGCCGTCCGGACGGCCAAGAGCCCGCTGTACGTCAACACCGAGGCGCGACCCTGGGTCCGCAACCCCGACCACCCCCGGCGGGCCGCCGTCTCCAGCTTCGGGTTCGGCGGCAGCAACTTCCACGTCACCGCGGAGGAGTACAGGCCTCCCGCCGGGCGCCCGGCACCACCGCTGGTGCGGCACGTGCAGAACGAACTGCTCATGCTGTCCGCGGACTCGCCCGCCGAACTGGCCGCCGCCGTGCTGCGACTGGCGGAATCCGACGAGGACCTGGCGGATCTTGCCCGCCGCACACAGACCGACTTCGACCCCTCCCTCGACTACCGCCTCGCGGTCATGGCGGGCGGTGCGGCCGATGCGGAGAAGCGGCTGCGGGCGGCGGCGCAGCGGATCACCGAGGACCCGCAGCGTCCCGTGACGCAGCCGTGCCGCACCCACTACCGCGGCCCGGAGGCGGTACGGGGCCGCCTCGCCCACCTCTTCTCCGGGCAGGGCAGCCAGTACGTCGGCATGGGAGCGGGCCTCGCCCTGCACGTGCCCTGGGCGCTGCAGGTGTGGGACCGCGCCGCGGACTGGGGTTCGGAGTGGGGCCTGGCGCCGCACCGCCTGGTCTTCCCGCCTCCCGCCTTCGACGACGAGGGCCGTCGGCAGCGGACGCGTGCCCTGGCCGCGACCCAGAACGCGCAGCCCGCGCTCGCCGTGCAGAGCCTGGCCCAACTCGCCGTACTGGACCGGCTGGGCATCCTGCCGGACTGCACCGCGGGCCACAGCTTCGGCGAACTGACGGCCCTGCACGCGGCCGGCGTCTACGACGGCCAAACCCTGTTCCGGCTGGCCACCCGGCGCGGTGAGTTGATGGCGAGGGCCACGGCCGAGACCCCCGGCGCCATGATCGCGGTCACCTGCCCCGAGGAGCGGCTCGCCCGCGTACTGGGCTCGACACCGCCGGACGGGCTCTGGCTGGCCGCCCACAACGCGCCCGACCAGGTGGTGCTGGCCGGCACCACGCAGGCGGTGCAGCGGGCCGAGGAGACGCTCGCCGCCGACTCGGTGGCGACGACCCGGCTGGAGACCGCGGCGGCCTTCCACAGCCCTGCTGTCGCTGCCGCGGCCGAACCCTTCACGGCGTATCTGGACGACATCACCCTGCGACCGCCCGGATGCGACGTGTGGTCGAACGTCACGGCCGGCCGCTACCCCGCTGAACCGGCCGCCATCAGGGAGGTACTGGGTGCCCAGATGTCGTCACCCGTGCGCTTCGCCGCACAGGTCGAGGCTATGTACGCCGATGGTGTCCGAATCTTCCTGGAACTGGGAGCGGGCAGCGCCCTGAGCGGTCTGGTCTCCCGGGTGCTGGGCGACCGCCCCCACTTGGCCGTCGCCGCGGACCGGCGGGGGACCGACGGGCTCACCACCCTCTACGACACTGTCGGCGCCCTCGCCGTGCACACCGCGCGGTCCATCGACTTCACGGCGCTGTGGAAGGACCACAGGCCCGCCCGCGAACGGAGGAAACCCCGGATGCGCGTGCCCATCGGCGGCAACAACGCCGGTCGGCCCTACCCGCCCGTGCCGGCCCGACAGTCGGCCCGAACCGAAGAGAAGTGAGAACGGACATGCATCTTCCCCCTGACCACCTTCCGCCCGACGAGCGCGGTTCCGCGCCCCCCGAGGGGGCGCCGGACGGCCCGCAGGCACTGCGGTTGCTGCGCGAGGCCCAGCAGCAGACCGCGCAGGTCCACTCCGAGCACCAGCGCATGATGGCCGAGAGCCATCAGGCCTTCCTCAACTCGACCCAGGCGGCCTTGGCCGGACTGGCACGGCTCGCTCTGGAACCGGGCGCACCGGAGGGCGAGGCGGCGCGGGACGTCCAGGAGGGCGACCCGTCCCGGGCCGATGCTGAGGAGGCCGACCCCGTCGGTCCGTACGCAGGCTTCGCCATCGGCACCGATATCGCCCCGCCTCCCTCGCGGACATCTGAGGAGGCCGCTGCCGACCTGCCCGGCACCACGGTGACCAGCGCGACGGTGGCGGACACCACGGAACCCGCAGCGGCCGCGCACGAGGCCGCGGCACCGGAACCCGACGCCCCGGAACCCCACGCACCGGAGAACACGGCGCCCGCCGGGGGGCAGGCGGCCGCACACTCCGCCGAGCACCTGGCCGAAGTCCTGCGCACGGTCGTCGCGGACCTGACCGGTTACCCCGAGGACATCCTGACCCCCGACATGGCCTTGGAAGCCGACCTCGGCATCGACTCCATCAAGCGCGTCCAGATCCTCGCCGCGCTGCGGCAGCAGGTACCGCGGCTGGCGGACGTCGAGGTGGCGGACGTGGCGGCGTTGCACACGCTGGGAGACGTCACCGAGCGGCTGGCCGAGGCCGAGGCGGCGACCGGGCGCAAGAGTTCCTTACAGGACCGGGCCGGCGGGCCGGCCCCTCCCCGGCTCGTCCGCCTGGCCCCGGTCGCGGTGCCGTCCGGACCGCCCCGACTGTCCGTACCCGGACTGAACACCTCCGTGCTCATCACCGACGACGGCGCAGGCGTGGCGCCGGCCCTCGCCGCGGAGCTCACCGCTCACGGGATCCGGGCACGGGTCACCTCCGAGCCGCCGACGGACGGGACCGCCCGCGAAGCCGGCTGCGTGGTGCTCCTGGACGCACTGCGGGCGTACGCCTCGCCATGCGATGCCAGCGGGGCACTCCACCGCGATCTGATGCGCTCCCTGCGAGCTCTGGCCCCGTCCTCGCCCGACCGGTCCACCGGCCGGGAGACGTCCGTGGTCATCGTCCACGACAGCGGGGGCGACTTCGGCGAGTGCGGGCGTCAGGGCGAGCAGGCCTGGCTGAACGGCGGCGCCGCGCTGGCCAGGACCGCGGCGCGGGAATGGCCGTCGGCCGTCGTCCGGGCCATCGACTGCGAGCGCGGCCACCGTCCCCCCGAAGCGGTCGGCCGGGCCCTGGCCGCGGAACTCCTCACGGGGGGCGCCGACCCTGACGTCGCCCTCTCCGCGGACGGGGAACGCCGTGTGCTGGCCTATGAGGAAGCACCGCCGTCGTCCGCCGCGCCGGACCGCTTCGGCGCCGACTCCTTCCTCGTCGTCACCGGAGGCGGGCGGGGCATCACCGCCGAGTGCCTGTCGACGCTGGCCGGGCGGGTACGGGGTGTGCACCTGCTGCTTCTGGGCCGCACCCCACTGCCCGACGAGTCACCGGAGGAGACCGGACCGGACGGTCTGGCCGCGCTGACCCGGACGCTCATGGACCGCGACCGGGCGTCCGGCCGGGTCCGCCCGCCCGCGCAGGTGCGGGCCGAGGCGGCACAGCACCTGGCGGCCCATGAGGTCCGCGCCACCCTGCGCCGCCTGGAGGAGGCCGGCGCCACGGTCCGCTACGCCGCCGTGGACACCCGGGACCCGGTCGCCGTCCGCAGCTGCCTGGACAAGGTTCGCGCTGACTGGGGCCCGGTCACCGGCCTGGTGCACGCCGCTGGCGTCATCGCTGACAAACCGCTCACCGACAAGACCGACGACCAGTTCGACACCGTCTTCACCACGAAGGTCGACGGCCTGCGCCACCTGCTGGACGCGACGGCAGAGGACCCCCTGGACACGGTGTGCCTGTTCTCCTCGGTCAGCGCGGCGGTCGGCAACGCGGGGCAGGCCGACTACGCCGCCGCCAACGCCGTGCAGGACCACATGGCCGCGGTGCTGGCCCGGCAGCGGCCGGACGCGCGGGTGGTCTCACTGGCCTGGGGAGCCTGGCGCGGGGGCATGGTCACGCCCGAGTTGCAGGAGCACTTCGACGAGGCGGGTACCGCACTGATCGCGCCGGAGGCCGGTGCAGCCGCCTTCGCCGACGAGGTGCTCTCCGCCCGCGGCCCGACGCGGATCGTACTGGTTCCCGACGCTGACCAGATCGCCCGGTGGGGGGCGACCGGCCCCCGGGCCCGTCGTCCCGCTCCCCGCGGTGCCGTGCTCGTCAACGGTGAGCAGCATCCGGAACTGGCCGACCACGCTATCGCCGGGCGGGTGATCCTGCCGGTGGCGACCGCCGTGGAACTGCTCGCCCGGGCCGTGCCGGGGCAGCGGGACGTCGGCCGACCGTTCGCCCTGCACGACGTGCGGGTCAGGGGAACCCTGGTCCTGGAGGACTATCCGGACACCCAGTGGCTGACCCTGCACGCGGCGCACACTCCAGGGCCGGACGGGTGGTCGCTGGAGCTGCGCGGTGCGGGCGACTGCCCCCGCTTCACCGCTGTGGCGCCGCTGGAGGCCCCCGGCACACCGCAGGACCCCGCGAAGGGGGCCCCGCGGCCGGCCCCCTGTCCTCCGCTTCGCTACGGGGACAAAGCGCACTTCCACGGGCCGCTGTTCCAAGTGGTGGACGAAGTCGTCGGCTGTGACACGGCAGGGTCCCTGACCGTCCTGCACGGCCTGGCGGAGATGGGCTGGCCCCGGGAGCGGCTCTGGCGCACCGACCCCGCGCTGGTCGACGGCGCGATGCAGTCGGCGGTGCTCTGGGCGGAGCAGGCCGTCGGCAGGGCGACTCTTCCCATGGCGGTGTCCCGCTGCGTCGTGCACCGGCCGGGACCCGCCGGGCCAGGGCCGGTCACGTGCCGGGTCACCGGCCGGTCCGCCGACGAGCTGGAAGCCGTGTGCGACGCGGTGCTCACCGACGAGGACGGCGCCGTTCGCGCAACCCTCCACGGCATCCGGCTGGTGGTCCGGCCGGACTGACCGGCCGTCCCGACGGACGGTCCCGGCGCGGCCGGGGCGGGGGCGGGGGCGCTCGCCGGACGCCCCCGCCCCGGCCCTTCCTTCCCGTTCGTCTCCTCTCCAACCCCTTCCTCCCCGGGCCCGTCTGCACCCGGGGCGATCCCCCCGCCCTTCTCTCACCCCTAGGACGACTCATGACCTTTCCACCGATCGCCGTGGTGGGCCACGGCTGCGTGCTCCCCGGGGCGTTGCGGCCCGAAGAGCTGTGGGACACCGTCGTCGAAGGCCGAACCGCCGTCGGCCCCGTCCCGAAGGGCCGCTGGGGCATCGACCCCGCGGCCGTGCTGTCCGACCGCCCCGCCCCGGACCGGGTCGTCAGCGCCGTGGGCGGTTACGTACGTGACTTCGACACCGTTTTCCGCCCGCGTTCGCTGGGCTGGGACCCTACGGAGGCCCAGCGCCTGGCCCCTGTCTTCCGCTGGACGGCGCACGCCGCGGCCGCGGCGCTGGAGACCGTGCCCGGCGCCCGTCACAGCACCCGCACCGGCCTGGTGATGGGCAACCTGGCCTATCCCACCGCCGCCCTGGCGGACCTCTCGGTGCGTCAGTGGCGCACGGGCAACGCCTTCCGCGGCAGGGCGGCGGCCGACGGGCCGGCACCTCTCAACCGGTTCTGCTTCGGGTACCCGGCGGTGCTCACCGGGCGGCTGCTCGGGCTGGGCGCGGGCACGCTGACGCTCGACGGTGCCTGCGCCTCCTCCCTGTACGCCATCAAGCTCGCGTGCGACCGCCTGCACGACGGCGAGGCGGACGTCATGGTCGCCGGCGGCGCCAGCGGCGCGGACAGCCTCTACATCCACATGGGTTTCACGGCACTCGGCGCGCTCAGCGCCCGGGGCCGGAGTCTGCCCCTGGACCGCCGGGCCGACGGGCTGGTCCCGGCCGAGGGCGCCGCCTTCGTCGCCCTGATGAGGCTGCCGGACGCGCTCGCCCGTGACCTGCCGGTCCTGGCGGTGGTGCGCGGCGTCGGATGGTGCAACAACGGTCGACGCGGCGGTTTCCTCGCCCCGAACGAGGACGCCCAGCGGCGGGCGATGTACGAGGCGTACCGGCAGGCCGGAATGGCACCGGAGGGGATCGGCCTGCTGGAATGCCATGCGACCGGCACACCACTGGGCGACTCGGTCGAGATCCGCAGCAGTGCCGAGGTGTTCACCGGCGCTCGTCATCTGCCGGTGGGGTCCTCGAAGGCCAACGTGGGCCACGCGCTGCCCGCCGCCGGCACGGTGGGGCTGATCAAACTCGTTCAGGCCCTCCGTACCGGCGTGGTGCCGCCGGCCACCGGTGTGCGCGACCCCTTGACCGCGCTCGCCGGCGGGCCGTTCCGGCTGCCGACGGAGCCCGAGGACTGGACGGGACCGCGGGCCGCGGCGCTCAGCGCCTTCGGTTTCGGCGGCGGCAACGCACACCTGGTCGTCGAGGCGTGGCCGCAGGCCCCGTCGGGCACCGTGCGCCTGCCGGTAGCCGACGGTCCGGCGGGCGCGGCGGGACCCGCTCTCGCCGCGGAGCCCTGCGCCGGGCCGAGGTCCGGCACCGCCACCGCTTCGCGCACCAGCGGCGCAACGGCCCCTGACGCGCCCGGCGGCGACACCCGGCGGGAGACCGCTGGGCCGGCGGGCGGCACTTTCGCTGCGACGTCCGGTCCGGAAGACGGCGGTACGCAGGATCTGGCAGTCGTGGGGCTGGGCGTCCGGCTGGGCAGCGGAACCGATGTCGCCGACTTCGTCCGCGACCTGACGGCGGGAGGGCGGGCCGTCGCGGACGGCCGGGGCAGGCACCGACGCGACGACCGCGCCCGCACCGCCCACGAGATCCGTCTCGCCCTCGACGAACTCCCCTTCCCGCCGGCCGACTTCGCCGACGCGCACCCACAGCAGGCGATGCTGCTCAGCGCGTGCCAGGAGGCGGTCGCCGGGCTGAGGCTCCCCAGGGAACGGACCCTCGTCATGGTCGGCGCCGAGAGCACGCCCGACACGGCGCGGTACAGCACGCGCTGGCGGAAGACCCGGGTCACCGCCGGACCGGACGAGGAGCCCGCGCCGCTGAGCGCGCCGCTGACGGCGAACGCCGTGGTACGTCACATGGGCGCCACACTGGCCAACCAGGTCAACGTCGCCCTCGACCTGACCGGGCCCGGGTTCGCGCTGTCCGACCGGGAGGCCTCCGGTCTCAGCGCGCTGCGTCTCGCCGCCCGGGCCATCCGGGCCGACGAGTGCGATGCGGCCGTGGTGGGCGCCGTCGCCTTCCCCGACGAGGAGGTGCACCGTTCCGTGCTGTCCGCGCTGGGCCGGCCACTGCGGCCGGTGAACGCCGCGGTGGTCCTCGTCGTGAAGTCGGCGAGCGCGGCCCGGCGGGAGGGCGACCGCATCCTGGCCGTCCTGCCCGCTGCGGGCGGACCGGATGACATCGACCGGCCCGCCGGGTTACTGGTCGGTGACGTGGAGGCCGACGGCCCGGCCGCTGTGAACACCGCCGAGCTGCTGGGACACGCCGACTGCGCCCACGGCATGGTCGGCGTGGCGGTTGCCGTCGCCGCCCTGAGCAGGGCGCTGCTGCCACGCACCGGCGCCCCGGCGGCACCGTGGCTCGGTCCGCGCAGCGCCGAGGTCATCGTCCGGGCCGCCGAGTCGGTGGGTGCCGACCGGCTCAGGCTGACCGCCGGGTCCGGACCCCCTCGCGCGGTCCTCACCGAGGCACCACCGCGGTTGCACGTGTTCTCCGGTGCCGACACCGAGGCGGCCCTCGAACAGGCGCTCTCCTACCGGGAGGATGACCAGGGTCCCGCCCGGCTGGTCGTGCAGGCGAACGGCGAGGCGCAGCTGCGCGATCGCGTCGCGGCCGCGGTGCGCTGGTTGCGCGGCACCGGTTCCCGGCCGGAGGGCGTGCACCACCGGGCGCGGCCGCTGGGCGGTGAGGTGGCGTTCGTCTACACCGGCGGTGCCGCCACCTACCACGGGATGGGCCGCCCGTTGCTGCTGGCGTGCCCCGACGCCCAGCACGCCCTGGCCGAGCGGTGCGGAGATCTCGGGCGGCTCGTGCAGTGGCTCTACGAACCGCCGGCCGGTGCCCCGGAGCCCACCGCCATGCAGCGGATCTGGGCGTCGTCCATGCTCAGCCATCTGCACACCTCCCTCAGCCGGGACACCCTGGGGCTGCGTCCGCACAGCGTGCTGGGCTACTCCTCCGGGGCAGTGAGCGCGCTCATCTCCCTGTCCCTGTGGCGCGAGCTGCGTCCGCTGGTCGCGGACGCCATGGGCGATCCGCTCTTCAACGGCCTGCTGACCGGCCCCTGCGAGTCCGTACGCGCCGTGTGGCGTGAGCGTGGGGTGCCGGGGAGCCGATGGGCGACCCATCTGATCGGGGCGCCGCCAAAGCGGGTCCGAGAGCTGCTCGAAGGCGAGACGGCGGTGCATCTGACCGCGGTCAACAGTCCCACCAGCTGCATGATCGGTGGAGAGGAGCAGGCCTGCGCGCGGGTCCTCGCCTCCCTGCGTCCCGCCTACGCCTTTCGGCTGGCGTACGACGTCGTCGCCCACGCCCCCGAGGTGGAGGCGGTCGCCGACCGCTGGCGGGCCTTCCACCACCGCCCGACGGAACCGTTGGATGTGCGCTTCTACGACTGTGCCACCGGAACCGGCTTGCCACCGACCGCCGACGGCGTCGCGGACGCGCTGACCGCTCAGGCGACCGGCACCGTCGACTTCGCCTCGACCGTGGAGCAGGCCTACGCCGACGGTGTGCGGGTGTTCATCGAGCACGGCCCCAAGCAACTGTGCACCGGGTGGGCGTCGGAGGTCCTGCGCGACCGGGAGCATCTCGCCGTGGCCCTCGACGCCGCGCCGGACCGCTCGGTTCACCATCTGTTCGACGTGACCGCGCGGCTCGCGGCGGCCGGCCTTCCCGTCCGGCACGAGGCCCTGACCCGCCGGCTCACGCCACCACCGTCCGTGCTCGCCCGGGCGGCACGCACCATCACGGTGGCGGGAAGCCTGCCGCCCGTGTCGCCGGGGCCGGACCGGCGGGACCCGGCGCGCGCTCCCGGCACGGCGGTTCCGGCGCGAGCGGCCCACGCCGTGAGCGGTGGAGGACCGGCTCGCGGACCCGGTGCGCGCCATGCCGCGCCTCGCGCGTCGACGGGGCAGCGGCCCGCAATGCACGCCCCGGTGGCCGCAGTGCTCCCCGAGCCCATGAGGACGGCCGGCGTCCCCGGCGCGGCGGCCGGTGGCCCCGGTCCGGCCAGGGACGGCGCGACCACGGTGGCGACCGGTGCCATCGGCGAGCCCATGGCCGGCGCCTCTGGTCCGTCCGCGACCGGCGGCCCCGGCACCGGCGGCGGGCCGGCCGGTCGGCCGCGGCCTGCCGCACACAGGCCTGCTCCGCCGCCGGCGTCGGAACTGCCCGGACCGAAGTTCGACCGCATGCAACTGGAACGCCTGGCACACCGGCCGGTGTCCGAACTCTTCGGCTCACGGTTCCGGGCGCAGGACGCCCGCCGCCGCCAGACACGACTGCCGCGTCCGCCGATGCTGCTGGTCGACCGGGTGACGGGCATCGACGCCGAACCGGCTTCGGTGGGCACCGGCGTGATCTGGACCGAGACCGACGTTACGCCCGACGCCTGGTACCTCGACCCGGCCGGCCGCATGGCGCCCGCCCTGACCGTCGAGGCCGGACAGGCGGACCTGTTGCTCATCAGCTGGCTCGGCGTCGACCTGCAGCAGCCCGCGGACCGCGTTTACCGGCTACTCGGCTGCGATCTCACCTTCCACGGCCCCCTCCCAGCGCCCGGCGACACGCTCTGTTACCGCATCGAGATCACCGGCCATGCCGAGCACACCGGCGTGCGGCTGTTCTTCTTCGAGTACGACTGCTGGGTGGGCGGTGAACGGCGCATCAGCGTGCGCAACGGCCAGGCGGGCTTCTTCACCAATGAAGAGCTGGACAAGTCGGCGGGCCTGCTGTGGACGCCTGATGCCGCGCACCCCGACCGACCGGCCGACGAGCAACCGGCCACAGAGGCAGAGGTGCGCTCCTTCGGCTCCGAGCAGGTCGCGGCCTTCGCCCAGGGCCGGCCGGCCGACTGCTTCGGTGCCGACTGGGAAGTGACGCGCAGTCACCTGAGGACACCTCGCATCGCCGACGGCCCCCATCAGCTGATCCGCCGGGTCACCCACTTCGACCCCCGGGGCGGGCCGGCGGGCGCCGGGTATCTGCGCGCCGAGCTGCCGCTGTCCGCGACCGACTGGTTCTTCGAAGGGCATTTCCACAACGACCCCTGCATGCCGGGGACGTTGATGCTGGAGGGTGGCCACCAGGCGATGGCCTTCCACCTCGCAGCGCTAGGTCTGACCAGAGAGCGGGACGGCTGGCGCTTCGAGCCGGTCCTGGACGAGAGCGTACGCATGCGCTGCCGCGGCCAGGCGGTCCCCGGCAACGAGCTGCTGACCTATGAACTGTTCGTCCGCTCCGTCGAGGAGGGAGCGGAACCCGTGCTGCGCGCCGACCTGCTCTGCACCGTGGACGGCAGGAAGTCGTTCCACGCGGAAGGACTGGCCCTGCGGCTCGTACCGGACACCCCGCTGGACCACTGGCGTACCCTCGCGCGCTCCGGTGGCGACGCACCGGCCGGGCTGCCGGTCCCGGCCGCCGAACTGCGCGCCACCCCCGCGTCGCGGCGGACCGTGGTCGCCGACGGCACGCTGCTGGACCGGGACAGCATGCTGGCCTCCGCCTGGGGGCGGCCCGGGGAGGCGATGGGCCCGGCGTTCGCGAAACTGTCCGGCAGGCGCCGCACCCCCCGGCTGCCGGGCCCGCCCTACCTGTGCGTGGACCGGGTCACCGAGCTGCACGCCGAGCCGGGCCGTTGCGCACCGGGCAGTTCGGTGGAGACGGAGTTCGACCTGGCCGAGGACGCCTGGTTCTGGCATGAAAGCGGCGGTACCCTCCCCACGGCGATCCTGATGGAAGCCGCACTGCAGCCGTGCGGCTGGCTGGCGCAGTTCACCGGGTGCGCTCCCGACGCCGGGCAGGACCTCTTCTTCCGCAATCTCGACGGCACCACGACCGTCCTGGCCCCCGTGCCCACCGGCACCCGGGTCCTGCGCACTCGCGCCACGCTGCGGGAGGTCTCCTCCAACGGACCGATGGTGCTGGTCTTCTTCGACATCGAGTGCACCGCGGACGGCGCGCCCGCGCTCAGCTGCTCGACGAGTTTCGGGTACTTCCCCGCCGGGGCGTTCGACGCGCAGACCGGCCTGGGCGCCAGCGAGGACGCGGGCGGCGACGGCCGCGCGGACGGCGGGGAGACACTGGACGGCCCGCCCGACACCGACCTCACGGTGCGGCCGGAGAAGTACTGCACGGGCCCGCTGCGCATCGGCCATCCCCGTCTCGTCACGGCCGACCGGTTCACCCGGTGCCGGCCGCTCGGCGGGTCGGCCGGCCTGGGCAGCATCCGGGGACAACAGACCGTGCGCGCCGACAACTGGTACTTCCGGGCCCACTTCTACCAGGACCCCGTCCAGCCAGGTTCGCTGGGCGTGGAGACGATGTACCAGCTGCTGCGCGTCCTGCTGATCGAGAAGGGATTCGCCGCCGGCATGCGCGCGCCGCGCTTCGAAGTGTTCGCGGACGAGGAGCCGCTGACCTGGAAGTACCGCGGACAGGTCACGCCGCGTTCCCAGCAGGTGGTCATCGACCTGGAGATCACCGGCACGGGGCAGGATCAGGACGGCCGGTACGCGGTGGCCCAGGCCTGGCTCACGGTGGACGGTCTGCGCATCTACCACGTCCGCGGCATCGGTCTGCGCGTCACCGAGATCGACCCGCCGGAGCCCCCCGGCCACTTCGCCGCGCGTGTGCTCGATCCGCGCACCGAGACCTGGGCGGCCGACCACCGGCCCGCCCACACCGCTCCCGCACTGCCCATGACGTGCGCCGCCGACCTCCTGGTCGAGGCCGCACAGCGGCACACCGGACGGCAGGTCCGGGCGGTGGAGGATCTGGTCATGGACCGGTGGGTCGTACTGGACGGGCCCCGCCGTCTGCTGACCGAGGTCCGTGCCACCGATGGCCGCGCCGACGTACGGCTGCTGGCCTGGCGCGAGGCGGCCAACCCGGCCCTGTCGCGGTACGAGCCGGTGGCCACGGCCGTGGTGCACCAGGAGGCCGGGCCACCACCCGAGGTGCCCGCACCGCTTGCCGCCCCCCGGCCCGCGCTGTGCCTGCCCTACGAAGACGGCGGTGTCTTCCACGGGCCCGCCTTCCAGGTGCTGGCCGGCATGCGCTGGGGCGAGCGCGGCAGCAGCGGCGTGCTCCGGCCGGCCCTGTGCGGAGTGCCGCGGGGCACGGTGCACCCGGGACTGCTCGACGGCGCGCTGCACATCATCCCGCACCAGAGCTTCGAACGCTGGGACGCCCGCATCGCGCCGGGGCGCGTCGCCTACCCCCGGCGCCTGGTTCACCTGCGCTTGTACGAGCCGCTGCCGGAGTCCTCGACCGTACGTGTGGACGCCCGGTTCGCGGGCCTGGCCGACGACGATCCCGACCGGCCGGTGACGGACCTCTTCCTGCACCAAGCCGGGCGGGTGCTGGCGACCCTGCGCCTGGAGCAACGTCTGGTGCCGATGGGATTCCTGGCGTCGTACGACCCCGGGCAGCGCCGCGCCTTTCTACGCGATCGTTCGCCGCTGCCCGGCCCCGGCATCGGCAGGACGAGGGCCGACGCCACCGTCGTCACGGCGCGGGACATGAGGGAGGTCGACTGGTTCCCCGGCACCGTCGACACGGTGTTCGGCCTGAAGCCGGGCAGGTCCGCCGGTGACCGGCTGGCCGAGGTGGCCGTCCGGCAGCACGTCGCCGCGCGGTGCGGCGCCCACCCGTCCGCCGTGCTCCCGGACGCCGACCCGCTCGGGGCCTCGTCGCGCAACCGTCCGCTCACCCGGCACCACCTGTCGGTGGAGCACCGCGGGGACGCGGTCACGGTCCGGGAGTCCGCGCCGTGCACCCTGGACGTGGCGCGCGTCGGCCGGTGGTGGCGGGAGCGGAACGGTGACGGGGACGGGTACGACCTGCTGGTGGCGCTGGTACAGGGCTTCCTCACCGAAGTCGAGTACGCCGGGTCCGCCGGCCCGGCGCACGACGGGCCCGGCCGCCTGTACGCGCACGGCCGCGACACCGAACCCGCAGCCCTGGTCTTCGCCGCCGTCAACGCGGCCGTGCGCGGCACCCCTCCGCTGCTGCTCGGCGGCGGGGGCTGGACCCGCAGGCTGCTCGGCCTCGTCTTCGACGGCCCCGGCACCCGACTCGATCCGCGTCGTTGTCCCTGCGCCCCGCTGTCCGAACCTCCCGCCCTGCGAGCGGCGGCCCATCTGGACCACGGCGGCGACGTGATCTGGTCGGCCGACGGGCCGCGGCACGCGCGGGCGGTCGGTGCGCAGGAGGTCCTGGAGGCCGCGCTGCGAACGGGTGCCGACGTGCATCCGCTCCGCTTCCGGCCGTTCCCTCCGCGGGAACCGGACATCGGTGAGCACGCCGAGGTGAGGACGGTCCGTCTGGCCTGCCACCACCAGGTCGCGGGCGCCCTGCCGCGCAACGCGCTGGCACGGGAACCGCTCGACGCCGTCCGGGCGGCGCTGCGTGCCCTGGAGGAGGTGTCCGTGCGATCGCTGGTCACCCCCTCGGTGCTGGAGGAGGCACGACCCGCCGCCGTCCGGTACCAGGCAGTCACGGGTGCCGACCCGGACGAAGCGCTGCTGCACTCGCTGCTGCGGACCCGGACCGGGCCGTCCGGGCGGTCGTCCGAGGCCGTCCGGACGCGGAGCGCGGCCGGTTCCTGATTCGTCACCGTCACCGTGCGGTCGTGCGGTCGTGCGGCCGTGAGGAGGAGTAGCTCCATGACCCGACACAGCCCCGAAGCGGTGGTCACCGCCGTACTCGCCCAGCCCGCCGCCTCGGCCGAGACGGCTCGGCTGTCCCGTGAAACCGGCCGCGCGCCCGACGTCGTGCGCGACGCACTGCGGCGTTGCCTGCGCGAGATGGCCGCGGGCGGCGGCCGCCGCTGGAGGGAGGCCTTCGGCCGGTTCCTGCAGTGGTTCGTCACCGGCCCGTGGCAGGTGGACAGCCGGGCGGAGGAACGCCACATGGTGCGGCGGCTGGCCGCCAGCGGCACGGTCATCTTCCTGCCGAGTCACCGCGCCTACGCCGATCCGCTGTTCCTCGCGCGCGTGCTGCGCGACTGCGGGCTGCCGCGCAACATCTGGTTCGCCGGGGACAACCTCCGTATCCCGCTGCTGTCGACGCCGGCCCGGCGAGCCGGTGTGGTCTTCGTGCGCCGCCGCCCACACGGGGACGAGACGTACCGCGCGGCGCTGCGGCTCTACCTGCGTTACCTCATCGATCTCGGGCAACCGCTCGAGTGGTACCCCGAGGGCAGCCGCACCAGGACCGGGCTGCTCCAGCCGCCGCGTCTGGGACTGCTCACCCACGCCCTGGAAGCTCTCGGCGCCGGCACCGGCCGCCAGGCGTGGTTCGTGCCGGTGTCACTGACGCATGCGCCGGTCCCTGGCGGCACGGAACTGGCCGACGAGGAGGCAGGGCGGCCCAAGAGGCCCGAGTCGCTGCGGTGGTTCGCCCGGTACGTGCGCGACCACCGCCGCGCGGCGGGCCGCGTGGAGGTGCGCTTCGCCGCTCCACTCGCCGCCGGGGCCTACGGACGGCCGGCCCCCACCGGACACGGTGCCGCCGCCCGCCGCCTGGGCCGCGATGTCAACCGGGGCATCGCCAGGACGACCCCGGTCACCCCGGAAGCGCTGGTCTGCCTGGCGCTCACGAGCCGCTTCGCCCCCTTCTCCGCGGACGGCGTCCATCGGCGGGTCCAGCCCCTGCTGGACGCCCTGGAACGGTGGAACGCGCCGTGCGCACCCGCGGCGGTGCTGCGCGACGAGGACGGGGTCCAGGCGGCACTGGACCGGTTGCGCCGGGCCGGAGCGGTAGCGTCCGCGTCGGGGGGCGCTCATCTCGTCCACCGCCCCCGCGCCCGGGTCGCGGCGCTGTACCGCAACCAGTGCGTGCACTGGTTCTGGCCGCGCGCCGCCGCGGAGGTCGCCGCGCTGCGCGGCTCACGAGTGGACCCCCACGCCGCCTGGGAGCACGGAGTGCGGCAGCTACGGTTAGTGATGGACCTCCTGACCTGTGGCACCGGGCTGGAGACGGATCCCCTCCTGCTGGCCAACGCCGTCGTCGAGCTGAAGAGGCTGGCCACCGCCCAGGGCCCCGGAACCGACGCACCCTGGGCGTTCGACCGCGAACTGTCCGACGCCGGGCAACTCGTCGCCCCGGACATCGCGCGCCCGGTGGTCGCGGCACAGCGCAACGTCTTCCGGCACCTGTGCCTCTTCGCCGAGGGCCGGGAGGCCGAACGCGCCGCTGCCCTGGAGGCCGCCCTCTCCCACCGCGCCACCGACAGCCTCCACGACACCGACGCGTGCGTCTCCCCCCAGTTGTACGCCGCGATGCTGCTGGAGGCCGAGCGCCGAGGTTTCCTCGGTGCTCAGAGCGTTCTGCTGCGCCGCGGGCGGCTCGGACACCTGAGCGCCGTGCTGGACGACCTCAGAGTCCTGGAGAAACTGGGGCAACAGCCCGGACGAGATCGGGAGAGGCTGTGACCGGGCTGGCGCGCCTTCCCGGCCTCGGCACGCTGACTCCCGCCGGCCACCCGCGAGGGGACGCCGACCGGCTGCTGTCGGCCGTCGCCGCGGCACCACAGGGGCCGGAGACCGGCGCGTACTTCGACTTCGACGGCACCCTGATCCGCGGCCACTCCGCGCTCGCCTTCTGCCGCAACAGGCTGCGGCACGGCGAGTGGCCCGCTGAGGCATGGCGGGCCCTCACCTCCGCGCCGCCCGCCCGGATCGTCTCCGATCTGCTGCGGGCCCGCTCGGGCGTCGAGAACCACGCCGCGGCCCGGCTCGGCGCCGCCGCCGCCGCGCACTGGCACGGGAAGCCCGCGGAGGCTCTGTCCGAGCTGAGCGAGCGCGTGTTCGCCGAGGAGATCGTCCCACGCATCAGCCGTGACGCCTGGATGCTGGTGCGGGCGCACCAGGCCCAGGGTCACACTGTGGCGATCGCCACCGCGGCCAGCCGACCGCAGGCCGAGCCGCTGGCCCGCGCACTCGGCGTGGATCTGCTGTGCACACCCGTCGAAGTGACGGACGGCCGTATCGACACGCGACGTCCTGCCCCACTGTGCGCGGGCACCGCCAAGCTGGCCGCGGTGCGGGCGCACGCCACCGAGCACGGGGCGCATCTGAGCCAGAGCTTCGCCTACTGCGACGGTTACGAGGACCTGCCGCTGCTTGAGAACGTCGGCCGGCCCCGAGCCGTCAACCCCAAGGAGGCCCTGGCCAAGGTGGCCCACGCCATGGGCTGGCCGGTGGTCCGGCTCGAGCCGCCGCGAGGCGGACAGGCGGCAGCCCTGGTCGCGACGTCGGGAGCCGTGGGCGCCGCCCTGACCGCGCTCACCGCCTCGGCGTTCGCGGGAGCGGCTGCCTGGGACAGACACACGGCCGCGGCGACCGCCCTGCGGCTGGGCAGCGATCTGGTCCTGCGAGCGGCGGGCGTGCGGGTACGCGTGACCGGCCGGGACCATCTGCGGGCCCGGCGGCCCGCGGTGTTCGTCGCCAATCACAGCAGCCCGGTGGACGCCCTGATCCTGGCCCACCTGCTGCGCTCCGACTGGTGCGCGATGGTCAAGCGCGAGCTCGGTGACGTCTGGGGGCTCGGGCACTTCCTGCGCTGGACCGGTGCTCTGTTCGTGGACCGGAACGACCGGGACCAGTCCGCCGCCGTGCTGGCGTCGGCGGTGGAGCGGTTGCGCCGGGACGTGTCGGTGTTGGTGGAACCGGAGGGGACGAGAGCGGGCACCCCGGACCTCGGCCCGTTCCGCACGGGGGCGTTCCGGGTCGCCGCACGCGCCGCCGTACCTGTGGTGCCGGTGGTCATCCGCAACGCGACCGACGTCATGGACCGCGACGGCCGGCTGCTTCGCCCGGGCCGTGTCGACGTGGCCGTACTGCCACCGGTCGAGACCGCCGACTGGGCGGAGGAGGACATCCGACACCATGCCGATCGGGTGCGGGAAAGCTTCGCCGCGACGCTCAGGAACTGGCCCGAGAGGGACGAACCGGCGGCTGGTGACCGTCCGGGCCGGTGAGACGGTCGTATGCCTCGTGCGCTGTGGCGCGCAGGGCGGGGAGTGGGTGGGTGGTGGCGATGTCGTGGAGGACGCCGACGGTGTTGCCGTCGCCGACGTGGCCGGCGATGGCACACAGCAGCGGCTGTCCGGTGCGGCGCCGTTCGATCGCGGTTCCTTGGACGGTTCCGCTGGCGGTGTTGAACAGGAGCTGATCCCGGCCCTGTTCCTCCGGCCTGTGCACCAGGAGGTTGAGGGAGACGGACGTGGCCGGAGACGGGTGCTGGAAGCGGACATCGCGGCTGGCTCGGTAGTGCATGACCCGGCCGGCGGGCAGGGTCGTTTCCTCTACAGACACCAGGTCCGCCCGGTCCCCTCGGTGAGACCGGGGCGGTGATCGTACTCCCAGACTTCCGTGCGGTATCCGGGGCCCAGGTGGCCGACGGTCAGGAAGGAGAAGTTGTGATCGGGTGGGAGTTCGTACGAGTGCAGGGCGGCGTCGTTGCGGTCCGCGGGGGACCAGATGTCGGCGCGTACGGTCCACCCCGGGCCGGAACCGAGCAGCAGCGGGCCGGCGCCGAGCGCGTACAGCAGGGGGGCGGACGCAAGCAGGCTGTCCGGTTCTGCCGGGTCGAGACAGCCGCGCAGGTGGTCGAGGCAGTCGGCCAGGTCGACCGCGCCGGCCGGCGTGACGTCTACGATGCGTGTCATGTACGGGCTCCGGTACGGTGCGTTCTGCACGCTTCAGGCAGAGGGACGGGACGGCTTCGGGCGGCAGGCGAGAAAGTCCAGGGCTTGTTCCGCGGCTTCCGCCACCTCCGGGTGTGGATCGCTGACGGCCTCGCCCAGCAGACGCCGACCGGCTACCGGGGCGTAGACCGCCCGAACCGCCTGCCAACACACGAAGCGGGCGTGGTGGCGGGCCAGTCGGTGCACGGCGGGCAGGGCCTCCGGGCTCCCCGTCGCCACCAGGGCCGGGATTGACGCCAGCAGCCGGGATGCGGTGGGATCCGCGGCCACCGCCTGGTCGAGGTGGCCGCTCTCCCTGTCCCAGGAATCGCGCACCGCGAGCCGTGGTGGAGCGGTGAGCAGCGCGCTCACCACGGGCGCTGGCTGGGGCACCAGTACGACCACGTCGGCCTCGGGGGCGAAAGCCATGCAGCGGCCGAGACGGGGCCGGTGATGATCCAGGGCAAGCCGCTCGTGGACGGCCAGACGCGGTGGGCGGGGCGACTGGTGCGACACCCCGATGATGAAGTCCTCCGCGGCTCCCCACACCGTCGCCTGCCAAGGCGCACCGGCAGGTGTCAGGCGCAGGCACAACGTCCAGTGACGCAGACCGCCGAACGGCAGGCCGTCACCTCCTGTTATCGAAGTGATGCGGACCTCGCCCCGGTGACCCGGAGTCTGGAACCTCGGTCCCACGGCGAACATCCCCCAGAGGGGGCAACCGGCAGCTGAAACGCGTTCGCAGCCCCGCACGGTCCCGCCTCCCGCGGCGTAGACACCCAGGCCCGGGAGCGAACCACAGTCCGCCCGCCGGGGGCGGTTCACTCACGCGCACATCTGCCGTCCCACAAAGCCTTTGTTTTCACTACTTACGAGGACTGGCGGTAAGGGCTGCGACCGGGGGTACTTCGCTGGAAGAGGCATACCGCAGCAAGGAGTTCGTCGCTGGCGGGTGAACGGAGGCGCTGTGGACTCGCAGAACACTGCGGACTTACCCGAGAGCGCGACGCTGGGTGTCGAGGAGGAATTCCTCCTCATCGACCGGAGCACCTTGCGGCCGGTGGGGCGTAGCAGCCCGGTGGTGGAAGAGAGCCGGCACCGGCTCGGCGGCGGGTACTTGGTGCAGGAGTTGTCCCAGGCCATGGTGGAGACCGTCAGCTGCGTATGTGACGGGTCATCCGCCTTGTACCAGGAGCTGGTGCGGTTACGCCGGGAGGCGGCGCGGGCCGCGGATACGCGCGGTTGCCTGCTCCTGGCGTCCGGCACCTCTCCGGACGGCTCCGCGGGTCCGGCGCTCGGCACGGAGCCGTCCTGTGTGCCGGGGTTGCGCGACCAGCCAAGGTACGCGCGTATTCGGCAGCAGTTCGGCCCGCTGCTCGAGGACCAGGCCGTGTGTGCCTGCCATGTGCACGTGGGAGTGCCGGATGTGCAAACGGCCGTCCAGGTGATCAATCACCTGCGGCCGTGGCTTCCGCTCCTACTGGCCCTTACCGCGAACTCGCCCTTCTGGCGCGGCAGAGACACCGGATACGAGAGCTGGCGCGCGATGGTGTGGAGCAGATGGCCGACCGCCGGACCGCCGCCTTGGCTGCGGTCGGCCGGGCACTACGAGGCGATCGTCCGCTCGCTCGTGGCCAGCGGGGCCGCTCTGGATCCCGCGATGATCTACTGGTTCGCCAGGCCGTCCAGGCACGTGCCGACGGTCGAGGTGCGGATCGCCGATGTCCTGCCCACCGTCGAGGAGACGGTGGCATACGCGTTACTGGTGCGTGCGCTGGTGGCCCACGCCCGGAGCGAGATGGAGCGGCACGTGCCCGCACCCCAGGTGCAGCAGGAGGTGCTGATCGCGGCTTGCTGGCGAGCGGCCCGGACCGGCGTTTCCGGGCATCTGCCGGATCTGTGCGGCACTGCCGCGGGCACCGAGCCCCCAGCCGCCTGGCACATCAGCGCTCTGCGCGCTGCGATCAGCCCTCACCTCGTCCAGGACGACGAGCGGACGATGGTCGATCAGTGGCTCGACCTGCTGATGCGTGAGGGCAGCGGTGCTGAGCGTCAACGGGCCGTCCACCGCAGGACCGGGTCCGTGCGGGGCCTCATCGAGCATGTGGCGCTGACCGACGGCGAACCTCCTCTGACCGCCCCCGCACCGGCTCTTCGAACCGAATCCCGTTGCCCCGACCCCGAGGAGACCTGATGAACGTTTCCGGTATTCAGCCGCTCGTCCCCCGTCGGATGTACTTCACCACCGGTGTCGGTGTACACGCCCGCGAACTGCAGGCACACGACCTGATGTACATGGACGCGGGGCTGGGACGAGTCAACCGGGTCACTGTCTCCAGCCGTGTCCCGCCGGACTGCACTCTCGTGTCCGGCGAGGAAGGCGGGGCTCAGCTCAAGGACGGGCAGATCCTGTTCGCCATCCAGGCGCTGGCCGAGACGAACACCCCCGGGACACGTATCGGGACCGCGGTGGGCATCGCTGTGCCCGAGGACGGAGGGTTGGGGTGTGTGGCGGAAGTGCACGAGCAGGACGCGGTGGGCAAGACCGCCGAGGCCGCAGCTGCCAAGGCGGTCCAGATGGCACTGACCGCCATGGGTCTGGAACTGGGACAGCCGGACTTCGACGGGGCAGCACTGCACCGGCCGGGCCAGGGCTCTTACACGATCGCCGGGACAGCGGTGCGCACCCACGCGGCGAGCGTGGACGCGCGGGGGCCGGACAACGGTGACTGGGTCAAAATCGTTTCTTCTCTGGTGTTCCTGTGGTGACTACCGCTGCCCTCGCCAGAGCTCTCCGCCCGACGGCCAAGGAGGTACCCGCACGTGTCCAGCGGATCCCCGCCACCGGCGTGTGACCTGCAGGTCGATTTCCCCTTCGACTACGCCGCTCACCTCGCGGACGGCCGACGCATCGGCAGCCTTCCCGCATCCGCGCTGGGGGCACCCGTCGCCGTCATCGGAGCGGGGGGCGCCGGTCTGTGTGCCGCTTACGAACTGCTGCGGATAGGCTGCCGACCGGTACTCTACGAGGCGGAGTCATCTCCCCACGGCCCCGGTGGACGGCGGCTGGGCGGCCGAATGTACAGCCGCCGGATGGATCCCGCCGACAGCGCGGTAGTCGAGCTGGGCTGCATGCGCTTCCCGGACTCCGCGCGGCTGCTGGGGCAGTACGCGGCGCTGTTCGGACTGCACATGGTGCCGTTCCGGGAGAATTTCGCCTACCCGACCACACCGGTGACCGTGTGGCATGTCGACGGACGCAGCCACCCGGCCCGTGAGATCACTGACCTCTACCGGCAGAATGAAGAGTTCCGCCGCGCCCACACCAGATGGGAAGCCGCTCTGGAAAGGGTAGGTGTGCCGCAGTTGCGGCGTGCGGTGGCCGACCGCGACCTGGCGGCGATACGCCGTCGATGGGCCGACATCGTGCGGCGCTTCGATCAGTGGACTTTCCGCCGCTTCCTCGTCGACCCCGAAGGCGCGGGCCTGTCCGGGGAGCAGGCGCGGCTTCTGGGTACCGCCGGGATCGGCCCTGCGGCCTGGGACTGCTTCTGGGGCATGAGCATGGTCGAACTGCTGAGGCTGTTGCTGACAGCCGAGGGCGCGGTCTTCCAGCGCCCGCGGGAGGGCATCGGCGCACTGGCCGAAGGCTTCTGGGCGCACCGGACCCAGGGTCCCGACGGTCGCGGCGTGAGCCTGGAAGAGGTCAACGGCGGGATGCTGCGGCCTGCGGTCACCCTGCTGGAGACCTCCGATGACCCTCGGCGCGGAGTCACCGTGCACAGCTCGGACGGCCGCCAGGAGACGTTCACAGCAGTCGTCTTCACTCCTCAACTGCAGTTACTGGAGACGTCCGTCGAACTCCGCTCCCCCGACCGGGACGGCCCCAGCCCCCTCGGGCCGCGCCTGTGGCGCGCCGTACGCGGCATCACGTACTGGCCGGCGGCGAAGACATCGCTGGTCGTACCCGAGCCGTTCTGGTCCGGCACCAGCATGGACGGCGTGACGCTGACCGACCGGCTCCCCCGGGCGACGTACACCAGCGACTACGGCCCTCCCCGGGCCGCGGGCGGGCGGACAGCGGTACTCGATCTGAGTTTCACCTGGTCCTTCGACTCGATGAAGGTGGCCGCATCCTCACTGCCTGAACGGGTCGAGGCCTTCGTACGGGAACTGACCGCCGTCCACCCCGACATGGCACCCGAACTGCGGCGGGCGGCGGCCGACGCGTCCGCGGTGACCATCTCCTGGGGCAACGAGCCGAACTTCCGCGGCATCGCCCGCTTCTCCCAGCCCGGCGAGTACCGCTACCAGCACGACCTGTTCCACCAAAGCCTCAAAGACCACAGCGGCCGTCCGTCCGTGCCGGGTGAACCCGCCAACGCCCTGTTCCTGGCCGGCGACGACACCTCCTTCTCGCCCGGCTGGCTCGACCACGCCCTGGCCTCCGGAATCAACGCCGCCTGGGGTGTGATGACCCTACTGGGCGGCGGCAGCGAACCGGGCAACCCCGGCCCCGGCGACGTGCTCACCTCACCTGACTACCGTCCCCTCCCCCCACCCACATAAGGAGACCGGTGACGCAATCCGACGTGAACCCGGTGGTACTGCGGGCCCCGCTTTTCTGGGACGGTGTCAGTGACCGCCCGCGCCCAGGAGTGGACGTCCTGGTCGGGAACGGACAGATCCTCGAAGCGGGCGGCAAGGTGCGGGGGCCCGCCAAAGCCGAGGTGGTCGACCTGCCAGAGTGCACGCTGCTGCCCGGCCTCATCGACTGCCACGTCCACCTGGCCGACGAAGAGGCCGACGGCGACTCGGCGCCGTACCAGGTCCTCACCGCACTCCCGGCCATGCGTGCGTTGCTCACCAACGGATTCACCACGGTGCGCGACCTCGGCAGTGCCCACCAACCGCTCAACGTGGCCCTGCGCCAGGCTGTGCGGGAACGACTGGTCGAAGGGCCACGAATCATCGCGGCGCCGAACATCCTCTCGCCCCGGGGCGGACACGAGGACAAAGAACCCAGCCTGGCCCAGCGCTACGGCACCCAGATCGGCACGGTGGCCGACGGTCCGGACGAGATCCGACGCATGGTCCGCCGTCAGGCGAGAGACGGCGCCGACTGGATCAAGTACGCCGGCAGCGGCGGCTTTTCCTCACCTGCCGACAGTCCCGACACAGTCTCCTACGCGCAAGACGAAGTCGACGTCCTCGTCGCCACCGCCCGTGACCTCCAACTGCCCTGCGCCGTCCATGCCTTTCCCGACGAAGCGGTACAGCGCGCGGTACGAGCAGGCGTCCGCAGCGTCGAGCACGCCACACTCGCCACTGACGCCACGTACGAGCTGATGCAACACCACGGCACGTTCCTGGTTCCCACCCAGCACTGCCAGCGTCGCTTCCTCGACCACCTGGACGACGACGACTTCTGGCACGGACGGTCCGCCGACATGCGTCGTGCCTACCGGACCTTCGTCGAACCCCTGCGCGAAGGGCTGCGCCGGCAAGCCCGAACGAACGTCCAACTCGCCTTCGGCACCGATGCCGGCATGTTCCCGCACGCGGAGAACTGGCGCGAGTTCCCCACCCTCGTCGATCACGGCTTCAGCCCCCTGCGCACCCTGCGGTCAGCGACCTCCGCAGCCGCCGACCTTCTCGACCGACCCGATCTCGGCCGCCTCACACCTGGCGCAACTGCCGACCTCGCCGCAGTACAAGGTGATCCCTTCACGGACATCAGCGCCATGGGCAGAGTACGACTGGTCATGCAGAGTGGCCGCATCGTCCACCGCCAAGAGGGCTGACCGCCTTCGGCATACACAGATTGCCGCCGACCTCGACGTCCATCCGATCACGTTCTCGCAGTGGCTGCACCGCGCCGGCACCGACGAGGGCGCCGGGCCCCGTACCAGCGTCGGTTGAGACGGCCGAGCCGCACGACGTATGCAAACACACTCCGCTCTCTGCCGCGGCCTACGGCGCCCACCGGCGAAGTCGGCCGTACCAGGCGGCTCACCCTGGCTCGGACAACCGCATTCTGGCAGTTGACCGTGCTGACGGCTCTTGTGGTGGTGGCTGCGGTGACGGCGGTGAGGCCGCTGACGAGGAACCTGCACCTTACCGGGCACGTGTCGGTGGTCAGCGGCATGCCGCTCAGACTGGTGCTGTTGGCCTGGTGGGCGCAGCTGCTGCTGGCCGCACCTGCCGGTCCGCTGGGGGCGGTGATGGTGGGTGTGTCGATGGTGTTCGGGCCGCTGCGGGTACCGTCGGTGCTGCTGGACGCCTACTTCAGCCAGGAGGTGCTGTGCCAGCGCACCTGGAAGCGCCCGCGATCGGCCGCCCGTACCGAGTCGCCGCACGGTCCGCGGGTCAGCGTCCACGAGCCCTGCTACGCGGAGCCACCAAAGGTCGTCAACACCACCCTGGACGCGCTCGCCGCCCAGCGGTACGACGACTTCGAGGTGCTGGTGATCGACAACAACACCACCCTGCTGAGCACCTGGATCACCTCGGCCCACGCCGAGGACCTGCCCCACCTGCATGCCTTCACCCGGGGCCTCGAGAAGGACCGCGCCGCAGTCGACGCCGCCCTCATCATGCCGCACCACAACGGCGGCACCGAAGGCGTCAACAACAAAACCAAGCTGATCAAGCGCCTGATGTACGGCCGCGCGAGCTTCCCCCTCCTCCTCCACCGCATCCTCCTGGGCTGACCGCACCCTCCGTCACCACCGGCTACGGAACAGACCCACTCGATTGACACACCCTTCTCAGCGATCGGACCCGCGCAATACCAGGAGCTGTTCAGCGGGCGGAGGTTCCGAGACGATCTTGGCCCCTTCGACGGCGCGAGTGCCGCTGGGGGCTCGGGCCGGTCGGCCGAAGTCGGTGGCGCGAACAAGGTGCAGCCGCTGGCATCCGAAGTCCAGCAGCCGCTGCCCGCCGCCGTGCCGTACATGATCCAGACCCTGACCCCCGCACATCCTGAGAGAAGCCGAGGCCAAGCGGAAGCGTCAGGCCGCGGACCGCAGCCTCACCGCCACCAAACAGCCCGGACACGGGGCGTTCCTGCGCAACCTGGAGCGCCGCGTTAAATCCGGAGAGCCTCTGGAACTGATGACACCGCCGCAGTGAAGGATGCCCGTGTTCGCCTACCGCGCGAGGAGAACGACCTCCTGGCCGCTGTTTCCCTCAACCCTGTCGCACGGGAGTGCGGGACCCGGCAGTTTCGGGCCGACTGGCTTCCGGGCCCCCGTCCCGACCTGGATCGGGACCCTCGCCCTCATCGGAGTCCGCGCTCCCTACGGCCGCAACACAGCCGAGGCGCAGCGAACCGACGGTCAGGGCCACGTCGCCTGGACGGAACCGCTGTTCTCGGTTGAGCTGAAGTTCTTGGTCGGATACCTGGCCACGGCCTGCGGCCTGGCGGTGCCGCGCTCGCGGGGATGCGGCACTGCGAGTTGGGCGAACTGGTCGTCGGGTGCCGTCAGCCGCTCCAGGAAGTCGCTCCGGGCCTGTTCCGCTACCGGCTCATGGGCAAGCTCATCAAGGGCCAACCGCTCGGCGGCGTCCGGGACGAGTGGGTGGTGGCCCGGGAGGTCTACGGAGCTATCGAGGTGGCCGAGCAGCTCCTCGGCCCGGACGCGGCGCCCGGCACCCCGCTGTTCCATCCGGTCTTCTGCGACACGACGTACCAGAACTTCGGAACGTGGGTGAACGGGCCAGCAGGGCAGCGGCTGGGCCTCGCCCCCGTCCCGGAGGGGCCGGTGACGCCACGGGCCCCTCAGACGCACCCTCACCGTGGAGACCGCATACCGACCTGGCGGCCTGCTCGCAGCAAGACTGCAGCTCAAGCACCCCTCTGTAGTCACTACAGAGGGGTACGCGGCGCGGCCGGGCGACGCTCCGGCGAAGTTTCTCGCCGAGATCAACGAGCTTGAGGAAGAACGTAACATCGGCGTTCTGACACACGTCTACCCTGACTATCAGCGCGGAATCATGCCGTCTGGTCCCGGCGCCCGCGACCTGATCAGTCTCTTCACCAGCGTCGACGGAGGGCTCCACAAGCTCTCGGATACCGCGCCCCAACTGGTCGACAGCGACCTGGAGGTCGTTTCCACGCTCGCGGCTCGGGTCCGCACTCTCCACCTGGGAACGGCGAACTACTGCTGGTTCATCGATCCGGCCAAGGCGCTGTGCCTGCGGCTGGCCGGTACTCCGGATGCGAACCGGCCGCTTGCCGGCATGTGCGACTCCGCCGGCTGCCCCCAGGCCACACACCACCCGTGCCACCGCCCGATGTGGGCATCCGCCTCCAGCGCCGCCGCGACAACGAGGAGGAAACTGGCCTCGACGTCGAGATCACCGGCCTGGTCGGCACCTACACCGACCCGAAACACATCATCGCCTACACCGACGGCGAGGGCCGCCGACAGTTCAACGTCTGTTTCACCGCCCGCATCACCGGCGGACAACTGGCAATCGCCGACGAATCCACCGAGTTCCGGTTCGTACCGCCCGAAGACGTCGAGCAGTTGCCGATGCACCACACCCAGCAGCTCAGGCTCCGGCACTTCCTGGAACAGCGCGAGAAGCCATACCTTAGGGTGCCGAGTTCCTCAGCCTGACCTCAGGAGGGCGAGTGTGGCGGTCCGTAGCCATGTCGCCGCTTCTTCGACTGACATGCGGGCCGCCCTGACTTCGTCGCCGGCCGCGTGGCCGAGAGCGGTGACTGCGGCCGCCAGCCAGGTGGCTGGCGGTGCGGCGGCGAACTCGCCTGACGCCTGGCCCTTCTCGATCAGCCGGGAGAGCCGGGCTGCGACGGGCTCATGCCGGGCCAGGTCGGCGTCGACGCCAGCGCGGGTACTTCCGAGCTGGAGGAGCACCGGGTTGCGTTCGAACAGCTGCCAGCCGGTGTCCTGCAGCCGCAGTAGCGCGTCCAGGGCGGAACCACTCTCTTCCGCCTCGTCCATCGCGGCCATGGCCTGGTCCGTGATCCGGTCGGCGACAGCGTCCAGCAGCGCGTCACGGGTCCCGAAGTGCGCGTACACGGTCTGGCGGGTGACGCCGGCCGCCGAGGCGATGGCGGCCATACCAGCGTCGGGTCGCTCAGCCAGCAGTCGAACTGCGGCGTCCAGCACTGCGGCCCTACTGCGCTCAGCGTCGGCGCGACGGCGAGGCCGAACCCGCGGTGAGTCGCCTGGGGTCTCGAAAGCAGTCAACTCTTACACCCTTGTCAGATATCAACGCCTCGCTATATCTTACAGGCGTGTACGAGATCGTTGCGGGGGCGTAGCCCCGCACGCATGGCAGGAGCATGGTGAACCCTCTCCACACGGAGCCTCCCGAGCAGTTCATCGCCGACTTCTTCACGACCTTTACCAACGCCGTGGTCCATGGCTCGGAAGACGCCTCTGACCTGATGTCCAGGTACTACACGCGTGACGTCGTTCAAGTCGCCGACGGCGTACCACTCGACTGGGACCGCCTCGTCGCTCACCTCCGCCCGGTGCGCAAGAACCTGCGCGAGTTCCGCTTCGAGGTGCACGAGGCGTTCACGGACGGAGCCCGAATCGCGACCCGCTTCACGATCCACGCCCGGATGCGCAAGGGCGGACCGGTTTCCACACGAGTCCACATGTTCGCGGAGTTCACCCCCGACGGCCTGTTGCGACGAGCTGAGCAGCTCACGCGAGCCGTCTCCCCCACCGAACCTCAGACGGGGAAGTGATCCGCGTGCGCGTCCGACTCGTCCAGGGCCTCGCCCTGCTGTCCACCGGTGCCCTTGCCGGCGCATTCGGCTACGGAGCGGCCAACCTCGTCCCCACCTTCAACGCCGTGCCCCTCGACATGAGGCTGTCCTTCCACGCCCAGTTAATGCAGATGAACGGCATCACCATGCAAGGCACCATGGGCGCGTCGGCGCTCAGCGCCCTCGCGCTCGCCGCCATGACGCGGGGCGCCTCACGGCGGCTGGCCGGAGGGGCGGGACTCCTTGCCCTGGCCTCCTTCCTGATCACCCGCCTCGGCAACGTCCCCATCAACGGCCGCATCAAGCAGTGGGCGGCCACCTCGGCACCCGCCGATCACGCCGAAATCCTGGCTCACTGGGAGGCGTTCAACTACGCACGCACAGGCGCCGCCTTCGCAGCCTTCGCGCTGCTGATCCTTCTCTCCCTGCGCGACGCTGATGCCGACCAGTCGACAGGTGGCCGCCGCCCGTAGCGAGACTTTCAGATCTCTCACGGAATGTGTGCCAGAACCCCCCAAAGACAGACATGACCAGAGGGGCCTTGTGTCCTGCGCCAGTAGTTGATCGTTAGTTGGTGTGTGACTTCTACTGCTGGTGCGTCAGTTCCTCGTCGGGCCCCAAGTTGGAGCCGTTGCTGCTGTCTGATGACGAGCGGGCGGTGTTGGAGGGGTGGACGCGTCGGGCGACATCGGCCCAGGCGCCGGCCCTGCGGGCGCGGATCGTGCTGGCGTGTGCGGGGCCGGAAGTACCGCCGAATTGTCGCGGTCGCCCGGGATCTGCGGGTGACCGCGGACACGGTCCGCAAGTGGCGGCGGCGCTTCCTCGCCCAGCGGCTGGACGACCTGGGCGACGAGCCCCGGCCGGGCCGACCGCCCACCATCAGCGTCGACCAGGTGGAAGCGGTGGTGGACACCACCCAAGCGGCGCACCCACGACTACGTACGCAACGGCCTGACCACCTTGTTCGCCGCGTTCGATGTCGCCACGGGTGAAGTCATCACGGCCCTGCACCACCGGCACCGGGCCGTGGAGTTCAAGAAGTTCCTGATCCGGATCGACAAGGAGGTGCCCGCGCACCTGCGGATCCACTTGATCGTGGACAACTACGGTACGCACAAGACCCCGGCGATCAAGGCCTGGCTGGCGAAGCACCCGCGGTTTGAGCTGCACTTCACCCCTGACCGCCTCCTCCTGGATCAACCAGGTCGAGCGGTGGTTCGGCTACCTCGCCCACCAGATGATCCGCCGCGGCGCACCCAGGAACATTCAGGCCCTCGAATCCGACATTCGCGCCTGGGCCAAGGACTGGAACGAAGACAAACTGTTCATCTGGACCAAGACCGCCGAAGAAATCCTCGACTCCCTCGCCGGGCTGCTAAGCGGCGGGCGGGCGGGCCGTGACGCCCGCGATGATGAGGTCGATACCGGCCAGGAACTGAGCGCGGTCGTCGTGGTCGAGTCCGTGGTCGGCGACGGCTCGGGTGAAGGGGTAGTCGTCGGGGCTGAGCTGTTTCCATGCGCCCACCACGGTGTCCATGTAGTCGCTGCGATCGGCTTCCGGTCCGAGGCTGTGGGCGCGCGCGAGGTTTGCGGCGTTCTGGCTGGCGGCGCCGAGGATGTAGTGCATCAGGGCGGACGTCGCGGTGAACCAACTGCTCGTGGGTACGTCCAGCGCGGACACCTGTCGGCCGATGTCTTCGAAGATGCGGGTCGTCACCGGGCCGGTGGGGTTGTGGGAGAGCTCGGCGGTGATCTGGGGAGCGAGCCAGGGGTGTCTCTCGATCGCGTCGAAGAGACCGAGGGCGACATTGTGTATCCCTCCCGGCGGCCCTGCCTTCCTTGTGGCCAGCGCGATGCTGACGACGCGGCCTGTGGCCGCGGCCAGGAGTTCGCTTTTGCCTGCCACGTGCCAGTAGATCGCGCCGGGGCCGGTGGCGAGGCGTTCGCTCAGTGCTCGGAAGGTCAATCCGTTTTCGCCTGCCGTGTCCAGCAGGTCGATGGCGGCATCGACGATCCGCTCGCGGGAGAGGGGGCTGGTGCGTCGCTCGGGCTTCTTGCGCGTCGGTGGTGTCACGCCTCCATTTTGACATGATTGGAACGTTGTTCCACACTTGCCATGGAACGGCATTCCAGTAGCGGAGGAGCGGCTCGCGCCAGACGCCCCGTCGCTACACAGAAGGAGACAGACATGGCACTGCAGGAACAGCCCGCCTACCTCATCAAGATGCGCGCCAAGCCCGGACTCGGCGACAAGCTGTTCGCGCTGGCCACCGAAGGAATGGAGAAGTCGGGGTCCTCCGACCGGTTCATCATCGCCCGCGAGGACGCCGACCCCGACGTGCTGTGGAACATGGAGGTGTTCCGCAGTCACGAGGCCAAGGACGCCTACGAGAACAGCCCTCTCGCCGACGAGCTGCGCGACGAGATCATCGGCCTCCTCGCCGAGCCGCCCCTGCGGATCGAAGTCCACCCGTACTCGGCTCTGCCCGCCGACCCGGCATGAGGGCGGCGAGGTGCCCTCCGAACCAGCTCTCGGCGGGTGCCTCGCCCCTCTCACGCCGCACCGGCGATCGCGTCGGACTTCGCGCCGCCCCTCCGGCCGGGGACCAGATCGGGGCGCCACCTACCAGCAGGGTGCACGAGACATCACTCGTGCACGGCCATCGTCATCCCCTGAGCCAGAAAGCCCGGCATGGCCCACCGCAACCACCCCTGACCGAAACCGGCCGCCTGCGTTTGGCGCAGTGCGTGGTCGACGATCAATGGCCACTCCGCCGCGCGGCTGAACGCTTCCAAGTCTCGCCCACCACTGCGAAACGGTGGGCTGACCGCTACCGCGAGCAGGGACCAGCTGGGATGACGGATCGCTCCAGCCGCCCGCACTTCAGCCCCCGTCAGACGCCGACACAAACCGAGCGGCGTATCATCAAAGTCCGCGTCCTGCGCCGCTGGGGCCCAGCCCGCATCGCCTACCTGCTCGGCCTCAACCCCGCCACCGTGCACCGAGTTCTCAGCCGATACCGAATCGCCCGGCTGTCGCATCTGGACCGCACTACAGGCCGCGTCATTCAACGCCACGAGCACGCCGCGCCAGGCGACTTGGTACATGTCGACATCAAGTTGCTCGGCAACATACCCAACGGTGGCGGTCATCAGGTTCTGGGCCGCCACGCCAGCCGCAAGAACCGGATCGGCGCGAGCTACAGCTACCTACACAACGCTGTCGACAATCACTCCCGCCTGGCTACAGCGAGATCCTCCCCGACGAGAAGAAGGAGACCGCCGCCGGATTCTGGACCCGGGCGCAGCACTTCTTCGGCCAGGCGGGCATCACCGTCCAGCGCGTCCTGACCGACAACGGCTCCTGTTACCGCTCGCGCACCTGGTCCAGCACCCTGGCCGACGCAGAAATCACCCACAAACGCACTCGTCCCTACCGTCCGCAGACCAACGGGAAGGTCGAACGCTTCAACCGCACCCTCCTCGACGAATGGGCCTACACGCCAAGCCCTACCTCAGCAAGCAGGAACGCCGCGACGCGTTCCCTGCGTGGCTGCATAGCTACAACCATCACCGGAGACACACTGCTTTGAAGGGCTACCACCTGCCAGCCGCGTCCCCAACCTCTCGGGTCAGTACAGCTAAGCCGCCCATCCGTCAATGTGTCACCCACAGTGAAACCCAATTCGCCCCACAACCGGCCGAAGCCCGAAACGACCCCGACCTCAACGCGGCATGGAGCCAGGGCCGGTTCTCCATCGGACACTGGATCCGGCAGAACAAGGTGCCCTTCTACCAGCAGTTGAAGCCGCTTCTCGACACCTACGCGGCCCAGCTCACCCGAGCCGTCGACGCCGCCCGCTCGAGTTGCCAACTCGCGCACTCACTTGCCAACTGAAGCGCTCAGTCACAGTCGGGGCCGAAGCCTTTTCGCGGGAGCCGTCCTACAGCTCGATGTCGAGCCGTTCCACGTCGGTGAACTCCACGCCCAGCCCGTGAGCGCGGCTGTTGTTGGCCCGGAAGTACATTTGGGCGAGGCCGTCGGCTGCGATCTGCTGGAGCTGCTGCTCTGTGGCTCCCTGTTCCCGAGCGGTGAACAGATGGTCCGCGAAGGCGGGCGGCAGGGCCCGGGTGATGTCGCGGATCCGGGCGTCGTCGGTCGTGCCTGCGGCGGCGGTGAAGCCGGAGCGGGCGCGGGTGGAGACCACCAGGCCGTCCGTGGTCGCTGCCTTCTTCCTCGCCTTCGCGCGGATCTGCGGCTGCCACCTTTTCTTGACCTCACGCTCCAGGCGGCCGGACAGATCCTGGCGGGGCCGCTTGAGCTTGCCCGAGACGTACCGCCCCACGGTGCGCTGGGAGTTCCCGTGCTTCTGGGCTGCAGCTTTGGTGCCCTTGAGCTGCTTGACCAGGTACTTCATCTGCGCCTGGGCGCTCTGCCAGAGGGCGGCGGGTGAATGCTCCCTCCAGTGCGCGGTCCAGGCTGTCCCCGAGTGAGTCCACCATGGGTTACTCCCCTTCCCCGGCGCTCTGGTCGGTCTTGATGACGTTGGAGATGTTGAAGACGCCGCCGCACTCCTCGAACAACTGCTCTGTCCACAGGACGGTCTGGGCGCCCTGGTGCTTGACCATCCCGGGCGAGACCCCGAGCCGGAACGTGCCCGTCGCCGGCTTGCCCTCGGGCGTGTGCGGCAGGACGTCCAGCGGGGACGGACCGGGCGAGGGAAAGACGCTCGCGTCGGTGCCGATGGAGGTCGGGTACAGGTCGGCGGCGGCCGCCGTCTTCATCAGCTTGCGGTGCAAACCCACGCGCTGGCTGGCGAGCACGGCGGCCCGAAGCCCGCGGGCAGAAGCGACTCGCGGAGATGAACCGGCAGGTTGCCGGCAACTCGCTCACGCGCTCGGCGACCAGCGGGCACCCGCACGCACAGGCGCTGGTGGCCGGCTCTGGTACCCCGTCACCTGCAACAGCGGTACCTGCGTGAACCCACCCTCGTTTGGATTCCTAGGGCTACTAGGTTATACCTAGGACCTCTAGGATCATTGGGAGGGCGCATGGCGCGGGCCGGGCTGACGGCGGAGCGGGTGACGATCGCGGGCGCCGAGCTGGCGGACGAGGTGGGGCTCGACCAGGTGACCATGTCGCAGGTGGCGCGGCGGCTGGGCGTGAAGGACGCGAGTCTTTACACGCACGTCCGCAGTCTGGAGGATCTGCGCGGACGGATCGCACTGCTGGCCGCCGATGAGAAGACCATCCGTATCGCCGAGGCGACCGCCGGGCGGGCGGGCAAGGACGCGCTGATCGCGTTTGCCAACGCCTGGCGGGAGTACGCCCACCAGCATCCGGGCCGCTACATGGCGACGCAGACCCCGATCCAGATCGATCCTGAACTGACCGCAAGAGCGCCCGGACCGCGGCGCGCGGTCGAGCTGGCCTACGGCATGCTGCGCGGCTACGGACTGGCCGAGCCCGATCTGACCGACGCGGTCCGGTTGCTGCGCAGCACGTTCCACGGATTCATCGCCTTGGAGGCTGCGGGCGGGTTTGCGCACGAGCGTTCGCCGCAACACTCCTGGGTCCGTGCCCTCGACGCCCTGCACACCCTCCTGGAGCACTGGCCCTCGTCCCGAGAAGGAGACTCCTCATGACCGACCCGTCCATCGGCAGCCTGCGTGTGAACGGCGCGACCCTGCACTACGAAGTGCGCGGCCAGGGCCCGCTCCTCCTGTTGGTCCCCGGAGGAGCGGGCGACACGGCCTCCTACGACGGCATCGCCGACGACCTGGCCGCCGAATACACGGTCGCGACCTACGACCCGCGCGGCATGTCCCGAAGCACGCTGGACGACCCCGAGGCCGAGCAGCACGTGGCCGAGCACGCCGACGACGCGTTCCGAATGCTGGAACTACTGTCTCCCGGTGAACCCGCCCGGGTGTTCGGCGCCAGTTCGGGCGCGATCGCCGCCCTGCACCTTCTCACCGCCCATCCCGAGCGCATCGACCGCGTCGTGGCGCACGAGCCGCCAATGGTGGAGGTCCTGCCGGACGCCGCCGAACATCGCACGCTCATCGCGCGCGTGCAGGAAACGCTTCACACTCAGGGGCTCATGCCGGCGATGGCCGTGTTCGCTGCGGGGCTGAAGAAGGACGGCGACACCACCGAGCCGAAGGCCGAGCTCAAGCTTCCGCCGCAAGCAGCGGCGCGGGCCGAGCGGACAATGGCCAACCTCCCGTACTTCGTCGGGCGCATCGTGCCCAGCTTCATGTCCTACGCCCCGGACATCCACCGGCTGGAGGCACTGTCGGACCGGCTCGTGCTCGCCTGCGGCCAAGACTCACGTGGCGAGCTGCCCTACCGTCCTGCGGCTCTCCTGGCCGAGCGTCTCGGCACGGAACTCCAGCACTATCCAGGCGGGCACACCGGCCTGACCACGCACCCCGCCGAGTTCGGCGAACTCCTTCGGAAGGCCTTCCACGCCTAGTACTCCAGTGTGACTTCGCGATCTTGTAGGGACCCTGGTCGGGGACGGGTACGGTCACCGTGTGATCATCAGGTTCTGTGGACTCCTTTCGCCTGACCGGGCCAGCAAGGTGATCACAGGACGAGCACGAGCTTGCCGCCGGGGCGGCGGGATTGGCTGAGCTTGGCCGCTTCCTGGATCTGGTCGAGGGCGTAGGTGCGGGCGACCGGCACGACCAGGATGCCTTCGCCGGCGAGCCTGGCGAACTCATTCATCTGGTCGTAGCGGATCTCGGTGGTGATCCGGACGCCCAGTTCGGCTGCGGCGGCGAAGTCCGAGACGGTGAGGACACGGTCGGGATCCCCGGTCAGCTCGATCAGGGTCGGCAGCGAGCCGCCGGCCGGACTGGGCTGGTCGGCGCGGTCGATCCGGCCCCCGGTCGGCGCGGTGTCCAGGGCGCGGTCCACGGGGCCCGGGGACAGTGCGCTGACGCGTTCGGCCATGCCCTCGCCGTAGGCGGTCACCTGGGCGCCGATCTCCTCCAGGGCGGCGGCCCGAGTCGGCCCGGCGGTGGCGATCACCCGAATGCCTCGGTGCAGCGCGAAGCGCACCGCAGCCTCACCCACGGTGGTGCCCGCGCCGTGGACGAGCAGCAGCTCACCCGGCTGAACGCCGAGGTCGTCGAGCGCACGCCACGCCGTCTCGGCCGCCATCGGCAGCGCGGCGGCCTGCTCGGCGGTTACGCCCTCGGGAATGCGTGCCCAGGCCGGCATCAGCGCGTACTCGGCGGCGCCGGCCGTCGGGCCGTCGAAGGTTGCCGGGCCGAACACGCGGTCGCCGATCTGGACGCCGGTGACGCCCTCGCCGAGCGCGTCGACGGTGCCCGCGACCTCGAGGCCGAGCCCGCGCGGCAGCGGCGGCAGATGGTCGGCGAGGAGACCGTCGACGACGTGCCAGTCGGCCGGTGTCAGGCCGCACGCCCGCACGGCGATCCGGATCTGGCCGGGTCCCGGCTCTGGCTGTGGGACGTCGCGGAGCACGATCACGTCCGGGGAACCGAACCGGTCGAATTGCAGGGCCTTCATGACGGTCTCCCGGCTGATAACAGCATCTGTTGTCATTGACCGTATCAGCTGATAACAGCTCCTGTTGTCGTACCCTGGTGGATATGCCGCGATGGGAATCCGACGCACAGGGCCGGCTCGAACGCGCGGCGCTTGAACTGTTCGAGACGCAGGGGTTCGAGCGCACCTCGGTCGCGCAGATCGCAGGCGCCGCCGGTCTGAAGGAGCGCTCCTTCTATCGCTACTTCCCCGACAAGCGGGAAGTCCTCTTCGCCGGCAACGAACTCGAGGCCCACCTCGTCGCCCAGGTCGAGGCGGCCGACTTGGGCCTCACCCCGTTCGAGGCGCTGCTGACCGCGCTGGGAACCGCCGAGGAGATCTTCCGCCCACGCGAGTTCCTGCTGCGCCGGGGAAGAGTGATCGCCGCCAACCCGGCACTGGCCGAGCGCGATCTGATCAAGCTTGCCGACATCGCCAACGCGCTGGCACCGGCGCTCGAGCGCCGCGGCGTCGAGATCGGAAAAGCACGCTTCATCATCGACGTGGTGCTGGCGATCCACCGGCGCGCCATGCCCCGCTGGCTAGCCGAGCCGGACACCACCCTCGCTCAGCTCATGGCCCAGGCCGCCGCCGAGCTGCGCGAAGTGGTCGCGCCGCCAGCTCCGACGGTCCGCTGAGTCGGCCGCAAAGAGGAGTAGCGCCCACCGGGCCAGACCGCGACCCGCTCCAGCGGGCTCGGCTGGGCTCCCTCATGGACAATCAAGCCCGTTAACAGTGCCGGCTCGCCGCGATGACGAGGCACATCGGCTTCGCCGGCAGTAGCGCGCGCCTGTCGGCTGCTGCCGGCGTCGTTCAGGACGAACAACATCCGGTGCCCGCACGGCTTGGTGGAACACCGCCGTGACGGGGTCCGCGCCGACCTCGGGCAGCGGCTGGTCGGAGCCCATCGCGGCCGGGAAGCCGCGTAGCACCTCGGCCAGAGCGCGCACGGCGGTGCTGCGGTTGTCGCCTCTCAGGGTGAAGACGGCGCCAGGACGGCCGACTGCGACGGCCAGCCCATGACAGTCAGCTCAGGCCACTGCTGTTGCCAGCGGGCCGCCTTGGTCTCATACACCTCGCGCGGGGCGAGCACCGGATTGGGCCGCACGACGAGGTTGAACACATCCGAGAGCCCGTGCGGCGCATAGACGCGCCACCGCCCGCCCGGCTCCAAGCGCACACCCAGGCAGCAAGTGGTCGCAGCGAAGCTGTCGATGGCTGCCTCCGTGGAGGCATGAGGAGCGCACACGACGCCGAACTTCTGCTCGTACCAGAGGTGGACACGAGCCTCGTTGCGGACCTCGACCTCCGCCGGCAGCCCTGCGAACGCTGCGCCGGAGGCCTTGATCACCGTGTCCTCCGCCTCCCACGACAGGTCACGGTCGTCGAAGTAGAAGACGTCGTAGTCCTTGATCCCGCTGGTGGGATGCCGGTCAGTGACCACGTTCCAGACGGTCTGGAACAGGCAACCCGCCGTTACGTACCAGTTGGGCAGTCCCAACCCTGCCGTGCGGTTCAGGACCTCCACCAGCACCTCATTGCGGGCCAACGCAGACTTCAGGGCGGCAAGCTGCTCGTCGAGCGGGAGGCGACCAATCATTGCCCATGCCTACCACGTGACGGCCCTACAACGCCCCAGCCCCCAACTGCGAGGCCTTACGGAGGATCTGATTCTGAAACCATCAGTTACTCGTGTGCACGGGCAGCGGCCGTCACCGTCTCTGCCATCGATGGCCAGCCACACGGTATCGGAACGCGCGTCCACAACCCCGAAGGCACATACCGCTGGTGCCCCGGGACCGGATGGCGAGTGCCCGGAGCTGCAGCCGTGTTGAGCTGGCGACCGTCGCGGCTCAGCAGTAGCTGGGCCGGATTGCGCTCGTTGACTCGTATGCCGTCAGGGCAGGGACGGAGGACACCTGCCAGCGGGCATGCGAACACTCTCGGAACGGAGGATGCCATGACCAAGCTGGAGCAGCGACCGTCTGCCAACGCGCCGCAGCCCGAATGCCCTTCCTGTGGTTGTAGTGGTGGTCGATCGGCAGCCGCCCAGGGAGCTGGTGCCGAACCAGAGGAACCGGCACGGGAGCGAGTGAACCGGAAATGGAACGAGATCCTGCAGGAGGCGAGCGCTACGCAGACCGGCGTGCAGGTCCTTCGGATTTCTGCTCAGCATGGCCTTCACACCGTTCTTCCACGAGATGAAAATATTCGACCACGTCGTATACGTGATCACCGTGATGCTCGGGGCAGCCGCGATCGGCGCACTGATCGCGCCTGTCTCCATCCACCGGTTTCTGTCCGGGCAGCGTATGAAGGGCGACATCGTCAAAATAGCGGGCCACCTGGTGGTGGGCGGCATGGTACTGCTCGCGCTCACCATCGGTTGCACCCTTCTTCTACTCCTGCACGTTGTCGTACCGAGTCTCCTCGCCGAGCTCCTTGCGTTCGGGGTCATGCTTTGGTTCGCCTTGTGCTGGTACGGACTGCCCTTTGGCTTCGCCGACGCTCCGCTCGCCGCTGCGACGCGTAGGGCGGCAGGCTTTCGACGTTCCGCACGGGGGCAAGAGCAGCAAGGGCCAGAACACCACGGTCGCCTCGTTGTCCGGGTGTGATCGTGCAAACAATGGGCTGATCGGAGCGAGCGATGCGGCGGCAGATGAATGCAGGAGGCAGTATGTTCGACGGGTTCACGCTGGCACGCGTTACTGGGGATGGAGCCCAGCTTCGGGTGCGGTACGGCGGCAGCGGTCCGGCGGTACTGCTCTTGCACGGCCATCCACGGACACACGCGACCTGGCACCGCGTGGCCCCTCTCCTGGTCGCCGACGGTTACACGGTGGTCTGCCCCGACCTGCGAGGCTACGGGGAGTCTTCGAAGCCCCCGACGGACCAGGAGCACCGCCCTTACTCCAAGCGGGCCATGGCCGGAGACTGCCTGGGGGTGATGCGCCACCTCGGGCACGAACGGTTCGCCGTCGTCGGCCACGACCGGGGAGCCTACGTGGCCACCCGCCTCGCCCTCGACCACCCAGAGGCAGTCTCCGCCCTGAGCATCCTGGACGCCGTACCCATCGGCGAAGCACTGCGCCGGTGCGACTCAAAGTTCGCCGCGAGTTGGTGGCACTGGTTCTTCCTCGGCCAAACGGACAAGCCCGCCGAACGCATCATCAACATGGCCCCCGACGCCTGGTACCAGGCCACCCCCGACCAGATGGGCACCGAGGCGTACGAGGACTACCACCGCGCGATCCACGACCCGGCCACCGTGCACGCCATGTGCGAGGACTACCGGGCCGGCCTGGGTATCGATCGCCACCACGACGACGCTGACCGACAGGCCGACCGACGCGTCGACTGTCCCCTCCAGGTGCTGTGGGCCACTCGTGACGACATGGCCGACCTCTACGGTGACGTGCTGGAGGTCTGGCAGGACTGGGCAGGAGACCGTCTGGACGGCGGCCCGATCGACTCCGGCCACCACCTCGCCGAGGACGCACCTGAAGCGCTCAGCACCGAGCTGCTCCGGTTCTGGAGGACCACTGGAGTACGGGCCTGATCCCGGCCCTTTCCCTCATCGGCCCGACTCCTCGCGTGGCGCTGGGCCGGTCGAACCCCCCGCCCCGCGCGCCCGCAACGCCCGTCGGCAGAGTGCCGGGGTGGGCGCGGCGGCTGCCACGAAGACCACGGCGAGCACGGCCCAGCCGCCGACCAGTGCTCCGGTGACGAGAGTGGTGATCATTGCCGGACCCACGGTGGCCACTGCTCCTTCGGTACTCGCCGCCAGTCCCTGGTACTCGCCCTCGGCGTCGCGGCGCATGAGGCGCAGGGAAAGACCCCAGCGAGAAGCGACGTAGTGCAGTTCGCCGTAGATGTGCGCGGCGAGGCCGGCCAGGACGGTGAGGGAGGAGAGCAGGGCGTCTGACGGCCAGGCTGCGGCGGCGAGCAGCAGACAGCAGGCGGCCAGGGCGATTCCGGCTTTCCGGGTCGAGCGGACTGCGCCGCGCAGGCTCTCTCCCTGCCGGGTCACCCGCACTTGGTAGAGAGCGATGAACAGGGAGCTGATGACGACGGTCACCGGTGCCAGCCAGACCGGGGCGGCGGTCCGGTACTGCAGCCACAGGGGGAGCCCGCTGGAGAGCAGCGGCCAGCACAGGGAGAGCAGCGCGGTGGTGCTCATCAGGGTCAGGAAGGGGATGTCGCGTACCGCGCGGGTGCCGGAACTCCGCTGGGCGGCGGGCACGGGTGGGGTGGGCGGCAGGCCGATGAGGACCGCGGCGGACAAGAAGGCCGAGAGAGCCACTGTGGTCAGTGCGGCGTAGTAGGGGCCGGCCGTGTCGGTGGACAGGACCCATGCGGCGGCGCCCGCGCCCGCGGCGTAGGTGATGTGCTGGACGACCCGGGCCTGGGCCAGCACCGTCAGGCGCCGGTGGTCCGGCATCAGGAGGTACACCAGGGTGACCTTCACGCCTCGGCCGGACGTCTCGGCGGCGGTGAACAGTGCCGCTGCCACCAACAGGCTCCAGAAACCGTTGGTGGTGAGGAAGAGCAGCACCAGTAGCCCGCGGGCGAGGCTGACGGTCACGAAGACCTGACGGGCGCCGTGCCGGTCGGCGAGGGCGCCGACCGGCACGGCGGCGAGGAGGCCGGCGCCGCCGCCGAGCCCCATGGCCAGGCCCATGGAGGCGGCGGGGATTCCCTTGACCGCCGTCAGATAGACGGCCCACATGCTGAACCACAGGCCGCCGCCGAAGGCCGACACCGCTTCGGAGTACAGCAGCTTCTGTACGGCCCCACGCTCCTTGCGGAAGTCGTCCTCCACGCCGGCTTCGGACATGATCCCGGATTTCGGCGCACTGCTGTTTCTCACCTGTTTTCTCCGTCCCGTTCACACCTGGCCCGCACCTAGTGCGGATGGGTCAGAAATCGCGCTGTACGACGGCGTCGACACTCCGGCGAGAAATGTACCCAAGCGCTCGGCGAGCGGTAATGGCAATCGCCTCGCGGGTGCCGGAGTGAACGTACAGACAGATGGCAGCAGCCTGAGTACCCCTCCCCAGAAGGGTTATTCACGGATTTGCTTGAATGATGCGAACCGGCCATCGGCGCGGAGGAAAGTACGGGGCGGATCCTTGGCGCCATCGCGACTGGACTGCGACTTCACAGTTGGCACCCCTATTGTCGATCTTAGCGCAGATGACCGAATAACGACCGCTTCCGGGCATTGACTTGCTCCCCGTGGCGCGGCCTATCGTGCTGGAGTCACCGCGTCGGAAGGCTCTTTGACGGGACATCCATCGCGTGCCCGAGGAGGAATCCACCAGCCATGGTCTTCCGACGCGTGAAAGTAACTCTCAGCGGGCGTCAGCGCCTTCAACGCCGCAGGATCTACGCCATGGAGCAGCCTTGTCACACTCCCCAGTGAGCATACTTTCCCAGGTCGATTTCAACGGGAATCCGTTGAGCGACGAGCTGTTGGCGAAAACCTTCCATCAGCTGATGGACGAGCACGGGTACGTCCTCATGTGCAATGTCCCGGACACCTTCGACCAGGTCAGGTTCTGCCGGGAACTCGGCACCTTCGTGCCCAACTACACGGGCGCCGTGGTCGGCGACGTCCGCCCCGAGCCGGGTATGGACGACGTCTACCACGCGGGCAACACCCGCCCGCTCACCCCGCACACCGAGGGGTACGACTTCGCCGTGCTGCCGCCCCGCTACATCGCCCTGTGGTGCGTCACCCCGGCCTCCGGGCCCGGAGGCGAAACTACGCTGTGCGACACCCGGCCCTGGGTCCAGGCCCTGCCGGACGAGGAGCGCAAGCGGCTGCTGGACCACGCCCACGACTGGAAGACCACCGAAGGCGTCCAGCGCCTCGGGCTCGACCTCAAGACCCGGCACCCGATCCTGGAGGAGCACGAGAAGGGACTCATCGTCCGTTTCAGCTGCAACAACCTCCTGCGGGAGGACGACGACTCGGCGGCGGACCTTCAGGAGCGCTGGAAGCGGGCCTTCGAGGCCGAGCACGTCGCCGTCACCTATCAGCGCAACGACATGCTGGTCTGGGACAACTGGCGGTTGCTGCACGCCCGGAACGCGTTCACCGACCGCAGCAGGCATCTGCGGCGTATCCAGGTAGCGGCCTGACTTTCCAGCGAAGGAGGACCCTGTGCACCGCACCATGCTCCACGGAAAGATCCACCGCGCCACCGTCACCCAGGCCGACCTTCACTATGTCGGTTCCCTCACGCTGGACCGCGACCTGATGGACGCCGCCGGCCTGTTACCCGGTGAGCAGGTCGACATCGTCGACATCGACAACGGCAACCGGCTCACCACCTATGTGATCGAGGGCGCCCGCGGCAGCGGAGTCGTGGGAATCAACGGCGCCGCCGCCCGCCTGATCTCCGTCGGCGACCTGGTGATCATCATCGCGTACGCCACCGTCAGCGACGAGGAGGCGAGGACGCTGAGGCCCGACGTCGTCTTCGTCGACCGGCACAACCGCCCGCGAGACGTAGGCACCGACCCCGCCCACGTACCCGCCGAGACGGACGCTGCGCAGTTGGTCCGGGGCGACCAGTTGCTTGAGGGAGCCGCCTCGTGACCTCCGCCCCGCCCCTCACCACCGACCAGGTCGGACTTCCCGCATCCCTGACCCGCTACGACGCGGAACTGCGCCGAGTGCTCCACGAAACCGCGGGGGAGGCGCACCACGACGCCGCGGCCTTCACACCGCGCTGGGAACTGCCACGCCCAAGCCCCGCACTGGACGCCTTCTTCGCCCCCAGCACGATCAGCGCCCATCCCCTGACCGAACACCAAGGCCGCCGCGTGGAACTGCTGCACCTGATGCACAACCCACGCACCCGCACCACCAAGACCTACGCCTCCCTGGTGATCGTCGCCCGCGCAGTCGCGCACATCGAGCGCACCGGCGAACGGGTCGTCATCCTCACCCCGTCCAGCGCCAACAAGGCAACCGCGCTCAGGGACGCCGTGCTGCGCGCCCACGAGTGCGGCCTGGCCACCCCACAGGCCCTGGGCATCGCCTGCGTGGTCCCCTCCTCCTCACGCGCCAAGCTGTGGCGCTCCGCCCTGACCGACGACCCGGACCTGCGCCGGAGCAACCCGCTGACCGTGCTGGATACGGCCGAACCGGGCAAGGTCAAGGAACTCGCCCGTACCGTCACCGACACGCTGTCCCCCGCCCTGCACCGGGAACACGGTGTGCGGCTGTGGCACTCACTGGAACTACTCAACTACGCCGTCGCCGACACCGCACGCGCCCTGTTCGAGCGCGACCGGCTGCCCACCGTGCCGCGGTTGCACGCCCACGCCGTGTCCAGCGCCTTCGGACTGCTGGGACACTTCCACGGGCAACAGCACATCACCGGCAAGCAGTGGCCGGACACCTCGGCCGGCTACTTCCTGGTCCAGCACCTGGGCACCCCGGACATGGTCTCCAGCCTCTACCACGACCGCTTCGACTACCGGCCGAGCTGGACCGAGCGCGACGGGCGGCTCGTGCAGGACCACGACCCCCACTTCCCCCGAACCGCCTACGCGCCCGACGAACAGCTCGACTCGACCTTCTACACCCGACAGCCAGCGACCTCGCAACGCATGAACGAGATCATCCGCCGCCAAGGCGGGGGCGGCATCGTGGTCTCCCTGGCGGAGTGTCTCGACCGCTACCCGACCGTGCGCTCCCTGCTCGCACCCACCGGTGTCCACCTGCCCGCCGACCCGCGCCACCTGCGCGAATGGTCCCTGGTGATGGCACTGACCGGAGTACTCAACGCCATCGACCGCGATCTGGTGGACGCCGACGACATTCTCGTCCACGGTTCCGGCTCCTACGCCGCCGGCGACTACGCGGCGGTCCCCGAAGAGCATCTGCGGCCGGTCACGGACGCCGGAGAACTGGCCCTCGCCGTACGTGAAGCGGTCAGCTGACCGCAACGGCGCGGGGCCGAGTCCCGTTCGCGCCCCGCGCCCCCCAGCCCTCCCGCCGCGACAGGGAGCCCCCTTGCTGCTCGCACCCCGCTCGTCCGAACCGGCCACGCCAGCCCGTCCGGCCGCCCCGCGCCCGACGGCCGAACTCGTTCCCTCACTGCCCGCGCGTCTGCGCTACACCTGGAACAACAGCCGGCACCCGGCATGGCGGACCACCCGTCGCATCGTCGACGACGCGCCGACGCGGGTGAGGACCGTCGTCTCCCGTGAGCGGCGCGGCCTCTTGGACATCGCCTACGTCGGACTGCCCGCCGGCCGCACCAACATCCTCCAACTGCTGGAACACCAGCGAAGCATGCTCGGCATGGACACCGGCGGCCGGGAACAAGCCCTCGTAGCGTGGCACGATCTCGCCCGCGGCGCTCTGCCCCCGGCCGACCTGGTCGTCATCGGAGCCGAATCGGGTCGACTGGCCCAGTTGCCCGCAGAACGCGGCATCACCGCACCCTTCCGCATCCATCTCACGGTCGACGTACCGGCACAACTCGACGACCTGGAACAGCAGATCTCCAAGCGCGAACGCTGGCAGTTCCGCCGTGACCACGCACGACACGACTGGACGTGGACTGAGGACACCACCCCCGACGCCCTGGAGTTCTTCTACCGGCGCATGCACCTGCCGACCATGGCGACCCGGCACGGCGACCGAAGCCGCACCGAGGCATGGCCGGTGGCCCGGCACGCCATCCTGCCCAGCGGCAGTCTCTTCTTCCTGACCGACGCGGGTCACCGCGTGGCGGGCGTCCTGTGCCACTGGTCGGCCGACGGCACCACGCTCACCACCCGCCTCCTGGGCGTCCTCGACGGCGACGAGCGCCTCTACCGCGACGGCACCTTCAAAGCGGTCTACCACCACCTGCTGCGCTGGGCCCAAACGCAAGGCGTCCCCCGCGTCGACTTCTACGGCACGGAGGCGTTCATCAGCAAGGGCATCTTCCAATGGAAACGCCGCCTCGGCCCGCGCGTCGAACTCCCACCGAACCACTTCTCCACCAAACGCATCCGCCTCTACGCGCGCCGCGACACCCCCGCCCTGCGCGACTTCCTCGTGGCGAACCCGCTGCTCTCCCACCGGCCGGACGGCTCACTCGTACCGGTCTACTTCACCGACGACCAACGCCCGCCCCGACTCGACCTCAGCGCCCGCTGCCCCGGCCTGCCAGTCCCCCACACCGTCCCTGTCGCCTCACTCTTCGACGGCACCGTCCCGACGCCCGTACCGGTGACGGCGTGACCAGCGGCCCGACCCGTGCGTGGGCCGTACTGGGAACCGGGGCGTTCGCCCAGGGCCTGCTGCGCGGCCTGGCCCATCGCCCAGAGCGCGTCACCACCGTCCACGTCATCGGCCGCACGCACCAGCGGGCCCGCGACGTGGCCGCGCTCGCGACCGGCCACGGAACACTGGCCGGCACGCAGGTGACGTTCGTCCCCCACGACGCCGGCCCCGCCCCAGCCCACCGGCTACGCCCCCTCCTTCAGGACCTGCGACCGGCGTTGCTGATCGTGTGCGCCTCACCACAGTCGCCGAGCGAGGCACGCACCCGAGACTCCGACTGGTCCCGGCTGCTGCGCCGGGCCGGCTTCGGCGCCACACTTCCCCTCCAGGCCGCGCTGGTCCGCCACTCCGTACTGGCCTGCGCCGACGCCTCGCCCGGCACGCGGGTGGTCAACGCCTGCTTCCCCGACCTCGTCAACCCCGCGCTGCACGCCGAGGGCCTGCCCGTGCTGTGCGGACTGGGCAACGTCGCCACCCTCGCCACCGCGACCCGCGCCCGACTCGGCCTGCATGACGACTCCCGCCTGTCGCTGCTGGCACACCACGCGCACCTGAGCGCACCGGACGACCCGCGTGACGAGGCCGCCGGATGGCTGGACGGCGCCCCGCTCACCGAACTGCCGGAAGTGCTCGGCGAGATCCGCGCCATGCCCCGCGACTTCCTCAACGAACTCGGCGCCCACAGCGCCGTGCCGGCGCTGCACGCCCTCACCGACCCTGCCGCCTCCTACACGGGACACCTGCCCGCGCCCCACGGACTGCCGGGCGGCTACCCGGTGCGCATCGACGGCTCCATCCTCTCACTGCGGCTGCCTCCAGGGATCTCCCGCGCCGAGGCCGTCGCCTTCCACCGCGAACGCGAGCACCTCGACGGCGTGCGGCTCGGCGAGGACGGCCTGCTGCGCTTCACCTCCGGCACACACGCCGCCCTCCGCGCATTCGGAGCCGACCTGCCCACCGCCTTCCGGCCCGCCGAACTGCCCGACCTGAACCGGCACCTCCTCGGACTCCGGGACCGGCTGCGGCAGACCTCCACCTCCCCGCCCGACCAGAAGGAAAGCCCATGACCTCCACCCCCGCCACCCCGTCCCCCTACCTCCTCGGAGCCGATGACGACGAGCGCCGGCGCCTGATCTTCCAAGGAAAGTTACTGGAGGACGACACACACGCCCTACTCGACCGACTGCCGCTGCACAAGGGCGACCGGGCCCTCGACATCGGCTGCGGACCGCTCGGCATCATGGACGCACTGTCGGAACGAGTCGGGGAAACAGGCCAGGTCACCGGAGTGGACGCCGAACCCCGCATGATCGAGATGGCCCGCCGCACCATCGACGAACACCACTTGACCAACGTCTCCCTGACCAGCGCGGACGCAGCGGACACCGGCCTGCCGAAGTCCTCCTTCGACCTGGTCCACACCCGCCTGGTCCTCATGAACGTCCCCCACACCGACCAGGTCCTCGACGAAATCGTCGCCCTGACCAAGCCCGGCGGCACCGTGGCCGTGCAGGACGTCGACTGGCTGACCCGGATCTGCGAGCCGCCCCACCCCTCCTGGGACCGCCTCGTCACGGCGATCGCGGAACTCTGGCGCCGCAACGGCATGGACGTCATGCTGGGCCGCCGACTGCCCGGCATGCTGCGCCGACGAGGACTCCAGGACGTCCAGGTCCGGGCGTCAACGCATGTCTTCCAGCACACCGACCCGTACCAGACCCTGCTCGTCGACCGAGCCCAGCTGTGCCGGTCGGCCCTTACCGAGCACGGCCTCATCACCGACCCCGAACTGGACGACCACATCGAAGCACTCTCCCGGCACCTCGACGATCCCGGCACCCTGGTCGTACACGCCACACTCTTCCAAGCATGGGGAACACGGCCCACCAACGCATGACGCCCGGTCACTTACCGGGCCATCCGCTATTTGTGCAGAGCCCATGCTGTTGGAACTCACCCGCCTGTCCGTTTCCATTGAGGTCAGTGGTACTGGATTCCGAGCTGGTTTGCGGCGGCGTCCGCGGTTTGTGCGAGCAGGACGGCGATGGTCATCGGCCTGGCGCCGCCAGGTACCGGAGTGATCAGACGGGCGCGGGTGAGGGCGGTGTCGAAGTCCACGTCGCCGACGTTGCCCGGGTTGTGTCCGGCATCGATACCGTTGCTTCCTTGGCAGGCAGGAGCATCCCCACCGGTTTGCCGAGGATGACGCTGCGGCCCACCACGACAGCGTGCTTGCCGGCGAGGTCGACGTCGTATGCCTCAGCAGCCGCTGGATCCCGCCCGGCGTGCAGGACACGAAGCCCGGCAGGCCAAAGCTCATCGCGGCGCAGGAGTGCATCGTGACCCCGTCGACATCCTTCTACGGGGCGATGGCCGCACCCCCGGATCGGCGGACAGGCCGGCGAGGGTGCCGATCAGCTCGGCAGTCGTGGTGGTGGCAGGCAGACCGTTGAGCCGGGACTGGATACCTGCCTTTGCGCACCTCGCCCGCTTCATACGGACGTACGTGACCGACGCGAGGTCCTCTCCCACCAATACGGTGGCCGGACAAGGGGCAAGGCCCGTGCTCTGTGAAATCTCCGCTGCCTTGACGCAGCCTCTTCGACGACGCGCTTGGCAAGGCTGGTGCCGTCCATGAGCTGGACCGTCTGAGTCGCGGACGCGATCGTCCTCCGGGCGTTGCTGACCACTCGCCCAGGTGCACGGCAACGACGTCTCGTCAGACCGCTCCCCGGTGGTGCTCCACCTCGGCGCCAGTCACGGCCCGCACCGCACTGTAGTCGACCAGCTGCTCCCACAGCGCGGCACCCTCATTCCTGACGCGCCCACGCCCCGTTGGACGTTCACCGACCACCCCGCCCCCGTTCCCATCCAGCTCGGAGGCACTTTGACGAGTCACCTACCCCTCTTCACTCGTGAGAGAGTCTTGTGCTGTGGCCGTTGGACAGAAGCAGGCAGTGACCGATTTGCCGTGAGGGCAGGGACGGGTTCCCCAGTCGTCGGACAGGGCGTCGACGAGGAGCATGCCCCGTCCGCCGAGGCGGTCGCCGCTCGGCGGGCGCGGCGTGGGCAGGGCAGCGGCGTCGTCATGCACGGTGATGTGCAGGCAGCAGCCGTCCCAGGTCACCACGAGCCGGGCCGCGGAGTGCGCGTGGACATGGGCGTTCGTGACCAGTTCGGACACGGTCAGCAGGACGTCTTCTACCGTCTGCGGGAGGCTGTGTGTCCAGCCGAGGGCCTGAAGATGCTCGCGCGTCCAATCGCGTGCCTCCTTCGGGCCGGTGTTCATCGGCAGCGAGCGCGCCCACCCCACTGCCCGCAATGACGACTCCTCCATCACTGTGCCTCCTTACCGGCCCGGCCCCGCCCTGACATCGATGCCCCCGTGTACGCATGGTTGCGGCCCGCCGCGCTGGAGCCCGGAACGGCGGCTTGCCGTAATGCCTCTCATGGACCTCCCTGCCCACGCCGCGGCGCCTACCGTCAGACGGGAAGGCGATCCGTTGGCCAGCAGCTCAAGTGCTGGTGAGCATGCCTTCGCGCAGGCGTGCCAGAAGACGGGAGATGAGGCGGGAGACGTGCATCTGCGAGCAGCCGAGGCGTTCGCCGATCTCCTTCTGGGTGAGTTCGTCGACGAACCGCCAGTGGATGATCTGCCGGTCGCGCTCGTCCAGCTCGGCGATCATCGGGGCGAGGGCGTGGAAGTCTTCGACCAGTTCGAGAGCTCCGTCGTCGGCGCCGATGAAGTCCGCCAGCGCCGACTCGCTGTCCTCGCTGCCGTTGATGGCCGCGTCCAGGGAGGCGGAGTTGTAGCCGTTGGCCGCCAGGCGGGCCTCGACGACCTCGTCCTCCGGCAGACTCATCAGCTCGGACAGTTCCTTGGTGGTGGGGTTGCGGCCCAGTCGGCTGCGCAGCTCCTCGGTGGCCCGGGCCAGCTGGACACGGGCCTCCTGAAGCCGCCGGGGCACGTGCACGGCCCACGAGGTGTCACGGAAGAACCGCTTGATCTCGCCGACAATGTACGGCACGGCGAAGGAGGTGAACTCGACCTCGCGGGTCAGCTCGAACCGGTCGATGGCCTTGATCAGGCCGATCATGCCGACCTGGACGATGTCCTCCATCTCCTCCGGTCCACGGCTGCGGAACCGGCCGGCCGCGAAGCGGACCAGGGACATGTTCATCTCGATCAGCGTGTTGCGCGCGTAACTGTAGTCGGGGGTCCCCTCCTCCAGTATCGCGAGCTGGTCGAAGAACAGCTTCGACAACTCCCGCGCGTCCCTGGGCGCCACCTTCGACGGATCCGCGATCTCGGGTATCGCGGTGGCGCGCTCGGCGGTCTGCACGGTCGTCGTCATGATCTTCCCTCCCGGTCGACCGACCCCAGTGATCGCCGGCTCACGAACCGGCGATGCAGCGTCTACCCCGCCCCCGGCCGGGCATGCAATCCACTAACCGGCATCAGGTCGAACCGTGGAGCTAAGGGTGTTCCCGGTGAGTGTCCAACCGCGTGCTCGGCGAACGCCCGACAGATGCGCGACAGGCGCTGTCGTCGGTGATGCCGGGCGGCCGGTCGCCGTGCCTTGCGGGCCGCGGTGTCCCAGCCCTTCCAGTAGCGAGCGCAGTCGGCTCGGCGGCGATCACGGCAGTGCGGGGCGCGGGTCTTGATCTCGCGGGCGGTACGAAGTGCTTCTTCGAGGAGGCCGGGTGGCCGGCCGACGGGCCGCATTAGACTCCGCGGCTGGAAGGAGTGTCCTTCTGCCCGTGCTGTGCCAACCGGTCGGCAGGTGGCTGGCGGATGATGAAGGAGTCCGAGCGTGGATGCCCCGCATGCGGTGGGCGGACCCGGCCCGGCGGTGCCCGGAAGGGGCGCGTTGGAGGTGAGCTTGTTGCCCGGCCGTCCCGGGATACGAGCCAGCGGTGAGATCAGCGTGGTCACGCGCCCCTCCTGGGAGGAGGCCCTGGCCGAACTGGCCCAGCGGCACGCGGGAGTGTCGTATGTGGAGCTGTCGGATGTGGCGTTCGTCGACGTGGCCGGGGTGACGGCGCTCGCCGTCACGGCCTTGAACCTGCCCGAGGGGCGGGTGGTGGTGGAGCATCCGCCGCCGCAGCTGCCGCGGGTGCTGGAGATGTTCTGGCCGGGCCAGCGCCGGATCGAGGTGGCGCCGCGATGAGCACGGTGACCACCAACGGGGCGTTCGCGCATCCTGCCCTGTTCTACCGCACCGAACAGGAGTACACGCAGCAGACGGTGGCGTTCCTGCAGGAGGGCCTGGCGAATGGCGAGCCGATGGCCGTCGCGGTGCCCGGCCCCAACCTGGACCTGATCAAGAATGGGCTGGGCACGGACGCCGAGGGCATCTTGTTCCTGGACATGACCGAGGCCGGCCGTAATCCGGGGCGGATCATCCCCAAGGTGCTGCGCGGGTTCGCCGACGCCCACCCCGAGGGGAGAGTGCGGATCATCGGTGAGCCGATCTGGGCGGGCCGGTCCGAAGTGGAATACCCGGCGTGCGCGCAGCACGAGGCGTTGATCAACGCCGCGTTCAAGGACAGGGCGGTGACGATCCTGTGCCCGTATGACGACGTGCGGCTGGACGCGGACGTGCTGGCCGATGCGCGCATCACCCATCCCACCCTCATCACGGCCGGCACTGAGCAGGTCAGTGACGCCTACGACTGGGAAGCGGTCGTGGCCCGCTACAACGAGCCGCTGCCGGCCGCGCCGAATGCGGCGATATTCACCTTCGGCGAGAAGGAGCTTCCTGCGGTCCGGCTCTTCGCCGTCGATGAGGCCGTGCGGCTGGGCCTGGCCGGGGAGCGGCTGCTGGATGCGGAGCTGGCGGTGTCGGAACTGACGACCAACAGCGTGGTCCACGGCGGCGGCCGGGGAACACTGGCCATCTGGCGGGAGACCGGCCAGGTCGTCGTCGAGGTCCGCGATGCGGGGCGGCTCGCCGATCCGCTCGCCGGGCGCCGCCCGCCAGAGCGCGGGCAGATCGGCGGACGCGGGCTGATGCTGGTCCACTACGTGGCCGACCTGGTACGCACACACACCGACGCGGACGGCACCAACGTGCGGCTCTACCTCGGCCTGTGACCAACCCGGGCGGCCGTCCGCATCGACGGCCGCCCACGGGCCTGCCTTCATTTCAGCTGCTTGGCCGGTCTATCCTTCCCCACATCGTCGACCACCCGGGCCGACGGACAAGGAGTGGGTAAGGATGCCGCAAGCGGGACACGCGGCCAAGTGGGGGGACACCCCCGAACAGCCGACGCCAAGTGCGGCAGGCGAGGCGGCCCGGCTGGAGGCGGTGCGCCGCTACGACATCCTCGACACGCCACCCGACGGCGCCTTCGACCGCGTCGCAGCGATGGCCGCCCGGCTGTTCGACGTCCCCGTGGCGAGCGTGACGATCGTGGACGAGGACCGGATCTGGTTCAAGGCCGCCCACGGCCTGGACGGTGGCAGCGAGATCAGCCGGGAGCCAGGCCTGTGCGGCTCGGCCATCCTCACCAACGACCCCCTGGTCATCACCGACACCCTCACCGACCCCGTCGCCCGCACCAACGGCCTGGTAACCGGACCGATGGGCGTCCGCTTCTACGCCGCGGCCCCCATCGTCACCGACGACGGGCACCGCCTGGGAACCGTCAACGTCCTGGACACCCAACCCCGCTCCATCACACGCGAGGACACCGCCACGCTCGCGGACCTGGCCGCGGTGGTCCTGGACGAGATGGAACTGCGTCTGTCGGCTCTCAAAGCGGTGCGGGCCGAGCAGGAACGCCGCAAGGTACAGGAAGAGGCCCGCGCGCGGGCGGAGCGGGACAAGGCCGCCATCGCCGCGTTCGCCTCCACCCTCCAGCGCACCCTGCTGCCACCCACCCTCCCCGTGGTCCCGGGACTCGAGCTGGCATGCCACTACACCACCGCCTCCCCCCAAGAGGTCGGGGGCGACTTCTACGACGTCTTCCCCCTCGACAGCAGCCGCTGGGCGTTCTTCCTCGGCGACGTGTGCGGCAAAGGCCCCGAAGCCGCCGCCGTGACCTCCCTGACCCGCTACACTCTGCGCGCCGCCGCCCTGATCAACTCGGATCCCGACGCGGTCCTGACAGCACTGAACAGCGCACTGCTCCTCGACCCGTCAGTAGGCACCCGCTACTGCACCGCCGTCTTCGGCATCCTCCAGCCCCGCAGCGACGGATCATTCGACATCACCATCGCGACCGGCGGCCACCCGCCCGTCTACCACCTGTGCACCGACGGGACGAGCCGGCTGGCCGCCCCCGTCCGGCCCGAGGGCGGCATGCTCATCGGAGCCCTGCCCGAGGCCCGCTTCGCCTCCCACACCTTCCGCCTCACCCCCGGCGAAGCCCTGCTCCTCTACACCGACGGACTCACCGAAGCCCGCACCCAGGACGGAACGATGATCGGCGAGGACGGCCTGACCCGCTTCCTGACCGGCCGCACCCGGCCCGTCAGCGCCACCGCCCTCATCGAGGACACCACCGCCCTCATCGACGCCCTCCCCCATGGCGCCGACGACGACGTCGCCCTGCTCGCCCTGTCCGTACCCACCCCCGACACAGCCACGGACGGCGCCAGCGCCGTCGCCCACGCCATCGCCCCCGCCGGCCCGCAGCCGAAGAGCCGCCCGTGAACCACGTCCAGCTGACCTGCCAGCACACCGACGGCGACCTCGCCCTGGTCGCCGTCACAGGTGAACTCACCCACACCACCGCACCCCTCGCACGCGCCCAAGCCCTCGACCTCGTCGCCCAGGGCCACCACCACCTCATCCTGGACATGGGCCAGGTGACCTTCTGCGACTCCGCCGGCTTCAGCGCCCTGGTCGGCATCTGGCGCTGCGCCCGGGAAGCGGACGGAAGCCTTGTCCTGGCCGCCGCACCCGACCGGCTCGTCCGCATGCTGTACCTCACCGGCCTCGACGAACTCCTGCACAATCACCCCACCCTCCACGACGCGCTGGCCGCCCACGCCGCCCGGTGCAGAGGCTAGAGGGCGTGTTTCGGAATCCTGCCTGTTGACCTTCAGCCGCGCTCTCGGCAGGGCACAGATATGACGAACGCGTTCACGGAGGTCCGGGACGGTGCCCTGGCGCAGCTGCCCGCCGACACGGGTCTCGACGGGGAGCTGGTGGTGTGGCAGGCCGGACGGCCGGCGTTCGAGCGCCTGCAGCAGCGCCTGGCCCGCCGCCGCGACGTCGGCGTTCTCGCCGCGGCACAGGCCTGGCCGGCCCACTACGTGAGCAGCGGTACGCCGGTGGGATCAGCCGGCGTTTCGGTGTGCTGGTGGAGTCACCGATCGATCCGTTCAACCGGCCGCGCCATCGGGGTGACTTCGGCTTGCGCGTACCGCCGTCTCAGCAGGCGATGCGGGAGCTCTTTGCGGCGTGGCGGGGTGCCCTGCCGCAGGCACGCAAGGAGGCAGTCGCCTGCCGGGAGGCCGCATCGGTCAGGCACAGAAGGCTGTGCCACGTGACTTGATGTTCGAGCGCCATGATGCCGACCGTGAGTGCTGATCTGTCGAAGCGTCTGGTTCCTGATGAGCTCTGGGAGCTGGTCGCCCCGGTGCTGCCGACGTTCGCGGCTCGACCGCAGGGTGGCGGGACCGCTCCGCGTGACGAGCGGGCCGTGTCCAGCGCAGTGGTGTACGTGCTGACCAGCGGATGTGCCCGGCGTCATCTGACGCCGACGTTCGGCACGTCCTCCGCCACCGCGCATCGCCGCTTCACGGTGTGGACCGGGGTCGGCCTGTGGCGTCGGCTGCATCGGGCGGTGCTGGACGAACTCGGAGCCCGGGGCGAGGTGGACTGGACCTCGCGATCGTCGACGCGGCCTCCGGTCGCGCCGAAAGGGGGATGTCTGACGTGGCCGAACCCGATCGATCGCGGCAAGAAGGGCAGCAAGCTCCACGTGCTGTCCGATGCCCAGGGAGCCCCGCCCGCCGTCGCCGTGTCAGGTGCGAACATGCACGACGGTCTCGCCCTCAAGCCGCTCATCCTCGGCATCCCCGCGGTCCGGTCCCGCCGGGGTCCACGGCGGCGCCGGCCCGTCAAACTCCGTGCGGACAAGGAGCTTCTTCAGCATTGCCGCTCCAGGGTGAGGACGGCTTTGGCGATTGACGTCATGCAGTTCGGACTGTATCGAGATTTACGGAAGATCCGCCGTGACGCCAAGCGGGAGACGCCGCGCTCGACCCGTGCCCCGTGCTGCGGCTAGGGTGCGGTTGTCGGTCTTCCCAGTAGGGGTGAGTTCCCGCAGGGGCCTGCGTATGATGCCCGTGCTCACCCAGGGGCCGCCGCGTTGGTAGGCAAGATCGGCCAGGATGGGGATGCCCTGGCGCTCGCAGACGCGGGTGCGGGCGGCGGTCAGATCGTGGGCACGGCCCGGCAGCGCGGGTGGGAGCCACAGCAGTCGACCGTCCGGTTCGGTGACCGCCTGCCCGTCCGCCATGATCGCTACGCTACCGCGCCGAGCATCGGGGCGGTCGAGTGGTCAGAGGTCCGCGGCGAGGAACGGACACAGCAGGGGCAGCAGGGCGTCGGGACGGTCCAGGGGGATGATGTGGCCGCAGTCTTCGATGACGTGTCCTTCCAAGTCATCAGCGTAAGGGCGCAGTTGGTGTTCGAGAGCGCGGCCCACAGGGTGAGCGCCGATCGTCATCGCGGGGACGCTCAACCGAGCTGAGTCCACTGCTGACCGGATGTGGCGGGCGGACGCCGGCAGCGCGCGGTACGGGCCGAACGCGGCGCGCAGCGCGTCGCTTGCCGCGTAGGCCCGGACGATGGGGGCGCGCAGGTCCCGCGGCACCCCGCGGCCGAGCGTGCCGCGGTCGAGGAACCACTCCACGTACCGCTCCTCGTGCCCCACCAGTACCGACTCCGCCAGCCCGGGCTCACCGTGGAAGCCGAACCACCACGGCGGGCCGTCGGCGAGGAAACCCTCGGCCCCGGGCAGCCGGCCCAGCAGCGACTCCATGACCACCACCCGCCGCACGAGGTCGGGCCTACGCATGGCCAGCAGGAAGGCGGGCGGAGTGCCGACGTCGATGCCCACCACGGCCGCGGAGGGGGCGCCGAGCACCTCGAGCAGGCCTTCGGCGTCGTCGGCCAGCGTCCCGGCATCGTAACCGTCCGCGGGCCGGTCGCTGTCGCCGAAGCCCCGCAGATCCGGTGCGATCACCCGGTAACGCGTGGCCAGTTCGCCGATGACATGACTCCACACCCGCCAGGTGTGCGGGAAGCCGTGCAGCAGCAGGACAGCGGGCCCCTGTCCTGCCGTCGCCACGTTGAGTTCGACGCCGTTGGCCGTGACTCGGCGCAACTCGACCTCGGGGCGAGACTCGGGATGAGAGGGGTCGGCGGGCAGGGGGACGGTCCTGGCGGTCATGTGCACTCCAGTGGTATCGATTGGTGACAAGGGAACGATAGGTAAGTACGCTGGTGTGTCCAAGACGGCACTTTCTCTTCAGGTGGTGAGCTCCAGGTGACCTCCCAGGTCAGGGGCGATTCGAACGTACGCGGCGACCTGTTCGACCCGCAGTGCCCAACACGTCGGCTGCTCGACCGGATCGGCACGAAGTGGACGTCGATGGCGGTCAAGGTACTGGCGGAGGCCTCCCCGCAGGAGGTGCGCTTCGCGGAACTGCAGCGCCGGATGCCGGGGGTCTCACAGAAGATGCTCTCCGTGACGCTGCAGAACCTGGTGCGCGACGGCCTGGTCACGCGCCGCGTCGAGCCGACAGTTCCGCCCCGCGTGCACTACCGGATCACCGAACTCGGCCTGTCACTCGAGGTCGCGCTCGCCGGCGTCCGCACCTGGGCCGAAGAACACATGGCCGAGGTCGACCGGGCAAACGAGTTGAGCCACTGAACGGAAGAGACGGCTCTGAGCGGCTGCGTTCGACGTACCGGGCTTCCACGGCGACGGGACCCTCGCCGCTCACTTGTCGGTGATACGCGCAGTCAGGCGGGCCGGTGAGGGAAGACAGCCTCGGAGCCGGGCCGCTGCCGATCGTCCGGGCTGAGCGTGTCGCGGTGGCGGTATCGAGCCGTTCGGCGCGCTGTGCGCGCTCCCGCCGGAGCCGGGTGCGCCCCGAGTCAGCAGCGCACGGCGCGCATCGCGGCGATGCGCCCCTCTCTCGATCAACGCCCTGCGGGAAATGCTGCGCGTCGGCCGAAGCCGACCGTGACGAGCGCCATGAGTGTGAGAGCGATCATCCCGGCTGGAAGAACCGGCGCGCCCACACCATCGACGACCACAGCCCCTACAGCACCGCCCGCAAAGATCGCCATGTTGAAGGAAGTCGTCAGCATCGCGTTCGCCGCATCGGCGTTCTCACCCGCGGCCTCCCCCATGGCCGTCTGCAACTGCGTCGCCGAGCCGCCGAACGCGAGGCCCCACAGGACGATCGCGAGCAGCACGAGCACAGTGGACTGCTGCGCGGCGGCAAGAAACGCTGCGGCGACGATGAACAGGGTCACACTCGCCAGGGTGAGCCTGCGAAGTGCGCGGTCGATGAAGATGCCGGTAATCCAGATCCCTCCGAGCGCGGCGACACCGAAGACGAGAAGTGTGATGTCCGGCCGGAGCGCGAGATGCATCTGCTGCAGATAGGAAGCGATGTAGGTGTAGAGCAGGTTGTGCGCGAGCATCCAGTCCACCCCGAGGTGCTGGCTCACTCGATGGTCTCGCGGCTCATCCGCTCCAGTGGGTTCGCGGACTGAGCGTTTCCAGCGCTGACGCTCCAAGGTGAGGACCGCTGCGGTGTTTGACGGCAGGCGGTTCGGGCTGCATCGGGCTCTGCGGAAGATCCGCCAAGACTTCAGCCTTGCGACGACCCCCCGTTCGACTGGTGCTCGGGCTGCTCACAGTGCCCGGTTAGTCGTGCGCTGGGTGGGTGTGAGTTCTCGGCGGGGCGGGCGTCGAGGCTCCCGCGCCGGTGGGTTGAGACGTAGAACACCTCCTCCAACGGCACGGGAGCCTCGTGTGTTGCGGGGACCGATCCCGTCACCCGATCAGTGGCCACGCTGAAAGAGCTCAGTGATTCGTACGTGGTCGCGTACGTCTGCCTAGAACACGCGGTCGCGCCGGATGTGGTGCGGGATGAGGTCGAGGAAGGCGTGCAGCGCCCGTGTCGGCGGGCGCGTCGCCGAGGCGACCACGCCGAGCGTCCAGGACAGGGGTGCGTCCGCGAGGGGGACGGGACACACAGCGCCCCCGGCCGTCTCCGCGAAGTCCGGGGGCAGCAGCGCCACGCCCAGACCGTGCGCCACGTACTCCGCGATCGTGGTGATGTCCGACACCTCGATCAGGACACGCCGGGACAGCTCCGCCCTCGTGAACGCGTCGTCCACGATCTGGCGTTGCCCGAACCCCATCGGCATGTCGACGAAAGGCTCCCCGGCAACATCCCTGAGCCGCACGCTCTTGCGGAGAGCCAGTGGGTGACCGGCAGGAACGAGCAACTGGACGTGGTACCTCTTGACGGCCCTCACTCTGAGGTGTGGGTCCTTGATATCGGCTCCCACGAAGGCTACGTCGACGTGGCCTTCCTTGATTTTTTCGACCAGCCCGGAGGTCCCCCGCTGGGAGGTCTCGGTACGCAACCGGACCTCCGGATGGCGCCGGTGGAAGTCGCCTGCCAGTGCGGGCACGTCGATAACGGTCAGTCCGCTGAGAACCCCCACGGTGAGGCTGCCGCGCAGCCCCGTGGAGAGCGGCTCCACCGCGGCCCTGGCCCGGTCGAGTGCCTCGATCGCGGTACGCGCCTCGGGCAGGAACGCCGAACCGGCCTCTGTCAGTCTGACCGACCGTGTGGAGCGGATGAGCAGTTCTGCCTTCAGGTCCTGCTCCAGGGCCTTGATGCCGGCCGAGAGCGTGGACTGTGTCACGTGCAGTCGCTGGGCCGCCCGTGTGAAGTTCAGTTCCTCGGCGACCGTGAGGAAGTACTCCAGTCTCCTTTGATCCACTGATCCACCAGTCCCTCATTTATCGACGTTCCCGATTAGATATTCGGAAACATTCGTTGGACACGATAGTCAGCCGGAGTGACCGTTGTCGTGCGGGCTACCGACCCGTCCAGGAAAACGTCAGACGTCAGTGAAAGAGGATGACCATGCGCGTACTGCTCACCGGCGGCACCGGCTACATCGGAGCCTCGGTGCTCGACCGGCTCATCTCCGGCGGCCACCAGGTGACCGCCGTGGTCCGTTCCGCCGAGAAGGCCGAACTGGTGCGGGCCAGGGGTGCGGAGCCGGCCATCGCCGACCTGTCCGACAGTGACGCTCTCCAGGAGCTCGCGGCCGCGAGCGACGGCGTGGTCCACGTCGCGTCACCGGGTGACGAGACCAGTGCGACCGTCGACGAGGTGGCCGTCACCAGCTTCCTGCGCGCGCTGCGGGACACGGACCGGCCCTTTGTGCACACCACCGGCGTCTGGCTGCACGGCAGCGGTTCCGCGATCACCGAGTCGACCGCCATGAACGCCCCGCGCCTGACCGCCTGGCGGGTGCCGCTTGCCAAGCAAGTACGCGACGCGCAGGCCGTCAGAACCTCGGTCATCGCACCGGCGGTGGTGTACGGGCACGGCGGCGGCCTGCTGAACCTCGTCGCCGCCGGTCCGCGAACTACGGGGAACGCCCCGGCCCTCACCATGGTCGGGCCCGGTGACCAGCACTGGAGCACCGTGCACGTGGACGACCTGGCCAAGCTGTACGTGCTCGCGCTGGAGAAGGCCCCGGCCGGTTCGTACTTCCTCGGCGCCGGCGGCGTGAACCCGACGGTACGGGAGATCACCGAAGCGGTGAGCCGTTCCGTCGGTCTGGCCGGACGCGTCGAGCCCGAGCCCGTCGTGCAGACACTCGACCGGCTCGGCCTGCTCGGCGAGGCCCTCCTGCTCGACCAGCAGGCCTCGGGCGGCACCGCCCGGCGCGTACTCGGCTGGTCGCCGCAGGGGCCGTCGGTCCTCGACGACATCGCGCGTACGGACTTCTGAGCGAGAACCGCGCCACCCCGGGCTTCGCGGCAGGTGGGACCGACCGGACACCAGTGGCCGGGACATCAAGGCCCTGTCCGGCCGCGCCCCTTCCCGCCTTCCTGAAGGGCTTCGACATGACCATCCCCACCGCGCCGCCTACGTCGGGCCGCCGTCCTGCCGGGCCCGGTCCGCAGTCACCGGGGCGCTCCCGCACGTCCGCGTCCCGCGGCGGATTCCTGGCCGTCGCGGCGGCCATCGCCGCCGGAATGGTGGTACCGGTACAGGCCCGGCTCAACGGTGAACTGAGCCACAGCCTTGATGACGGCATCGCCGCAGCGGCGATCAGCTTCTCGGGCGGATTCGTCCTGCTGTCCCTCCTCACCCTCTTTTCACCCGGGCTGCGTGACGCGCTGCGGAGAATGACCGGGGCCGCCCGGGACGGCCGGCTCCCCCGCCGGTACCTGCTGGCCGGTGTGCTGGGTGGCACGTTCGCGCTGGCCCAGTCCACCGCCGCGCTGATCACCGGCGTCGCCGTGTTCACCGTGTCAGCCATCGCCGGACAGACCCTCGGCGGTCTGATCGTGGACGCCCGGGGCATCGGCGGCGGCTTGAGGCAACGCCCGGGCGCCGCCCGGCTCACGGGAGCGGCCGTCGTCCTGGTGGCCGCGGTCGTGTCCGCGCTACCTCGCTTCGCCGACACCCCAGCGCCCGCCACCATCGTCCTGCCCGTCCTCGCCGCGGTCGCCGCCGGCTTCCTGCTCGGCGTGCAGCAGGCCCTGAACGGGGCGGCGGCCGCCGCGTCAGGCTCGCCGCTCGCCGCGACCTGGCTCAACTTCTGCGTCGGAGCGGTGTTTCTCACCGCCGCCTGGGGCGTGAAGACACTCGTCCAGGGAACGTCGGGGCATCCGCTGCCCACCAGTTGGTGGGTCTACCTCGGCGGCCTGTGCGGCATGGTGTTCATCGGTGCCTCGGCATTCCTCGTGCGCCGGATCGGTGTCCTGCTGCTGAGCATGGCCTCGATCGCGGGACAGCTCGCCAGTTCGATCGCCCTGGACTTCCTGGCCCCCTCCGGCGGTCAGCTCCCCTCCGTCCTCACCGTTTTCGGCGCGTTGCTCACCTTCGCCGCCGTCTGGATCGCCTCCCGGCGCCCACGTGGCACCTCCGGCAAGTGATCCCCGTCTGTGCCCGGACCGGGCGCGGACCTGACCCACCGTCCCTTTCTTCTCATCCCTTTCTCAACGGACAAGCGACACAGTGCCGCCCACGGCACGAAAGGAACAACAGATGTCCCACAATCAGCCGCAGAACAAGGAACGCATCCTGATCAAGGGCGCGTACCTGATGACGCAGGACAACAAGCTCGGCAACTTCGTGGGCGACGTCCTCGTCGCCGACGGCAGGATCGTCGAAGTCGGCCGGGACCTGTCCGACGACCGGGCCCGGGTCGTCGAGGGCACGGGGAACGCCGTGCTGCCCGGCTTCATCGACACCCACCGCCACAACTGGCAGGGGGCGCTGCGCAACCTGGGCCCCGCCTGGACCTATGAGGAGTACCGCAGCAACGTGCAGATCGGCCTCGGCCAGCACTTCGAACCTCGGGATGTCCACGTCGGCAACCTGGCGGCGGACCTGATGTCACTCGACTCCGGGGTGACGACCGTGCGGGATGAGTCCCACATCAGCAACAGCCCCGAGCATTCGGACGCGGCGATCGCGGCACACTGGGAGTCGGGCATCCGCGCCGTCTTCGACCACGGCTGGCCGTCGACGGAGGCCGAGCAGTGGCAGTTCGGCAGCAACCGCACGCATCCCGCCGACATCCGGCGCATCCGCAACGAGGTGCTGTCCGACGACTCGGCGCGGGTCACGCTGAACGCGATGCTCCGCGGACCGGAGCTGTCCACCCCCGACGTGTCCGCACAGGACATCCGACTCGCCCGGGAGCTGGGCCTGCGGATCAGCATGCACGTGGGCCTCGGTGAGTGGGGGGCGGATCAGCAGGCCATCCGGCAGCTCGCCGAGACGGGGCTGCTGGCCTCCGACATGACGTTCATCCACTGCTGCACGTCGACCGACGAGGAGCTGAGGATGCTGGCCGCGCACGGGGCCACCGCGTCCGTGGCCGGCGCCCTGGAGGTTTTCATGCCGGGCCTCGGCCAGCCGGCCACCAACCGACTACTGGCCGCCGGTGTCCGCCCGAGCCTCAGCGTGGACACCGAGACGATCGTGAGCGGTGACATGTTCGGCGTCATGCGGGCAACGCTCGCCTACCAGCAGCTGATCCTCGCCGGCGCGGCCGGACCCATGGACCGGATCGCCGGCCTGCCGACCTTCGACGCCGCCGACCTGCTGTCCTTCGCGACCATCGAGGGCGCGCGGGCCGCAGGGATCGACAACCGCACCGGCAGCCTGACCGCCGGCAAGGAGGCAGACCTGATCATGATCCGCCTCGACCACGCCAACCTGCTGCCCGCTACGAACGTCGCCGCCACGATCGTCGCGGGCGGCCACGCCGGCAACGTCGACATGGTCGTGGTGGCCGGTGACGTCCTCAAGGAAAACGGTGTGCTGAAGGCCGGGGACACCGTCTTCGACGAGGCCGCGGCCTCCCGTGACCGGCTGTTCCACGCCGCCGGCCTGCCGCTCCCCGACTGAGCCGACCGGCCGGCCACACGCGCGAACGCGAACGCTGGCCGACTGACGGATGCGCGCCACGGCGACGGCCGGCAGGGGCCTTCCCTGCTACAACGACCAGCCCGAGGGGCGGATGTGAGGGCGGTCAGTCTTCGTCAAGGTTTCTGCGGAGGTCATCGGCCAGCAGATCCTGGACCTGAGCACTGACCTGCCTGGTCGTACTCGGCATGTAGCCCAGTCAGGCGGGCCTGCGCCTCCTTCAAGGCGCGGTCGCTGATGTGGGAGTAGGTAGCCGGCATCTGTCCGACGGGCACGGGCCATGCAAACCGGTGGAGCCCCGGGGAACCTGCCCGCTCACGCAGCCTCCCTCGGATGCGTCGTCGGGTTCCTTGCTGTTCGACTCCGGGAATCCACGAACCTGCTCGCTTACGTCTTCGACCTACTGCGCCTGCGCCGGCACCGACCTTACCGCCTGGCCCTACGCACGCCGTCGCGCCGCCATCAAGGACCTGTTCACCGAGGCGGGGCTGACCGGCCCGTTCACGTTGTGTCCGGCGACCACCGATCCGGCAACCGCGCGTGAGTGGCTGACATGGACGGCGGCTGGCATCGAGGGCCTGTGCTTCAAGCACCTCCAGGAGCCCTACCGCCCGGGCCGACGGGCGGCTCGGAAGTACAAGGTCCGCGCCACCACCGAGGCCATCGTGGGCGCCGTCACGGGACCGACGACCGCGCCGCGCACGCTGCTGCTAGGCCGCTACGACCCCATGGGCATGCTGCACTGCACCGGCCGGGCGGCCCCGCTCGCACGCGCTGCCGCGACTTCACTCGCCGGGCTGCTGGTGCCGGCGGCGGGCGGGCATCCGTGGACGGGCCGCACGTTCACCGCGGGCTGGGGCGCGCGACGTCCTGGACGTCACTTTGATTTGGCCCGGTGCCGTGGTGGAGGTGGTGGTGGACGCGGCAGGCCGGTGGCGGCACCCGGTACGGCTGCACCGCGCCCGCCTCGACGTGGGCCCGGGTGCGGTGCCGCTGTTCGGTACCTGACCGGGCGCGCGCAGAGGGCGGCGGTAGGTCAGGAGTTGGGATGCGAGGGGGCCTTGAGCTTCCAGCCGCTGCCGGTGCAGGTGTCGTGCAGTGGCGGGAACCGGTGGCCTTTGACGTCGGTGCTGTACTCGCGGTGCTGTCCGCAGTCGCATTCGTGATGCCGGAGGTCGGCACGATCTCGCCGGGCGAGTGGAGTTCGTCATCGTTGCTCATACGACCTGTGTACGACGCGGGCGGCGATGCCGCGGCCACAGGCGCAACCGCCGGCAGGCGGAGACGAAACCGGGAGGCCGGAAGCTGGGGCGGTCGCGCGACGGAGGTTTCCCGCGTCGTTCCAGGCGGTACCCCCACAGCTCCGCGCAGCCACGGAACGATCCGGTACAGGAGGGACGAAGATATGCTGACCCGACTCGAGCGGTACCTGCTCCAGGACTTCCCGTTCATCCATCTGGTCATCGGCGGGTTCGGCAACACGGCGTTCCTGGTTGGCAGCGTGTGCTTCCTGTTTCCCAGCTTGGAGAGGATCGCCTTGTGGCTGTTCGTGCTGGGGTCACTGGGCATGTTCATCGGCACCCTCGGTGAGGTGTTCGTCCGGCACGCGCGCAAGTCCCGTCAGCGAACCCAGAGCTGACCACCAGCATTGACAGGCTCCGTACCTGTCCGTGTTCAGCGGGCTACCTTACCCGTCGAACCCCGAGAACCACCGAACGGGGATCTGGCACACATTCCGTGAGGACGATCAGCAGGGTTTCGCCACGGTGACCTCGCGTCATCTGGGATCGTGGTGCCGTGTGATGACCTCATAGCGGTGCTGTTTCCGCACTTCAATGCGGTTCTGGTGGAGCGGGTGTTCACGGAGTGCGGTGTGGTGCACATCGTTGCGAGAACCCTCGATGGCAGTGCTTCATGCCCGGACTGCGAGCTTCCGCCGAGTCGTGTGCACAGCTGCTACGAGCGTCGGCTGGCCGATACTCCGGTCGGCGACCAGCCGGTGCTGATTGAGCTGACCGTGCGGCGGTTGTACTGCGATAACGCCCCGTGTGGGCGTCGTACGTTCGTCGAGCAGGCCGAGGGGCTGACGTTTCGGTACGGAAGACGGACGCCTGCTTCGCGCCGGGTTCTGGAGGCCGTGACCGTCGCGCTCGCCGGCCGGGCGGGAGCCCGGCTGACCGTGGTGCTGCACAGTGCGGTCAGTCGGATGACGCTGCTGCGGCTAGTGATGGCGCTTCCTGATCCCTCCTGGGCAATGCCCAGGGTGCTCAGGGTCGACGATTTCGCCACCCGCCGCGGGCAGCACTATGGAACGGTGCTCATCGACTGCCAGACCCGCAAACCGCTCGGCCTGCTGCCGGGACGGGACGCCGGGACCCTGGCCACATGGCTCATCGAACACCCTGGCGTCGAGGTGATCTGCCGAGATCGCGCCGGTTCCTACGCTGAAGGCGCCCGCCTCGGAGCCCCACAGGCGGTCCAGGTCGCTGACCGCTTTCACCTGTGGCAAAACCTGGGAACCGTTGTCGCCGATCGAAGCCCGCATCCGTGAACGTCACGCCATCGTCCACGCCCTCCTCGATCAGGGCCACGGCATCCGGGAGATCGCCCGAGAATTACACATGGGCGCCAATACGGTGCGCCGATGCGCCCGCGCGGCCATCCCTGAGGAGTTACTCGGCGGTCGGCGGCAACCCCGGCCCAGCCAACTGGACACCTACAAGCCCTATCTGGACACGCGCTGGGCTGAGGGCCACACCAATGCCGTTCACCTGCACGCAGAGCTGAAAAAGCTCGGCTACCGCGGCAACTACCAAACCATCAGCGACTACCTGCGGCCACGGCGCCGACGCCGCGTCCGCGTCGTCGGGCCTGCGCCACTCGGAATCCGGCAAGTCACTGGGTGGATCATGCGCCACCCCGACCGGCTCTCGGAGAGCGAGGGCAAACAGCTGACCGATATCCTCGCCCGCTGCCCTGAACTCGCGGCGCCCGACCGTCTCGTTCGCAACTTTGGCGAGATCCTCTCCACTCGCACCGGCCAGCACCTGAAGGACTGGGTCATCGGCGCGCGAGCCGAGAATCTTCCCGGCCTCCACTCCTTCGCCACCGGCCTGGAGAAGGACTGGGACGCCGTCGTCCAGGGCCTGACCACCCACTGGAACTCCGGTCCCGTCGAAGGCCGGGTCAACCACATCAAAATGGTCAAGCGCCGGATGTTCGGCCGCGCCAAACTCCCGCTCCTCCGCAAACGGGTACTTCTCACGGCCGTCCGATGACTGTGCTGCTCAGACTGTGACTGAGTGGGGAAAGACAACGAGCGCGAAATATCTCGGCGCGAGGAGGCGGCTGCAGGACTACGTGGTCGACTGGCCCGCTCGGCCGGCTTCTGTTCGTAACTTGCGAGCTCGCTCGACCGGGTCGTAGTTCGGTCCGACGCCCTCGATCAGCAGCAAGTCACCCTCGATGTGATCGGTACGCAAACTCAGGATGGCCCGGTAGGCGGGAGAGTCGTACCAGGCACGGGCTTCGGCAAGGCTGGGGAACTCGATCAGCACCATGCTGCCGGGCCACGTACCCTCTACGACTTCGGCCGGCGGGCCGTGGATGACGAAGCGGCCTGCGAAGGGGTCGAGGGTCGCCTGGATGCGCTCCAGGTACTCGACGATGTCGGAATGATTCCGGCGGCTGCGGAGATGAGCGAAGCCGTAAGCGGACACCACGAGGCTCCTTCGTTCCGGGGTGTTAGCGATGACCAGAACGTAGCTGAGGGTGGTTGGGCGGTGCGATTACCTCGGGGGTAATCGCACCGCCACATCGAGGGCACGTGCCAAGGCCGCCGCCCCACCGTTCGCCTCACGGAATGTGTGCCAGATCCCCGAACGGACAGCACATGTCGACCACTTCGGAAGGCACCAGAGAAATTATGCTCCCGTCCTTCGGGAATGGATCACGAACTTCCATAGCTGTTGCGTGTGGAACACACCGAGTGGCGCTCACGGCCACTCGGCTTCACTGGCAAGTTGAGGGAGTGCAGCATCATGTCCGTTACACAGGTCGCTGTCGAACGTGTGCGTGTTTCCGCGGAGCCCGACTGGTACGAGTCGGCCGGCATCTCACTCGGTATCCGGGTCGGGAACCTGGTCTTCACATCGGGCCAGGCCCCGATTGATGCCCAGGGGGCCACGGTCGGCGTGGGAGACTTCGAGGTCCAGGCCCGTCAGGCGCTGGCGAATCTGGCCACGGTGCTGACGAACGCGGGCTCGAGCCTCGCCGACACGGTCAAGGCGACGGTGTTCGTCACCGACATCACGCGGCAGGACGTCTTCGCCGGACTGCGCGCGGAATACTTCCCGGACAAGCCGCACCTCGCGGAGTCGTTCGTCGAGGTTTCCTCACTCGCCGATCCCGACTGGATGATTGAGATCGAGGCGATCGGTCTCGTTCGCTGAGGTACGACGGCCTGTGTGCTGCGCCGGCTGCGGCGGAGTCGCACAGGCGGCCTTGACGGCTCAGCGGTCGGCGGTGTGTACGCACGAGACGTGGCAGTGGCTGACGTCAGTGGCCCAGCCTTGTGAGGAGGAACTGGCGGGTGAGAGAACGTACGTCGTCCCCACGCTGAATTTGCGGGCAGGGCGTTGCACCAGAGTCCGACGCGGCAAGTGGTATTGATCTCACCGAGGCAACGGCCGATTGCGCGAAGATCGCGCAGATTCTCGGGCTCGAAGACTCCGCGTTCCATGAATCCTTCGGAGACGCGGCAGAGGAACTCGACCTTTTCCACGACGTCCTTCGTCTCCAGCCCACGCTCGTGAAAGCGGATGCCGCCGGCGGCATGGCCCGAGTGAGCTACAGGGTGAGGGCTTGCCGAAGTTCGACCAGCGGGCGCAGCCGTGGACGAAGGAGGGCGGTGCCTGGAAGTACGACACCTGCTGACGGACCGGCGTGTTGCGTGATCGACCACAGCCTCATGAGCCCCCGGGGGGGGTGACCGTGCCACAGGTGGCCGGGGGGGGGGGGGGGGCGCGGCCCGACGCCCCGCGCCGGCCCGCCCCCCCCCCCGGGGCTCTCTGTTCGGGTGTGGGGGCGGGTCCCGGCACGGCGATAGGGAGAGTGA
>NZ_JBHYOB010000008.1:206641-403061 GCF_042744565.1 Streptomyces sp. NPDC058812
TGCGGGCGCCCCCCCCCCCCCCCCAACCCCCGGGCCGTCCACGGCCCACCGTGCGTCAAAGGGTGCGGTGATGGGGCCATCGACCGGCCAGGGCTTCGTCGACGAGTCCGGTCAACCCGACGAGCCGGACACGCTCGGCGGGGTGCAGGTCGCTGGCGTCGATGGTGGAGCGGAGGCGGGCAAGGGCAGCGACGATGGGCGGGTGCCGATCGGGGGCGGTGCACCACGCCAGTTCACGCAAGAGCGTCGCGATGCGCGCCAGGACGGCCGGCTCGTCCGCGCCGTAGCGCAGGGGCTGCGCCACCGCGAGATCCAGCATGTCTTCCAGATCCGGGCGTCGCAGAATGACTCTGACCCGCTGCCTGTGATCATGCAGCAGCCGGGGACCGAGATCGTGTTGCGCCAGCTCGCACAGCAGCGCGGCGGAGTGGGACAGGGCGTGCACGGCGGTCGTCGGGTCGTTGATGCCTGGTGAGAGCGCCTTGGCGGCGATGTCGGTGAGCTGCCGAAGTCCGAAGGCGATGTCTTGGAGGCCGGTGCGTTCGTGCCCTGTCCGCACTGCCTTGCAGACGTCTTCGGTCAAACGTGTCCGTGCCTCGGAGGAGAACGGCTCTCCCGTACGGGGCCAGGCGGCTCCCATGGGTACGGCAGCGATCAGCGAGCTGCCGGGGTGGCGGTCGATGAGCAGGACGGCGTCCGTGTCGTTGGCTGCCCGCAGTAGGGCTGCCTCGTCGACGGACGTGAGAAAGCCTGATGCGTCGGCGCTCAGGGGAAGGGCGTCCGCGGGCGGTTCCGGCAGGTCGGAGGACTGCTCGTCAGTGGGGTCCCCGCGACCCAGGTCCTGCTTGTCCAGCACCTCGCGGATGGTGTCGTCGGCGGCGGAATGAACGCTGTTCAGCAGCGTCTCGACCCGGATCTCACGCGCCAGGTGGGACAGGAACAGGACCAAAGCGAGCACACTGGCCAGGGTGAGCAGGAAGGCCACCGTGATCGACAGCGCGGGGACGAAACCGGTCCGTTCGTCCTCGCCGGTGCGTACAGTGCGCAGGACGGTCAGGGCGTAGGTGAACGTCGCAAGGAAGAGGGCCAGGGTAGCCCGGACGTAGCGGTCCGAGTTGAAGGTCCGCAGCACACGCGGAGAGAACTGGCTACTCGCCAGTTGCAGCGTCAGCACAGTGAGCGAGAAAGTCAGCGCCGTGACCGTGATCAGGGAACCGGCGATGGCGGCCAGCACCGCACGGGCGGCGTCGGAGCTGCCGCCGAACAGGTAGTCCCTCAGCCACGGCGGGAAGTCATTGTGCAGTCGTTCATCGAGCCAGGGCAGGCACACGCCCGCGACGACGGCGAGCGCGACCCCCAGCATCGGCAACGGCCACAGCTGGACCCGGAGTGTGTCACGCATCGGCGCCACACACGTAGACCGGACGGACGGGTGTGGTCGGAGGTTCCCTCAATGCCGACAGGCAGCGCGGCACCAGCGCGTTCCGCTCCGCGCTCACCACTGGGTCTTCTTCTCCGGGCGACCGGTCGGTCACGCCACGCGCCGCTCGCCCTGCCCCGGCTCCTCGCCCTCCTCGTCGCCCGGCAGGTGAACATCATCCACGGCAATGTTCACCTCCACGACCTCCAGGCCGGTCATTCCCTCGACCGCATCGATGACACGAGTGCGCACGTCCGCAGCCGTATCCGTGATCGACGCGCCGTACTCGACGACCACCTGCAGATCAACTGCGGCCTGACGCTCCCCGACCTCCACGCTCACCCCACGGGTGACGCCGCCTCCGCCACCCGGCACACGCTCACGCATCGCCCCGAACGCCCTGGCCACTCCGCCGCCCAGGTTGTGGACGTCGGCGATCTCGCGGGCCGCCATGCCCGCGATCTTCGCTACAACACCGTCTGCGATCGTGGTCTTTCCACGCTTCTCCGCAGGAATGTCGGCACCCTTGCGCCCCTGCGGTGCCGTCCGCTTCTCGTCCTGCGAATCCGCCTTCGTGGAGGAAACGCTGCGGTTCGTGGTCTCCGCCATGACTGTCACCTCATTACCGTTGGCGCGGACTGGACGAGCGGCGTTCGACAGTCCCCTGACCACGTTAGTGCGCAGTGACGGAAGGGTCCACTGGTGACAGTGGACCCCATGACGACGTACAAGGGGCTGATCATCCGGACCGGACCGTGCGGATCAATCCGGCCCTGGTGTCCATGACGTTCACCGCGGAAGGGGCCCTCGCCGGGGTCGTTGCCGTACTTCCCGAGATGTTCTTCGACTCCTGGTACGACATGCTTCGCGTGGTGGTCATGGCTGTATGTGCGGACGCGGCACTGATCGTGGTCGTGCGGCTGTCAGGCAAGCGCACCCTTGCGAAGATGAACGCCTTCGACCTGGTGGTCACGGTGGCACTGGGCTCGACCCTGGCCACCATCCTCCTCAACCGCGGCGTGTCGCTGGCCGAAGGAGCTCTCGCTTTGACGCTGCTGGTGGTCCTGCAGTTGATCAACGCAAAGACTGCTGTTCACTCCTGCGAATTCCGGCGGATGATCAAAGCTGAGGCGACGATGCTGCTGAGCGACGGGTGCATGCTCACAGATGAGATGGCCCGGCAACGGGTCACCGAAAGCGAGGTGCGCCAGGCGGTCCGCTCCAAGGGGATCGGTGTACTCGAGGACGTCACTGCGGTGGTCCTGGAGACCGACGGCAGCTTCAGCGTCGTCAGCCGGTCCCAGACCGGCTCCGACAGCTCGCTTCAGGACGTCCGCAAGCCGCGCCCGAGGCAGTCGGGCAGGTAAAGCGAGGGGTTCACGTCCGCCGCTGCACTACGGTGGACGGGCCTACGCGGCCGTGGTCAGCCGCGTAGGCCCGCAGCACCTCCAAGGCGGAGTCATCGTCACGGTGGAGGAATTGCCGGTTCAGCACCTTGGCGAAGTCCTCCAAGGCTCGCCCGAGCATGGCCGCACTGGTACGCACCTCGGCATGGGCAGAGGTCTGTCCCTTCAGGGCGAGCTCGGCGGCGTACCCGGCCATCGCGGCCAGGGCGGAGTCGTCTTCGCCGTCGTGGAAGTAATAGGTTTCCGCATGCTGTGTCATATCGACCCGGGCCTGGATCACATCGGCGGCGAGGTCCGCCAGCAGGCCGGCTGTCAGCGAGGGACCAAGCCGGTTGGCGTGGTGTCCGGCCCCGCGCAGGGTGGCCAGACGCAGGGCCAACGCCCTCCTGCGGGTGAGTGCGGGGTATACCTGGGAGACCCAGGAGACGACGGCGGTCAGCAGGGCGAAGCCGATCAGTGCCTGAACGGGTGCGGCGATACGCAACCATCCGTCTTCCGGCACGATGTCCCCGAATCCGAGCGTGGCCAAAGTGACCAGGGACAGGTACAGCGCGTCGAGGAATCCTGCCCGCTGCGGCGGCTCCAGGCCTTCTGCGTACGAGAAACCGCCCGGAAGGTGGGGCCAGTACACCAGAGCCCATCCCACAGCGATCATCACCGTCCACAGGGCGGCTACCGCGACCAGCGCGAGCGGCCCGGCCACCGCGGCGACCCGTCCCTTGCTGTCGATGCGGCGGGCCAGGTGCCACACGGCTGCTGTGATCCACGTGGTGGTGTCACCCCGCCCCGTGGGATGCCACAGGGTATGGAAGACATCTCGCAGGACAGCCAGAATCACGGCCGTACCGGTCACGGTGACGATCCAGCCCATGCCCCCGCTCACTTTCCGCCCACCGTACGCGGGTGACGGCCGGTCGTCGTCTCGCCGTGACGTGCGGCGCCGAGGCCGGCGCTGATGAGTTTGCGCACCGCGACAACGGCGGCCGCGAGGACGACCCCGTCCCACGTGCGGTCCCCGGCGAGGCGGACCAGACCGGCAGCCACCAAGAAGTCGAGCAGCACCGCGATGGCCGAGCTGGCGCTGTGCAGCACACGGTACGCAGCCGCGGCGGACACGAGCCCTCCGGCTGTGATCAGCACAGCAACCGCATCCAGCCACGCGTTCACGTCGGCTTCCCTGCACCGTGCTGTGGACACGACGAGTCTGCGTGCTGCAACTCTGCCCGCTCGTGCGCGATCTCCCGGCCCAGGAAGTAGTTCAGCGCGGTTCGGATGGCCGCGATCGCCGCCAGCTGACCGATCTCGGCGAAGCTGGGCGCCACGGCCGTACGCAGTACGTCACCTGCCAGCTGGAACTCCAGACCCAGCACCAGGAAGCGTCCCAGCCGCAACCGAATCCGGTTGAAATCGGTAACCCGGCCACGACCGCGCACAAGCGCGGACATGAACTGGCAGAAAGCCCAGACCGCACCCACGAAAATGATCAACGCGCCGGCCGACTCGATCAGGCGGACCAGAAAACCGATCACATCTCGCAGCGCCGACTCGGGCAACAACTCGATCGACAAGGACATGTCCGACCCAGTACCCGGCGCCACCGGCTCGATACCAATAGCTCCCCCGCGTCCAGGCGCCGGCACCAGGGCAGTGAAGTGCGGCATTGGAGGTCGGGAAGCAACTGGGCTCTGCTGCGCTGGCCCACCGGCTCGTGGTGGATCTCCCGAACGCCGCGTCGTGCGTCTGTTCCGCCACACCGTCGGCGCCGGCGAACGGCTGCGGTAGTGCCTGGCCCACCGCCCCCACTGCGGCACTGGCCACCTTGGGGCCCTGCTCGCGGGTAGGGGTGAGCGCCGCACGAGTTCCGTCAGAACGCTCGGACCAAGGTGATCGAACCGGGCGTATCAGCCGCTCGTCGAGTACTTCGTGAACGCTGCGACTCGAACATCAGGAGCCCCGCGCTCCGGGGCGATCACCTGCGCACTGCCTCCCCTGCGGCACTGAGCGAGACGACCACGAGAAGGGGGACAGCGGCGCGGTGAGCGTAGCGGTACATGTTGCCTCCCGCCTCCAGGTTCACTCGATGCCTGACGACCGCAGTCCGGGGTTCGGCGGTCGGTGCGGGTGCGCAGGCCGGTCGAAGTCCGGTCCCTCGGCTGTACCGTCTCCATGTCCAACGCTGCGTGGATTACTGTCAACGCTCTGTCAAGTGCTGTTCCGCCCCTCAGTCTCCGCTCCCGGTCGTGAGCCGCCTCCCCTGGATCGTGGGGACTGCGCGGGGCGCAGCCTCAGCGGCCATGAAAAGTCAGTCCGATGACGTGCGTTCGGCGGGCCGGCGCCGCGCCGAAGTGGGCAAGGGTGATCTGCGGGAGCAGGCGCTGCTGGACGCGGCGGAAGAGATGCTCCGGCGGTCGTCGGTCGCCGGGCTGACGGTGGAGGCTGTCGCGAAGCAGGCGGGGATCACCCGTTCCGCCGCGTACTTCTACTTCGCCTCCAAGGAGGAGGTGGTGTGTGCTGTCGTCGAACGAGCCACCCGGCACATCTACACCGGCCTCGAAGCCTCCGGGGACGCCGGGACGCCACCGGCCTGAAGCAGGCTGTCGACGTCCAGGTCGACAACTGGCGCCGCCACGGCCACATCTTCCGCGTCGGCGTCGAACTGTCCACCCGCGCCGAGTACCGGCGGTGTGGGTCTCCCTGATGGAGCACGGCATCGACCTGGCCTGCCGGGCAGTCGCCCACGACCGCGCCCGCGGACTGCTCGGGGGCGATCCCGCGCAGGACCGTACCCGGCTGGAGGACCTCGCCTGGATGGGTGAACGAACCTGCTCCCTGCTCTTCACCCGCGATCACAGTGAAGCCGAGGAGGAGCAGTTGCACGACACCCTCACCACCCTCGCCCACCGCGGGCTCGGCTACCGCGCCACCGACTGGCCCGCTCCCGGGACCGCCACTGTCCCACTGCCAGCCGGTCAGTCGGCGGGCTCCTCACCGGCCCCGCTCAGGTCCCCCCTCGCGAAATCCCGCCTCCTCACTCAAGGACGCGCAGTGCAGGCGATCGGCGTCCCAGAGCGCGACGCGAGCTGTCTCCAAGCTCTCTACGCACAGGTTCAGGGGGTTGGAGCCGCCGCTTTCGTTCGACCGGGTCTCCAGGACCAGACGGTCGTCCTCGGCCGTCGTCAGCAGGAAGTCACTGGTGCAACTGACGCCCTGCATCGAGACCGCCGCATCGGTCGAGACGACATCACCGATCGCGCCCTGCGCGAACGTGATGCGCAGGGTACCGCCCGGCAGGTCACGTCTGGTCGTGAGCTGCCCTACCCAGGTGCCCAGGAACACCCCAGGGACGTCGCCGCCGTCGCCGTCGCCTCCCGTCTGCAGTGCGACGAACACCATCGCCGTCGAGGCGAGCGCGGCAGCGGCGGCGAGGAGGAGCGGCCTGTTGCGTCGGCGCGGCGGGCCGACGGGGGCGAACGGTGTCGGCGAGGGCGGGCAGGGCGACCAGTTCCCGCATCAGGGCCTGAATGTCCGCCACGACCGCCGAAGGCAACCAGCCCGCTCCGGCCAGGGACGCGGTCCCGTCCGGCGCCAGCGTGCGGGCTGTCTCCCCGGCCGCGGGACGTGCCGCCGGGTCCTTGGCCAGACAGGCGGCGGCGATCTCCCGCAACCGACCGGACAGGCCGCCCAGATCCGGCTCCTCGTGCACCACCTTGTACATCAGGCCGGCCCCCCGCCCCCGGGGAAGGGGCCATGGCCCGTCGCGGCGAGCACCAGCACCGCGCCCAGCGTGAAGACGTCTGTCGGTGGGCCGACTTCACCGCCGATGACCTGTTCGGGAGGCGTGTAGCCCGGTGAACCGACGACCACTTCGGTGCGGGGCAGCGCCGCCGAGGCGTCCGTGGCCCGGGCGATCCCGAAGTCGATCAGCCGGGGACCGGCCAGGGCGAGCAGCACGTTGGCGGGCTTGACATCGCGGTGCACCAGCCCCCGGCTCCCCACACCGTCGAGGGCCTCGGCCAGACCGGCCACCAGCAACCGCACCGAGGCTTCCGGCAGCGGCGCGTGCCGCTGTACGGCCCGGTCCAGGGACAGCCCCTGCACGAAGGCGGTGGCCACCCACGAGTGGGTGGTCGGCGGCGTGACCGCCGGCCACCCTGCAGACCGTTGCACCTGGTGGTGCGGACGGATGGCGACGGGTGGTCAACGGCCCGCCCAGGGCCTGACGCCGTGGATGGGCGCCGCGAGTGAGCGGCGGGGGCTGTGAATGCGCAGGGGCGGGCCACTGCCAGCTCTCCCCCCGGGCAGCCGCCTGGCACCGGCTGGGCGGGGAGCGGACACGTGCGGTGGAGTCGGGCGGCGTAGGTGGTGAGCCTGTCGGTGAGGCGGAGCCCGGCAACCTGTCAGGGCGGCCGTCGTTCGAGCACATCCCGCCAGGCGACCACTGCCTCGCCCGCTCGCCCTCCCCGTCGCCTACTCCCGGCCCGCCCTTGTCACACTCGCACGCTAGGACCCCGTGCTTTCAATATCGCGCCCCGACCGGGTCACCGCTCTGTCCGCCTCCCTGCTCGCCGGCACCTTGGCGTCCGCCTGCGACCGACGGTTCCCGGCCGGTGTACGAGGGTGAGAAGCGCCGACCGGAGCGGGGCGTACGGCATCCGACGATCCCTACTGCGGCTGAGCCTGGGGTGTCGACTGCTGTTCCTGCTCCTGGGCAGCGTCCGACTCGGTCATGTCCGGGCGTGGCTTGGCCGGGGCCGAGGCGTGGATCGTTGAGCCGAGTGGCAGACACAGCACGATGATGCCTCCGGACATGGCCAGGGCGAAGCTCCACAGTCCCATCGTCAGAGCGATGGCCAGGTGGAAGGCGATGCCCGCGCCCATGGCCCACCAGCGCAACCACTGAGGCAGAAGGAGGCAGAGCACGAGAGATCCTTCGATGACCAGCGGTATCCACGTCATCAGCGCCACGCCGAGCGGGGTGGAGATGACAGGGGCGACCAGGATGTCGAGCCAAGGTGCGGGCCCGAACTCGAGGTTGTTCCCCCAGTACCACATCGCTGTGCCGTTCTGCCATTCCTGGTGCGGGAGCTTGGCTACGGCCGCCTGCAGGTAGACGACGACCATCTGCAGGCGGAGTACGACGAGCGCGCTGATGCCGACCAGGGCGAGAGCACGACTGGTCGTCGTGTCGATCGTCCGGTCGTGGTCGGTCTGCCAGTGCCATCGGCGGCGGTCCCCGAGAGCCGGCAGCGTCAGGAGTATCGAAAGGATCAGTGCGATCTGGTCCCCGCCGTCGACGATGGCGATGCCCGCGAAGACGCTGTAGTTGATGTAGGCGTGCGGAAGTGCGGTGAGCCGCGGGCGCCATCCGGACGCGACGACCAGTAGCGCTGCGACGCAGCCCCACTTGAGCCAGGTGAGGTGTGCGTAATTGTCCGGAGCCAGGCAGAACAGGCTGGCAGAAGTGGTCGAGTCGCACAGGGGGTAGTCCCCGACCGTGGCCACGGGGCGGAACAGGGCTTCGGCACTTGAGGCGGCGAGGGTGCCGGCGGTGCCCAGGGCGACCAGCGTGCGGGCGAGTCCGTAGACGTTGGTCCACGGCAGCACGATCATTTTCTCACTCATGGGCACTTCACGTTCCAGACGGCTACGCGCTTCGGAGTGTGCTGGTCCGCGGAGAGGTGACGCCATGCCCAGGGAACCGGGTGCATCTCCGCTACTGCGGCCCGCCCGCACAGGGTGGGCGAGGGCGAGGAGTTGGTCAGGGTGATCGTCCGGTCGGCCGCACGTTCCAGGCATGCGCCCAACGGAGCGGACGTGTCGCACCTCGTCCACTTGATGCCCTCCTCGTGCAGGAGCAGCGCGATCTCGATTCCCTGGGACCGGGAGGCACGGTCGAACCCGAAGGCGTTGCTCGCCCGGGAGTGGGGGGTCAACGAGGCGCTCTCCCACTGGCCGTCCAGGAAGCGGTACGGCGCGTACTGAGGGTCGGTGGCCGATTTGGTGAAGAAGGCCCACCCCTGTGGTGCGACGACCGTGACCACGCTTCGGGCGCTGTCCTGGCCGGGCAGGGAGATGACGTTGTGAGGAAGGAAACTCTGCGCCACGTACAGGGCCACGACGATCCAGCCCGCGGTGAGCGCGGTGACCCAGGGGCGCGGGACCGGGACACGGTGGGCAGGCCGGGCAAGACTGATCCGAAGACTGCGGGACATGCGCATGATTCTGAATTTCCAAGGGGAGTGACGGCCGGCGGACACAGCTGTGAAGGGTCCTCCTGGGAGCGACGGGCCCCTCCAGGCGCCTTGGAGAGGCCCGTCACCTGCACCGGAGGCGCCTAGGCGGCCAGGACCTTGGTCAGCTCGGCAACCTGTTCGTCCTTGGAGAGCTGGTCCCCGCCGCTCGGGGGCGAGAACCAGAAGTTGACCTCGTTGGCCACGTTCGCCGCAGCCTGGAGATTGACGGCGACGGAGACGTTGACGGCGCCACCGAGGTTCACGGCGACGAGTACGTTGACGGCGAGGACAACGGTCGCGCACCGGCCCACGCCCTGCCCGACATCCGGGCCCTCGGCCTTCGCGGCCAACGACTTCATGATGTCCCGGGCCTCGTCGATACCGCTCTGGACCTTGTTCGGGTCGCCGGAGCGGAGCTTGCCCGCGAAGCTGCCGAAGAACTGAGGCCGTTCCTTCTGGATCTTGTCGAGGAGCGCCGTGGCAGCCCTCCTCTGGTCCGCCGTGCTGTTCTCCTTGCGCAGGGCGGCCACGTCGACGAACTTGCCGGAGTCGGCGAGCTCCTGGGCCACATCACCCTGGGCGAAGGTCAGGCCGGCGAAGAGCGCACGCCCCTCCGCCGTGGCCTCGGCAGGGGTTGCGGCGGCCGCCGCGGCGTGTGTTCGGGGTGTTGCGGGGTTGGCCATGGCCCCTTGGACAGCGATGCCGCTCAGCGCGAGCACGGCAACTCCCGCCACGGCGACACTTGTGCGTCTGTGCATGTGTAACTCCCCGTCATAGATGGTCGGTTACGTCCCGCGATCCTGTGATCACGGACGCCAACACGCTAACAACGACGCCCGAAAGCACTATCGATTTCTGGGGCGACGAGCCACCGAACCACAAGATCGAGCCGTTCTCCGACCGTTACACATCACGCACGGGAACCCGGGAACACCCTCAGAGATGTTCTAGTCGCAGGCGAACAACCAGATCGCCTGCAAGGTACACAGAAGGGATGAGAGGTACATGACGACCAGGGAAGCGCCCCGCACCGGACTCGGACGCCGTGCGGCGTCGACGGTCACCCCCTACGCCGTAGGAGCCGCCGTCACCGGTGGGGCCTTTCTGCTCTTCAAGGGCTCCTTCGCCGACGAGATCGCCACCCACTTCACGCTGGACGGGACAGCCGACGGATTCCACTCTCCGGGAGCCGCATTTGGCCTGTATCTGATGATATTCGGAATCGAAGCCGCCGGTTCCGTTACCGCGCTCCTTTCGATCAAAGGCCCTCGGGCAGGAGGTTCGGTAGCCGCCCTCTCCTGGGGTCTGTCCGCCGCGACGGCCTACCTCTTCGTGGTGGTGATGCAGGCCAGTACAGACCTCCAAGGCGGGGCGGCCAAGCTCCCGCCGTACCAGCTCGCCATCGCCGTCGTCGCCGGCCTCGCCGCAGGAGGCGCAGCGTGGCTGATCGGGGGGAGGCGCGCGTGAACCGGCCTCCGACACGCGGCACCGTGGCTGTCTGGCACCGCTCCGTGACATCCGGCTGGATGCTCGCGACCGGCGCGGTTGCCACGATCGGCCTACTCGTCATCGCCGTCCTCGTCGGCGCGCACCGTCCCATGGCGCTCTGGCTGCTGATCGTCCCCGCCGCCTTCCTGGCCACCGGAGCCGTCACAGTCACGGTCTCGCCGAGCGGCGTAACCGCGGCTTCGGCGCTGTTCCCTCTCCTGCGCCGACGGCTCCCCCTGGGCCGGATCGAGAACGCCACAGCCCGATGGACCCGACCCACTGAGATCGGCGGATGGGGTTACCGCTGGAACCCCGGTCTCAGCGCCGTCTCACTGCGTGAGGGCGACGCCCTCTGGATCACCCGCACCGACAACACCCGGTTCGTCATCACCGTCGACGACGCCGAAACCGCCGCTCTCCTCATCAACCAACTACTCGAGCAAGACAACGGAACCCAGTGACATGCTGGTCCAAATCGATCACGCTTCCCCGGTCAGCCTCGGCGAACAGGTCGCCGCAAGCGTCCGCCGCGCGGTCGCCGAAGGCACCCTTCGCCAAGGCCAGCGCCTCCCCGCCGCTCGAGCCCTGGCCAAGACACTCAACATCAACATGCACACCGTGCTCCGCGGTTACCAGATTCTCAAGGCGGAAAGACTCATCGAGATGCGGCCTGGCCGGGGTGCGGTCGTCACCGCCGCTGCCCCCGACCGCGCGCTTGCCGTCGACGCTTGTCGGCACTTCGTCCGCCTCGCACGGCAGGCCGGCCTTTCCGGCCCCGAGACCCTGAGCATGGTCGAGGCCCACCTCCACTCCTGACGCAGTCACACATCAGCGCCGGGGCCCGCCCGTGCCGAGGTCGGGACGCGTCCAAGCAAGCGCGGCCGAGACCCTCCTGCCGCGAGCCCGGTCTGACGATTTCACCCACACGGGCGGCGCACTCGGGACACGCCTGATCGCGCCCGCCATCGACCGTCATCAACAGCTCATGCTCAAAGCTGTGCTGCGCGGCCCGGCCGCTGCCTCCCTCGCCGTTCTGCCCCTCACCGTCCCCGCGCCTGCCCACGCCGCGGAGACGCCGCGGAGACGCTACCCCTGACCGAAGCCATCGCTGCTCTGCCGGTGGCGGTCGAGTCCCGTGAGGGCTACTACCGGGGCGCCTTCCGCCACTGGAACGCCGGCGCGGGCGTACCGCGTGCCCTTACGTCTTGTGTGGACTCAGCCTTTCAGGGGGGGTAACCCCACCCGGTTCCGGGGCTTTCCCGGAGTGTGCTGAGGTGTCCGCCGCCCTAGCGTGCGGCCATGTCAACTTCCCGACGCATCAAGGCCTTCGCGGCATGCGCGACAGCGCTCGCCGCCACCGCGACGACCACCGCCACCGCCGCCGAGCCGAATCCGTTGGCCCGCTTCCACGGCCAGCACGTCGACTGGCACGCGTGCGCCCTCGGCGCCGACGACGAGCTTGGACAGAAGCTGGACGCCGCCGGCGCCGACTGCGCGGACATCACCGTGCCGCTCGACTACGCCGACCCTGGCGGCCGCACGGTCACCGTCGCCCTATCGCGCCTGAAAGCCACCGACACCGCCCATCGCATCGGTCCGCTGCTGCTCAACGACGGGGGGCCGGCCGGCCCCAGCCGCCACATGCCACTGACCAAGTCGGAAGTGATGGGAGAGGTTGCCGACCGCTACGACCTGATCGGCATGGACCCGCGCTTCGTCGGCCGGAGCACCCCGCTCGACTGCGGCTGGGACCTCGGATCGGCCCCCCTGCGCTCCGCGGGCACCGACCGGGCGGCATACCGGCAGGAGGTCGCCGTGGCGCGCGACCTGGCCAGGCGGTGCGAGCGCGCCCACGGCGACGTGCTGCCGTACGTCACTACCCGCAACACCGCCCGCGACATGAACGTCATCCGCGCCGCCCTCGACGAGGACGTCCTCTCCTACCTCGGATACTCCTACGGCAGCTACCTCGGCGCTGTGTACACACAGCTCTTCCCGGGCCGCACGGATCGCATGGTGCTCGACGGCGTCATGTCCCCGAAAATCTACAACCACACCCTGCTGCGCGGCGCCGAGGCGGCCAACGAGGCGGCCCTGCGCGCATGGACGTCGTGGGCCGCCGCACGGCACAGCGCCTACGGGCTGGGCGCCACGCGTGCCGAGGTCCTGGCGACAGTCGAGCACATCCTCGCCGCCGCCGCGCACAAGCCGCTGCGGATCGGGAAGACGTACCAGCTGGACGAGCACGTCCTGCCCGCCGTCCTCATCGGCGGCCTCGGCAGCGACCTCGGCAAGCGGCACGCCGACCTGGCCGCGACCGTCCGCCTCCTGGCGCGCGCCGCGGACCGGGAGCCGGTCGTGCCGTCCGAAGCGCTCGCCGGTCAGCTGGAGTTCCTGCTGACCGGGGCAGGCTCGACCCCCGCCAGCCAGATGACCGCGATCATCTGCGGCGACGTAGCTGAGCGGCGCGGCGTCGGCAACTACTGGCGCACGGTCCAGGCTTCCCGCGAGCGGTTCCCTCTCGCCGGGCCGCTGGCCAACAACATCACCCCCTGCGAGTTCTGGGACCGGCCCGTCGAGGCGCCGACCGTGCTCGACAACAACGTCCCCGCCCTGCTCGTCGCCGCCACCGGCGACCCCCGCACTGTCTATGCCGGCGCCGACGCCATGCGTGAGCAGTGGCCGAGCTCCCGGCTGCTCACCATGGTCGGCGCCCGCCAGCACGGCCTGTACGGCGAATACGGCAATGCCTGCATCGACGAACGCGTCAACGCCTACCTCCGCACAGGACGACTCCCCGCGCACGACCTGACCTGCGAAGCGTAACCCTGGCAGGGGAATCGGCGGGCGCGCGGGCGCTGCCAACATCGCCGCGGGCGCACACCGAGACCGGCGAGGACCGTCCAATCTACTTCCGCTCATGACCACCCTCTGCGTCCTCGCCACCACGCCCCTCTGCCGCCGCTGTCGGCGGCACCGGATAACACACCGCTCGCAGGAAGTACACGGTCCACCACGCCAAGCCACAGACGTCAGCGGCACCACAAACAAGGTGCGGATAACACGTCGTGCCGCTCGCCGAAGCCTGGGACAGCGGAGCGAAGGCGTGGACGCGGGAGCGTCGCGTCGCCTACGCAAACTACATCGGCGACCCCCGGCACCTGCAGGCGGTCAGCCAGCGCTCGAACCGCCAGAAGGCCGACCAGGACGTCGCCGCGTGGCTGCCCGAGGCCTCCGTGCGCTGCAAGTACCTGGCCTACTGGGTACCGGTGAAGCTGTCCTGGAACCTGTCCGTCGACGCGCCGAACGGGACGCTCTGACCCGTCTGGCGGGCGGCTGCCCCGACACGGACATCACCTACACACCCGTCCCCTGACCCGCCGCCCCCGAGAGGCAGCCCTGCCCCCGCTGGTCACCGCCCCCTCGGAGATCAGCGGGGACACCGGCCCAGACAGGTCGGCGAATAGGGGTGGCTAGAGGGGGCTTCGTCCTGCGATGGCGCCGCCGGGGTCGTCCAGCAGGGCGATGCGGGCGGTGATGCGTTTGCCGACCGGCTCCCGCTGGACCTGGAAGCCCTGAGCGACGGCCATCACCTGCTAGTGCCGCATCAGGCAACGTTCGCCCTGTAGTGCCTTACGACCTTGGGAGCGATCGAGGCCGGGGCATGCTGGCCTGGCGGGTCAGCTGGTTGGTGATCAGCAGGCAGCCTGCCGGGCGAGCACGAGTTCGGTGCCGGGCTTGCGTGCGGAGCGGTCGGAGACCAGCCCGACGATGGCGAAGTGGATTTCCGTGTAGGTCTCACGGCGGCCGGTGAACCGCTGCAAGGGCCGCCACTGCTTGTACTCGGCGTTGGTGTGCTCGACATGGATCCGTGGTGAGGACCGTCGGCGATGTCGCTCGCGCCAGGCGTGGTGCTCGCCCAGTGGGGCGTCATCCTTCAGCTTCTTCGGTGAGGCGTCGACCTGGTCAGGAAACTCGTTAGCCAGCCCGCAGCAGGATGGGAACAGGCCGCACGGGCCCAGGCAAGCGTCACAACTCGCCTAACCCGTACGGCCCTTCTCGTGTCAGGGGCAGATCGCGACCCCAAGTCCTACGACTGTGCCGGCCATACCACCGCCTGGGCGACGATGACCCTTTCACCGTTGAAAGTGACCGCAGGGCCTTCGTGCAGTTCGAAGCCGAGAGCTATCGCTTCGCTCACACGATGGCAGAACGCGGCGTCGTCCGGGCCGGTCAAGACTCGGTAGATAGGCAATCCATCTGGTGGTGTACTCATGAAGAGGAAGATCTCATGCGCACCCGTCCACCCAGCCAGGCGACCAGCATTCCCGAGGGCCAATCGCTCCCAAGGTTGTTAGATCGCGGATGGCCCAGGTCTCGACGAACACGATGTCGGAAATCCGCCAGCATGCTTGCGGCCGGTCGGGCGAGAATCCGCTCATGATCGCTGAAGCGCAGGGAATCCGCATCCGGCACCGCGGGCATGAACCGCAGGTCCATCCCACCGCCTACGTCGCCCCGACGGCCACGCTCGTCGGTGATGTCCGCGTGGGGCCACGGGCGCGGGTGATGTACGGTGCGGTGCTCGATGCCGAGGGGTCTCGGATCGACGTCGGGGAGGCGGCGGTGATCTGCGAGAACGCGGTGTTGCGCGGGTCTGCGGTCGCCGGCGATCAGCCGGTGCTTGTCGGCGACCACGTCTTCGTGGGGCCGCATGCCACGCTACTGGGCTGCGAGGTTGGCAGGTGCGTCTATGTGGCGACCGCGGCGACGGTCCTGCAGTGCGCACGGTTGGGGGCCGGCTCGGTTGTCGCTGTCGGCGCGCTCGTCCATGCGCGCACCGTTTTGCCGGACGAGTACTTTGTGCCGCCGCACACCGTGGCGCTTGACGCGCCGGTGCGACTGCTGGCCTCTGGCGATCCGGGCCTGGCCGAGGCCGTCCGGCGGGTGGGCTTCGCGCAGGTGGCGTTCGGCGTCGACGCGGAGTGGACCGACCGGATCAGCCGGTACGAGCACATCGCGGAGGTGCGTGTCGCCGAGTTCGGCACGCACGCGGACGATGAGGTTCTGGATCTCGGCTAGCGCCGCATCAGCGACCTTTGTGCTGTGGTGAGGTGACGCGCCGTCCGGATTCCGGTCCGGCGCGCGCGTCCGGCAGGCTGTGCCGGTGGCAGAGCGAGTGCGGGTCCGTGAGATCGGTGACGACGAGGGCAGGCGGCTGCTGCGGATCATCCGTAGGGGCACCGGGTCGGTGGTGACCTGGCGCCGGGCACAGATGGTGCTGTTATCCGCGCAGGGCGTGCCCGTGGCGGAGATCGCTGAGGTGACGTTCACCAGCGCGGACCGGGTCCGGGATGTGATCCACAACTTCAACGCTGACGGCTTCGACTCGCTCTCTCCGAAGTGCGCGGGCGGGCGGCCGAGGACCTTCACCCTGCCCGAGCGCCGGGAGATCAAGAAGATCGCCAAGTCCAAGCCTGCCGAGCACGGCCTGCCGTTCTCGACCTGGAGTCTGGCCAAGCTGGCCGACTTCCTGGTCGCCGAGGGGGTGGTCGACGACATCAGCCACGAGGGCCTGCGGGTCCTGCTCCGCGAGGAGGGCGTCTCGTTTCCACGCATAAAGACCTGGAAGACCTCCCGCGATCCGGACTACGCCGTGAAGAAGGCCCGCGTCGAGCACCTGTACGCCATCGCCGACGGCGAGGTCACACCCGAAGACGGCGAGCCGGAGGTGGTGTTCTGCCTGGACGAATTCGGCCCGCTGAACCTGCAACCGCAGCCGGGCCGGCAGTGGGCCGAACTCGGCGGCAGGCACAAAGACCCCGACCGTGAACCACGCCGCAGGCGGCGGGCAACCTACAACCGCCCACACGGGGTACGACACCTGTTCGCCGCCTACGACCTGGCCAAGAACAAGCTCTACGGCCACATCAAGAAGACCAAGAACCGATCGAAGTTCCTGGAATTCTGCCGCTACCTGCGCACCCTCTACCCGCCAACAGTCCGCCTGGCGATCGTGTGTGACAACTACTCCCCGCACCTGACCACCAAGCGGTGCCGCCGGGTGGCGGACTGGGCAGAGGCCAACTACGTCGAGATCGCCTACACCCCGACCAACTCCTCGTGACTGAACCGCGTCGAGGCCCAGTTCACCGCCCTGCGCTACTTCACCCTCGACGGCACCGACCACGCCAGCCACAAAGAGCAGGGCAGCATGATCCGCCGCTACATCATCTGGCGAAACCGCCACGCCGACGACCGGCGCCTACGCGCCGTCGTCGACAGGGCAAACGTTGCCTGATGCGACACTAGTGGGGTCAGTAGACGGCGAGGGAGATGGCCATGTAGTGCGCGGCGAAGGCTGCCACGGTCAGAGCGTGGAACACCTCGTGGAAACCGAACCAACGGGGCGAGGGGTCGGGGCGTTGGACGGCGTACACCACCGCTCCCGCGCTGTAGAGGAGACCGCCGGTCACTATCAGGATGACTACGGCCGCTCCGCCGGTGTGCAGGAAGTCGGGCAGGTAACGCACCGGTGCCCACCCCAGGGCCAGATAGCAGGGGGTGTACAGCCAGCGGGGAGCACTGACCCACAGGACACGAAACGCGATGCCGACCAGCGCACCCGTCCACACGATCCACAGCAGCAGAACTTGCCGGTCAGGAGGAAGGAGCACGGCCAAAGGGGTGCAGGTTCCGGCGATGATCAGAAAGATGTTGGCATGGTCGAGGCGACGCAGAACGGCCTCGCCCAGCGGCCCCCAGGTGCCCAGGTGGTAGACGGCGCTGGTCCCGAACAGCAGCCAGGCAGTCACGGCGTACACGGCGCAGGCCCAGGTCGCCGGCGTCCGGGCCAGGCAGATCAGGACGATGCCGGCACTCAACGAGGCGGGGACCATCGCGGCGTGCAGCCAGCCACGCAGCTTCGGCTTGACCGGCTCGACCAGGTCCGCCGCCCACTCGGATAGGTCGGCAACAGGACGGGAGTTCTCACCGGCATCGCCACGGTGTGACCCGCCGGGGAGACCAGCTACAGCGTCCCCCGCCACAACTCCCCGTTCCGTCTCGGGCCTTTGGGCATCATCGAAAACCATCCGATCATGCTAGAAGCCTGCCCGGAACAGCCTTGCCGAAGGTCGAGCTCCACCGCCAGACCGGCATCGCCAGGCGGCGTCAGTGCTGCCATCAAGAAAGTGCCGGCTCCGGCGGCCTGCCACCCCTGGGCCAGTGAAAGCCGTGTAAGTCGGCTGACCGACGAGGTCTCCTCGGCCGCCTCCGGCGAGCCCGTCCTTCACCACCTGCTCTCCACCCGGCAACGCGCGCCGGACAAGATGTGGACGACTCCCCCTAAGTTCTCGTGGCAGCCAGCAGGTGCACCAGGCTGCGGAACGCGGCGGGCTCCGTACGACTGGTTCCGGTCCATGGCCGACGGCTCAGGAAAGTGCGTGGAGGACGGTACGGGTCATCTGCGTTCAGGCAGGTCAACCTTCCGGCATCTCCGCCCACACACGGGCGGCCATTGCCTCGGCCTCGTCCTGCGGTGTCCCCGCCCGCACCAAAATGATCCCGCGAGACTGGTCCGGGAACGTGACCTCCCGCATTGCCGTGCCCAACGGGCCCGTCGGATCGTCCGACATGGCGCCTCCCTTCGGCGGCTGCCGCCCACGGTAGAGGGATGCCGCCCAGAAGACGAGGACCCTCGCCCAGACGGGCGACAGCCCTGGGTCGCAGACAGCATGGGATCACCTGCCATCTGACGGACACCCTGCAGCACCGTTCCGGGAAGGACGTCCCGCTAGCCTTCTCCGCCCCCATGGAACTCACCATGGACAGCGCTTAGAGAGCATCTGATCAATGTTCACGCGGATGTGAGTGGGATGTCCGTTTCGATTCGCCACGCTGATGCGGATGCTCCGGTCGACTCGCGGGACATTTTGTTAGCCATCGCCCAGTGGATCATCGCCCTCGATCTCTCGGGGAGGGCTTCGTAGTCCCGCACGAGACGGCGGTGCTGCATCACCCAGCCGAAGGTCCGCTCGATCACCCACCGTTTCGGCAACGGTTCGAACCCTTCGCCCGTGGCCGCTGTACCACCTCGACATCGATGCCCAGCCGGGCTCCGTGGTTGAAGATGCTGTTCTGGTAACCGCGTCGGCCCAGACCTTGGTCACGCTGGGATGTGCCGTGGGACGCCTCCTCCGTCGCCGCCCTCGACGCGATCGCGACCAAGTACAAGCAGCGCGGCAAGACGGTCGAGATCACCGGCCTGAACGACCGCAGCGCCGACCTCCACGGCAAGCTCACCGGCGAACTCGCCAGTCACTGACCCCCGCCGTACGCCCACGGCAGAGGACCCCGGGCCAACCGGCCGGGGTCTCCCGTCTCGTCCTGGCGCTCTACTCCGCTGAAGGACCGCGGTAGGTGCCGAAGGTCCACAGATTGCCCTCCGGGTCCTGCACCGTGCACACGTACGCCACGACGCCCGAACCGAACCGGTTCTCATGCGGCGCTTCGACAACCTCGCCGCCGGCATCGACCACCCGCCGGTGCACCGCGTCCACGTCGTCGCTCACCACGTAGACCGCGCTGGTGCCCGCCCGCATCCGCCCGTGCACGCTGTCGGTGTGGCGGGTCGAACCGAACACCAGCGCACCGCCGCCGGGCCAGCACAGCTCGGCGTGCCCGATCCCGCCATGCTCATCCGGCGCGGCGACCACCTCCGTGAAGCCCAGCACGTCGACCAGGAAGCGCAGCGCCGCCCTCGTGTCGTCGTAGTGCAGGACCGGCCAGACGGAGGACGGGGAGGCATCAGGCAGCATGCCGCTCATCGTAGATCCGAAGGCCGCTGCCTCCCAGAGCCCCTCCCCGGCCACCGGCGGAACGAGCCGCCCCCTGGCGCCCCGGCGCTCCCGCCGAGGCATGGTCCCCGCCCACCTGTTCGCCTTCCAGCTCGAACACGGTGCCATACCCCGGCTCGGCTGGTCCGGCGCCGACGATCCCGTTCTCTGCCACCGATGTGACTCCCACGGCTGCGGCCGACCCCGCCCGCCTACGGCCCGCCACCACCATCGAGAACCGCACGGAACGGGCCAGCCGCCACCGCGACCCCACTGGGCCACTCGCGGACCTCCGCGGCGAGGCCGGACACCCGCGCCGTCGCCGCCACCATCCGTGCCGGGCTCGCCGTCGTCGAAGGCCCCCGCACCGTCAGGCACCTGATCCACACAGCACAAGTCGCAGGACTCCCCTTCACCCTGGGGTGACACCCACCCGGTAACAGCAACCCGGCCTACGGCGCCGGCCTGCTGCTGCTCGGCCTGGTCCAGGTGCCGGTGGTGCGGCGGCGCCGCCCGGCGTTCGTCCGAGGCGAGGTCCTCACGCAGGAGACGCCGTCGCTCGTGGTCGAGGACAGAGCCTCCGGCCCGGCACTTGGCCCATACGGCCATGCCGGAGCCTCCGGCTGCTTGAGTGCGCGTGACAGGAGATCTGACGTCGCGTGCAACCCCCGGACGGACAACGGGAGTAGGAGTGGGTGGAGAGGCGCCCTCCGGTCCATTGACCCCACTTCCCGTAGGAGCAACGTGTCCAGCAGAATCAAGAGGCTCGCGGTCGCCGTCGGCGCGGCCGCCATCGTCGTCGGTACACCGGCAGCCGGTGCCTGGGCGGCCGACGAGGTTTCCGGTGACGCGTCCGGCAAGGGGCTGCAGACGCAGGCGGCCGTGCAGGGGGAGCAGCATCCGCCTCGGCACGCGCAGGACGAGGAGCAGCGGAACGTGGCCCGTACCGTCGGCTCCGGAATCATCGACGGCAAGGAGTGGTCGGTGACGCTGAGGTTCTATCCGGAGGTTCCGCGGGACTTCCCCTCCGCCGACTGGATCTCCGGCTTCGGTGACTCCCGGCCCGAGGATCCCGCATTGCTCTGTCAGCGGGTGTTCATCGGCGGGGTCCAGGTCGATCACCAGGCGGGGCCTTGGGCGGGTTGCTCCGTCGTGGACGGTCGGGGCGACTTCGTCGAAGGTGCCGGGCTGCACGGTCTGACCGACAAGGGCACGTCCGGGACTCGGATCTTCGTCGGCAACCCCGCTTCGGGTACGGCCACGGCCCGGTTGACGCTCGACGGCGGTACGGTCCGTACCGCTGACGTGGTGACGCTGCCGGGGACCTCGTACCGTGCGTTCGCCCTGCCCATCGCCGACAGGGAGACCATCGCGTCCGTCGACACCTTCGACGGACAGGGCAACCGGCTGACCCACGAGACGTACTGGGACTGACCCGCCGGTCCCCGGGTGCCGCCTGCATCCGGGGACCGGACCGTACCGTACCGCCTGCCCGCCCACACACCCGCAGGGACAGACTCTTCGTGCACATCGGACCGGCCCTCGATGCCGAAGGCGATTTCACGGCGTTCACCTTGGCCTACTGGAGCCGCCTGGTCAGGACCGCCTACATGCTGACCGGCGATTTCCATGAGGCGGAAGATCTGGTGCAAACGACGCTGATCAAGGTGTACGCGCGGTGGGACCGGGTGCGGCGGGAGGACGCCGACGCCTATGTGCGGCGCGCGCTGGTGAACAACAACCGCAGCCGCCACCGCCGCAGACGGGTCGCCCACCTGCTCACCCCCCTGCTTCCGGACCGTCCGCAGCGGTCCGGCGAGGCCGAACGTCTGGAGGAGCGCGACGTGCTGATGGAGGCCCTGGCCGAACTGCCCGAACGGCAACGTGCTGTGGTCGTCCTCCGCTACTGGGAGGACCTCGGGGCGGAGGAAGTGGCACGGACGCTCGGCTGCACGACCGGCACGGTCAAGAGCCAGGCTTCCCGCGCTCTCGCCAAGCTGCGGGCACACCCCGCGCTGGCAGCGCACGACCGCGCGGATCTCGGAGGTGCCGCATGACGGCCCCCCACACACCCGGCGGGCAACCAGATACCTCAAGTGCCTCGGGCGCCTCGGGCGCTTCCGTGCCGGACCGGCTCGGCCCCCTGCACGCCGCCGATTCCGCACCGGATGTGCGGCACGCGCTGGCCCGGGCGGCCGGGCGAAAGGCGCCCGGACCAGCACCTGTGCAGGCCATCCTGGACGGCGCCCGTGCCCGGAGGTCGCGCCGCACCACGGTGACCGCGGCGGCCGGGGTGCTGGTGGCCGCGGTCACGGCAGCCGTCGTCCTGCCGCTGCTGACCGGCGCACCGCAGCACGACGGCCCGCGCCCCGCGGCCTCGCCCCCCGCCATCGCACCGGTTCCCGACGCGTCGGAAGCCGGAGAACGCAGCCGGGTGGTCCGCTCCGGCAACATCGACGGCAAGGAGTGGTCGGTGACGCTGACGCTCTATGCGGACGTGCCGGAGGACTTTCCCTCCACTGACACTGACACTGGCGCCGGCGACAAGGCCGACCGCGACGCCGGCGGGGGCTCCGGCTTCGGCGGCGGTTCCCGGCCGGAGGACCTCTCGCTGCTCTGCCAGCGGGTCTTCATCGGTGGCGTCCAGGTCGACCACCAGGCAGGTCGTTGGGCGGGCTGCTCCGTCGTGGACGGCGAGGCCGACTCCGTCCAGGCCGCCGGGCTGCGCAGCCTGTCCGAGAAGGGGGCGTCCGGGACTCGGATCTTCGTCGGCAACCCCGCCTCGGGAACGGCCACGGCCCGGCTCACCCTGGACGGCGGTACGGTCCGCACGGCGCATGTGGTGACGCTGCCCGGCACTTCCTACCGTGCGTTCGCCCTGCCCATCGCCGACGGGGAGACCATCGCGTCCGTCGACACCTTCGACGGTCAGGGCAACCGGCTGACCCACGAGACGTACTGGGACTGAAGCCGTCGCTGAGGATCAGGGCACTCCGCTGCCGCTCGAACCTCTGTGCACCGCTGTGAGCGCCTCTAACGACGAGGTGGGTGATCAGCGGCGGGCCGCTCGATCGCAGGCCAGGGACGCGAAACGGCATCGATGGTCTGGGCGAGGTGCTCCCGCTTGCCGGGCAGCGCTTGAGGACTCCCCAGGTTCTGATCTCGGCCATGGCGTGCTCGACGCAGATACGTTCGGACGACTGATGGCGGCGCGCACGCTGGTGCACGTCGATCTCGTCCGCAGTGGCGGCTTGGCCAGGCTTGGGCGGCGGGACCACGATCCGTTTCGGCCGGTTTCGGCGCGAGCCTGGCCAGTCCCTGGTAACCGCAGCCCAGAGAGAGTTCGACTTGGGAGAACTGGCCGAGCAGGTCGTCAATGCCTTCGGACATGAGCGCGGTCCGGTCGTGCCCCTGCCTGGCCGGTGGGCGCCGACCCACAGCGGGCGGCCCTCGCTGCCGGAAGCGACGGTGCACTTGCTGGCCAGGGCCGCGTGGGTGGGGTCCAGCCGCAGGTGCGCACGCGACAGGCCCGTCAAGGCAGAATGAGACAGGGCCTTACAGGCCCTTGAGACGACACACCCAATGAACCCTGCGGCCCTGTTCACGTTACGGCCCGACACCTCGCTGATCGCACGCAACCGACGACCCGCTGGATATCGCCCGCCACCTTGACGGTCCTGAAGATCAGGTCGAGTTGGGTAGCCCTTCAGTCCTCGGGGTCGCGCAGGCCGACGCAGTCAAAGGTCCAAAAGGCCTCCGAGTAGACGAAGGTGCCCGTCATCCATGGCTCGTGAGCGGACAACCGGGCGACCTGGAACGCGGCTTCAGGGATACGCAGCGACGGCGAACGGAAGCCCACCGCGCCGGCACCCTCGAAGCCTCGCGTGCCGTAGTAGTGCGGCGAACCCTCCAGGAATACCAGCGGCACACCCTGGCTGTCGGCCGCCTCGAGGGCGTGGGCGATGAGCTGCGTACCGATGCCCCGGCGCTGGAACTCCGGAACCACGCCCAGCGGTGACAGCGACAGGACGTCCACGATCCGGCGCGGAGCGTCCAACCGCGTCGCGCTCAGCAGGACATGTCCGACGACCCGGTCATCAACGACAGCGACGAACGACATCGGCGGCAACGCAGCTTCCGCAACGCGAAGTGCCTCCACGAGCCCGGGAACCCGATCGCTGTCACCGAAGGCGCGCGTATGAACCTCGCGCACCTCTCGGTGATCGTCAGCGGTTTCCTGCCGGATCACCAGCCCGGCACCATCAGAAGCGATCCGGGAGCCTGCACGCGCATCGTGTGACGTCATGGCCGCGAGGGTAGATCGCGGGGCGGCTCAGCGCGAGGCAATTGCGCACCAGGCCGTAAGGCCCTCGCACGCTTCATGATCCCGGATCTCCTGGACTCGGGGAGCCCTTGCTCAACGCCTTACAGCCACGTGACGTAACTGCCCCGCCCGGCCGCGGGCTCGTCCTGACCGTACGCCACAGCCAGGGCCACTCCCTGCGGGGCAGGACGGTGATGGCATGGGCGTCGTCGTTCAGGGCGGTGCGCGGCCGGTCGTGAGCCAGGCCGTCCCGGGCTGATTTGCGCAGAGCCCCGGTCCTCGGGGCAGACGCCGGCTGTTGCGCCATCAGCGGCTGGAGCAGGTCAGGACGACGCATACCGTGCCCAGTGCGGTGCCCGCGAGGACCTGGATGGGCGTGTGGGCCCGCAGGTGCAGGCGGGACCAGCCAATCGCCGCGACGAGCGGATAGAGCAGAGCACACACTGTCCCGAGTTCCAGGATGAGGAGGGTGACGCTGGCGGCTGCCGCACTGGTGTGGAGGGAGACGTTGGTGGCCCAGGTGGACGCGAGGAGGAGCCCGGCCAACAGCGGTGCGGTGCTGCCCACCGCCAGCAACGAGGTCGGGGCTCCCAGGCGCCCACAGATCATCCATACGGCTGCTGCGGCGACGGCGCTCGCGCCCAACAGCATCAGACGTGGTCTGCGCTCGGAAGGGACGTGGGTCGGCCACCAACCCAGGCGTGTACCTGCGAACGCCATGGCCGCGCACAGCAGCGCCCAGGAACCACTGCCGCACAGCCCCCACAGAAGACCGTCGTAGTAGGGCCAGGTGGTGCCCCAGCTGACAGCGCTACCGGCAACCACCGGCATGACGGGAGGAGCGAAGTACAGGCTCAGCTGCCGCGCCAGATTCGTCTGGCAGGTACCCGTGGTGATCATCGCCATGACAGGTGAACGAGACAGCCACGCCGAAGTGCGCGTTGTAAGCGGCCGAACGTCTGCCTGGCGAACTGTACGTTTCCGTGTGCGGTCCTCTCTCGTTGACCCGAGGAGACGTTGTTCGTGCACCGGCGGCGAGAGACAGAGCGAGATGGCACCAGACATGCGGCTGCACATGGCGGCCGTACACAAGGCGTACGGCGGACGGGGGGTGCTGCGCGGTGCTGATCTCGCTGTGTCGGCCGGCACGCTCGCCGGCGTGGTGGGAGAGAACGGTTCGGGCAAGAGCACGCTGATGCGTATCGCGGTGGGGCAGCTCGTGCCGGACCAGGGCACCGTGCGGCGTTTCAGCGCGCTGGGATACTGCCCGCAGCAGGCGGTGGTCAACGACACGCTCACCGTTGCCCAGCATCTGCGGCTGTTCCAGATTGCCTACCGGCTGCCGCGGTTGGACGCGGCCTGGGAGCTGGTGGACCTTCTCGGTTTCACTGCGGAGCGGCGTACTCGGGCGGGCGAGCTCAGTGGCGGTACCCGCCAGAAACTCAATCTGACCTTGGCACTGATGCATGACCCGCCGCTGTTGGTGCTCGATGAGCCATACCAGGGGTTCGACTGGGACACGCACCAGCGCTTCTGGCGACTGGCGGACCGGCTGCGCAGCCGCGGGCGTTCGGTGGTGGTGGTGTCCCACCTGCTGCACGACCAGCAGCACTTCGACTCTGTCCACCATCTGCGCGACGGCCGCCTCCACCGGGCGGGAGCGCCACGATGAGACATCAGTGGACCGCCTTCACCGTGGCTCTCGGATTCACGCTGACCGGTCACCTGCGCAACCGCCTCGCGATGATCATGATTGCCTTCTTCATCCCGACATGGATCTACCTGGTCCGCGCGACGGCCCTGGACAAGGACATCACGTTCAGCAGCGCGCTGGGCATCGAGGTGACCGCGTCGATGAACCGCACCATCCAGGTCTCCAGTGCTCTGCACGCCGGGACGGTGATCGCCGGTTTCATGATGTTCATGGCCACGTTCAGCGCCCGGGACATCGACCTGCGCCTGGTCTTGGCCGGCTATCCCCGGCTGCAGTTGCTGGCCGCCAGGATCGTCGCCCTGCTCCTCGTCACGGTCCTGCTCACTTGTTACACCACGGGTCTGCTGTGGCTGTCCTGGCCGCTGACCCAGCCCGGGGCAGTCGCCACCGCCGTAGCGGCCGCAATCCTCGCCTACGGAGGACTGGGCGTCATGGCCGGATACCTGCTACGGGGCGAGCTGGAGGGGTTCTTCGTCGTGGTGATGGCCACGTTGATCGATGTCGGGATGCAAAGCCCGGTCTCCAACCCTGCCGGGGACCAGGCATGGCTGAGCGCCTTGCCGCTGTACGGGCCCGCACAAGCAGCCCTGGCCGCCTCGTTCACGCACGCAGGCGCCGTCTCCTGCGCGGTCCGGGCCCTTCCCTGGTTCGCAGCAACCAGCCTCTTCGCCTTGCTCATCTTCTGCGTACGCACCCGTCATTACGGCCAGTCCATCACCACGTCGTCACCAGCCACTCTGCACCTGGGAACCGGCTCAAAGGCCACGCGGAGCGGCACCGGCTGACCGCGCGGGCCGCCCACTGCCCCTGCGTTCCACTGAGCCTCCGCCAACCTGAAGTCCCAGTCCAAAGAACTGGTGTGACCGGTCCCCGGGGTACTCGTGCTGGTCGTGGGCGGGAGTCCGCGGAGAAGATCGTCCGTCAGCGGTTGATCTCGAGGTTCGTCAAGACGAGCAGAGCACGCAGGAGGCGGGTGGCGCGAGCGGGATCGGTGCGGGGCTTGGCAAGGATCCGCCAGTTCTTGAGGTGGGCGAAGCCGTGCTCGACCGGCGCCCGTCCGATTGCGAGGACCCTGTTGGCTTACTTCTGCCCCGGGGTGAGCTTGTGGTACGGGTGGCGATGTAGCCGGTAATGATCACAGGGTCGAGGATGTCGTTGTCCAGGCCACGGAAGCCGAGGTCGGTCAGCGCTCCGAGGCCGGCGGCGCGCAGGTGAGCCAGGATGTGGTCGTGACGGGCGGCGGTGTTGTCATGGTGTGGCCGGGCCGGGCAGCGGGCATCCAGATCAGGCGCCCGTTCTCGTCGGTCAGGGCGAGGAAGTGCAGGCCATGGCTTCGGTGCTTGCCGGAGTAGTTTCGCCGGACGGCCTTACCGCTGCGGCGCCTGGTGCGGATGAGGGTGCCGTCGATCAGGACCACTTCTCCGCCCTGCTTGGCGACCTTCTTCAAGGCACGGTCCAGGCGCGGAGCCTGGGCGGCAAGCAGTCCAATCAGCTCGTCGCGCCAACGGCGGACGGTGGACTCGGACACGTTGTTGCCGCCAGCCATGTCGGCCAAGCGCTGATCATGACGCAGCACGGCTAGGACGATCACCGCGACCCTTCCAGGCGACAGGATCCGCCACCTGGAACGGATCAGCTTCAGATGGCGTCGCAGCAGACCGGCGAGGTGGCTGACGGTACGCGTGGACAGCGATAAACGGCACTGGTAAGTAAGTGCGCGGGAATTCTCGGCAGGCCCTTCGTTTTTCGCCAACGACCTCAACCCCACCTGCAGCACCTCCAGTTACGCCGCATCTCACCGGCTCCGACGTGGGAGGGTGGTCTTTGGCCCCCGTCCCGGTGTCTGCTGAAGCCGTTGAACAGGAGGCGGGGCACGGTTGGAGGCGTGAGTGAAGGGCCCTGATATGTCCCGCGGCGCTCGTCTGGCCGCCCACGGCGCCGTTTCCACATCGCTGGCGCTGCGCAGTGACCGCAGTCTGCGCGAGTTCATGGACGCCGGCGCACCGCTGGGGTCGGGCATCGGTGGAAAAATGCTCCTGCTGGAGGTTGAGGGAACCCGGGTCTTCGTCAAGCAGGTACGGCTGACCGATCTGGAGCGACGGCCGGAGCATGTTCACTCCACCGCGAATCTGTTCGGACTCCCAGCCTTCTGCCACTACGGCATCGGCACCATCGGCGGCCCGGGGTTCGGGGCCTGGCGGGAGCTGGCCGCGCACACCATGACGACGAACTGGGTGATCGCGGGAGACTACGAGGGCTTCCCCCTGATGTACCACTGGCGGGTGATCCCAGACTCTGGCCAGCCGCTGCCCGAGGAACTGGCCGATGTGAATCGAGCTGTCGCCTACTGGGGAGGCGGATCAGCGGTGCGCCGAAGGATCGAAGCTCTCCAGCATTCCACGGCAAGCCTCGTGCTGTTCCTGGAGTACATCCCGCAGAACCTGCACGACTGGCTGGGCGTCCAGATCGGGGCCGGCGACGAGGCGGCCGAGCGGGCCTGCGCCATGGTCGACGAGGAGCTGAAAGCCGGCATCTCGTTCATGAACGCCCGCGGACTTCTGCACTTCGACGCCCACTTCGAGAACATCCTCACCGACGGCCGACAGCTCTTCTTCACCGACTTCGGCCTCGCGATCTCCTCACGCTTCGACCTCACACGGGACGAGGCCGACTTCTTCGACCAGCACCGCACCTACGACCAGTACTATGCCGTCACCCACCTGGTGAACTGGCTGGCCGTCGCTCTCTACGGCTACACACCGGAAGAACGCAAAACGTTTGTGAATGCGTGCGCCCAAGGGGTGCCCCCAGAGGGGGTTCCCGCGTCGGTCGCGACGCTCCTTGTCCGTCACGCACCGGTCGCCGCGGTGATGGGCAAGTTCTATCGCGAGTTTCAGCAGGTGAGCCGAGCAGCTCCCCATCCGCTGGCAACGATCTGTCGGATGCGGCGAAGTACGTGATCAGCGGCAGCCGGTCACAGGCAGGTGGTGAACCGGCCGTCGGGTAGCTTCCGCAGCCGGCTGCGGTCGGCGAGTCTGACCAGCTTTCCGCGCAGCGGTTCCAGCTTGGATCGGATGTTGACGTCCACCCAGCATTTCGCCGACCTGCCGAGCCATGACAGGTCCAGCGGCCTGTCTCACGGCGGCGAGAATGCGCTGGTAGTCCGGCGGAAGCACGTTCTCCTTCACATCGGAGGTGCGGTGTGGGATCAGCACGACCGCCCGCCCACCCACCTGCGCGGGCACCAACGAGGCCGAGACGCGCTCATTCGCGATCTGTTCGCCCACCCGCCAAAAACCCGTTCGGCGACAGCAAGTTCGTCTCGCTCAGCCCGCACCTCCACCAGCTGCCTGGCCAGCTTCTCTTCGAGTTCGTCCAGTTCCGCGCGCCGCGCGGTGATCCGTTCCAGCAGCTCGGGATCCATGCACCGGATCGTAAATAGCCGCCTGACTCCAGCGAGTAGAAACCAGCGAACTTTCCGGATCTGTCAGACGATCTACTCCGCAGACTGCTGCCCACGACCAGCGCGAGCACTTCGAGAGCCGACCGCACCAGACCGCTGACCTGCTCATTCAAGTTGGCGGAGGCTCACTGCACCTCCCCTCGCCGGGCGGCGTCACAGGCATGTCGGCGTCACCACTCTCCGTTGCCATCGCCATCACGCTCTCGGACGGCAAACGCCAGGCAGGTGCGACCGCCGGCGCGGGTGTCCGGTTGCCCGGCCCGCACCCGTACAGGGGCAGAGCCTGCGGTACGGGTGCGGTTCCGTGCCCGGCGGGCGGGAGCCGTTCCTTGCCCGGGCAGACGGTCGTTGCACCACGTGTGGAGAACGGCGAAGAGAGACACACCTGCATGACCGGAGGCGATGGTGCCGGTATTCCTGGCCCGTGGCGGCGCTGGCGGAGTAGGCGAGGCTCGTGGACACCCGCGGAGGTCGCCGATCTCTCCGGACAGGCGGCAGTGGTGACGGGCTCCTCCTGCGGCATCGGCGCGGCAGCGGCCGAACACCTGGCCCGGCACAGAGCACACGTAATCATCCTGTGCCCGTCCGCCTCCCAAGGTCGCGCGTCAGCTGACGCTTTACGCCGCCGCGTCGCGGCGGCGCGGGTGAACAGCGTCATGTGTGACCTGGCTCAGCTCAATCAGGTACGCGAGGCCGCCGAACAGATCACGCAGCTCGTGGGAGGGCGGCTGGACCTGCTGGTCAACAACGCCGGCGTGGCCGCATTGCCGTACACCCGCTCCCCGGCCGGGTTCGAGATGCACTTCGCCGTGAACCACCTCGGTCACTTCGCTCTGACCGGACACCTGCTGCCCGCTCTGCTGGGCGCGTCGCAGCCCCGCGTGGTGAACGTCTCTTCCGTCCTGCACTGGCTGGGCCGGTGCAGGACCGACCGTCCGCACCGGCCCCGGCGCTACCACCGCTGGCGGGCCTATTTCGACTCCAAAGCGGCGAACCTGCTGTTCACTCACGGGCTCACGGCGTGGGCGCGATCCCGTGAGCTGCCGCTACGGGCGGTTGCCGCCCATCCTGGCCTGGCCAACACCGCCTTGGGCTCCCGCGCTCTGCGCACCGACGGCCGTCGCCTCGAGGCCCGGCTGCTGGAATGGGGGCAAGCACAATGGCACTCCCCGCCGGAGGCGGCCTGGCCACTCCTGAGAGCCGCAACCGACCCCCATGTCGTCGGTGGAGAATTCTTCGGTCCAGGAGGTCGCTGGGAATGGTCCGGCACTCCGGTACGTGTACGGGCCGCGCAGCGTGCCCATGACGCCCGTGCCGTCGAGCAGTTGTGGCGCCTGTCCCAACGACTGACCGGTCACCCGTTCCCGACTTCGCCGAGGTGGCCCGTTCAGAGGGAGGCACACTCATGACGGCACCGCGGCCGACCGTGGAGCAGTTCGCCAGAAGCCGGCGGTTCGCCAGAAGCCGGCAGCGGTTCCTGCGCAAGGTCGGTGACAGCCGGCTCCTGCGCCGCTGGGGCCCGCGCCTGCTGCCCCGCCTGGACCTGCGGTTCCACCGGTGGACCAAGGGCCGCTGGATGCCCAGCCGGCTGCTGGCTCCCGTCCTGGTCCTCCACACCACCCGCCGTGACGGCACTGCCTGCGCCACGCCTCTCCTGGCCGGCCGGGCCGCCGCCGACACCTTCATCGTCATGGCGACCAACTTCGGCCGGCCCCGGCACCCCTCCTGGTCCCATCACGTACTGCGTGAACCGCACGCCACAGTCGACTGGCGCGGCACTTCTCTGTCGGTACGGGCGCGTCTGCTGACTCCCCAAGAACAGCAAGCGGTCCGAGACCACATCATCGCCTGGATGCCCTGCTTCGACGACTACGCCCACCACAGCCGACGCGATATCCGGGTCTTCGCCCTCACTGTTGTCGTCAGCCCGCAGACACCCTGAAAGCACCACGAGCGTGCCGGAGGCAGCCGGACAGCGTCCAGTGACCTGAGCGGCACCTCCACTGTATGGCTGGGGTGTCGAGGGCCGAGCGGGTGTGAGCGGAGACGTTTCCGGGCTGCGGGGTGATCAGTGTGGCCGGCTGCGACGCCTGGTACTCGGTGATCGGCGGCCGCCGCGCACCTGGGCCTGACCGCCCGCCGCGACCTCTCCCTGCCGCTGCACGGCCTGGCCGCCAAGGAGCGCGCTCACGTCGCCACGGTGATCGGGCAGCTCCAGCTCCACACCGACAGCCCGGCGCCCCTGGCCTGCGTCTCCGACGACGGCGCTGTCGTGGGCATCTTGCCGGTGCGTCAATGCGGGTCCTGAGCACAACCTCGGCGTGGCGTACCGGAGGTGCTGAAGGCGGTGAACTCCGCTTGGCCGGACCGCGGAAGAGGGTCCCGCCGGGTGTGCCCGTCCTCGATCCGTACGACTCGTTGATCGACAAGACGCTGTGGGCGGACCTGGACGCGTCGTGCGTGTCGGGCCTGTTCGCCTCGGTACCGCGCGGCTGATCCGTAGAGATGACGGAACTCTTACACGAGCGCCGCCACAGCTGACATACGGGTGTTCCACGGGGTGCACTTCTCGACAGCCGAATATTTGATCTTTGGATGGAGTGAGCATGAGAGGGATACGTTCCGTGGTCACGGCGGCCCTGGGCCTGGCCGCCTGCCTCGGCGTTCCTGCCGCCGCGTCGGCGGCCACGACGACCGATGTGCCCGAGACGTTGCGGATCTCCGACGGCCCTTACGCGGGCTTCCAGCTCTGTGGCCGTCAGCCCCAACCGACGTTCAGCACGACCAACACGTTCGGACCGCTGTTCGCCGCCTCGGTCAAGGGCCTGGACCCGCAGCCCGACCTGGGCGGGACGCTGGAACTCGCGCGCCTGGGCGAACAGCCGTTCCGGACAATCCCGGTCAGTACGGGGCCGCTCGGCCACGGGTGGGACATCCAGCTCCCCACCAGCACCTTCAGCCCGGGTGACTACCAATGGCGGATCCGCGCCGAGGGCCCCGACGGCCCGTCCGCCTGGTCGGCGTGGTGCACGTTCACCGTGACCGGCCCGGCGGCAACGCCCACCCGGTTCACCTACAGCCCCGACGGCGGCGCGCACTGCCTGGACGTGAGCGGCGCCGGCAAGGAGAACGCCACGCCGGTGCAGTTGTGGGACTGCAACGGCTCTCTGGGCCAGATCTGGCAGACCACGCCCGAGGGCACCTTGGTGAATCCGAACTCCGGCAAGTGCTTGGACGTGGCCGACGGGGGAACCGCCAACGGCACCACGGTGCAGATCTACACGTGCAACGGCACCGGCGCCCAGCAGTGGCGCTACGACCAGCCCACCCCGGCCGCCTTCACCAACCCCCGGTCCGGCAAGTGCCTGGACGTGCCCTACGCGAACTTCGCCAACGGGGTCCGGGTCCAGATCCACGAGTGCAACGGCACCGGCGCCCAGGCCTGGAAGCAGTTCACCCCCGCCTGACCTGACGGTGGCCGCCGTCCCCGCGCCACGTCCGGCCAGGGGACGGCGGCCAGACTGCCGGCCGAGCACGGCTGGAGCCTGCCGGTGATCAACCGGTGAAAGGTGCCGCAAGCGGCCCCGAACGAAGGCGGCGACAGCGACAGGCCCGCGGATCTACCGAGTCGAGCTGGAGACGCACGAGCGTGGCGCCGGCCGGTACTTCGAGACCTGCGGCATAGCCTGGCCATGGCCGCCGAACGCCTGCGAACGGCCACCCGCCGAGTTGCGGGGCCCACGTACCGCGGGCCTGATGTCACGCGGAGGCGATCATGCAGATCGGGGAGCTGTCCGAGCGCACTGGCGCAGGCCGCCGCTCGATTCGCTCCTACGAGCGGCAGGGCTTGCCGGAGGCGGCACGGACGAGCAAGGGCTGAGGACCGAAGACTTCTTGGCCTGCGACAGCAGTCCCGACGAAGTCCTCGCCATGCACGAGCAGCGCTTGGCACGCGGAGGCCAAGGCGGCGGAACTCCAGCGGCACCGGAGCGAACTCGTGGAGCGCATCGCCCATCTGCGGGCCGAAGCGGCGGATACAGGGGGCTCCGCACGGCTGCTGCGTTCCGGCGCTCGACCCTGACACCGGTGTCACTGCCTAGCGTGCGACGGACGTACCGCGTTCCACGGAGGTGGTAGACCGCTGAAGAGAGCTGCCCCGCCGGGCTGGCCGTACATCTTGTTCCTGACCCCGGACGGTGACGGGTGCGCGTGTGGCCGTGGCCCTGTGTGCAGCGGCGGTGGCCTCGGCGGCCCTCGCCACGCCAGCCGCCCGTGCCCCTGACGGCGCGCAGGGACGGTACCTGGGTGTTGTGACGGCCGGGATGACCGCCGCGCTGTTCAGCGGAGTGCCGTTGGGCTCATGGCTGGGCGGGGCCCTCGGGTGGCGTGCGACATCCTGGACGATCGCCGCGGTCGGGGCAATCGCAGCTGCGGGCCTGCTGGCCACCGCGCCGCTCGTGCCCGGCGGCGCGGTGGCCCCGCTGCGAGAACGCCTGGCGCCACTGCGCAACCGTGCTGTACTCCGCCTAGTGGCCGTGACATTCCTGGCGGCAAGCGGCGGCCCGATGTTCTACACCTGCCTCGGACCGTTCACGTCTGAGGTCGCAGGCAGCTCGTACGTCCTGCTGTCGTTCGTGCTGTTCCTCGTCGGAGCTGCCGGCCTCGCCGGGGCCTTGTTGGTCGGGGCGAGCAGGGGATGCCTGGGGCCCGCAGCGAAGCCTGCGCGGGGTCCTCGCGGGCCACGCCATCGCGCTGGCTCTGGCCGCCGGGCTCGCCTTGAGCGGCATCGGCGATCGGTACGTTCTGACTGCGGTCGCATGTTGGGCCTTCTTCGCCTGGGCCCTTACCCCGCCCCCGGTGCAGGGACCCCGCGGAGGATCCATGGCAACGCAATGCTGCCGACCTCAGCTACGACCTCCAAGGCACGGCCACCGTCTACTCCGAACCGGACGGCCAGGGCCCCGTGGTCAGCTCCTTCGGCGGAGGACCGGGAAAGCACCAGCATCTCCTCCGCCGACAGCGACGTCGTCACCTGACAAGCCGGCGCCCACACCGCGCATCGCCTTCCGCAAACGGAACTACGGCAACCGGCATAGCGGCGGCCACCGTGCGGGAAGGGCGGCTCGATGAACAGGGCACCGCCCAAGCCAAGCAGCACCGGCAACAGCCGATGCGTCCCGGACGATCGGCCGGTCACGCGGTAGACGTGGGGCGCTGCGCCGGAGCCGCAGACCGGCGGATGCGCATGGAGAAACCGAGGTTACTGCCCGCTGGGATGGTGAAGAAACCAAGGGAATCTGTTGTGTGTTCTGCCTGGCGACGGGCACCAGGAGCGGCGGAGGTTGATAACTATGGTTCCCCTGCTTCTCGTCCTGCTGCTGGCTCTCATCCTGTTCGGTGCGGGCTTCGCCCTCAAGGCACTGTGGTGGATCGCTGTGATCGTGCTGGTGGTCTGGCTGCTGGGCTTCGTCATCCGTACCGCGGGCAGCGGTGGTCGTAAGGGCCGGTGGTATCGCTGGTAGTTCAGCCAGCACGAACCGAACCGAGCCCGTGGTGGGGCCCCGGACAGTGTCCGGGGCCCCAGCCCCGTCCGGCCAGCCCGGCTGCCTGTAGCCGTTTCATGCCGGTGAGCACGATGGGGAGCTTCCCGCCGGCGTCCCTCACCTTCCGCCGGCCACCGCTGCACTTGTCGATCTACGCCGCTGGACCTGCGCGGACGCACAGCGGTTGTCGATCCCCACGAACCGCAACGACACCCCGTCCTCGACGAGGTGTGTGCGATGTCCGCCTGGGCACCGCCCATGCCGGGAGTGAACCACGGGCCCGTCTCGGACAGCGCCACCTACGTCGCGTAGGAGGCGAGGGCTCCCCAACCCGTCCGGTCCGTCGACAGCAGCCCGCGCGGCCACGATCGCTTCGGTCGGCTCCCCGGCGAGGGGCCCGGTACGGCGTCTGGCGCCCGGCCGGTGGAGCCCATCTCCGCCCTCATGCGGCCTTCAGGCCATAGAGGTGAGGTCGCGCGGCGTCTCTGCGCCCCGGGTCCGGCCGCCGTTCCCCACCAGGCCCCGCTCGCGCGGTCGGAGAGCGCGCCCAGGTGTGCGGCGAACCGGATCAGCCGCCACCGGGCACACCGACCACCACTCCTCCGGGCGCCACCGCCGCCGTCCGACACCGATGATCCGTTAAGAACCCGCCCGAGCGGCTGAATCCGATGCGTTGGGGCGTTGTGAGTCTCCGACGCGCTACTACTCGCAATCCAGACATCCTCGGCCCACGCCCAGCCGCATGCCGAAATGTCCAGTGCCACGCACGGTCGACCTGACGGCGTGGTGGAGAGCGCGCCGGAAGCCGGGCGCCTCCCGGCTTCCTCGTGGTGAAGGACGGACCGCTCATGCATGCACAACCCGATGTCGAGGAGCCCGGAGCGGCTCAGGACGAGCCGGTCGCGGTCGTCGGCGCCGCTTGCCGGTTCCCCGGCGAGGTCAGGTCCCTCGCCTCGCTCTGGCGGTTGCTGATGGCGCGCCGGGAGACCGTACGGGAGGTGCCCGGTGACCGGTGGGAGCAGGCGGAGCTGGCCGGTCTCCCCGCCCAGGTCGCGGACCGGCTGCGGTACGGCTGTTTCCTGGACGACGATGTCTACGCGTACGAGCCGGAGTTCTTCGGGATCAACGCGCAGGAGGCGCCCTGGGTCGATCCGGAGCACAGGTTGCTGTCCGAGGTGGTCTGGGAGGCCATCGAGCACGCCGGCATCCCGGCCCAGCGGCTGTCGGGCACGCCCACGGGCATGTTCTTCGGGGTCTACCAGAAGGACTACATGCTGCGTGTGCAACGGCCTCTCGAGGAGGTCAACGCCTACGCGATGTACACCGGTTTCGACAGCATCGGTCCCGGCCGCGTCGGCTTCATGCTGAACCTCAGAGGTCCTCAGGTCGTCGTGGAGAGCGCCTGCGCGTCCGGTCTGGTCGCCGTGCACTCCGCCTGCCAGAGCCTGCGGGCCGGCGAGTCGGACGTGGCGCTGGCCGGGGCCGCGATGCTGACCCTGGGACCGGAGGGTGTTATCGCGCCCGCGCTGTGGGGTGTGTTCTCCCCCACCGGCCGCTGCCACGCCTTCGACGCCGCCGCCGACGGCTACGTGCGCGGAGAGGGCTGCGGGGTGGTCGTGCTCAAGCGCCTTTCGGACGCGGTACGGGCGGGGGACCGGGTGCTGGCGGTGCTGCGTGGCACGGCGGTCAACCAGAACGGGCGGGGTACGCGGCTGAGCGCGCCCTCGGAGCCCGCGCAGATCGATCTGTACCGTCTGGCGCTGGAGCGCGCGGGTGTGGAGGCCGCTGACGTCGGCATGGTCGAGGCACACGGTCCGGGCACGGCGGTGGGCGACCCCATCGAGTTCGCCGCGGTGGCCGCCGTGTACGGCAAGGGCCGTGACCGGTGTGCGCTGGGCTCGGTGAAGACGAACATCGGTCACACCGAACCGGTGTCGGGGGTGGCGGGTCTGCTGAAGGCCATCGCGTCCCTGCGCCACGGCAGGGTGCCGGCCAGCCTGCACTTCCGGGACTGGAACCCGCAGATCAACGCCGACGGCACCCGGCTGTTCGTGCCCACCGACACGACCGAGTGGCCGGTGCGGGACGGTACCCGGCTGGCGGCGGTGTCGTCCTTCGGTATCAGCGGCACCAACGCGCACATCGTTGTGGAGCAACCGCCCTCGTCCTCCCCGGCCCGGCGTACGGCCCGTCCGGTTGCGACCGACGGGTCCGCCCCGCTCAGGGTCGACGAGTCCACCCCGTTCACGGAGGACGGCTCCGCCCCGCTCCGGGCCGGCGAGCCCCTGCGCGTGTTCCCGCTGTCCGCGGGCACTCCCGTCGCCCTGCGGGCCGCGGCCGGCCGTCTGGCCCGGTGGCTGCGGGGAGAGGGTTCGCAGGTCCCGCTGGGCGATGTGGCGCACACCCTGGCCGTGCGCCGCTCGCCCGCCCGGGAGCGGGCCGCCGTCGTCGCCGCCGACCGGCCGGAGCTGGTGGCACGGCTGGAGGAACTGGCGGCCGGGACGGCGCTGCCCACCGGGGTGGCGACCGGCAGGCCGGTGCCGGACGCCGCGCAGGGCGTGGTGTGGGTCTTCTCCGGACACGGCTCCCAGTGGGCGGGCATGTGCCGTCAACTCCTCGACCGGGACACGGAGTTCACCCGGATCATCGACGTACTCGAACCGCTCGTTGCCGAGGAGTCCGGCTTCTCGCTGCGTGAGACCCTGTGCCGTCCCGAGGTGGTGACCGGGTTCGACCGGGTGCAGCCGGTGATCTTCGCCATCCAGTTGGGTCTGGCGGCGATGTGGCGGTCCCACGGCGTCGAACCGGCCGCCGTGATCGGCCACTCCATGGGAGAGGTCGCCGCCGCGGTGGCCTCGGGAGCGCTGACCGTACGCGACGGGGTGCGGGTGATCTGCCGGCGGTCCCGCCTGATCCTGCGGACCGCCGGACAGGGCCTGATGGCCTCGGTCGCCCTGAGCCGTGCCGAAGTCGAACGGCTGCTGGCGGAGGACGACGTACGCGGGGTGAGTGTCGCGGTCGTCGCGTCACCGGAGAACACCGTCATCGGCGGTGACGCGGACCGCATCCGCCGTCTCGCCGAGGACTGGGACGCCCGCGGCGTGGGCATCCGCGTGATCGACGTCGATGTCGCCTCGCACACCGCCCACATGGACCCGATCCTGCCCGACCTCGCCGACGCGCTCGCCGAGGTCGACGGCAGGCAGCCGACAGCGGCCTTCTACAGCACCGTCACCGACGACCCGCGCGAACGTGCCACCTTCGACGCCGCCTACTGGTCGGACAACCTCCGCAGGGTGGTGCGCTTCACCGACGCGGTGCGGGCCGCGGCCGAGGACGGGCACCGGTTGTTCGTCGAGATCGGGCCCCACCCCATGCTGGCCCACCCGGTGCAGGCCACGCTCACCGCGCACTCCCACAGCGGCACGGCGGTCGTGCCCTCCCTGCTGCGCGACACCGACGACGCGCTGGCGTTCCACGCCCACGTGGCGGCGCTGCACTGCGCCGGCCACCCGCTGGACTGGGCCGACCGCTACGGCGACGGCGCCCTGGCCGACGTACCGCCGACCACCTGGGAGCGTACGCGGTACGTCGTCGATCCTTCCCCCCTGCGTCAGTCGGCCGGGGCGCACTCCTCCCCCGCCTCGCACCCGCTGACCGGACCGCACACCGCGGACCCCGATGGTGAGGGCCGCCACCTGTGGCAGACCCGCGTCACCCCCACGACCCTGCCCTGGCTGGACGCGCACCGCGTCAACGATGTGACCGTGGTGCCCGGCGCGGCTCTGTGCGAGATGGCCTTCGCCGCCGCGGCCGATCTGTACACCGCCGGCCCCGGGCGTCTGCGCGTCACCGGTGTCGAACTGGAACGGCTGCTGCTGCCGGCCACCGACGGCACGCCCGTCACCGCCACCGCCGAGGAGGCCGGCCCGGACACCGCCCGCTGGCGGGTGGTCAGCACCACCGCCGACGGCACTTCCGTCCGGCACGCCCAGGCGTCCCTGCACGTCACGCCCGAAGGCGGTCCCGTCCCGCAGGGCCGCGACCCGCGGCAGTTGCTCGCGGAGTTCCCCCTGGTCGTGGACACGGCGGACGTCTACCGGCAGATGCGTGAGGAGCGCGGTGTGCATCACGGCCCGTCCTTCCTCGGCCTGCAGTCCCTGCACGGGGACGGGGCTCCGGCGGACCGCGCGGGCGCGCGGCTCCTGGCCCGTCTCCGGGTACCCGACGGGGGTCGTGGCGGGGCGCAGTCGCTCCACTGCCATCCGGTCGCGCTGGACACCTGCCTCCAGGCCGTCGCCGGTGCCGTACTACGCACCGGGGGCGTGCCCGCCGGTGGCATCCTGCCCCGGAGCATCGAGGAGCTGCGGCTGTACGCAACCGTCCCGCTGAGCGGATACTGCCTGGTCACCCTGACGGGGACGGACGGCGACCGGTACACGGCGGACTTCCGGCTGTGGGCCGACGACGGGTCCGTGGCCGCCGACGCCACCGGCGTGGAGTTCCGCCACGTGCCCGCCGAGAGCGCCGAGGAACGCTTCGAGCGCCGTCTGCTCCGGGCGTCCTGGGAGCCGAGCGAGCGTCCTGAGCCGAGGGAAGCGACCGGCGGCTGGGTGCTGCTGGCGGAGCCCGGGCGCGAGCCGTACGCGGCCGACCTGGGCCGGGCCCTGGAGGAACGGGGCGCCGCGGTGGACGTCCGGACACTCGCCCCCCTCGGCGCCGCGCCGGTCCTGCCCTCCGGGCCCGCGTGGCAGGCGGTGGTGTACCTGCCCGCGTCCGGCGGCGCGTCACGACCCGACCGGCACGCCCGCGAACAGGTCGCCCGCCTGGCGGAGACGGCCCGCGCACTGGTGCGGGGCGCGGACGGCGAGGCGGCACCACGCCTGTGGACCGTCACCGGCACCGCGCAGCAGGTCCTGCCCGAGGACGGACCCGACCTGGAACAGGCCGGTCTGCGCGGGCTCGTACGGGTCCTGAGCTACGAGCACCCCGAACTGCGCCCCGGCGTCCTGGACGTCGACGCGCCGACGCCGGTCGAGGACGTGGCCGCGGAGCTGTTGTCCTGCCCGGATGAGCAGGACGAGGTCGCCTACCGGCACGGGACGCGTCATCTGGCGCGACTGCGCAACGCCCCGCTGGACGAGCGGGAACGCCGCCGCGCCACCGTCGACCGCGCGCGTGACCGGGTGGCCCTCCACCTCGCGCGCCCCGGCGACCTGGACTCCTTCGAGTGCGTCGCCCAGTCCCGCCGCCGACCCGCTCGGGGCGAGGTGGAGATCCGCCTCGACGCCACCAGCGTCAACTTCATCAACGTGCTCCAGGCCATGGGTGTCTACCAACGCTTCAGCGCGGGCGAGGAGCACGGCGACGTCAGCGCGTTCGACGGCGCGGGCGTCGTCACCGCCGTCGGCGACGGCGTCCGGGGCGTACGGGAGGGCGACCGGGTCGCCGCGATGTTCGTGGACGCGGCCGAAGACACCGTCATGTCCTCCTTCGCGAACGTCCGCGCCGACTGCCTCCTGCCGGTGCCGGACGGGATGAGCGCGCAGGACGCCGCCGCCCTGCCGTGCGCCTACCTGACCGCCTGGTACGCCCTGCGGCATCTGGCCAGGATCCGGCCGGGCGAGAAGTTGCTCATCCACTCGGCGAGCGGCGGAACGGGCCTGGCCGCGCTGAATCTCGCGCGAGCCTGTGGCGCCGAGGTCTGGGCCACCGCGGGCAGCGAGGCCAAGCGGGCGTACCTGCGTGGCCTGGGGGTCGCGCACGTCATGGACTCCCGCACCCTGGACTTCGCCGACCAGGTGCGTGATCTCACCGAGGGGCGCGGCGTCGACGTCGTACTCAACTCCCTCACCGGTCCGGCGCAGTCCGCGAGCCTCGATCTGCTGGCGCACCGGGGCCGCTTCCTCGAACTCGGCAAGCGGGACATCTACGCCAACACCCGGCTGGGGCTGCTGCCCTTCCGGCACAACGTCACCTTCGCCGGCGTCGATGTGCTGATGATGATGCGGCAGGACCCGGAACTGCTCGCCGAGGGCTACCGTGAGCTGGCCGGCATGCTCGCGGACGGCACCCTGCCGCCGCTGCCCGTCACCGAACACCCCGTCGCCGAGGCGTCGTCGGCCTTCCACACCATGGCTTCCGCCCGGCACACCGGCAAACTCGTCCTCACCTGGCCCGCCGAGGGCACCGACACCCTGCCCGTGCGACCGGAGGACGTCCCCGTCGTACGGGTCGACGCGAGCTACCTGGTCACGGGCGGCCTCGGCGGACTGGGACTCCTGGTCGCCCGGTGGCTGGCCGAACGGGGCGCCGCGGCCGTCGTACTCATCTCCCGCAGTGCCCCCACCGCAGCCACTCGAACGGCCCTCGACGCCATCACCGCCGACTTCGGCACCCGCGTCGAGGTCGTGAGCGGGGACCTCGCCGAACCGGGCGTCGCCGACACCCTCGTACGGGCCGCCCTGGCCACGGGGCACCCGCTGCGCGGTGTCGTCCACGCAGCGGCCGTCGTCGAGGACGCCACCGTCGCCAACCTCTCCCCCGCCCTCCTGGAGAAGGTCTGGCACCCCAAGGCCACCGGCGCCTGGCTTCTCCACCACGCCACGGGCGGCCAGGAACTGGACTGGTGGGTCAGCTTCTCCTCCGCCGCGTCGCTGCTGGGCAACCCCGGTCAGGGCGCCTACGCCGCCGCCAACGCCTGGCTGGACGAGTTCACCTCCTGGCGCCGGGCCCAGGGACTGCCGGCCACCTGCGTCAACTGGGGGCCGTGGGCAGAGGTCGGCCGCGGCACCGGGATGGCGGAACGCGGCTACGCCATGATCGCGCCCGCGGAGGGCATCGCAGCCCTGGAACGCGTGCTCTCCCACGACCGTGATCGCACCGCCTACACGCCCGTCGACATGGCACGGTGGCTGGAGTCCTACCCCGCCACCGCCCGCACCGCCTTCTTCGCCGAGCTGGCCGCCTCGGCGGTGGGCGCGGACTCCGCCGGCACCCGCAGCGTCCTGCTGGACTCCCTGCGGGAGACGAGCTGCCCCCAGCAGCGGCAGCAGATCCTCCAACCCCAGGTCGTCGAACACATCTCCGCGGTGCTGCGGTTGGAGACCGACCGGTTCGACGCCAACACGTCCCTGGTGACCCTCGGCCTGGACTCGCTGATGGCCATCGCCCTGCGCAACCGCCTGCAACGTGAACTGGCCCTGGAGATCCCCACCACGGTGATGTGGACCCACCCGACGGCCTCCGCGCTCACCCGCTACCTCCTGGCCCGCCTCGACCCCGAACAGGGACAGGACAACGTGCCCCCCGAGACGGACCCGGCCGCCACCCCCTCGTAGGCGGCCGAGCCGACTCCCCCTCCCCGCCCACCCGTTCCGCCCGACCCCTAGGTGACCACCGCATGCCCCCTCCCCCCGCCCCCGCCCGTACATCCGGCACCTGGGACGTGATCGTTGTCGGCGCCGGCCCGGCCGGCGCCACCGCCGCCCGCGTCGCCGCCGAGAACGGCTGTAAGACGCTGCTGCTGGAGCGCGCCGCCATCCCCCGCTACAAGACCTGCGGCGGCGGCCTCATCGGAGCGTCCCTCGCCGCCTTGCCACCCGGCCTGCCCCTGAAGGTGTACGACAAGGCCGGACGGTTCACCTTCGCCCTCGACGGCCGCAGGGAACGCACCCTCAGCTGCACATCCCCCACGCTCACCATGGTCTACCGCAGCGAGCTCGACGCGGCACTGACCGAAGCCGCCGCCGTCGCGGGCGCCACCGTCCGCGACAGCACGGCGCTGACCACCCTGGAGCAGGAGGGCGGCACCGTCACCGTCAGGACCAACCGCGGCGACACCCTCCGCACCCGAACCGTCGTCGGCGCCGACGGCAGCGCCAGCAGAGTCGCCCGGTACGTGGGCGTGCGGTGCGCCCAGGTCGACCTCGCCCTGGAGGTCGAGGTACCGGTCGACGAGCGGACGGCCGACCGGTGGCGAGGCCGCCTCCTGATGGAGTGGGGTCCACTACCGGGCTCCTTCGGCTGGGTCTTCCCCAAGGGCGACGTCTGCACCGCCGGAGTCGTGGCCGCCCGCGGCAACCCCGCCGCCCTGCGCGCCTACAAGGAGGACTTCCTCGCCCGGCACGGGCTCGTCGGCCCCCGTCCCCTCCACGACACCGGCCACCTGACCCGATGCCGCCACCCCGACTCCCCGCTGGCCCGCGGACGCGTACTCGTCGCCGGTGACGCCGCCGCTCTCCTCGACCACTGGTCCCGGGAAGGCATCTCCTACGCGTTGCGCTCAGGAGACCTCGCGGGCCAGGCCGCAGCCCGCCTCGTCTCCGCCGCCGACGATTCGGAGGTGAGCGCCACCGCCGACCGCTACGGGCGGAAGATCGACGACGTCCTCGGCGTCGAGATGCGTGCCAGCGGCACGCTGATGAACCTCTTCGCCCGCAACCCCGGACTCGTCCACACCGCCCTGACCCGCGTGCCTCCCGCATGGCGCCGTCTCGACGCCTACATCGCCGGCCGCACCAGCGTGGCCGGAATCATGGCTCTGCCCATGGCGCGCGGCGCCACCGCGCTGGCCACCCGCCTCCCTCGTGCCCGCGAGAACTCGGCGTTGTGATCCGCCGTTCAGGTCGACGAGGGCGCCTACATCTTGGCCGGCACCTGCGCTGTCGCCTCGATCCGACTCCGGCTCCGCACCCGGCCCGCCGGTCAGGCTCCCGTGAGCGTGCTGAGTTCCCGCGTCGCATCGCGTTCGACGCGCGAGAGCTCGTGGAGGATGGAGTCGGCCTGCACGAGGTTCTTCGCGTCGCCGGACTCGCCTGCTGTCGCGACGAGTGGGGCCACTTGCGTCCAGAGGGTGGCGGCCCGTGGCAGGTCTTCACCCGGATTTTCGCTGCGCTGCAGCCACCCCCTGCGGGGCGGTGTCCACCAGGTAGGCGTCCTGCTCGTCGTAGCCGTACATGGCCACGACGTGCCCGCCGCAGTGCACCTTGGTCGATGGATGCCGCCACCCTCTGCCGGCGGCCGGACTCCTGGTGAGCTCGAACGGCTTCACCCGGCCTCCCAAGAGCCGTGGAGCGCCGCAGGGCTGGAGCAGGGCTGGATCCGAGAAGACCGCCGCCTCCTGCCGGGCGGCGGTCACACTCGCTCGGTTCCGGCTCCGGTCCGGAACGTTGGAAATGGATCTCCTGGTCAAAGGGTCAGCAGCACGCGATGGGCGATGCTGGTGTCCCGCAGGGGTTTGAGTACCAGGCGCACCAGGGCCAGTGCGTTGTCGTCGCCCGCGATGCGGTTGGCGCTGAGCTCACCGCAGGACAGGCAATGGTGGATGATCATCCATTCACCATCGGGCCGTACCGACATGCTCAGTGCTTCCATCCGACCTCTGCAGTCCGCGGCCCGGTCGCCCGGGACTCGTCGGTCGACGTGAAGACTGGACAGACAGTTCGGGCAGTGATTGCGGTGTGTGGTGCCGGGCGCGTCCAGCGACACGTCGAGCCGACAAGCCACGCACCGGAAATCGTTCGCCCGGTGCCCTCCTTGGCCGTGGAGGACGTCTTTGCGCCGCTGCGGTCGCCGCACGGCCTGCGCACGCCTGTGCGGCTTCTTGCTACGCCTTGGCATGATCGCACTTCTCCTTCCGGCTCAGAGGTCACCGAACACTTCGAGCGGGAAGGGTGGTTGCGCCAGTGGCCGCACGGCCATACGCATGAGGATGAGCTGGTTGTCGTCCGTGCAGACGGGGTTGGAGGTCAGCTCGTCGCAGCGCACGCAACGGTGGATGACCATCCAGTCACCGGTTCGCAGTACTGCGATGGAGATCGGCGACATACGGCCGTTGCAGTCGCTGGGGCCGCCCTCGACGCGGTCGAGAACGTGCTGCGAGTGCAGGCACGACGGACAGTGATTCCGCCGTGTGCCGTCGCCGGCGACGGTGGACACGGTAAGGCCGCACCACGCGCAGAGGAAGGTTCCGGTGAGGACGTTGCGCGGAGTGTTTGAGAGAGTCTTTCTGGTGCTGGACACCCGGTGTGCTCCTTGCTGAGTGGTCTGTGATGACAGCAAGAGCAGGCCGAGCGGCCTCGACGAAGAGGCCCGCCCTGTGCCGCGACATGCGTGCGGACTCGGTGATGTGGGCGGGGCCAGAACAGCCCGGAACACGTCCGGCTACCGACCGGCAGGGCCGGCATCAAAGGGAGCGGACGGTCAGGCGGTGCGGCGAGGCGCGCTCAGCGCGGGCCGGGGCATAAAGTCTCTTTTCCAGGGCGCGACTGGCCCAGAGCAGGTCGACGGAGCACCGACAGAGTAATCACGGCTCCAGGACGCCGCCAACGCATTTATGGGGCCCATCCCTGTCCCGGGCATACACGAGCAGTATCACCGAACGCCTCCGGACCTGGGCGTGGTCCCTGCGCACCGTGGTGCGGCGTCAGCCACCTCAGCGACCTCCAGGCGATCCCAACGCGGAGGTGTGCACACCGCAAGGGGATGTCCCGGCCGGAGCGGTCGTAGTCCAGCCGGTGTCATCTGGAAGCGAGCTTCCAGGACGCGACCGGCGCCTCACCGGCCCGGTCGGCGACACCGATCTCGAGCAGCGCGGTAGTTCGCTCGACGCCGAGGAAGACGAAGCTCGACACGTCGAATACCAAGGCACGGTCGCCCGTACCGGAGTTGGGCAGAACCAGGCCGGTGCCTGTGCGCCCGACCCGGTCCTGAACCTCGTTCTCGACAACGACGCCGGGGATCCGGCGCGCGGCCTGGTAGAGCGCCTCACCGAGGCCGGGGACCAGGACGGCCGGTTCGAGCAGGGCGGATATGTGCTCGAAGACGGCCTCCTCATGGGTCGGGCCCTGCCCTTGCGTTTCCCGGTAGATGTACGCAAGCAGCTTCTGCGGGTCGGTGGGCAGCTCCCGGAGTTGTTCCCAGTAGTCCGTGCCGCCGGACATGGCCATGTGTTCCGTCGTCGGCGCGGCCGGATCAAGACGGTCCGTGACCGCGTCCTCCGGTCCCGTGAGGACCAGACCGTCCCGCCCGCCGTCCACTGCAAGCCAGTCCTCGCGCTGGACGACCTCCGCGTCGCCCTGGAACCCGGTGTAATCCCCCGACATCACACGCCGTTTGTACAGGAACTGATCCTTGTTCATCGTGATCACCGGGGGATCGCCGACTGTCGTGGTGACCCGGCTCGGGGTCTGCACTACCTCCTGCTCGCCCTGCAGCTCGGTGACGACCACCGTCCCCGTGACCGCGGTGGCCGCCAGGGCCAGTGGCGCCGCCCAGACGACGAGCCGCCGACCGGGGAACGTCCGGGGCGCGGCCATCCGCTTCTTCCCGATCTCCCGCATCAGGTGCCGCCTGAGGGCCCGGTGCCGTTCCGGGCCGAGCGTCGGGTCGCCCGGAGCCGGCAACAGCTCGGCCAACTCCTCGTACTCGAGCCCGCGGTGCCGCTCCGGGGTCATCGATTCCTCTCCTTTGCGCACTGGTCCACTCGGCTGAGCCGCTCACGTGTCGGGGTGCCGGAGGCAGCGTGCCGTGCCGCGGCGGGCCGTCGCCCGCGCTCCGCGTCCGTGAGCTCACGCAGTCTCTTCCTGGCACGCGACAACCGCACCCGTACCGTGCCGGCCGCCACCCCGAGCGCCTCGGCTGCCTCGGCGGTGTCGAGCCCCTCCCAGACGCACAGGGTGAAGACCTCCCGCTCCGCCCGCCGCATGCCGCTCAGCGCCCGCTGTGCGGCGACCAGTTCCTCCTGGTCGGCCAGCCGCTGCGTCACCTCGTCGGCGAAGTCGGGGACCGGGGCGGCGGGAGGGAGCCGCGCGAGCGCGTTCCGGTGCCGGCGCGCCGTCCGCGCGATGTTGCGTATGACGTTCGTCGCTATGCCGAGCAACCAGGGGCGCAGGCTGTCCCCCTCCGGCAGCACCCGTTCACGCAGCCGCCAGGCCTCGAGGAAGGTCAGCGACACGACGTCCTCGGCCGTGGACCAGCTTCCCGTGACCCGTACGGCGTGCCGGTGGACCGTCGATGCATAGGTGTCGAATAGTCGGCCGAAGGCCTCGGGGTCCCCCGCTCGGACACGGGCGCGCAGTGAGTGCTCCACGCCTGTAACTGTCCGCAGGACACGCAGCGCATCAGTGACGTGCGTCATACGGGTGGGTGGAGGGAGATGGAAGGACGTCGTGTGACCTGAGCGACAGTAATCGCCCCGCGCCTGCGGACAGTCCGAAGTGTGACACGCACCCCCATCGTCCTCCGCCCCAGACGTGCATCGTCGCCGAGACGGCCGGTCCGGCCGCACGAACTGCCGGAAGGATCCCCGCCACCGGCACACGCGCACCGAGCGCCCCGTGCCGGCAGTCGGCCCAAGCCTCCTTTCCGACGCGACATCCAGGGACTGCGCGGACTGGCCGTCACCCTGGTGGTGCTCGCCCATGCCGGACTCCCCCACCTCGCCGGCGGTTACGTCGGTGTCGACGTCTTCTTCGTCATCTCCGGCTTCCTCATCACATCCGGCCTGCTGCGGGAGGCCGGACAGAGCGGTTCCCTGCCCCTGCGGCGCTTCTACGGCAGACGCGCGCTGCGCATCCTCCCGTTGGCGACGCTGGTCTGCCTGTCCACCATCGTGTGCTGCCGGCTCTTCGCCTCGAAGATCCGTTACGAGGAGTTCCTGCACGACGCGCTGACCAGCGCCCTGTACGTCATGAACGTGAACCTGGCGCTCTCGGGAACCGACTACCTCCAGGAGGGCGGCACGCCGTCGCCGTTCCAGCATTTCTGGTCGTTGTCCGTGGAGGAGCAGTTCTACCTGCTGTGGCCCGCACTCCTTGCGGTGACCTGGAAAGCGCTGCGACGTCCCTGGCTGAGGGCCCTGCCGCTGGGCGGGCTCTGCCTGGTCTCGTACGTCCTGAGCGTGAAGGCGACCACGGGCGCGCCGTCCTGGGCATACTTCGGTCCCCACACCCGGCTGTGGGAACTGGGTGCCGGAGGCCTGCTGGCCTTCGGCGCCGGGGCGCTGGCGCGCGTACCGCGTTCCGTGTCCAGGACGGGTTCGTGGCTCGGGCTGTCCGCGATCATCGCGTCGGCCCTGCTCTACGACGCCGATACGCCCTTCCCCGGGCACTTCGCATGTCTGCCCGTGCTCGGGGCGGTCCTGGTGATCGCCGGCGGGTGCCGGCCGTCCCTGTCCGGTGCCTCACGACTGCTCGCGCTGCGTCCCGCAACCTGGGCGGGGGACCTCTCGTACGGATGGTATCTGTGGCACTGGCCGCTGCTGATGCTCGGTCCCGCGGCGCTGAACCGCACGGCCACTCTTTCGCTGTCCCTCCAACTGAGCGCGGTGGCCTTGCTGCTGGCCTGGGTGACCCTGCGTCTGGTGGAGGACCCCGTCCGCTTCCGCGCGTCGCTGCGTCGCAGACCTACGGCGGCGGCGGCCTTCGGCCTCGGTCTGTCCGCGAGCGTCGTGTGCGTCTGCCTCGTCGCAGCGTCCTTCCCGCCGACGATCAGCTCCGGGGTCCGCTCTCCGAAGCTGAGCGAGACTCTCGCGACGTCCCAGGACCCCCGGGGCCGGCTCGTCGGCCTCATCGCCGCGTCCGGAACCGAGTTGCCGGCCAATCTTTCCCCCTCACTGCCGGACATCAAGAAGCAGCGGTCGGCCGTCTACCGAGACGGCTGTCACGTCGGCTACACCGCCACACGTTCGCCCGCTTGCGTCTACGGGGACACGTCCTCGAAGAAGGTCGTCGTCCTCTTCGGCGATTCCCATGCGGCGCAGTGGTTCCCGGCGCTCGACCAGTTGAGCCGGGAGCACGGGTGGCGGCTGGTGTCGCTGACGAAGGCGTCCTGCAAGACCGCCGACGTCACGATCCGCGCCAATGGCAGAGCGTACGAAGCGTGTGACACCTGGAGGAAGAGGGCTCTGCAGCGGATCACGGAGCTGCGGCCGATGTTGGTCGTGGCCGCCTCGTCCGAGGCGGCCGAGCCGGTGAACCGGATGGAGGATCCGCCGCGGGAATGGATGACGGGCTACGAACATGTGTACCGGAGGCTGGTGCGTGACGCCGGCCGCGTGGCCGTGCTGCTCGACAACCCGTGGCCGAGAGGGGACGTCGTCGAGTGCGCGGCGCGGCATCCGCTACGGCTGGAGAACTGCGAGGTGGACCAGCGGGACGCGATCAAGTCCCCGACTCTCCGAAAGGCCGCCGAGAGGGCGGCCCGCCGCACCGGCGCCGCGTTCATCGACCCCGAGCCGTGGCTGTGTCCGCAGGCCGGCCGATGCCCCGCGGTCGTCGGAGACGCCTTCGTCTACCGTGATGAAAGCCACGTGGCGGAATCCTACGCTCAGGCGCTCACCCCGGTACTGCGGCAGGAGATCCGCGAGTTGAGAGTCGCGGGAGGACACGACGCCGCCGACTGACCGCCGCGTGCCCGGGGTTGTCGGGCCGTCGCTCGCGCTCCGACTCCGCGAGCCAGACCGAACTGCCGGCGTGGGAGGAGCCCAGCATGTTCCCACCCCGTGATGTTTTCCGCGTTCCCGCAAGGGGGCCGCCGGCTCCGGGCCCGGCATGACTGTTCCCCTCTGTCGGGCGTGGAGGTGGTGTCGCCGGGCCCGGTCTCGCCGTCGCGGAACGCTCAGTCGAGGCAGAACTCGTTGCCCTCGATGTCCTGCATCAGGATGCACGACTCGTTGTCGTCATCGGCAAGGAGCGTTCGTACGTGTACCGCACCGAGCGCGACCAGTCGTGCGCATTCGGCCTCGAGTGTGGCGAGGCGCTCTTCCCCCACGAGTCCGGTGCCGGCCCGCACGTCGAGATGTACCCGGTTCTTGACGATCTTCCCTTCGGGAACGCGCTGGAAGAGCAGGCGCGGGCCCGCGCCCGAGGGGTCACTGCATGCGAAGTAGGTGACCTGGTCCTCAGGCGGCAGCGAGCGATGGTAGTCCTCCCAAGTGGCGAACCCCTCCGGGACCGGCGGCACGACGTACCCCAGCACCTCACACCAAAAGCCGGCGAGGCGCGCGGGTTCTGCGCAGTCGAAGGTGACCTGGAACTGCTTGATCGATGACATCGGCGCACCCTAGCAGGGGCCCTCTGTCGCACATCTCCCGGCCTGGGAACGCATGTTGACCCAAGCCACGGTGTCCCGCGGACGTGCCACTCGAGTCAGGAACGCATGGGCCGCGGGTTCTGGACACCATGATATCTGCACCCGCGGGGTGAGTATTTTACGGAACATGCAGGCAGTTTCCTTACAGCATTGAACGGAACAGAATTGTTCAATACACCGAGACCGCCGCAACGTGCTACTGTCGTTCTCAGTTGCAGTTGTGGTTCCCGAATTTCAAGTGCTTCCCAGTCGGCTTCCGTGCCGAATGGAAGTACTTTTTGGACCGGTCTTTTCCGGGCGGGGTGATCATCGCGGCGACACGGCGTCCGTGCAGTGCGGACGCCGACGCACTGCCCCCGAAGGAGAGCAAGACATGGCTACTGGCATCGTGAAGTGGTTCAACGCGGAAAAGGGATTCGGCTTCATCGAGCAGGACGGTGGCGGCGCCGACGTGTTCGCCCACTACTCGAACATCGCCGCCCAGGGCTTCCGCGAGCTGCTCGAGGGCCAGAAGGTGAACTTCGACATCGCGCAGGGCCAGAAGGGCCCGACGGCCGAGAACATCGTTCTCGCCTGACGCGGGCGCGCCCGGCGGGCGCGCACTTCGTAGCTGGGGCCCGCATCCTTCGGGGTGCGGGCCCCAGCTGCATGCACTTACCGCAGTAAATTCCATCTGCGGAACGACAGCACGGCATCCGCGGATTCACGTACACGGATTCCTGTTTAATTCGGCCTATTCTTGCAATTCTCCATGCGCACCCTCATGCGGGAGTTCCTTGATATGTGCCGCATCGAGGAAGGTCCCGCATGAACAACCGCACACGCACGAACGACCGCTTCTCCCGTACTCGGAACGGCAGCGCCGCCCCCGGGAAGCACGGCGGCCGATTCGGTTCCCCGGCCCCGAGCCACTCCGGCGGACCGTTCCGCTCCAACGGACGCAATCGCCGCCCTGCCGCGGTACAGGGTGAGTTCGCCCTGCCGAAGACGGTCACCCCGGCGCTGCCCGCAGCGGCGAGTTTCACCGAACTCGACATGCCCGCGGAGCTGCTGGCCGCCCTCGGATCGCAGGGCGTTACGGTGCCCTTCCCGATCCAGGCCGCGACCCTGCCGAACTCCCTCGCGGGCCGCGACGTCCTCGGCCGGGGCCGCACCGGTTCCGGCAAGACCCTGGCTTTCGGGCTGGCCCTGCTGGCCCGTACCGCCGGGCAGCGTGCCGAGGCCCGGCAGCCGCTGGGGCTGGTCCTCGTACCGACGCGTGAGCTGGCGCAGCAGGTCACCGACGCGCTCACGCCGTACGCCCGGTCGGTGAGGCTGCGCCTGGCCACGGTCGTGGGCGGGATGCCGATCGGCAGGCAGGCGAGCGCGCTGCGCGGCGGTGCCGAGGTCGTCGTGGCCACCCCTGGGCGCCTCAAGGACCTCATCGAGCGCGGCGACTGCCGGCTGGACCAGGTCCGCGTCACCGTTCTCGACGAAGCGGACCAGATGGCCGACATGGGTTTCATGCCGCAGGTCACCGAGCTGCTCGACCAGGTTCGCCCCGAGGGCCAGCGCATGCTGTTCTCCGCCACCCTCGACCGCAACGTCGACCTGCTCGTGCGCCGCTACCTGACCGATCCCGTCGTGCACTCCGTCGACCCCTCGGCCGGCGCGGTCACGACGATGGAGCACCACGTACTCCATGTCCACGGCGCCGACAAGCACGCGGCCACCACCGAGATCGCCGCACGCGAGGGCCGGGTGTTGATGTTCCTGGACACCAAGCACGCCGTCGACCGGCTCACCGAACACCTCCTCAGCAGCGGGGTCCGGGCCGCCGCCCTGCACGGGGGCAAGTCGCAGCCGCAGCGCACCCGTACCCTGACGCAGTTCAAGAACGGGCATGTGAGCGTGCTGGTGGCGACCAACGTCGCGGCGCGCGGCATCCACGTCGACAACCTCGACCTCGTCGTCAACGTCGACCCTCCGACCGACCACAAGGACTACCTCCACCGCGGCGGCCGTACGGCCCGTGCCGGCGAGTCCGGCAGCGTCGTCACCTTGGTCACGCCGTCCCAGCGCCGCGCCGTGACCCGCCTCATGGCGACGGCCGGCATCGTCCCGCAGACCACCCAGGTCCGCGCCGGGGCGGAGGCCCTGCACCGCATCACCGGCGCCCAGGCACCCTCCGGTGTCCCGGTCGTCATCACCGCACCGGTGACTGAGCGCCCCAAGAAGCGTGGCGCCACCTCGCGCGGCCGGCGCCGCCCGGCTTCGGCGGCCCGGCGCGCGCCCGCCCGGCGGTCCGTCACGGACGCGGCAGCCTAGAACCGTCCTGATCAGAAGGCTGGCCCATCAGTTGACCGAACTCTGCAGGAGGCACTTCTTGACGCTGGTCCAGACGCAAGCCCGTCCGATGAGCACCGACGCCGCGCACAGGACGGCCGCCGACGCCATGGACGCGGCCGGGCCTCAGGTCTGGGAGGACATGACCGTCGAGGTGGCGCTGTCCGTCATGGCTGCCGCCCGCACGGGTCACCTCGTCGTCTGCGACGAGGACGGCCAGTACACCGGCCTGGTCACCCGGGACCGGCTCAATGCCGTGCGGGACGGTTCCGGTTACTCGGACCGGGTCCGTCTGCGCGACATCACCGAGAGCGACGGGCCCGTCGCCTCCCCGCTGACCACAGTGGCCGAGGCCGAGCACGCGATGCGTCACCGGCGGCTCGTGGCCCTGCCCGTGGTCGACGAACAGGGCAACGCCCTGGGCATTCTCGCCCACTCCCGCTGACCAGCCTCACCATGGTCGGTCCCTGCCCCTCTACTCGCTGTGAGGCATCATGCGCTGTGTCATCGCCCGCTTTCCGTTTGAGCTGACCAAGGGCGGCGTGCTCGAAACGATGAAGGGCGTCAAGCCCGAGCCGGTCACCGGCGACTCGGTGATCATCGGACGCCGCCACTATCCCGCCAAGCAGGTCGGCCAGGTCATCACCCACCAGGACCGCCGTGACTTCAGCGGCGGCGAGGTCCTCCGGGCCATGGCCCGGCTCGGCTTCACCTGCCGCACCGCCCCCGAGGCCCCAACCGTGACCGCGAGGATCGTCGACCCGCTCCAGCGGGCTTCCGCGATGCTCGGCGCCCCCTTGCCCGCCTGACCCGGCGGGACAGTCACGAACCAACAGCGGTCAGGGCCCCACCGGCGTACGCGGGTGAGGGCCCTGACCGCGTGCCGCGGCGTTCCCGGCCGACGGCGGCCCGCCGGCGGGAGTCAGGCGCTCAGTGATCGGAGTAGCTGAAGTCACCCACGGTCCAGGCGCTGACGTCCTCGATCGCCACGCGGTACATCCCGCCTGTTTCCGGGATCCCCATCGTGCCCTGCAGAATGCGCGCGACATGGAAGTGCAGGTGCGTGGGCGGCCCCTCTCTCTCTACAGGGGTGTCAAAGACGGCAGAGAACTCGCCCAGGTCGGCGGAGCCCGCCAGTACCTCCGACACCCTCTGCCTCCACACGGCTTCGGGAGCCAGGCGACCGGTGAGGACAGCGCCACCGGTGACCACGGTCAGGGACATCCGACTGCTTTGCCCGGATTCAACGAGGGCGACGATGTCAACGATCAGCCCATCAGACTTCGGCATGAGACGGGATTCTATACACCAAGCGACTCGGGCAGTGACACTATTCCGTCGGGCGGACACTCATGGCCTGCCGCCCAACGCCCGGGCACCACCGTACCCAATCATCAATCCCCCTCTGGCGTCGCTCATGCCGCAGGTTTTGTTCCGCCGGCGGTCAGGCTGCCTGGGTGAGTTCTGCGCGGCCGAAGAGGATCGCGTAGCCGGAGGGGAGTTGGGCGAGGATGCGATCGAGCAGGTCGGGCCCGGCGATGCGGGCGACGACGCCCAGAACGGATCCGACGTCCCAGCGGGTGGTGGCCAGGGTGCCGTCGGTACGGGTGGCGAGGTCTCTGACGAAGGCCCAGCCGGTCATCGAGTCGGTGGCGGGGATCTGGGCGGCGAAGATCTGTGCGGCTTCGTGGGGCAGGCGGGCGGCCAGCTCGACGCGTTCTTCGCCGGTGATGCGGCGCCCGAGGGCGGCCAGGGCGGCGGAGACGACTTCCTCGGCCCGTTCACGCGTGGGGTAGGCGCCGTTGTAGCGGACCTGCTCCAGCATCTGACCGTACGACATGACCGGGATCGTGGTAACCGCTGCCGGGGCCGTCTTGGTCTGCATCGGTGATGGGTGCCTTTCTCGCTCGTAGGGCGTGTTGACGGTGTGGCCCGGTGACCGCGAACACGGCGGTTTCAGTCACCGGATGTGGTGTCGAAGGTCGTGGTGTCCTGCGGCCGGCCGAAGAGCAGGTCGTATCCGGGTGGGAGTTGCAGCAGGATGCGGCGGGTCAGCTCCTCGCCCGCGGCGTCGGCGGTCACGCTGAGCACGGCGCCGATGTCCCAGGCCGCGGTCTGTTCGGTGGCTCCCTCGATCCACGCCGCGGTGGCCCGCACGAAGCGTTCGGCGGACAGGGGCTCGGCGGCCTGGAGCGGATTGAGCAGGATCAGAGCGAATGTCTCCGGGAGCCGGGCAGCCAGCTCCGCCCGTACCTCGCCGACCAGGTGCGCGCCCAGCAGTCCCAGCACGGTGCGGGCGGCACGGTCCGCCTCCGCGCGGGTCTCGTACTCGCCGCGTTCCTGTACCTGGTCGAGGAACACGTCCCAGTGCATGGCCATCGGGATCCTCCTTGCCCTGACGGTCCGTGCCGGCGGGCAGAGGGCGGGCGCTGCGGGGAGTCGGCCCGCCCTCCGTCGCCGTGGTGGCTGGGTCTCAGCCGGAGATCTCCTTGCGCCCCTCGCCGGCGCCGATGGAGATCTTGCGCGGCTTGGCCCGCTCGGCGATCGGGACGCGCAGGGTCAGCACGCCCGCGTCGTAGTCGGCGCTGATGTGCTCGGTGTCGAGGGAGTCGGCCAGCACCACCTGGCGGGAGAAGACACCCAGGGGGCGCTCCGAGAGCTCCATCTGAATGTCGTCGCTCTTGGTGACGGGACGGCGTTCGGCCTTGACGGTCAGCATGTTCCGCTCGACGTCGATGTCGATCGCGTCCGGGTCGACACCGGGCAGATCGAGCGCGATCACGTAGGCGTCGCCCTCACGGTAGGCGTCCATGGGCATCGCCGACGGACGCGACCAGGTGCCGGACGTACTGCCGAACAGCTGCTGAGTGAGCCGGTCGAACTCACGGAAAGGATCAGTACGCATCAGCATCGTGAAACACCTCCTGTACGGGCAGAACCGCTCATGCGCTGCTTCCTGTATTTCTTGTAGCATGTCATCGAAAGGATGACAAGCGCAGAAGTCACCTGTCGGGTGACGTCCTCGAGTGGAGGTGAACCATGACCGCGGACCCCCAGAAAGCCGGTACACAGCCCGCGTCGTTCCTCGCCGCCAAGGCGGCACTTGCGGCGATCGACGAAGCCGTCCACACCGCCCAGGGACCCCAGTCCGCAGAGCGGCCCGGCACCGAGGTCAGTCCCGACCAGGCCCTCGCCGCACTGCTGCTCCTGCGCCAGGTCCGCGCCCGTCTCGCGGGCTGGGAAACGGGACTGATCGAAACCGCACGTGATGCGGGGGCCAGCTGGGCCGACCTCGCCCACCCCCTTGGTGTCGCCAGCCGGCAGGCCGCCGAACGCCGCTATCTGCGCCTGCGCCCCGGAGCCCCCGGCACCACCGGCGAACAGCGCGTACAAGCCACCCGGGACCGCCGCGCCGCCGACCGAACCATCACCGCCTGGGCCCGCGGCAACGCCGCCGACCTGCGCCAGCTCGCCGGCCAGGTCATCGCCCTCACCGACCTCCCGGCCAAGGCCCGCACCCCCCTCCTGCAGGCCCTCGGCCACGACGACGCCGCTGGTCTCATCGCCCCTCTGGCCCGAGCCCGCGACCACCTCGCAGCCGACCACTCAGACCTCATCGTCCGCATCGACAACCTCACTCGCCACACAGACCAGCTCCGCTCACCCGGGCACGGCAAACGCCAGTCCTCCGGGTAACAGGCGGCTGCGCCGCCCGGTAGTGGTGTCGCACCACCCCCTGGGCCGTCACAGTCCGTGTCGCACAAAGCCCCTGGCAGCGTTGGCGGGTCCCATGTGAGCCCCACAACCAGTTCCACAGCAAGCGACGGAGCGTGGCCAGGCCACCAGGAAGGAGGATTGTGTAGTCCGCGGAGCGCGACTGCAGTTGTCGCTCGCGCTCTATCTCGTGGACACGATGACGGTGGGAGCCGCGCCCCGGCCTGGGTACTCAGAGAACCGGTGGACCGGTTCTTCCTCCAAGGCGGCTGGAACCGATCTTCGATGACTTTGCCCGTTGCTGGGAAGCCTTCGGCTCCACGGTGCCTGGCCGACCGGAGTCCAGGTGGGATCAGTGGGATCACCTTTCCACGTACTGGCCCTGGACGGCCGGCCCTCGGCAACGGCCGACCGGTTCTTCGCCGGCCCTGTCACTGTCACCCTGTGTCCCGCACCCGATGACACAACCGTCCGGTCCCCCGTCCACAGCCGCATCGCTCCGGCGCGTGGGCGACCGTGGCCACGGACATAGTTCCTGTTCCAGGCGCGGCCAACGGACAGCCTCAGATCCATTCCCTGCCTGGCCGTCCTCTCGGGCAGGCACAGTGGCCCTGTGCCTGCTTGCAGGGCCATTCACCGGTCCTGGCCTGCCGAACACCTGCGAAGAGGCGTCCATACCCGACCGCCGACCTCTTGAGCGGGCCAGGTCAGGCGTCGGTCTTGTCAGAGCGGTCAGCGGGAGGTTGTCGCAGTTGCTCGTTGATGCGCTGGGCTTCTTCGAGCTGGTCTTCCAGGACGATGATCCGGCAGGCGGCTTCGACGGCGGTGCCGGCGTCCACGAGTTCGCGGGCGCGGGCGGCGATGCGCAGTTGGTAGCGGGAGTAGCGGCGGTGGCCGCCTTCGGAGCGCAGGGGGGTGATCAGGCGGTGTTCGCCCAGGGATCGGAGGAAGGCGGGGGTGGTGCCGAGCATGTCGGCGGCCCGGCCCATGGTGTAGGCGGGGTAGTCGTCGTCATCGAGTGGGGTGGCGGGGCGGGTACTGCGAGGGGGCATAGACCTCTTCTTCCGGGGGACGCGTCGAGGGGCCCGGGCGCCGACTGGCGCCCGGGCCCCGAGCTTTCAACACCATCTGCCGGCTGACGTACGCCGACTTTCTTTTTCCGCTGCGGTCCGCCTGGGAGGGCGGGGCTGCGGGGATCGCGGATGCGTGACCGGGGACCACCTTCCAATCCGGGGCCTGCGGTACCCGGGCGGTCTTCCTCAGCCCGGGCGATCCTGATGGCGTTCGGCTCCTTACCTGTTTCGGTTGATCCGTCTGTACTGCTGGGTTACGCGATACTGCTGTGCGGCCCCTGGGGCCGCTCGGCCCGGCAGCCAGTGGAGGAACCCGCCACTTCCGGCTCCGCCACTCCGCTGCCGTGCCATCTTCTTTGACCTGCCGCACGGCAGTTCGTCTCTGCCGTGCCCATCGACTTCTGGGCTACGACGAAAACATTAGCCTCCGGCGACGGCAATGTCTACAGCTGACACAACAGATTTGCTCTATCTGTCGGCCCGGGGATCCTGTCTCTTTTGCACCCGGAAGCGGTACCTGCCTGGTTGAGGACTGACCGCAGGGACACAGGAGATGGCCCGCGCCTGTGCCGACAGCCTCGAACCGCCCACGGCGGCCGAGACAGCGGGAACTTTCGCCCCGCCCCCGTTTGCCGACAGGCCTCATGACAGCCGGACGGGAACGCGAGCCGTAGGAACAGGCTTGCCTTCCGCCAGGTCACGGGTCATACCCTCCCGGGACGGTGCGGCTGGCGTTCCACTCTTTGCTCGAGGCGGCCGTTGTCGGCCGTTGTCGGCCGTCGAGATGAGGTGTCCCGTGCCACCCGACTTCGAGCGGGTGCCATCGAAGTTTGAGCGGTGCTCGCCGTTCTCTCAGATTCGTGATGGCGGATGTCGAGAACGTGCTACCGGCTACGTCCCAGAGGTGCCAGCAGCCACCCCCGGCGGCAGAGGAAGAAGGAGAGGCCAGCATGGCGATTCAGCGGATGGACAACGTCGGCATCGTGGTCGAGGACATGGACGCAGCCATCGCGTTCTTCGTGGAACTCGGTATGGAGCTGGAGGGTCGGGCGGAGGTCGAGGGTCCCGTCGCCGACCAGTGCACCGGACTCAACGGCGTTCGCTGTGACATCGCGATGGTCCGGACCCCTGACGGCCACGGCCGGCTCGAGCTGGCGAAGTACCGCAGTCCCGCGGCGATCAGTGCCGGGCCACGCAACCAGCCGCACAACATCCTGGGCACGCACCGCGTCATGTTCACCGTCGACGACATCGAGGACACAGTTGCCCGCCTGCGCACTCACGGCGCCGAACTTGTCGGCGAGCTGGCGCAGTACGAGGACAGCTACCGGATCTGCTACGTCCGCGGCCCCGAGGGCATCATCGTCGGACTGGCCGAGCAGCTCAGCTGAAGGCAGGCGAGGGGGCGGGTACGCCCAGGGCGTTCTAAGCGTCGACCGCTGCACCAATCCCGACGGCCGCCACCCCGGCGCGGTCACCACCCACGGCACGATCACCAGCGTCCCCAGCGCTGTCGGCGCCCCGGGCTTCCCCTCCATCGCCTGGTGGTGGCAGGACCTGGCCACTCCTGCCGGCTGAGCTCCGCCGCGCGGACGGCCGGTCACCGCAAGGCGGCCGGCCCCCTCACCGCCAGACGCCAGCCGACGCGGAGGCCCGAGGCGACCGGAGTCGGACCGGGCCGTCCATCCTTGCCGAAAGGGCGTCGGGCTTCTCCGAACGTCGGCCTTGGGCACCGGTGACACCACTGTGCGGTGTGTCCTGTGGGGTGCGCGCCCAGCCGTGGGCGTGCCGCGGTGCTCCCCGCCGGCCGCCGCACTGGCAGGGTCCGCCGGCTTGGCAGCCGCACGCGCACGCCGGTCCGCAGTTGCACTGGCTCACCGCGCCGGAGGCGTTGGCTTCCGCATTGGTCATCGCGGTGCCCTCTTTGACGTCCGAGCCACCGAATGTGGTTTCCCTGGCGGCACCGTAGGGTGCCGCCCGCGTGTGCGCATTCCCTCACACAGGTGACTAGCGGCTGGATCCCTGCATGCGACCGCGCCCACAGCCCGGCACTGACGTGCGGCCGTGGCAACCCCTCACCGCTCCGCAAGGCCCGTCGCGCGCCGGACGGGCGGTCACGACCGGTCCGCCTGCAGACAGCCCGCGGTCCGTCGTCGCCCGTCTCGCACTCATGCGTTGTCTGTCGCGAGGTGGGGGTGCGGATGGAGGTTGAGGTAGAGACCGGCGGCGGCCAGTTCGTGGGTGGTGGGCAAGGGCAGGAGGTCGGTTGTTCCGTGGCCTGCGAGTCCTTGTGGGGGCTGGCCGTTGACGGGTCGGCGCACGGTGCGCAGGAAGGTGCCGACGGCGTCGTCGGTCTGGGTGTCGTGGAGATCTTCGGCGCCGGTGATGATGCTGAGGAAGCTTTCGTGCAAGCGCAGGGGTGCCTGGTCGCGGCGGCTGAGTTGTTGGGCGGTGCGGAAGTAGTGGTCGCGGCCGTCGTGGATGCGGTAGAAGGCGCTGACCAGGATGAGGAGCCGTTCATAGGCGTGGCGGTAGGCGGTCTGGTAGAAGGCGCGGGCGGCGTCTTCGTCGACGTCGCCGCGGAGCACGCTGTTGATGGAGGCGGCGGCGAGCAGTCCGCTGTACATGGCCAGGTGCACTCCGGTGGACAGCAGGGGGTCGAGGAAGCAGGCGGCGTCCCCGGCGAGGAACCAGCCTGGTCCGGTGAAGGAGTCGCTGACGTAGGAGTAGTCGCTCTCGGTCTTCAGCGGTGCGGCCTGCCGGGCTTGGGTGAGCATGCCGGCCAGGAGGGGGCAGCGGGCGACGGCCTCGTCGTAGACGGTCTGCAGTGAGCCGCCTGCTGCTTGCCTGGCGTGGGCGAAGGAGCGTTTGTCGGTGACCAGGCCGACGCTGAGGGTGCCGTCGTGCAGGGGAATGGCCCACAGCCATCCGTGGTCCGGCAGGGAGAACACTCCGATCGCGCCGCTGGGTGCGGTGGTGAGAGGCGCTGCGCCGTGCCAGTAGCTCCAGGTGGCGACGTTGCGGAAGATGTCGTGGACGCGCCTGGTGCGCAGCTGCCGGGCGGCGAGGAGCCCGGCGCGGCCGGAGGCGTCGACGAGGTGTCCGAACCGGATGCGTCCTTCAGTCCCGTCGTGGCCGGTCCAGGCCGCTTCCACGGCCCGCTGGGCTTGGCCAGTCTTCCTGCCGTTGCCGAACGTGATCCGTCCCGCGCGGGTCTCTTCGCGCACCTCGGCTCCCTGTGTGCGGGCGTGTTCCAGCAGCAGGTGGTCGAACTGGGAACGGATGACCTGGAAGCTGTAGGCCGCCGGTCTGCCGGGTTCGTCGAAGCCGAGTGACCACTCCTGGCCGCCCCAGCCGTAGAACGCCCCCGTTTTGCGGACGAAACCGTGCGCCTCGACCACCTCACGGGCGCCCAGCACGTCCAGTACCGGCAGCAGGGACGGCAGCAGCGACTCCCCGATGTGGTAGCGCGGGAAGCGTTCCCGTTCCAGCACGCGCACCTGGTGGCCCTGGCGGGCGAGAAGGGCTGCCGCGGTCGCGCCCGCCGGGCCGCCTCCGACCACGAGGACGTCGGTCTGTTCACGCATGCTGTGCTCCTCAACCGTCGAGAATGCCGTCACCGCATACCGAACTCGCCACTGTCTGAGACAGTGTCATCACTATGAGCAGTGAACCTCACGGCGAGTCGGCCCCGACAGACGCCCTCACGCCAGCCCACACCCTCGGATCAGGCCACACCCCGGCCCCGCTCACCGTCGGGATCGAGGAGGAACTCCTCCTGATCGACCCGGACAGCCGAGCTCTCAGCCCTCGCGGCCCTCAGCTGGTGGGCGAGGCCTCCGGTGAACTCGGTGACCGGGTGGGCACCGAGCTGACCCGCTATCAGGTGGAACTGCGCACCGACCCGCACATCTGCCTGAAGGAAGCGGACGACCAGATCCGTTGCACGAGAACGGCGGCGGCCCGCGCCGCCGCCCGTATCGGCCTCCGCATCGCCTCCACCGGCACCCCCGTACTCGGCCAGGCGGCCCCCGTCCCGATCACAGATGGCGCCCGCTACGCGCGAAGCGCCGCCCACTTCCGCGCTCTGGACGACGAGCAGACCGCGTGCGCCTGCCACATCCACGTCGGCCTGCCCGACCCCTGTGATGCCGTGCACGTCAGCAACCACCTGCGGCCCTGGCTGCCGGCCCTGATCGCGCTGAGTGCGAACTCCCCGTTCCAAGACGGCCGGGACACCGGATACGCGAGCTGGCGCACCACCACCTGGGGGCGCTGGCCCGTCGCCGGCCCGCCCCCGTACTTCGAATCACCCGCGCACTTCGACGACCTCGTCGACACTCTTCTCGAGGCTGAGGCGCTCATCGATCGCGGCGGTCTGTACTGGGACATCCGCCCCTCCCATCACCTGCCCACCATCGAAGTCCGCGTCGCCGACGCCGCCCTGACCCCCGACGACACCCTTCTGCTCGCCGCCGTCGTCCGCGCCCTGACCGCCACCGCTCTCACCGCCGTCCAAGCCGGCGAGAGGGCCCCGCGCCCGGCACCGGAGCTCCTGCGTGCGGCCTGCTGGCGCGCGGCACGCGACGGACTGGCCGGCCACGGCATCGACCCGCTCACCAGCCGCCTGACAGCCCAGACCACGCTGGTCGAACAAATGCTGCATTCCATCGCGCCGGCACTGCGGCAGCACGAGGACCTCGACTTCGTACGCGAGCAGTGGCAGCGCCTGCGCGCCGAAGGAACCGGTGCCGACCGCCAGCGCGCCGCCTACCGGCAGCGCTCCAGCACGCACGGCGTCGTCGACTACATCGTCTCCGCCACTTGCGCCACTAGGACGCGTATCGACTCGTGATCACGCTATGGGATTCGTCCTGCGCGCTCGTGGTCGCGGGCACGACGGCGGCGCGGTCGCTGAGCGACCGGACGAGGCACACCGGGACCACCTGGGAGCACCTGGGAGCACCTGCCGCAGGAACTCGGCTTCGGCTCGGGCATGACCTGCTGGCGCCGCCTGGCCGAGTGGGCCGAAGCAGGGGTACGGCCCCGGCTGCACGGGGTCCTCCCCGCCAAGCTCCGCAGTGCGAACACCCCTGAACTTCTCCCGGGCGGCGGTCGACGGCTCCCACATCCGGGCGCTAAAGGGGGCCAAGACCGGACGACGCCCCGCCGACCGGGGCAGGACGGGCAGCAAACACCACCTGATCACCGACGCCACCGGCATCCCGCTCGCCGCCACCCTCGTCGTGGTCGTAGCCGCGGTCGCCCAGCACCACGTCCGGTCGGCGCCGGGGCCGGCCGCCCTTGCCCCACACCGGCGGCACGATCGCGCGCCGGGGCACCGAGCACGGCTCCGGTCTCGGCACTCAACGCTGGATCGTGGAGCGCGCGTTCGCCCACCTGTCAGGGCGGCCCATGAGTCCTGAGCGTGCTCGTCAAACCAGTCTGGAGCCATGGAACGTCAGGCGGCGTATCCTCAGAGATCGCGAAGGCGGTCGGTGAGTAGCGGGGGGACGCGGCGTGGCCTATGCGATCGGGCTCGTGTGGATGGCAGGGGCTGCCTTCATGACGTGGAAGGCAGCCCAACTCTGGCGCAACGCGGACTTGGTGGACGTCTTCCTGGCTTCCTTCGCGGTCCTGCCGTTCGGCCAGGAGGTCAGGAGAGGCGAGGTCCGCTCCGCGGGTGTCACCGCCACCTCGCTCTGGGCGATCGCTTCTCTTGTTTTCTTGGGACTGCTGGACGCGGAGATGACCGGTGGTCAAACAGCCGTCGTCCTGATAGCGGTGCTCATCGTGCTGGCATGCATGGCCTGCGAGATCAGCATCATCCTCTTCAACGTGCCCGCGCGTTTCGTGCCACCGCACATGCGCTCCGAACCTGGGGCCGTGGTGCTGTGGCGTGTGCGCCGGGCGCGCAAGAAATCCGGTCACCGCTGACACACTCGATTGTCGCGCTCGGCATTTCGTTAGGAGTTCTGAGGTCTCCCGTTCGCGGGCTCTGCAGCCCTGTGCGGTGCGCTCTGCCTCGCCGCAGGGTCCGGGGCGGGTCACGCCTGCGGCCTCGCCGCGCCGGTGGCGATGCCTGATCGCGTGCACTCCGTTGGCACCCGGCTGGTGGGCCGAATGAGCGAGCCGCCGAAGGGCTACTGCGTGGCGCCCGGGAGTGCGGCACAGCCTGGTGGGCATTGTGGTCCCGCGTGACCTCTTGGCAGCCTCCCCAGAAGCGAATGGAGACGCTCGTGAACGATCAATCACCGAGCTCGGCCCTCCCGCCTGTGGTGGACAGAAAGACCTACCAGGAGGCGCGGGAAGCTCTGCTCGCACGGGAGAAGGCGCACACCCGTGAGGGAGACGCGATCGCGGCGGCGCGGCGGCGGCTGCCGATGGTGGAGGTCGATGCCACCATCGAGGTCATTGGTCCTGACGGGCCGATCACGATCCTCGACGTCTTCGAAGGCCGCAAACAGCTCATCGCGTATTTCCACGCCTGGTGGCCCGGACGACCCGCCGCCGGGCAGTGCGAGGGTTGCACGTTCTTCAACAGTCAGGTCCGCGAGCTGTCCTACATCCACTCCCGCGACGCCACGTACGCCACGCTCTGCAAGGGCCCCTACCAAGAGAGCGTCCGCTACCGCGACTTCCTGGGCTTGGACATGCCGTGGTACTCGGTCGAGAAGACGGCGCCGCAGCTCTTGGAGGGTCGTGACTGGCAGCGTCACCACCTCGTCTGCTACGTCCGCGACGGGAAGCGGATGTTCGAGACGTACTACACCGGCGGTCGCGGCGTCGAGGTCATGGCACCCACCCACGGGCTGCTGGACATGACCGTCTACGGACGCCAGGAGGCGTGGGAGGATTCCCCCCGCGGCTGGCCCCAGCCCTGGTACTCCGCCGAGAACCCCGAGGAGTGGCGTACGAACGGGCGCCCCATCGCCCAGTGGTCCCGCATCGAAGCCGGCCGCTCCGACGAGCTGACCTAGGGTCCGTCTGCAAACAGGTCTCGTCCGGAGCAGGAACGAGGCGAGAGAGACCGCTGCTTCGTAGGAGGTGGCGGTCTTGTCACACCTGGTCGCGACGCGCCACCGCGCGCCGGCCATCGCGGCCCGGCCCACGGCTACTGGCCGGACGGGCTCAGGCGGAGGCGCGGGCGATGGTGCCCGCGGTGAGCGTGGCCAGCATCTCCTGCAGGGCAGTCACGAAGTCCAGCTTGAACGCGGTGAGTGAGGGGTCGGCTTCGTAGGCGGCGAGCATCGCCGGGGAGGGCCGTGCGTGTGTCCACACGGCGCCGACGGCCATGATCATGGCTGCGGTCAACTGCGGTGCGCTGTTGCCCAGCTCAGGAAGGTGCTGGTGGGCCAACGCCGCGATGTCGGCGACGTTGGCCACGGCCGCGCGCTTATAGCGGGCGGCCACCTGCGGGGAAACGGTGCGGCTGACCCGCCGTCACTGAACCCGGCCGGGCAGGGCCTTTGGGCCTCGGCGGTCCCCGGCCGGGCCCGCTGGGGCGCCACGGGCTGTGCGGCCCCGCCCTGGGGCGGCGCGGCGGGGAGCCCGCGGGAGCAGCGGTCACGAGCGCGGCCGATGGCTTCCGTGTCGCGTGTGCGCGGTCGCCGCCCAAGACTGCGCCGGCCATCCGGCCGCCCTCCGGGAAAGCACCCGTGCGGAGCTTGGAAGATCCTGCGCGCCTGCCGGCTCAGGGGTGGTTACGGCGTCCATCACGCCATGCTCGGCGTCGTCAGCCCGCACAGCCGCGCAACCTGCTGCCGTCAGAAGGAGTGGCGGTGGGCGCCGGCGCTGTCAGGTCCGTCGGCGAGCAGGAGGGACGCGGCGATCCGCTTGCCCACGGTTTCCCGGTGGGCACAGAGGGTTTCGCACACCGCCGTCACGAGTTCCAGGCCGTGCTACCGACCCGGTTCGGGTCGGCTGGCAGCACCGATGGCAGTGACGTCGCGCTGCACCTGTTCAACTCCCGCGCCCTCCCTGGCCAACTGAAAAGAGGGCACAAGCAGCCACACGCGGGTATGAGCCATGACGCACGGATCACCGCGATCCTCGGCCGCCGCCTCGCCGACCTCGAACAGCGCCTGTCCGACACCGTCTTCAAATCCGTCGCCCAACGTGCCGCCTGCACAGGTGAGCGCCGAAGCTGGAGCTGGTCACGTCGTTCCACTCGGAGACCGGCATGCCCATGTTCGCGGGCGTGATCCACATCGCTCCGATCAGCCAGGCCACGACTCCGTAACCCAGCCGGACTTGCGCAGCGAGATCGCGCTCGTCAGCACCTCATGGCCGCCTCGTTCAGCCCCGGCCTCATCGCGGTGATGCCGGGGCCCGCCGTCGGCCAGGGCAATCGCCTTCGCGTGGCCGTCAACCCGGGCCCGCGCAACCCACCCGATGGACCACAGACCCCGACCCTGGCTCACTCGGCGCAGCAGGACAGCGTGTCCACATCGCGCGTGAAGGCCTGCGCGGCGAGCTTGAGGGCCTCGGCCATGGTCAGATACGGCGCCCACGTGCGCGCCAGCTGGTGGACGGTCATCCGCGCGCTGATCGCGTAGGTGGCGGCAGCGATGAGGTCACCGGCGCCCTCAGCGGCGGCATGCACGCCAAGCACGCGGCCGGTGCCCGCCTCAGCGACGATCTTCACCAGACCGCGGGTGTCCCGGTCGACCAGCGCCCGTGGCACGTGTGCCAGCGGCAGCGTTCGGCAGTCGGAGTCGATGCCGGCCTCGGCCGCCTGGGCGTCCGTCATACCGACCGAGGCCAGGGCGGGGCTGGTGAACGTGACGCGGGGCAGGCTCTCGTAGTCCAGCAACCGCCTCGAGCCGTCGAAGGCGGCGTCAGCGACCAACGTGCCCTGTGCTGCGGCCAGATAGACGAGCTGGGCGTGGCCGGTGACATCCCCGGCGGCCCAGATCCTGGGATGTGTGGTGCGTGACTGCCCGTCCACGACCACCTCGCCCAGCGCACCGGTCTTCACGGCGACCCGCTCGAGATTCAGGTCGGCAGTGACGGGACGACGCCCCGTCGCCATCAACAGCTGCTCGGCTCGCAGGTCCTCGGCCGTGGTGTCCAGGACGTAGTCGTCCGAGTCGCGCCGGACGGCGGTGACAGTGGTACCGGTGCGGACCACGATGCCCTCGTCTGCGAAGACGTCCTCGATCACGGCGGATACCTCCGGTTCCTCGAACGGGGCCAGCCGTTCCAGCGCCTCGACGACGGTGACCCGTGTGCCGAGCCGGGAGAAGAGCTGAGCCTGCTCCAGACCGACCGCGTTGCCGCCCACCACGACCATCGACTCGGGCAGTCGGCCGAGCTCCATCGCGCTGGTGGAGGTCAGGTACCCGGCCTGGGTCAGCCCTTCCACAGCCGGCACCCACGGTGCGGCGCCCGTGGCGATCAGATAGTGCGCGGCCTCGATCCACGCCTCGCCGCCCGCCTCGCACTCAACCCGCAGGACCGGGTGGTCGGCGTCCCCGCCGAAGGAGGCGCTGCCGTGAATGACCTGCCAGCCGTACCCGTCCGCGAGACCGGTGTACTTATGGCTCCGCAGCTCCTCGACCAGTGCGTCCTTCCCACCGGCCAGAGCAGGGAAGGCGACGGGAAGGTCCTGGGCGGCCAGGCCGGGGAAGCGTCCGGCGGCCCGGCCGGTGTGCCGGGCCTCGGCGGCGGCCAGCAGCGCCTTGGAGGGCACACAGCCGACGTTGACACACGTGCCACCGATGGTGCCCTGCTCGATCATGACGACGCGCTTCCCTTTGCTGGTCGCGGCGATGGCGGCGGCGAAGGCCGCCGCCCCGGAGCCGATGACCGCCAAGTCGAAACCGGCCTCTGTACTTGTCATGGCGCCGCCTCTCTCCCGGGGCCGGTTCCTGCGCCGCCCCGCCTATTCGCCTACCCGAATAGGTCAAGGATGTCATACTATTCGGGCAAGCGAATACTTCACTGCGTGGAGGTCCTTCACATGCTCCAGCACCCCGCTGCGGACTCACCGGCCGTCTCTGCGGGCACCTGCCCACACACCGACACGGTGGCCATGTTCTTCCGGGCGCTGGCCGACCCCACCCGACTGAAACTGCTGGAGTTCATACTCGGCGGCGAGCGCACCACCGCCGAGTGCGTCACCCATGCTCAGATCTCCCAGCCCAGGGTGTCGGTCCACCTGTCCTGCCTGACCGACTGCGGCTACGTGACCGCTCGCCGGGACGGCCGCCGACTGCTCTACTCCGTCGGCGACCCTCGCGTCGCGGACCTGGTCGCCCTCGCCCGCGCCCTGGCCGCCGACAACGCCACCGCCCTGACCTGCTGCCCTCGCATTGACCCGGCCCGGCCCCAAGGAGACGACTCGCGATGACCGACACCGGCAAAATGCCCCGGCCGTCCGGTGCGCTGGCCGCCGTCGGCGCCGGACTGGTGATGGTGGCTCCGACCTCGGACGCGATCTCGCGTACGACACCGACCAGCGCGGCCAGCTTCGGATCGGAGCCGACCTCACCGCCGCCGGCGCCACCGGCGGATGCCCCACCTCCGCACGGATGTTGAGCAGCTTCCCGAACCACCGCTGTCCTGCGCGACGCCACACACTGCGCCGCGTCCCGGTGAGCTTGCAGCTCACGTCCACCGCAGGCGCAAGGTGGAGGAAGTCGCCGGCCGTCCCCCCTTGAGTTCGGCCGGCGACGTACGGTCCCCCGGATCAGGTGGCGTGGGGCGGCGTAATGCCGAACTGCTCGGCCGCCTGCGTCAGTTCGCGCCACGCCTTGGGTGCCACCGGCACGCCGTTCGCGCCGCGTTCCGCCGCGACGGCGGCGCTGCGCTCGCCGGGGTAGTACACGCCGGGCGCACCCTCCGCCACCGGCAGGCCCTTCAGTGTGTCCAGTGTGGCGTCGACGGCGCCGGTGAAGTCCTCGGCACTGCCGCCGAAGGCCGCCGGGTCGACGGCGATCAGCAGGGCGTTCTGGCGGTGCTTGCGGCCGGCCGGGTCGTCGGAGTGGAAGGCGGAGAAGATCGGCGCGCCGACCAGGACGCTGGTGAGGAGTTCGAAGGCGAGGGACATGCCGGAGCCCTTGGCACCGCCCAGTGGCAGCGGCATGGTCGCGAGCGCGGGGTCGGTGGTGGGGGTGCCGTCCTCGGTGGCGGCGGCGTTCTCGGGCAGCGGAGTGCCGTTCGACTTGGCCTGGCGAATTTTGCCGAGGGCGATGGTAGCCGTCGCCATGTCGAGGAGGAGCGGGGCGTGGTCGGCGGCCGGGACGGCGATGGCGAGGGGGCTGGTGGCGACCGCCGCGCCCTTGACACCCGTGTAGCCCATGTTGGGCATGCCTGCCACGAAGCCGAGGCCGATCAGGCCCTGTTCGGCGATCCTGGAGACGTAGTAGCCGATGGCGCCGGTGTGCACGGTGCGGCGGACGCCGACGGAGGCGATGCCGTAGGCGCGGGCTCGCTCGACAGCCATGTCGGCGGCGGCGGTCAGGGCGACCGGGCCGGGGGCGCGGTCGGCGTCGATGACGGCGGCGGCCGGGGTGGTCGACTCGGCCTTGAGGTCGGCGTTCGCGTTGGCCACGCCCTTGGCGAGCAGGTCGAGGTAGGCGGGCACGCGGGCCACGCCGTGCGACTCGACGCCGCGCTGCGCCGCCCAGATGAACACGTCGGCGGTGGTGCGGGCGTGCTCGGGGCTCAGGCCCCCTTTCTCCAGGAGGGCCGCGGCGAAGGTGCGCAGCTCGTCGGCGGGGACGCGGACCTTGCCCGGCTTCGGGGCCGGGGTCGGGGTGTCGGTCATGGTGCGTGGGTCTCCTGGGTCAGCGGGTGACGAGGACGTCGACGACGGCGGTGGTGCCCTCCGCCACGGCCTTCAGCGCGCGCTCCAGGGCGGGCGCGAGGGCGTCGGTGGTGTCGACGGTCTCGGTGTGCATGCCGAAGGGTTCGGCGAAGGCCGCGAGGCGGGGCAGGCGATGCAGGTCGGTGCCGAGCCACTCTCCGGTCTCGGCCGCCGCGCCGTCGGGGTAGAAGCGGCGGTGGTTGAGGTTCATCGACTTGTAGACGCGGTTGTTGAAGACCACGATCAGTACGGGCAGGTCGTAGGTGTTGGCCGCGTCGCAGGACGGGATCACCGGGTTGTAGGTGAACGCGCCGTCGCCGATGGTGAGGACCACCGGGCGCTCCCGGGCGGCCAGTTTGACGCCGAGCGCGACCGCGATGCCCTGGCCGAGGCCGCCCTGCACGTAGAAGTACGAGTCGGGGGCGTCGGTCCGCAGGTGGCGCTTGACGGCCTTGCTGTGGGTGATGGTCTCGTCCACGACGATGCCGTCCCGGCCGGCCAGCAGCTGGCGGAGGGAGGCCGCGACCAGGACGGGGTCCACCCCATGTGCCTCTTCGGCCTTCGCCTCGGCGGCGGCGATCGCCGCGTGCTCGGCGGCGTGGCGTTCCTCCTGGGCGGCGCGGCGGGCGGTGACCGCGACCTCGTCCAGGTCCTTCGCCCGCTTGGCGAGCTGGCGCAGGGTGTTGGCGACGTTGCCCTCCAGGTACACGTCCGCGAAGAGCACCTGGTAGACGATGTGCGGGCGTTGCGGCACCTGGTCGATGACGACGATCGTCGCCTTCGACGGCTTGCGGCTCGGCGGGTAGAACGGGGCGCGGCAGTTGACCAGGAGGATCAGGTCTGCCTCGTCCATCCAGGGGCCGATGTCGCTGCCGGCGTGGAGGGGATGGGTGCGCGGGAAGTTCGCGCACACCGCCGAGTCGGGTTCGACGACCGGGATGTTCCACGCCTCGGCGAAGGCGACCAGCGACTCGAAGCCGCCCGCCTCGCGGCCTGCCGTCTCCGTGACGACGACCGGGTTCTTCGCCTCGCGGATCAGCTGGGCGACAGGCTCGACCTCCTCGGGCGAGGAGTGCATGGAGCCCGGCTTGACGATGGGCTTGGCCTCGCGGCCGTCCCAGTCCTCCAGCAGGATCTCCAGCGGAATGTTCAGGTAGGTGGGGCCCGCCGGGGCCCGCCAGGCCAGTTCCGCCGCCCGGGTGATCATCGTGGGCAGGGTGCTGATGTGCGCGGCCTCGTTGGCCCACTTGGTGAACGGCTGGGCCACGTGGTGCGGGCCGCCCACGATGGACAGGTTGCGGTACCACTGACCGCCGGGGTCCTGGCCGGGGCCGTCGCCGTACGTGGTCGACTCCGAGGAGGCGACCACCATCGGGACACCGGCCAGGAGCGCCCCGTGCACGGCCATGGAACCCTGGAGCAGACCGGGGGCGGCATGCAGCAGCACGCCTTGTGGGCGGCGCTCGACCAGCCCGTAGCCGGTGGCCATACCCACCGCCACCGTCTCGTGGGTGAGGTCGAGGTACGTCGGCGCCGGCTCGCCGTCGCGGTGCCGGCGGGCCAGCGACTCCCACACCGGGGCCCACTCCGACCCCGATGAGCAGAAGATGTACTCGGCGCCGACGGCGTTGAAGGCGGAGACGACGGCGTCACCGCCGTCGGTGCCCGGCCTGTTCCTGCTGTCCGTCATCTCGTGTGCGTCCTCAGCCCTCGTACGGCCAGTTCAGGACCTCGGAGATACCGCGGCCCATCATCCATTCAAGCTCCTCGGGCGTGAAGTCCCAGTGCTTGGTGAACTGCTCGATGGTGTCGGTGTAGGTGATGCCGTGGCCCAGCAGGCGGGTGATGTCCGTGCCGTAGAAGCAGCGCTGCGGCCCCATCTTGTCGACCATCTCGCGCACGTACTTCTGGATGTTCATGTTCGGGAACGGCTGTGTGGAGTAGCCCGGCAGCGCCGAGACCTTCACGTAGATGTTCGGATGGGCGGCCAGGTCGGCGGTCTCCTGGACCCAGTAGCCGATGGCGTCGTCGACGCAGCGGGCCATGATGCCCATGTGGTCGATGATGATCTTCAGCTCGGGGTGCTTGGCGGCGATCTCGCCCAGCTCGCGCTTCCAGACGGGGGCGTGGACCATGGTGGGGATGCCGAGCTGCTCGGCGATCGGCCAGTACCAGTCGTTGGTGCCGTCGATCATCCAGTTGCGGTCCTGCGGGCGGTGGAAGGTGAGGCGGGTGCCCTTGACGTGCGGGTTCTGGGCGAAGTCCTTGAGCATCGCGGTGCCCTCGGCCTCGTTGTCCTGCGGTACGCGGGCCATGATGCCGAAGCGGTCCGGGTGGGCCTCGCACGCCTCCAGGGCGTAGTCGATGCGGTTGCCCTCCCAGGAGGGCGGGAGGATCAGCGCGCGGTTGACGCCGGCCTCGTCCATCAACTCGAGGGCCTCTTCGTAGGAGAAGGGGTCCTCGCGGTGGCCGTTGAGCCGGATGCGCTCGCGGGCGCCCGGGACCCAGGGGCGGTCCGGGGTCTCTTCCTTCCAGATGTGGATCTGGGTGTCGACGACGAACATGTCGTGAACTCTCTTTCTCGCAGGGGGTGGTCCGGTGGTACAGGGGGAACGCTAGGCCGGTGCCGGGGCCTTGCCGAGAGCCCGGGATGCAAGCTGTTGTTGCGCGAAAGCGCGCCGTACGCAGGGCATTCTCAGCTTGCGCGGCAGGTCGTGCGGTAGGACGTGCGGAACGCCGTCACGCGTCGCCGAAGACGGCGTCGGCGATGTGCTCGGCGATCGCCATGGAGGCGGTGGCGGCCGGCGAGGGCGCGTTGCGCACGGCGGTGATCCGGCCGACCTGGTGGATGCGGAAGTCGTCCACCAGGGTGCCGTCCCGGTCCAGTGCCTGGGCGCGGACGCCCGCTTGGCCGCGCACGACGTCCTTGGCGCTGACTCCTGGGACGTAGAGACCCGCGTCGCGCATGAAGGCCGTGGTGGACAGCGAGCCGCGGTACTCCTTGATGCCGGTACGCCAGTGCTGGGCCGCCATCTTCCAGGAGCCGGGGTAGGCGGCGAGGCCGAGCAGGTCCTTCGGGGAGATCCTGGCGAGCGTGTAGCCCTCCCTGGCCAGGGCCAGTACGGCGTTGGGGCCGACCTCGACGGTGCCGTCGACACGCGGGGTGAAGTGCACGCCGAGAAAGGGGTAACGGGGGTCCGGGACCGGGTAGATCAGGCCGCGCACCAGGTGGGTGCGGTCCGGCTTGAGCAGCATGTACTCGCCCCGGAAGGGGACGATTCTCGGTTCGTGCCTGTCCTGGGCGAGCCTGGCCACCGAGTCGGACTGGAGGCCGGCGCACAGGATCAGCCGGTCCACCCTTTCGCGCCGCTGTCCGGAGGCGACCTCCATGCCGCCGGGGGCGTGGGTGATGCCGGTGACAGGGAATCCGAGCTTCACCTCGCCGCCGGAGCCGGTGATGTCCCTGGCGAACTCCCGGGCGATCGCCGGGTAGTCGGTGATCGCGGTGCGCGGCGAGTGCAGGGCGGCGATACCGCCGGCGTGGGGCTCCACCTCCTTGATCTCGGCCTGCGAGACCTTGCGCAGGTCGGGCACGTGGTTGTTCTTGGCCCGCCGGTAGAGGTTCTCCATGCGGTCCAGCTCGTCCTGGCGGACCGCCATGACCAGCTTGCCGATCTCCTGGTAGGGCAGCTCGCGATCCTGGCAGTACTCGCGCAGCAGGGCCACGCCGCGAACGGTCAGGTCGGCCTTCAGGCTGCCGGCTGTGTAGTAGATGCCGGCGTGCACGACGCCCGAGTTGTGGCCGGTCTGGTGGAGCGCGACCTGCCGTTCCTTCTCGAACACCACGATCCGGGTGCCGGGGCGCCTCAGCGCGATCTCGCGGCCCAGGGCCAGGCCCACGATGCCCGCGCCGACGATGCCGATCGTCTCGTCAGCCATCGGCATCCTCCTTTCTCATGACGTGCGTGACGTGCACGACGAGCTCAGGCGCCGAAGTGGACGGCGACCGTCTTGACGCGGGTGGAGAAGCGCAGGACCTCGTCGCCCTGCTCCTTGTAGCCGGTGCCCGAGTCGTGGAAGCCGCCGAAGGGCAGGTGCACGTCCCAGCCGGGAGTGGGGTGGTTGACCGCGATCTGGCCGCACTCGGCCTCGTCGACGAAGCGGTAGGCGGCGCCGATGTCGCGGGTGAAGACGGCCGCGGCCAGCCCGTACACGGAGTCGTTGACCGCCTCCACGGCCTGCGCGAAGCCGTCTACGGCGCGGACGGCGAGGACCGGGCCGAAGACCTCGTCCCGCCAGACGGCCATCTCGGGGGTGACGTCGCCGAGCACGGTCGGCCGGACGTAGCAGCCGTGCGCGCGCTCGCCCTCGGTGTCGGCGCCGCCGCCGGTGAGGACCCGCGCCCCCTCCTCGACCGCCCTGGCCAGGTCGGCGAGGACGCTGTCGCGCTGCTTGGGGCCGGAGAGGGGGCACATGGTGGTCGCCGGGTCGTTGCCGGGCCCCACGGTGAGCTTCTCGACCTCCGCGACCAGCAGTCGCGTGAACTCCTCGTACACCGGCCGCTCGACGACGACCCGGCTGGTGGCGGTGCAGCGCTGTCCGGCCTGGCCGAAGGAGCCGGCGACGACGGTCTTCGCGGCGGCGGCGAGGTCGGCGTCCTCGAGGACGACGGAGGCGTTCTTGCCGCCCAGTTCGCCCTGGAAGCGGACGTTGCGGTCGACGAGGCGGCGGCGGATGGAGTTGCCGACCTCGTTGGAGCCGGTGAAGGTGATGCCCGCGATCCGCGGGTCGTCGAGGAGCACCTCCTCGATCTCGCGGGTGCGTCCGGTGACGACGTTCAGCACACCGGCCGGCAGGCCCGCGTCGTGCAGGGCGCGCGCGAAGTGCAGCCCCGACACGGGGGTGTCGGTGGCCGGCTTGAAGACGGCCGCGTTGCCGGCGGCGAGCAGCGGGGCGAGCTTGCGGGCCGGGGTGATCAGCGGGTCGTTCCAGGGGCTGATCACCAGGATCACGCCGATGGGCTCGCGCTGGGTGTGCGTACGGGTGTCCGGGCGGGCGTCGTGCAGGAGGGTGCCGTAGCCCTGCCGGGCGAGGCCGGCGTAGTAGTCCAGGAAGTCGGCGGCCTTGCCGGCCTCGCCGCGGGCCTCCGCGAGGGTCTTGCCGTTCTCGGCGGTGACGTCGGCGGCGATCTCGTCGAGCCGTTCGCGGAGCAGCCGGGCGGCGTCGGTCAGGACACGGGCCCGCTCGAAGGGGCTGGTGCGCTTCCAGACGGCGAAACCCCGCTCGGCGTGGTCGTAGGCCCGGGTGACGTCCTTCGCGGACAGTGCCGGAACACGGGCCACGGGGGTACGGACGTCGGCCGGGTCGTGGACGTCGATCCACTCGCCGGTCGTCACCCACTCTCCGCCCAGGAGGGTTTCCAGGTTGCGCATCAGATCACTTCCTTCGTCGACCGCGGTGTCGGTGACCGCGGTCCCAACGGGTCGGCCGTGCGGGGCCGGAAGCGACAACACACCATGTCGGGACCCTCCACCAGTTCCGCGGCGGCAGGCATTGCTTGCATCGCGCGCAGGTCGGCGGGGAGTTGATCCGTGCTGGAATCTGCTGGCCGGACGGTACGCCCGTCAGTCGTGAGAAGCCGAGGAGAGACACACCATGGCCTACGCAGTCGTCGCCCACTACCGCTGCTCGCCCGCCGACGCGGACGTGGTGCGAGCCGCCCTGCTGTCGGCGCGGGAGGCGACCCGCGCCGAACCGGCGAACCTGGCGTACGACGTGCACGCGGTGGCGGACGAACCCGGCGGCTTCCTGCTGTACGAGCGCTACGAGGACGCCGCCGGCTTCGAGGCGCACAAGGCGGCCCCGCACTTCACGGAGCAGATCGTCGAGACCGTGTGGCCGCTGCTGACGGACCGGTCGGTCACCTTCGCCGAGGTGCTCTGACGGGAGGAGACCGCGCGCGGGTTCCGACGCCCGTCGAGCCGGCCGCAGTCCGGCGGTTGCCGACCCCCGCGTGGTCGACACCGCCGGCCGTTCGACGAGTGCACCGACCGTGCGATCGTCCTGTCGGGGGTGGAAGGCGGCGAGGGGCAGGGCCCCCGGACGGACTCCGAGGAACGGACCGGGCCCCCGCCGCCTCCGATCAGAACTCGTTGCCCCAGCAGTACCGGGCGATCGTCTCGACGAGCACCATCTTCCGGCGCTGGTCCTCGGCGTCGAGCAGCGGCCGGGCCGCGACGTCCGCGAAGCCCCGGGACGGTGCGACGGCAGCGTCCTCCAGGTCGGCGAACGCCTCCAGCGGGTCGATGCGGGACATCACCGTGTCGATGTCCTCCAGCTCCGGCCGGGTCGCGTCGACCACGCCCAGGCAGAAGTCCCGCTCCTCGGGCAGCGCCCGCACGAGGTCGGTCTCGGCGACGGTGCCCTGGTCGAACGGGAGCACCCAGCGGTCGGCCGGGACCGCGGCGTACATCCGCTCGGCGCGGGCCCGGTCGACGGCGGCCGGAGCCGCCCAGCCCGGGGCCACGCCGACGCGCACGCCCTCGGGACGCTCCACCAGGCGTACCGCCGCCGCGTCGACGGCGAGGGCGTCCTCGAAGGACAGGGCGCCGCCGGGGGCCGGTTCGGTGCCGACCTGGCCGAGCAGGAGCGGGTTGTTGAGCTGGATCAGGCGGACGCCCTTGGCGACCAGCAGGGCGATTTCCGCCTGGATGATCTCCGCGAGGGCCTCTCCCAGTTCATGGGCGGAGGAGACGCCGAGGCCCGGCCGGTACGTGGTGGCCGCGAGGTACGCCGGGGAGGGCAGGGACGCCTTCGGGGCGATCACCGTCTGCTCGGCGAGCCGGCCGGCCCAGTCGGCGAGCAGCGGGCCGTCGGCCTTCGGCAGGGACTCGGCGACCCAGCGGACCAGGCCGTCGGGACCCGTCTCGTCGGTACGGCGGAATCCGGTGACGGCGTCGAGGACGGCGCCGCGGAAGTCCTCGCGGGGGAAGTCGCCGTCGGTGACCACGGTGGAGCGCAGCCCCCGCTGGTAGACGACGGCCTCGCGGACCGCGGCCGCCACGGACTCCGGGTCGCCGGGCACCAGGCCGGCCGGGCGGACCAGGCTGCCGTGGTGGTCGATGCGGTAGTTGAACGTGTCCGCCATGGTCAGCTCTCCTTCGGGGAGTCGGAACCGGCGGGCTTGCCCGCGACGCCCCAGGCGGCGAACTCCAGCTCGTAGCCGAGGGATTCGAGAACCTCGTCGGCGATGACCTGGTCCTCGTCGGCGGTGCCGCCGGCGATGCCGAGGCCGCCGATGATCTCGCCGTCCCTCTTGATGGTGACGCTGCCGTCGGTGGCCATGATGGGCATGGCGGCGCCGGGCAGCTGGGAGAGCTGGGAGAAGAAGACCGGCTGGCTCTCCTGCCACTTCTTCAGCATCCTGCCGGGGCGCTGCATCACGGCGGCGGTGTACGCCTTGGCGCGGGCGATGTCGGGGGTGAGCGGGCGGGCGCCGTCGGGGCGGCGGACGGCGACGACGAAGCCGCCGGCGTCGACGACGGCGACGCTCACCGCCTTGCCGATGGCCTGGGCGCGCTTGTGCGCGGCCTCGATGATCTCCTCGGCGGCGTCGAGGCTGATGTTGCTCATGCGGCTTCCTTCGGGGCAGTGAGGGTGCGGCGCAGCCGGGCTATGGCCGCGTTGTACGGCTCGGGCGTCTCCCAGTACATGGAGTGCGGGGCGCCCGCGACGATCTCCAGGTGTGAGCCCGGCAGCAGTTCGTGGGCGCGGGTGACGGTCTTGACGCCGAGCACCGCGTCCTTCTCGCCGGCCAGGAAGGCGACCTTGACGCCGGAGTTCTGGATCTCGTCCAGGGTCGGGCCGTCGGTGTCGAGGTTGCGCAGGTCCTGCATCCTGGCCACGTTGAACGTGCCCATCTGCTGGAACAGGAAGGTGAGGTCGGCACGCTCGCGCTGGAACGGCTTGGTCAGCAGACGGTCGATGACCGGCAGCTTGACGGCCTCGGCGCGGTCGGCGGCGGCCAGTTCCCTCAGCTCGGGGTGGCTGATGCCGCCGAGGGAGTGGCCGAGGACGACGGAGGAGACCCGGTCGGGACGCAGCAGGCCGGCGCGGAGCGCGGCGACGGAGCCGATGGACTGGCCGACCACCATGACGTCGGTGAGGTCCTCGGCCTCCAGGACCGCGACGACGTCGCCGGGGAAGTCCTGGCCGTCGAACTCCGGCATGGAACTGTCGGACTTGCCGAAGCCGCGCAGGTCGACGGTGACGACGGTGAACTCGTCGCGCAGGGCCGCGACCTGCTGCCACCAGGCGGCGTGGTGGCCGCCGCTGCCGTGCACGAACAGGATCGCCGGGCCGCTGCCGTGGCGCTCGTAGTAGAGGGAGGTGCCGTCGGAATCGGCGTAGGGCATGGACGTGACTCCTCAGCGGTCCTGGTCAGTTGGGGCGCTTGCCGTGCCAGACCAGCTCGATCATGGTGTGGTCGGGGTCGTGGATGTAGCAGAACTTGGACTGGTTCTCGGGGCGCTCGATGGGCCGGGTGTGCCGGATGCCCAGCTCCCCCAGGTGGGCGAGGAAGTCGTCCCAGTCGTCGACCTCGACGGCGAAGTGGTAGGGCGCCATGCGCTCCATCTCCTCGACCGGGGTGAAGTGCAGGTCGAAGTTGCCGCGGGTCATCAGCACCACGCGGGTGTTGGACTTGGGCATGATCCGCTTCATGCCGAAGACCTTGGTGTACCACTCGGCGGTGCGGTCGGGGTCGGTGGTGGGGAAGTTGACGTGGTGGATGTAGCGGGGTGCTGCGCTCATGGCTGATTCCCTCGTTCCTCTTCCAGTTGTACGGGGTTGGACAGCACGCCGATGCCGCCGATCTCGACCTCGACGGTGTCACCGGGTTCGAGCCGGCAGGTCGACTCGGCGCCCATCCACAGCACGTCACCGGGGTGCATGGTGATGTACTTGGTGATCTCGACGATGTGGTCGAAGGGGTCGAACACCATGTCGCCGGTGGCGAACTCGGCGCGTGTCCCGCCGTTGACGCGGAGGGTCGTGGTCTGCGCGAGGGCGTCGACGTCGGTCTCGATCCAGGGCCCCATGGGTTTGAAGGTGTCGCTGTTCTTGCTGCGCCAGAAGGAGCGGTCCTGGTGCTGCCAGGTGCGGGCGCTGATGTCGTTGCCGATGGTCCAGCCGAATATCGACTCGCGGGCCTCGTCGGGGGTGGCGTGCCTGAGCGTGCGGCCGAGGACGGCGACGAGTTCGGGCTCGGCCTCGAAGCGTCCGGTCACCTCGGCCGGTTTGACGATCGGCGTGCGGTGGCCGGTGAGGGCGTTGTTCGCGCGGTAGCCGACCTCGGGGCGCTCGGGGGTGGCGGCGCCGGCGTGGGCGATGTGCCGGGGGTAGTTCATGCCGACGGCGTAGAAGACGGGCGGGACGACGGGCGGCAGCCAGTGCGCGCCCTCGCGCGGCACGGTGCCCAGTACGTCGGGGTCCGTCTCGTGCAGCGGGGAGCCGGACAGCAGCTCGATGTCCCGCTCCCCCACGCGGCCCCAGACCGCCCGCCCGCCGACCGAGACGCGCGCGTACCTCACGGCGCCAGCAGGTGGGAGACGCGCTTGGTGACCAGATAGGCGTCCAGCGCCTCGGGCCCGCCCTCCCGGCCGTACCCGCTGTCCTTGACACCGCCGGAGGGGGCTTCGTGGACGGAGCCGCCGCAGTGGTTGACCGACAGGATGCCGGCCTCCAGTTCCGCGATGAGCTTCTCGGCGGTGGCGGCGGAGTCGGTGAAGCCGTAGGCGGCCAGTCCGTAGGGCAGGCTGTTCGCGAGCGCGAGCGCCTGGTCGAGGTCGCTGAAGGGAACGATCGGGGCGAGGGGGCCGAACGGCTCCTCGCTCAGCAGTTCCGCGTCCTCGGGTACGTCGGTGAGGACGGTCGGCGCGAAGAAGTAGCCGGGGCGGTCCGGGCGCTCGCCCCCGGCGAGGACTTTGGCGCCACGGGAGACGGCGTCGGCGGTGAGGCGCTCCATGGCCTTGAGACGGCGTTCGTTGGCGAGCGGGCCCATGCCGGTGGACTCGTCCAGTCCGTCGCCGAGGGTGACCGCCTCGGCGGCCTCGACGAACTCGGCGGTGAATTCCTCCACGAGCGACTCGTGGACCAGGAAGCGGCTGGGCGAGGTGCACACCTGTCCGGCGTTGGCCCACTTCGCCCGAGCCGCCTTGCGGGCGGCCTTCACCGGGTCGGCGTCGGCGCAGACGATGACCGGGGCGTGGCCTCCCAGCTCCATCAGGGAGGGCTTCATGACCTGCCCGGACCTGGCGGCGAGGAGCTTGCCGACCGGGACGGAGCCGGTGAAGGCGACCAGGCGGGTCACCGGCGAGTCGATCAGGTGCTCGGACACCTCGGCGGGTTCGCCGAGGACGAGGTTGAGGACACCGGGCGGCAGGCCCGCGTCGGCGTAGCAGCGGACCAGTTTCATGGCGGTGGCCGGGGTCTCCTCGGACGCCTTGATGACGAGGGAGCAGCCCGCGGCGAGCGCGGAGGAGATCTTGCGGTTGGGGCCGCCGACGGGGAAGTTCCACGGTACGAACGCGGCGACGGGGCCGATGGGCTCGCGGCGTACGGTCAGGACCGAGCCGGGGTCGGTGGGGATGATGCGGCCGTACGCGCGGCGGGCGTCGTCGGCGTGCCAGCGCAGGGTGCCGGCGGTACGGCGCGCCTCGCCGGTGGACTCGCGCAGCGGCTTGCCCTGTTCCTGGGTGGAGATCCGGCCGATCTCGGCGGCGCGCTCGCTGATCAGGTCGGCGGCGGCGTGCAGGACGCGGGTGCGCTCGGTGACCGGCGTCGCGCGCCACGTCCTGAAGCCTGCGGCGGCCGCGTCGAGCGCACGGTCCAGGTCGGCCGTGGTGGCCAGGGGGACTTCTCCGATCACCTCTTCGGTGGCCGGGTCGACGATCGGGGCGGTACGTCCGGTGCCGCCCTGGCACCACTCGCCCGCGATGTACATGCGGACGGCGGGGTAGCCGTGGTCGGTGGTCATGGGTGGGTGCCCTCTCAAGGGGTTCAGGAGGCGGGGGCGTCCTGGTCGCGGTTGGTGCGCAGGGCCCAGATGTGGTGCGGCGGGGTCTCCTGGTGCACGCGGGTCTCGTAGTCGTCGTCGACCCGGTCCATGTCGGCGGCGTATTCCACGCGTCCGCCGCAGGGGGCGTGCAGGAAGCGGAAGACGTTGGAGCCGACGGTGTGCCGGCCCAGCTTGCGGGCCTCGCGCCAGCCCCGTTCGATCATGTGGTTGCCGCCCTCGATGACATCGTCGAAGCCGGGGACCTCGTAGGCGATGTGGTTCATGGAGACGCGGTCGGGGCGGTGGCAGAGCAGCAGCGTGTGCTGGTCGTCGTCGCCGGGGGCCCGCATGAAGACGCCCATGGGCTCGACGACGTCGGTGGGGCGGAAGCCGAGGAGGCCGGTGTAGAAGGCGACGGCCTCGTCCTTGCCCGCTTTGGCGATGTTGAGGGCGACGTGGCACATGCGCAGCGGGAAGGCGCGGGTCAGCGGATCGAGCGCCTCGTTCCAGCGGTTGACGCTGCCGAGGGTGTTGGCGCGGCGCGGGTCGACGGTGACCTTCCTGGGCCGGGCGAGGGTGAGACCCACGCCGAAGCCGCTGAGGTCGACGGTGTGGTGGACACCGTCGGCGCTCGCGCGGACCGGGTGGTCGCGGGCGACGGCGGCAACCAGGCGGTCCAGTTCCTCCTGGGTGTCGACGCCCCAGACGACCTCACGCAGGGTGGGCCCGTCCTCCACCGGGGGCGGCAGCAGGGGGCTCGGGTCGGTGTCCAGGTGGAGGGTCTGCCCGGTGAGCGTCTCGAACATCGCGTGTTCGTCGGTACGCTCCACCAGGAAGAGGCCGAAGTCCTCGAAGAACCGGACGCATTCGCCGAGGTCGTCGATGCTGTAGGTGACCGACTCGATTCTCTGGATTCCCATGGCTTCCTCGTTTCCGTCTCGCCTGGTGAGCGTAGGTTTGCGGGCGCGGGGCCTCAATGGCCCGAGGGACGTCGAGTGCGCAACCCTTTCTTGCGCCGCGGGACCAGGGCTCGGACGCAGGAGGCGGGAGGCAGGAGGCAGAACTCAGGACACAGGGCGCAGGGCGCGGAACTCAGGGCCGGATGGCGGGAATCGGGTTCTGGGAGAACCACTCGGCGAGGAAGTCCAGGAAGACGCTCACCTTGCGCGGGGTGTCCTGGCCGGGGCCGTAGATCGCGTAGAGCGGGCGGTCGGGCACCGCCAGTTCCGGCAGCAGTACCTTCAGGGCGCCGGCGGCGATGTCGTCGTGGACCGGGCGCTGGGGCAGCAGGGCGATGCCGCGGCCGTGCACGGCGGCCTTCTGGAGGGCGATGTAGGAGTTCGACGAGAACGCGATGTTGCGGATCTTGTGCAGGGTGCTGGCGTGGCCGTGGCCGAGCCGCCAGACGGGATCGTTGACGTGTACGAGGCAGTCGTGGTGGGCGAGGTCGTTGGGGTGGGCCAGGGCGCCACGCCGCTCGATGTACTGCCCGGACGCGCACAGGACGAAAGGCAGCGAGGAGATCTTCTTGAGACGGACGCTGGAATCCCGTAGGTCCCTGGTGTGGAAGGCGACGTCGAATCCGCTGTCCAGGAAGTCATAGGTGCGGTCCGACATTCCGCCCAGTTCGAAGCGGATGTGAATCCTGGGATGGGCGGCGGAGAACGCGGCGATGGCGTCGCCGAGGTCGAGGCTGCCGATCCATTTGGGACAGATGACGCTGAGGGTGCCTTCGGCGCGGTCGTGGAGTTGAGCGATGCCTGTGTCCTCGGCCTCGATCTCGTCCAGGATGCGGGCGGCGAACGTGGCGTAGCGCCGGCCCGGCTCGGTCAGGCTCACCGAGCGGGCCGTGCGGTTGACGAGGCGTACGCCGATCTGCCGTTCCAGTTCGGCCACGTGCCGGGAGACCAGGGAGCCCGATGAGCCCAGTTTCTTGGCCGCGCCGCTGAAACTGCCCACCTGGGCGACGGTGACGAAGCTGTGCATGAGGAGAAGGCGGTCCAAGGTTCCTCCCGGGCCGTGACGGCGGCCCGCTCCGGGCCAGGACAGGCCCCCGGAACGGGTCGGACTCTTGGTGGGGGCTTCAGATTAAGTGATCGTTCAACTTTGTAAAGGGTTCTGACCTCGCGGTTTCCCCGGGGGCGGGGCACTCCGGTGCGCGGCGCGACGGGCGCGACGGCGTTCCCGGCCCTCCGGGTCGGTGGCGGGGATCGCCGCGAGCAGCCTGCGGGTGTACGGCTGGCGGGTGGAGCGGAAGAGCTGCTCCGTCTCTTCGAACTCGACGAGCCGGCCGGACTGGAGGACGGCGACGCGTTGTGCGATGTGGCGCACCAGCCGCAGGTCGTGGGTGATGAACAGGAAGCTGATCCCGGTGGCCTCCTGAAGGTCGGCCAGGAGGTTGACGATCTGGCTCTGGGTGGAGACGTCCAGCGCACTGACCGCCTCGTCGCACACCACCAGGCGCGGTCTGAGGGCGATCGCGCGGGCGATGGCCACGCGCTGGCGCTGGCCGCCGGAGAGTTCCATGGGGTAGCGGGCGCGCAGGGCCGGGTCGAGGCCGACCATGCGGAACGCCTCGGCGGCGGCGTCCTCGCGTTCGCCGCGGTCGCCCCTGCCGTGGCGGCGCAGCGGGCCGGTGACGGCCTCGCCCACCGTGTGACGGGGGTTGAGCGAGGACGCGGGGTCCTGGAAGACGGCCTGCACGTCGCGCCGGTACGACAGGGGGGTGGTCCGGCCGAAGGCGGTGACCTCACGGCCCTCGAAGGTGATGGTGCCGGCGGCGGGGTCGACGAGGCGCAGGATGGCGCGGCCGATGGTCGACTTGCCGGAACCGGACTCGCCGACGAGACCGAGGGTCTCGCCGGGCCGGATGTCGAAGCTGACGTGGTCGACCACGTTGGTGGCCGTCTTGCGCCAGGATGCGGCGCGGCCCGTGCGGTAGCTGACACAGAGGTCGCGGACTTCCAGCAGGGGGCCGCCGTCCGCCGCCGGGGTGGCGGTCGGGGCGGGGGACGCGGTCGTCACGGCTTGGACACCTCCAGGACGAGGTCCTCGGCACGGGCACAGCGCACGTCTTCCTCCAAGGACACGGGTCGCTGCCGGCAGCCGTCCTCGGCGTAGGAGCAGCGGTCGGCGAAGTGGCAGCCCACGGGCCAGGACCCGGCCGGCGGGACGTGCCCGGGGATGGTGGGCAGGCGCCCCGGGCGTCCCTCGGGGACCTCGCCCGAAGGGCTGGAGGCCATGAGCGCCGCGGTGTACGGATGGCGGGGCCGGTGGAGCAGGTCGGATACCTCGCCGACCTCCACGACCTGGCCGGCGTACATGACGGCCACGCGGTCGCAGGTCTCGGCGACCACCCCCAGGTCGTGGGTGATCAGGACGATGGACATGTCGAACTCGTCGCGGAGTTCGAGGAGCAGGTCGAGGACCTGGCTCTGCGTCGTGACGTCGAGCGCGCTGGTGGCCTCGTCGGCGATGAGGACGTCGGGGCCGGCCGCGAGGGCCATGGCGATGGCGACGCGTTGTGCCATGCCGCCGGAGAACTGGTGCGGGTAGTCGTCGAGCCGCCGTTCGGCGTCCCGTACGCCGACCCGGGTGAGGAGTTCGACGGCGCGCTCGCGGGCCTTCGCCTTCGTCATGCCGAAGTGCAGGCGCAGCGGCTCGCACAGCTGCCGGCCCACCGTGTGGACCGGGGACAGGGCGGTCATGGGGTCCTGGAGGACGACGGAGATGCCGGAGCCGCGGTGGGCACGCAATTCCTTTTCGCCGAGCCCGGCGATCTCCACGCCGCCGAGGCGGACGGAGCCCTCGGTCAGGTGGACGCCGCGGGGCAGCAGGCCCAGTGCGGAGCGGGCGAGGATCGACTTGCCGGATCCCGACTCGCCGAGCAGCCCGAGGACTTCGCGGCGGCGCAGCGTGAGGGACGCGTCGTGGACCAGGGGCACGGGGCCGTCCGGCCCGTCGAGGGTGACGGTGACGTCGTGGATGGCGAGTACGGCATCGTCGTCCGTGTCGGCCGCGCCCTTCCCGGACGCCGGGGTCTCCGGGGTCACGGCCTTGACGGCTCCGCGGAAACGGCGCCGCACCGACGCGCGGCCGCCGCCCACGAGCGCGTCGTTGATGCCGTCGCTGATCACGTTGAAGGCGAGCACGGTCACGACGAGGGCGACACCGGGCGGGAAGGGCAGGAAGGGCTGTTCGGCCTGCTGCTCCGCGGCCAGGGAGAGCATCGCTCCCCACGAGGCGGTGTCGGACTCGAGGCCGAGGCCGAGGAAGCTGAGGACGGACTCGATGACCACCGCGTGCCCGAGGAAGCCGGCCGCCTGCACGGCCAGTGGGCCGGTGAGGTTGGGCAGCACCTGCCGGAAGAGGATCTCCGAGGTGCGCAGGCCGGCGACCTGCGCGGACTCCACGTACTGGCGTTCCCGCTCGGCGAGGGTCACCGCGCGGGTCAGCCGGGCGAAGCTCATGCAGAAGATCAGGCCGACCGCCAGCATGAGCGGCACCAGGCCGCGGCCCATGACGGCGATGACGGTGAACCCGACCATGATGCCGGGCAGCGCGTCCGAGACGTCGAGGAGCCGGGAGCCGAGCCGGTCGGTCCAGCCGCCCCGGTAGCCGAGGAGCAGGCCGATGGGCACCCCGATGAGCAGGGCCACGCCCACCGAGCCGACCGAGACCAGCAGGGCGATCCGGGCGCCGTACAGGAGGCGGCTGAGGGTGTCCCGGCCGAGGTCGTCGGTGCCGAGCCAGTGTTCCGCGCCCGGCCCCTGGAGGACCGCGTCGTAGTTGTGCGCGGTCGGGTCGTGGGGTGCGAGCAGGGGCGCGGCCGCGGCGATGAGGACGATCAGGAGCAGGACTGAGACGCCGGCCAGGGTCGCCGGCTGCCGCCGCAGGCGGCTCAGCAGGCCACCGCCGCCCTGTTTGCGCGGTGTGCCGGGGCCCGTCCGGCCGGCTTTCTGTGTCGTTGCTTCGGTCACGGTCATTGCGGGCGAACCTTCGGGTCGAGCAGGCCGTAGCCCACGTCAAGAACGAGATTGACGCCGATGACCAGGACGGCGACGACGAGGACGCCGCCCTGTACGACGGGGAAGTCCTTGCCGATGACGCTGTGCAGCAGGAGCTGGCCCATGCCGGGGATGGCGAAGACCGTCTCCACGACGAAGCTCGCGCCGATCAGGATGCGCAGGGTGAGCCCGGTTGAGGCGAGCACGGGGATCATGGCGTTCTTCAGGGCGTAGCGCAGCACGATGCGGCCACGGGGCACGCCGACCGCGGTGAGGCTGTCGATGTAGGGGGCGGTCAGGCACTTGGCCATGGCACTGCGGGTCTGGCGGGCGACGATGGCCGCGGCCGGGGCGCCGAGCGCGACGGACGGCAGGATCATGCCGGTGAACCAGGCGGCGGGGTCCTCGGCGAACGGGGTGTAGGCCACCACGGGGACCCAGCCGAGCTGCACGGCGAACACCAGGGAGAGGACGAGACCGAACCAGAACTCCGGGATGGCGAGCCCGAGTGACGTCACGCCGTTGACGAGCCGGTCCACGGGGCCGGGCCGCAGTGCGGCGAGCACGCCGAGGACGAGCCCGAAGACGGCCGCGAACAGGAGGCCTCCGCCGACCAGGGAGAGCGTGGCGGGCAGTCGTTCGGCGACGAGGTCGGTCACGGGCAGGCTGTTGGTGTAGGAGGTGCCGAGGTCACCGCCGAGCGCGCCGGCGAACCAGTCGCCGAGGCGCTGGAGGAAGGGCGCGTCCAGGCCGAGGTCGGCCTCGACCTCGGCCAGGCGTTCCGGTGTGGCCCCGACCCCGAGGACGGCCGCGGCCGGGCTGCCCGGCACCAGGTACGTCAGCAGGAACACGAGCAGGGACACGGTGGCCAGTTGCGGCAGGGCCAGGACCAGGCGGTAGGCGATGAGTTTGCCCATCGCTCACTTCCCCGCCGGCCGCAGGGCCTTGTAGTCGACGAGGTTGGTCTCCCACGGCTGGGAGGAGGGCTTGACCCCGGTGACGGCCTCGGTGTTCCAGGCGATCAGCTCCTCGCCCGCCACGTGGGCGCAGGTGAGGGCCTCGTCGGAGATGATCTTGGTGACCTTCTGCCACAGCGCGTCGGCCTCCTCGGAGGCACCGGACGCGATGGCGGCGTCGGCGGCTGCCTTCAGCTCGGCGCTCTCCACGTGGGAGGGGTTGCCGGGGGCGTCGGCGGCGAACCACGCCTTGTACCAGTCGTACGGGGTCAGCTCGTCGTTGGAGCCGAGACCGAGGGCGTAGCGCCCGCTGTTCCACTGCGAGAAGTACTGGGGCGGGGCCGCGGACTGCACGGACACCTTGATGCCGATCTTCTCCAGTTGCTGGGCGTAGACCTGGAGCTGCTTCTCGTTGAAGGGCGCGGCCAATACTTCCACGGAGATCTCCGGGTCGCCGGCCTTGGCCATGAGCCGCTTGGCCTCGTCGAGGTCGTGGGCATACCCGGCGACGCCCGGGTTGTGCCCGGGCTCACCTTCGGCGAAGTGCTGGGTGCGGGCCTTGAAGTCGGGTTCGAGCTTGACGATCTCCTCGGTGTTCAGGGCGTAGCAGGCGGCGCGGCGCACGTCGGCGTCCTCGAAGGCGCCGCCCGGTCCGCGATCGAAGAACATCGGGTTGTTGCGGATCGCCGGGTAGGAGAGGTGTTCGAGGCTGGAGTTGCCCTCGATACGACCGAGCTGGGTGGTCTCGGTGTCGGTGAGGGCGATCTCGCCGGTGGCGAGGGCGCCGGTGGCCGCGTTGTCCTCGGGGATCGCGTACAGCTCGACCGTCTGGAAGCCGACGCTGTCCTTGCCGCCCCAGTAGCCGTCGTAGTACTTGAACGCCATGCGGGTGCCCTTGGTGGACGAGCCCGCGTCGTAGGCCCAGGGACCGGTGCCCACGGGGGTCTGGGCGATCGTGCCGTCCTCGATGGCCTTCGGGCTGCCCATGGGGGCGCCGCGGGTGGAGAGCGTGGTGAGCAGGGACGGGGTCGGCTCGGCAAGGTTGATCCGTACGGTGTGCGCGTCGACGGCGTCGACCGACTCGATCACCTTCAGGGGGCCCGCGTAGGCGGTCTTGCCGTCGCGGATGGACTCCAGGTTGACCTTGACGGCCTCGGCGTCGAACGGGGTGCCGTCGTGGAAGGTGACCCCTTCGCGCAGGGTGAGGGTCAGCGCCTCCTCGGTCTGCTCCCACTTGGTCGCCAGCGCGGGGGATATCGCGCCCTTCGCGTCCAGGGCCACCAGGTTCTCGTAGGGGACGCGCATGTAGCCGGCTTCCATCTCGGCGCCCGGCGCCCAGCTTTCCGGGAAGCCGCCCCAGTTGACGGCCAGTGTGCCGGAGGTGGACTTGCCCGGGCTCTTCGCACTCCCGGAGCAGCCCGTGACGACCATCGCGGTCGCCAGGCAGGCGACGGCCAGGAACTTGGACGTGCTGGTGCTCTTGCTGCTTCTCATGGGCTGACGCCTCCTTGCGCCAAGCACTGCGGGAAGAAGGAGTGGTGGGTCACGGCAGTTCGGGGGCCTGGCCGCCGGCTGCGCGGCCGTAGCCGCGGATGTCCGGGAAGGGCGGTTCCCTGTCGGGCTGGAGGTCCACCTGGAAGGTGTTCAGGCACATGCCGAGCATGGTGAAGTTGCCGAGCGCGCCGATCGTGTCGACCAGCCCTTTGGCCCCGAAGTGCGCCAGCGCGTCGGCGAACGTCTCGTCCGAGACGAAGTGCTCCTCCAGCACCTCCTTGCAGAACCGGTAGAACGCCTGGTCCGCCGGGTCGTCGAAGACGGCCTCGCGCTTCTCGGCAATCGCCTTGACGGCCGCCTCGGGTACGCCGGCCTCGACGGCCTGGTGGACGTGGGCGTTCCAGGAGTACTGCGCGTCCCAGTTGCGGGCCGCCATCAGCAGCGTCAGTTCCCGCAGGTGCTCGGGCAGGCTGCAGTCGAAGCGGGCGAAGGCGCCGAGGGACTCGGCCCGCTCGCACATCTCCGGGCTGTGCAGCCAGACCCGAAAGGGGCCGCGGACCGCGCCGCGGCGGCCGGCGATACGAGCGGCCAACTCGGTCTGCCGCTGGTCCATTTCCTCTTCGGTGAGAACGGGGAGCCTCATCCGGCCGATACCTGCCTTTTCTTTCCGACGCGTTTCCGCAGCGGGTCGAAGCCCTGCGGTGACAGGTGACGGTACAGCCGGGCCGAGGAAGCACACCCCTCCCGGAGCGCAAGGTAAACCTGCGCGCGACAGGGCACCGATCCGCGCCCGCGCGACCTAACGTCGTCCGACGCAAGACGATGAACCGGAGAGGATCCCCCACGATGACCACCATCATCAAGGCCGCGTCCGTGCCCCTGCTCGACCGGGGCGGTGCCGTGGTGACGACGCCCCTGATCACGACGCCGTCGGCCGGCGGGGAGAACCGCATCACCAGTGGCATGAGCGTGTACCCGGTGGGTTCCGGGGCCCCGATGCACTCGCACAACTGCGACGAGCACGTGACGATCCTCGACGGAGAGGCGGAGGTGTGGGTCGACGGCGAGGTGACGAAGCTGGAGCGGTTCGACACCACCTACATCCCTTCTCCCGTCCCCCACCTGTTCCGCAACGTCGGTGACACCCCGCTGCGCATCCTGTGGGTGTACTCCTCGGGTCATGTGACCCGTACGTTCACGGAGACCGGCAAGACGGTGGAGCACTTGTCGGACGAGGACCAGATGGGCAAGCCGCGGTGAAGCCGCAGCGGGGCGCCGGCATGCGGGGGTTCACCGGCGGCGAGGTGCGGCGCGACGACTTCATGGCCTCGGTGGCGGAGACCGTCGACGGTCTGCGACGGCCCGGAAGCCCGTGGAGTCGAGAGTCTCCGGGTCGTCGGTGACGTCGAGCAGGCCGCCGCATGGAGGGCGACCACTCCCGGAGCTGCATCCAGGGCCTCGACGCCGAACTCGCCGCTCACGACCACGTCCTGCTCGTCCGGCACGCCCACCACACTCCGCAGTCCACACAGCAGGTCCTGGACGTCATCGCGCCCCGCGCGGTCATCCGGTTCGGCGAGACCTGCCTCACCGGCCGGGTACTGGACGACCTCGGCGGCGGCTGGCGCGACGGCCTCGCCGCCCACGCGGCGGTGCAGCCGCGTCACCTGGTGGAGCACGGCCACACCGTCATCGCCGTGGCCCTGCCCGACACCGGGTCCCCGCTGACCGCGACCCGGCTGAGTTCACCGGGCACGCCACCCGCGATCTGGGTACTCGGGTCCCCAGGGCCTTCGTCGGGCCGGCTGATCGCTACGCCCGCGCCGAAGCCGTCCAGACGTTCCTGACCGGTACGGTGCCTGCACCTCCCCGGGGCTCACCAGCGTCCATGTCGACGCCAAGGCCCACGGTCGGCTCCGCGCCCGCCTCGCCCTGGGCCTCGACACGGACGGCCTCCGCCCGCCGCCCGCGCGGATCGTCGTCCGCGAGTCGGCCTGACCCGGCTGCCCGCACTGCCCGGTGGCCGGTCCACCGAGCGGCGCGGGCGGCCGGTCACCTCTCCGCCGCGGAGCCGCACCGCTGCTCCGCCGCACCGGCTGTCCGCCTTCGGGTGCGCGGACGGCTCAGCCCTTGTGCCCGGAGGCGAGCGGGTCGCCGGCCTCGCGGACGACCTCGGCGATCCAGGCCATGGCCTCGGGCACGTCGTAGTTGCCGGCGTGCGGCTGGTCCCAGGCGAGCTGGTAGTTCAGGCTCTTGACCTGCTTGTCGTCGGCAAGCGCTCGGTCGAGGTTGAGGGAGACGGTGAACGCGGTGTCCCGGTCGCGGGTTCCGTGCCGGACGTACCAGTTGGGCGCGGTGTCGGCGCTCGTGCCGATGAAGTCCATCGGGTTGATCAGGTGCACCTGGTCATCGACGGTTGTGCTCTTCTTCGCGGTGTACTGCTTCCAGGTCAGCCCGGTGTCGTCGAGGCCGCTGCCGTCGCCGGCGACGTCGTTGTGGTTCCAGCTGTACTCGGTGTAGTTCAGGTACTTCTGCGTCGGCGGGCCGAACAGGTCGGTCTCGGTGCCGCTGGTGATGTTCCCGTCGACACCCACGGCGTCGAAGGCGGGGGTCGTCTTCAGCGTGGCCTGCGTGGCGACGAACGCGAGGTACTTCACCATGTCGACGGAACGCACCTTGCCGGTGGCGGTGTCGACGTCGATCCAGTCGTTGACGTACGACTTGGTGGTGCCGCGGGAGGTGATCTGGAAGGTGCCGCCCAACGGCGGGATCGTGTGGGCCGGGTCCGCCTTCAGGTAGGTCTCGGCGGAGCGGATGACTTCCTTCCTGATGGTGTCGAGCATGGTCGCGGCGGTGAGCCTGGAGCCGTCGGGGTTGCGCAGCCCGAGGCTTTTCTCGTACGCCGCGAATCGGGCCGCGATCGCGGCGGCGTCCGACGGCGAGGGGTTGGAGCCGGTGGTGTCTCGGGTGCCGAGGACGTTGTAGAGCCATTCGTAGGCGATGTCGGCGTTGCCGAGGTCGGTGATCGGGCAGTACGCGTTCACGGCGAAGACGTCGTCGCGCAGGGTGCTGCGGCCCTTGGCGTCGATACCGGCGGCGCCGATCGCGGCGAGGTGGGAGTTGTACTCGGCGCTGTTGCCGGAGGCGCCCAGGATCGACACCAAGGCTCCGCCTCCGCTGGTGCCGTTGATGACGACGCGTTCCGCGCTGCCGGGCATCGCGGCGTCGTTGAGACGCAGGTAGCGGACGGCCGCCTTGGCGTCGACCACCGCCGCGGGGGCCTTGCCGGGAGCCGTACCGTCCGCTCCGACCAGGCCGCGGCTGCGGTTGGCGACGTCGACGAAGACATAGCCCGCCTTCAGCGCGGCGCCGACGTTGCTCGTCGCGCTGTTGTAGGAGGTGCCGGCGGTGACGCTCGCCCGCAGGTAACTGGCCTTCCAGCCGCTGTTGTTCACGGCGAAGTAGACCAGGGTGCGCTGGTCGCCGAAGGCGCTCTCGGGAACGAACACGTTCATGCTCTGGTAGCCGCACTCGGTGTCGGTGATCGTCGTACCGCCGCCGGGGCCGCCGGGCTGCTGGGCCGCCGCCGCGACCGGGTTCGCGACGTAGCAGATCTGCTTGTACCAGCGCACGTTGATCGGCCGGCCGTCGACGGTGACGGTGATCGTCGTGTAGGCGGCGGAGTCGAAGTCCAGCGCGGCGTCCTCGCGGTCCACCGAGTGACCGCGACCAGCGGCGGGAGCCGCCACCGCGACGGAGGCCGGCGTCGCGACCGCCGCGAGAACGAGGGAAGCCGTGAAAGCCGCACCTCTCAGGAGGCGAGTGCGGGTCACGGGACGTCCTTTCCGTATATCGGTCGGATGGGTGAGTGCGTCGCGTCCGGAAGACGCGGAGAGCCGCTGCACGAGGTCTCCCCTCACTGAACATCAAGTGCTTCGTGGATGCCTCGGGGCCGAGGCGTGACGAACGCTACAAGATTGTTGACAATATGCACAGCAATATTGCCGTCATTTTCCGAGGTCCGCGCTCACCCCACGCACCGTCGCGGCCTGGTCCATCAGGAGCCGGACGTCGCCGCGCGGCCGTCACACGGCGAACACGACTGGCCGAGCCGGGCGCCCCAGGCTCCACGGTCTCAGGCGGCCTTCTGTTCGAAGAGCCAGTCACGCAGGGCGGTGATCTTGTAGGCGGGTTCGAAGGAGGCCATGTGTTCGCTGTTCATGGCCGAGCCGGAGGAGGTGGAGTCGGAGGCTTCCAGGACAGTGCCGGTCTTGAAGGTGGCGAAGTTGATGTCGTCGCCCGCGGCGAAGAGCTTCTTGGCGGCGGTGGCGTACTGTGCGGCGGTCCAGGTCGCGTCCCAGGTGGCGCTCTGGTAGGAGACTCCGGCTTCCTTGAGCAAGTTCTTGACGTCGGCCTGGCCGCCGGAGGCGTTCTCGTCGCCACCGGCGGCGATGTAGAAGAACTTCTCCTCGGCCAGGTTGCCCAGTTCGCTGACGTCCCACTGGCCGGAGACGAAGAGCTCGGCGGCGAACAGGTCGGGGTGCTTGGCGGTCAGGTACATCACCGTCATGCAGCCCATCGACTGGCCGGTGCCGTAGATCCGCTTGTCGTCGATGCTGTACTCGCCGGTGACCGAGCCGAGCAGGCGGGTGGTCATCTCGACGTAGTCGGTGGTGGTGTAGCTGCCGTGGTCGTCGATGATGACGGACGGGAACTCGGGGACGAGGACGAAGCTGGCGCGCTTGGCCTGTTCGTCGGCGCCGGCCCAGATCAGTGCGCCGTACTGTGACAGCGGGGCGGTGACGTCCTGGCCGACCAGGCTGGAGTCGGCGATGTAGAGCACCAAGGGGTAGGACTTGGCGGCGTCGTAGTCCTCGGGGATGTACAAGTTGTAGGGCAGGGACTCCCCCGTCTGGGAGTCCTCGTACGTGAACTGCCGGAACGTGCTCTTCACCTCCGAGATCAGGCTGTCGAGGCTGGGTGGCTCCTCAGTGCCGCTCGTCGTGGCGGTCCCGGTGGTGGAGGGGCTGCTGGACGCCTCGGAGGAGCCGGACTCTCCGGCGCTCGAGCCGTCGGAGGAGTTGCCGCATGCGGTGGCACCGAGGAGGACGGCGCCGAACGACGCGGCGAGAAAACCGCGTCGTGACAGGTGGGAGGTGTTCATGCCGAAGATTGTCCGAACGCCGCCTGTGGAAACGGTAAGGCGCGCCATTGCCGTAGCTGTGAAGGCGCGGCGCGTGAGGCTGTGAAGGCCCGGCGCGTGAGCCACGGCTCCGGCGCGCGCGACGCGAACGTCAACCGGGGGAACCGGGCCGCGGCCCGGTGACGCCTCAACAGCCGCATCCGGGCGGGCGGTCGCCGCACCCGTCCGCCGTCACACCCGCCGACGGCGCGCAGCACCCCTCGCCCTGCCAGGCATCGCGGCCTTCCTTCACGGCGAGGGCGGCGATGACGAGAGCGGCGACGGGATCGGCCAGGACCAGCCGAGGGCGGCGTTCAGGACCAGGCCCGCCAGGAGCGCCGCGGACAGGTAGGTGCACAGCAGCGCCTGCCGGGAGTCGGCGACCGCGCTCGCGGAGTCCAGTTCGCGGCCGGCGCGGCGTTGGGCGGCGGACAGGAAGGGCGGTGCGCAGGTCGTCCAGGGCGTTGCCGAGGCGGTCGTCGGCCGGCTCGTAGCGGGTGATCCGCCTTCAGGGACTGAAGAAACTCTGTCGCACATATTGCTGACAATATTGCCGACCGGCTACGTTCGCAGTCGCCACGGACAACTCACATCCCACAGCTCGCCCCGCCGGCCGCTTGACGGCGGCGGCTCCCTACTTGGAGGTTGTGTGTTCAGACGTGTCTTGAGGCGCCCTCTGGCCGCGCTCGCGGCGACCGCCCTGCTTCCCGCCCTCGCCCTGGTGGCCTCCGCGTCCACCGCCGGCTCGGCCTCGGGGCTGGACGCGGGCCGCGCCGCGCCCGTCGTGCGGACGGACAGCGGCCCGGTCCAGGGGGTCACCGCCGACCGGGCGGACCGGTTCCTGGGACTGCCGTACGCGGCCCCGCCCGTACGTGACCTGCGCTTCGCGCCGCCCGCCGCGCCCGCGTCCTGGAAGGGCGTGCGACAGGCGGACCACCAGTCACCCGCCTGTCTGCAGTTCCAGCCCTCCGGCGTACGGGAGGAGCAGGCCGTCAGCGAAGACTGCCTCTACCTGGACGTCTACCGCCCCAGCGGCACCGAGCCCGGTGCCCGGCTGCCCGTACTGGTGTGGTTCCACGGCGGCGCCAACACCCAGGGAACCGGTGTCATCTACGGCGGTGGCAGCATGGCCGCCAAGAGCCACGTCATCGTCGTCACCGTCAACTACCGGCTCGGCGCCCTCGGTTTTCTCGCCCACCCGGCGCTGAGCGAGCAGACACCGGGCGGTTCCGGCAACTACGCCCGCATGGACCAGGTGGCGTCCCTGGAATGGGTCGAGGACAACATCGCCCGCTTCGGCGGCGACTCCGGCAACGTCACCATCGCCGGCCAGTCCGCCGGCGGTGGCGCCGTCTGCGACCTGATGGCCATGCCCTCCGCCCGCGGCCTGTTCGACAAGGCCGCGGTGCAGAGTTCCCAGTGCCTGCAGTCTCAGTCGACCCTCGCCGCCGGCGAGCAGAGCGGGGTCACCTACGCCGAGGCCGTCGGCTGCCCCGACGAGGCCACCGCCGTCGCCTGTCTGCGCAAGGCGTGGCCGGGCACCCTGATCGCCCACCAGGGCGAGTACCTGGGCGGCTCCAAGGTCGGCGGCCCCGTGCTGCCCAAGACGTTCCGGCAGGCCCTGGCGGACGGAACCTGGAACGCGGTGCCGGTGCTGACCGGGAACACCCGATCCGAGAACCGCCTCGCCTCCGAGGCGTTCGCCGGCCTCACCCCGGAAGGCTTCGAGGAGCGGGTCCGCGAGGACTACGGCGACCGGGCCGACCGCGTCCTGGAGCTGTATCCGCTGGAGGACTTCGACAACCCCTGGGACGCCCTCACGCAGATCCGGACCGACGTCCAGCGTGCCTGCACCAACCAGCAGGCCGCACGGCTGATCTCCGCCGAGGTGCCCGTCTACCGCTACGAGTTCGACGACCCCACCTCGCCGACGCTGTACGGCTTCACCCTCCCCGGCAAGGACATGTCGAACGCGCACAGCGCCGAACTCGCCTACCTCTTCGACTTCACCCTCGGCGAGAAGCCCCTCACCGTGCGGCAGGAGAAGCTGGCCGACCAGATGATCCGCTACTGGGGTGCCTTCGCCCACAGCGGCGCCCCGAAGGCCAAGGGCGAGCCCGCCTGGCCGCGCTACACCGCCGCTGCCGACTGGCCGGTCATGCAGTTGCGCACGGCCGGTGCCAGCAAGGTGATCAGCGGCTACTCGGCCGACCACCACTGCGACTTCTGGCTCGCCTGACGTCATCCCGCCGTCGACCGTTTCCGGCACACCCGCACGCAGAAAGCAGGGAGCCATGAGACCGTCCCGCACCCGGCGCGGCACCGTCCGCGCCGCACTCACCGCCCTCGGGCTGCTCGCCCTGGGTCTCACCCCGCTCGCCGCGCAGGCCCAGTCGTCCACGTCGGCGGGCGGCCGGCCCGCCTCTGACGTGGTGCAGACCAGCCAGGGCAAGGTCCGCGGCACCGACCGCACCGGCTACGGCGCCTGGCTCGGCATCCCCTACGCCGAGGCCGGCCGCTGGCAGGCGCCCCGCTCCGGACCGAAGTGGTCCGGCGTCCGCGACGCCACCTCCTTCGGCGACCGGTGTGCGCAGAACACCGGCTGGGACCCCGGCTACGAGAAGATCATCACCACCGAGGACTGCCTCGACCTCAACGTCTACGTCCCCGACTCCGCCCGCGCGAAGACACCGGTCCTGGTGTGGATCCACGGCGGCGGCTTCACCGGGGGCGCCGGCCAGGACACCGACCCGCGCAGGTTCGTCACCCAGACCGGCGCGATCGTCGTCACCATCAACTACCGCCTGGGTGTCCTCGGCACCCTCAACCTGCCCCAGTTGCGGGCGGAGAGCGAGGACGGCCCCGGCAACTACGGCCTCCTCGACCAGCAGGCGGCCCTGCGCTGGGTGCACTCCGACATCTCCCGGTTCGGCGGCGACCCGGAGAACGTCACCATCGCCGGCCAGTCCGCCGGCGCCGGCTCGGTCTGCGACCACCTCGCCTCCCCCACCGCGGAGGGCCTCTTCTCCCGCGCCGTCCTCATGAGCGGCGGCTGCCACCTCCAGTCCGCCGCCTCCGGCCGGGCGCAGAGCACCGCCTTCGTCAAGGAGGCCGGCTGCGCCACCGTCGCCGATGTCCTGGCCTGCCTGCGCGCCAAGCCCGCCGCCGACCTGCTCGCCGCCCAGAAGAAGGCCGGCGTCAGCCTCTCCACCGGCGGACGCGCCTTCCCGGTCAACCCGGCGACCGCGGTACAGTCCGGCCGGTTCAACCGGGTCCCGGTCATGCTGGGCCAGACCGACAGCGAGCGCGGCCTGTCCACGTTCCAGAACCACGACTATCTCGGTACGCCGATGACGGCCGCCCAGTACGAGGCCGCCGTCCGCTCCGCCTACGGCGACGACGCCGACGCGGTCCTCGCCGAGTACCCCCTGAGCAACTACCGCACCCCGGGCGAGGCGTGGACCGACGCCCAGAACGGATCGACCTCCCACACCCGCTGGCAGCTCACCCGCACGCTGTCCAAGTGGGTGCCGACCTACGCGTACGAGTTCGCCGAGAGCGACACCCCGCACTTCACGTCCGTCTTCCGCATCCAGCGGGAGAGCCGGGCCGCCCGTGAGTTCCCCTTCGGCGGGGCCGTCCACGTCGACGACCTCGGCTACCTCTGGGACTACCTCGGCCAGACCCTTCCCTACGACGACGACCAGCTCGAACTGTCCCGCCAGATGATCGAGTACTGGGACCGGTTCACCACGTCCGGCGACCCCAACGGCCCGGACACCCCGTCCTGGCCGAAGTACAGCGACCGGGCGGGCGCACTGATGTTCCTCGTCGCCTGCGACACCTCGCCGGCGAGCGGCGACGCCCCGGCCGCCTGCTCCAAGGCGAGCCGCGGCTTCCCCGAGAAGCACAACCTCGTCTTCTGGCAGAAGCTGCTGTCCTGACCGGTCCGCACACGGGCGGGCCCGACACGCGCCGTGCGTGCCGGGCCCGCCCGCGTGCCGCTCAGCGCACCCGAGGCAGCACCTCCTGCCCGAAGCTCCGCAGCGTGCGCTCCAGTTCGTCGAGGCCGCCGCGGTTGGCCAGCCACACCCGGCGCACTCCGCGGGCGGTCAGTTCCTCGATGCGTCGGGTCCAGTCCGCCGCGTCGCCCGCCATGCCCCAGCGGTCCATCGCGAAACCGGCCAGTCCCAGCTCCCCCATCAGCCGCGCGTTGCCGCCACCGGCCCGCTGGTGGTCCGCCAGGGTGTAGCGGCGTACGTACTCCCGCACCGCCGCGTGGTGGTGTTCGGGGATCAGCCGGCCCTCGACTCCCTGCCGCATGCTGTGGTGCAGGATCGACGCGAGCGAGGGACGCAGCCGGTCCCGTGCGGCCTCCCGGTCGCCGTCCAGAACGCTGCGGACGGTGAACCACGGTTCGGCGGCATCTCGGCGGCCACACTCACGGGCGCCCTCCTGGAGCTGCTCCAGGGACCACTGCACGACCTCGGGGGTGAGGCCGGTGCCGATGGAGGCCGCGTCACCGACGGCCCCGGCGAGCCGCAGCATGCGCGGACCCTCCGCGCCGACCGAGATGCGGACCGGGTCACGCGGGCCGGTGAAGGCGCGGATGTCGCGTCCGTCGTAACGTCCGTGGCCGGTGGCCAGGACATCGCGTACGCAGGTCACGTACTCCTCCAGGCGGGCCCGGGTCGCCGGCCGGCGGCCGACACTGCGCACGGCGGAGTCGCCCGTGGCGACCTCCATGAAGGCACGGCCACCGGTGATGCCGTCGATCGTGGCGAGGAAGGCCGCCGCGATCTGCGGGTCACGGGTCCAGGGGTTGGTGGGGCGCATCCCGACGTAGGTGTGCGTGGTGCCGAGCGCGAGCAAAGTGACACGGGCCGCCGCCTCGTTGAGGCGAAAGCCCGTGTCACCGACACCGATGGAGTGCAGGCCGTAGTCGTCCGCCATCCTCGCCAGGTCGGTCAGCCGGCGGGCGTGCTCGCGAGTGAGGACCGGTTCGAGAACGGTGAACTGCATGGCGAACTGCGGTGCCCCGGTCATCTCACTCCGTCTCGCGGGCCACCAGGGCCACACCGTCCTCGTCCACGTGCACGGTGTCACCCGGCGTGAACACCACACCGCCGAACACCACCGGCTGTCCGGCGGTGCCGGTTCCGGTCTTCCCGCTGCGGCGCGGGTTCGCCCCGAGAGCGAGCACCCCGAGGTCGGTCTCGTGCAGCCGGGCCACGTCACGCACCGCTCCGTGCACGATCACTCCCGCCCAGCCGTTGACCCTCGCCAGGTCGGCCATCGCGTCGCCCATCAGCGCCGTGCGCAGCGATCCAGCCCCGTCGACCACGAGCACACGGCCCTCTCCCGGCCGGGACAGGGCCTCGCGCACGAGCACGTTGTCCTCCAGGCAGGAGATGGTGTCGACGACCCCGGAGAATCGTGTCCGACCGCCGTACGACCGCAGCTGGGTGGTGCAGGTCTGGACCGTGCTCTCCCACCGGTCGCACACGTCCGCCGTCGCCTCGTCACTCACTCTCCCTCCCCCCGTTCCGGCCGCTCAGTGTGTGCGGAAGCCGCATGTGGCGGCTGAGCACCGACCGCGCGGTGCGTACATCGACGACGGCGAGACCGGGTCGCAGCGCCTCCTCGACGACTTCCCCGGCCCCGGCTCCGTCCACGGTCGCCGAGCGGGCACCGAAGGCGGTGGCGAGCGGAGCGAGGCCGGGTGGCGGGACGACGGCCGCCTCGGCATTGTCGCCGTCGCGGTGCAGGCGCTGGTACTCGGTGCCCAGCGCCTGGTCGTTGAGGACGAACACCGTCAGATCGGCCCCGGCGCGGGCCGCGGTGTCCAGTTCCTGTACGTGCATCATGAACGCGGCGTCCCCCTCGAAGACCACGGTCTTGCGGTCCGGAGCACCCAGGGCGACACCGATGGCCGTGGTGAGCGCCTGGCCGATGGAGCCGAAGCCCTGGGCCGCGAAGAAGCGGCCCCGGGCGGGCGCGGTGACGAACGCGGCGGCGAAGCCCGAGCAGTGGCCGTTGCTGATGACGACGGTGGCGTCCTCGGGAAGGCGCTCGCTGATCTCGGCGACCGCGCGCCGAGGGTCGACGGTGCCGTCGGGGACCGGTGGAGCGAAGTTCCGCAGGTCCTCCTGCCAGCATTCGGCGGACGGGCCGACCGGGCTGAACCACGGCCGGCGCGAACCGGTCAGCGCCCGGGTCAGGGACACGGTGCGCCGCAGAGTGCCCGCCGCGTCGCCGCGCAGCGTCTCCGTCCGTCCGCCGTCCCCCGGTGCCCGCGTCGGCTCGGCGTCGGGTGCCTCGTCGACCACCTTGACGACGTGTGCCTGGGCGAACAGGTGCCGGGACTGCGTGGTGCTGCGGCCCATGGAGGCGCCGAACGCCACGACCAGGTCGGCGGAGCCGAGCAGGCGCTCGGCGGCGGGGTGGGCCAGGCCGCCGGCGATGCCCAGGTCGAGGGGGTGGCCGTCGAACACGCCCTTGGCGGGCAGGGTCGTGGCCAGGCCGGCGCCGAAGTGGTCCGCGAGCGTGCGCAGGAGGTCGGGAGCGTGGCCGTCCGCCGCGCCGCGGCCCGCGATCAGCACCGGCCGTTCCGCGTCGGTGAGCAGCCGGGCCAGCCGGTCGGCCGCGACCGCGTCGTCCTCGGCGGACGGTGCCCCGGCGGGGTCCGGCAGCGGCTCCGGTCCTCGTGCGGCGCTGCCGGCCGCGGGCGAGGTGAGAAGGTCGGCGGCGATCCCCAGGACGACCGGACGCGACCGCTCCCGCGCCACGGCCAGTGCCGCGCAGAGGGCGTCCTCGGGGTCGTCGTCCCGGCCCATGGCGCGGTACACCGCCTCGCAGGAGGCGGCGAAGGACGCCTGGTCGAAGCTCTGGGCGCCCTGGTAACCGGTGGGTGTCTCGGCGGCGATCACGACGAGCGCCGTCCGATTGCGTGCCGCGACCATCAGCGACGTCGCCACATGGGTGAGTCCGGGGCCGTGGGTGACCGAGCAGATGCCGGTCCGGCCCGCCGACCAGGTGTATCCCTCGGCCATCGCCACGGCGGCGCTCTCGTGCCGGACCTCCACCACGTCGACGCCACGCTCCTCCAGCGCCAGCAGCAGGTGCATGTTGCCGTCCCCCATGAGGGCGAAGACATGGGCGCAGCCGGTGCGCGCCACGGCGTCGGCCAACGTCGTGGCACATGTGCGGGTGCGGGCCCGGGTACCGGTTGCGGTGGCCAGGTCGGTGTTGCTCAAGAGGACTCCTTCGCCGGCTTTCGCGCGAGGTGCTTCGAGAAGAAGGGAAGCACCTCGTGCTCGAAGCGCTCGGGGACGCGATTGCCGTGGTTGCCGTGGTAGACCTCGAAGGTGTGCGGCACGCCGTAGGTCGTCAGGACGCGGTCGAACTCGGTGAGGTTCGCCGCGATGTTGGTGTCCTCGTCGCCGACGTCGAAGGCGATGTGCTGCTTCTTGAGGTTGCTGATGTACTGGTCGACCATGGCCAGCGGCCGGTTGGCGGTCATCCGGGCGATCACCGACGGCTGCGGCTCGCCGTTCTTGACCGGGGAGTCGTAGTAGAGGGGCGGTTTGGCGGGGTTGGGGGCCCACGCCGCCGCGGCGGCGACCGCCGTCCTGATGTTGGCCGGGATCTGGGTGTAGTCCTCGGGACGCCGGGTGAACGCCTCGAACGCCGCCATCTCCTCCTGGGTGTCCGGGATGTTGCTGGACGGGGAGATGCAGCAGGAGCTGAGGATGTAGAGGGAGGAGAAGACCTCGGGATGCTTCATCCCGATCCGCATCGCGCCGTAGCCGCCCATGGAATGACCTGCCAGACCACGGGCTTCGACCCGGGCGACGGTACGGAAGTGCTTGTCCACGTACGTCACCAGGTCGCGGGAGACGAAGGACTCCCAGTCCCCCGTGGTCGCGCCGCTGGAGTAGTTGCTTCCGCCGTAGACGGTCATCGCGTTCGGCGTGACGATGATCATGTCGTGTGCGGCGCCGTTCCCGATCGCCCGGTCGGCGATGGTGGGGATGTGTGTCCCGGCTCCCTCGCCGAAGTAGCTCAGGTCCGTGTTGGTGAATCCGTGCAGCATATAGAGAACGGGATAGCGCCGGTGGGGGTCGGACTTGTAGCCGGGAGGCAGATACACCGAGACGTCTCGGTCCGGTGAATCACCCTCCAGGTTCCCTTCGAGCGATTTCCCGCGCACCTTCACACGCAGTACGGTCCCCGTGGAATCCCGGTCCGTCCGATTGGCGGCGGAATTCGTGGTGTCGGCGCCTCCGGCGGCCGACGGGGCGGCCGCCGCCAGACACATCGCGACGAGAATTCCGGACGTCATGACGCTTGCCGTGCGGCGCCCGAACGCGTGTCTCTTCCCTGGGGATGTCATGTGGCTTCTCCTCTCCGGTTCCCGCCATGGTCGGAAGCCGACACCAGGAAGCGCAATGCCCGGCGCGAAAGCATTCGTGATGAGCTGATAAGCAGCCGCGGTGCTCCGCACCTCATCAGGTGGTCCGCCGGGGAAGGTACCTGCGCGCGTGGGCCGGGAGGAGCAGCGCGGCCAGCGCCGCGAGTACCGCGGCCGCGGCGCACGCGGCGGACAGGGACAGCGCACCGGCCAGCGCCGCTACGGCGAACGGCGCCACGGACGGCCCCAGTTCGGTGGCCAGGCGCCATGAACCGAGGAACGGTGCGGGTGACCGCGGGTCCGCGAGGTCCGACCCCACGGTGGGAACGATCCCGCCGCTCCACCCGTTGGCTATCGCGATGAGCGCGGTGCTGCCGAGGAACCAGTGCACCCCGAGCGGCAGTTGAGGCGCGAGCGCGAGCCCGAGGTGGCTGACGCCGAAAACCACCAGGGCCGGCAGCGCCACCGCGACCCTTCCCCAGCGGTCGGTCACGACTCCGCCCGCGTAGAACAGGGAGAAGTCGAGCCCTGCGGCGAGACCGACCACGACCGTGACGGTCACTTCGTCCAGACCGACGGCGGTCCCGACGAGCGGCACGAGGATGCGCCTGGTCGTGCGCATCGTGCTGACGACGGAGAGCGTCAGACCGAGCGTGAGCAACACCCGGCGGCGTTCCCAGACGGTACGGAGCACGCGCGGAGCCACCTCGTCGCCTCCGTCGTCGACGCCCGGCTCCTGGAAGGGAGCCGACGCGACCAGGACCGCCAGCGGGACGCACGCGACCACGACGACCAGGAAGCCTCCCCGGACATCACCGGTGAGCCGCATGGTGGCGGCGGCCAGCATGGGGCCGGCGAACAGACCCAGCCGCGTGGCCCCGGCGAGAGCGGACAGTGAGCGTCCACGGACCCGGGCCGACACCGCGACGGTGACCCAGGTGTGGCGGGCCATGGTGAAGACGGCCGCGCCGCTGCCGATCACCAGCGCGCCCACCGCGAGCAGCCACACGGAGCGCGCGAGGTACGCGGCCGTTCCCCCCACCGCCGTCATGCCCGTCGCCAGAAGCATGACACGCCGTTCCCCGTACCGGCCGACGAGCCATCCGGCGGGCAGGGCCAGCAGCAGCTGCCCCACGGTCAGCAGCGCCGCGACCGTCGCGGCGGTGGCCGAGGAACCGGTCAGCGCCCTCGCCGCCAGCAGTGTCACGGGCATCGCGGCGCCCTGGCCGCAGCCGTGCAGCACGTTCGGGACGAGGGCGGTCGGCAGCAACCGCCGCCAGGGGACGGCCGGCTCTGACGCGCGCATCGGTCTCCTCAGCTGTTCCGGGTGGGCACAGGGACCGGCCCCACGGACGTGGTCGGCCACGTCCGCACCGTTCCGCACCCGCTGGGTGAGCGTGTACTGTCCCTGACGTCGCCATCACTGCCGACGATATTGTCGACGATTCGTCGTGACCGACCAGTGCGCAAGAGGGCCGCCCGTGATGTTCTCCGTCCCGGCGATAAGACCAGGCTTATCGGTGGAGTAGGAACCCGACGCTTACCGTTTCTGGCACACGGTCCTACCGTTTCGAGAAGTTACGGACTTTCGCGTCTCCCCCCGAGAACAAGGAAGTTGGAGGCTGGGGCAGCATGAGAATCCGAAAGGTACTCGTCGGGACAGCAGCCGTGAGTTCGCTGTTGCTGGCAGGGTGCGGCGGTTCCGGGAGCGGCACTTCCGAGAATTTGCCGAAGAACGTGGCCGACGCGGGGGGCATGGACTCGCTGATCAAGAAAGCCAAGGAAGAGGGCGAAGTCAGCCTGTACGCCGCCACCACGGAGAAGTCGACCACTGCCTGGGTCCAGCATTTCGAGAAGAAGTACGGGATCCAGGTCAAGCTCTACCGTGACGGCAGCACGACACTCTTCCAGAAGTGGGCCCAAGAGGTCGGCGGCGGTGTCGACAACGCGGACATCGTCGTCCAGAACGTCCATCAGCTCTGGCAGGACGCCAAGGACGAGGGCTGGATCACCGACTACCGCACCGAGAACTACGACGCCTACGACTACGACAAGGTCCTGCCCGGCACCGGACTCGCCGGAAAGATCTACCCCTTGCACCAGAGCATCGGTGCCGTTGCCTGGAACACCGAGGTCACCACGGCCGAGCAGCAGAAACTGCTGCGTGAGGACCCGGTGGCCGCCCTGGCCGATCCCGCGTTCAAGGGCAAGATCGCCCTGGGCGACACCGGCGGCGCGACCACGGCGGGCAACTACGCCAACGTGATTCTCCACCAGGCCGACACGTACGGCTGGGACTGGCTGGAGGGCGTGGCCGACAACGATCCCGCTCTCTTCGAGAGCCAGATACCCATCGCCGAGCAGCTGGTGAAGGGCGAGTACGCGGTCACGTTCGGCACCGACACCCTGTACAACGACTACATCGACGACGGCGCTCCCGTCGAGTACGCCTACCCGACGCCCACCAACGCCGCCCTGTGGATGGTCGGGCTGCCGACCGCGACCCCCCATCCGTACGCCGCCCGCCTCTTCCTGGAGTGGGCCAGTTCCGACGAGGGGCACGACCTCATGGCCACCTACGGCACCGGGGCCGGCAGCCGGACGGGGTGGGTGGACGAGCGGGCCATCGCCAAGGAGCCGTGGTACTCCGAGCCGGAGGTCTGGTACGGCATGGCCACCCAGCCCGAGTTGCAGGGCGAGAGCTTCGCCGACTTCGTCAGCAAGGTCAACGCCACGCTGAAGAAGTGACCGGTCGCCGCTGACGCCTCCCACCCGTCCCGGGGAGGGCCTGGCACCCCCAGGCCCGCCCCGGGCTCACGCCTGCCCGCCCTGCCCGCCCCGCCTGCCCGACAGGAGGAACAATGACGTTCGACACCACCGCCTGGCGTCACACCAGCCGTCAACGGCTGATCGCGGGACTGACGTTCGACCAGATGTACACCTTCCAGACCCTCGTGCGCGCCGGCTCCTTCCGCGCCGCCGCCGCCGAGCTGGCCCTCACCCAGCCCGCCGTCTCCCAGCGCATCCGTCACCTCGAACGCCTGCTGGGCTGCACCCTCCTGGAACGCAGGCAGGGAGCGCGGTCCGAGCTGACGGACGCCGGGCGGGAACTGCTCGGCTTCGCCGAGGAGGTCCTGGCCCGCACCGACCGGTTCCACCAGCGACTGGAACGCATGAAGGAACTGCCGGAGAGCTCGACGGTGACGGTCGTCAGCGACTCCGACCACATCAAGCACCTGCTCGTCGGCGCCGTCATGATCATGAAGGAGAGAGCACCGTCCGTCCGGGTCGTCATCAAGCATGAGCCTTCCCGCAAGGAGTGCACGCGGGCGCTGGCGGAGGGGCGGGCCGACATCGGCATCTGCCGTTACCCGGCGCCCAGTGAGTTCCCCACCCTCGGGGCGATCGAGGAACAGATGTACCTCTACGCGCGACCCGACGACGAGATACACGCCCTGCCCGAGGCCGACCGCATCTCCTACCTCTCGCAGACCGACTTCGCGACGTTCGCGGACGGCATGCGCAGCCGGCAGCTGGTCGAGTGCTGGGCCGAGAAGGTCGGCGTATCGCTGCGGGTGGTGCTCGAGTCCCGCGGCCTGGAGGCGATGCGCACCTACGTCACCCGAGGGCTGGCCCTCGCCGTCCTTCCGGAGTTCTGCGTGCGCGAGGACCAACGGGCCGGGCTTCTGCGCCCCACGGCGGCACCGGGACTGCCCCTGACCCGGGGCGCCGTCATCCTCGCCCCGCCCGACCGGGAGGTCTCCCGGGCCGCACGCGCCTTCCTCGGCATGCTGCCCGCCAAGATCGAGTCCTCACTCAGCCCCGCGCCGCGCACGAGTGCGCCGGTGCCCGCTTGAGGGGCACCGGCGCACCGGGGTCTCAGTTGCCGAGCACCTCGGTGGGCACACCGGCGGGCAGACCCTCGTCCACGGTCGTCGTCTCGTCCACGTCGCCGTGCGGCCCGGCGTCCTCGGCGGGGAACCAGGTCACGTTGTCCGGCGTCAGCAGCAACGTCTGCTCGGCGCCGATCTGCGGTGGCCGGGAGGTCGGACCGGTGACGGCCTGGACCCGCAGCCGGTGCTCTCCCGCCTCGTAGGTGCGCTCGAAGTGGTCGCCGAGGAACTCGCTGGCGGCGAGACGGGCCCGGAACTCGTTGGGGTCCAGCCGGGCCGGCAGGGGCCCGGTCTCCCGGCCCACCCGTACCCACTCGGGGCGGAACACGACGGAGATCCGGTCGCCGCTGGAAGGGCTGACGGCGGAGGTGGCGTGGGCGACGTCGAGCACGGTGTCCGGGCCGAGTGTGGGCACCTTCACGGAGAAGGCGCGCGCGCCCACGTCGACGACGACCGCGGGCACCACGTTGGCCTCGCCGACGAAGGTCGCCACGAAGCCGTTGGCAGGGCGGTGGTAAAGCGTCCAGGGGTCACCGATCTGCTGGATGACTCCCTTGTTCATCACCACCACCCGGTCGGACATCGACAGCGCCTCGGACTGGTCGTGCGTCACGTAGAGCACCGTGATGCCGGTACGGCGCTGGATCTGCCGGATCTCGTCGCGCATCCGCGCCCGCAGCTGGGCGTCGAGGTTGCTCAGCGGCTCGTCCATGAGCACCAGGTTGGGCTCGGTGGCCAGCGCACGGGCCAGGGCGACGCGCTGCTGCTGTCCGCCGCTCAGGTCGGTGGCGTTGCGATGGGTGAACTCGCCGAGGCCGACCAGTTCCAGCATCTGCTCGGCCTGGGCCCGTGCCTTCGCCTTCGGTATCTTCTTCGCCTTCAGGCCGTACATGACGTTCTCCACGGTCGTCATGTGCGGCCACACGGCGTACGACTGGAACACCATGTTGATGTCCCGTTTGTGAGGCGGGATGTTCGCGTCGGGCGCGTACAGCGGCCTTCCCCCCAGGGTGATCTCACCCGACGTGGGGGTGTGCAGGCCGGCCACGCAGCGCAACGTGGTCGTCTTCCCGCATCCGCTGGGTCCGAGCAGGGTGACGAACTCGGACCGTCCGATCTCCAGACTGAGGTCGGAGACCGCCATCGTGCCGCCGTAGTCGGCGAAGAGTCCCTCCACCACCAGGCCGTGGTCCACTGGGTCGCGGTGCGGCGCGTCCATCGATCTGTTCACCTCGTTCACGATTCGGGCGGCTTGGTCCGTGCGCGTCAGGCGCGCTGGTGCAGTTTTCCGGGCCGGAGCAGGAGCCGCATGACGACGATCCAAGCGATCATCAGGGCGGTCTCCAGGAGGCCCACGACGGCGGCGGCCGGCAGCGACGCCTGCTGGGCGTAGTTGAAGGACAGGATGGACAGCAGCATGGTGTCCGGGGTGTAGAGCAGGATCGCGGTGTTGATCTCCCGCACCGTGAACAGGAACACCATGATGATGCCCGCGGCGATCGACGGCCGCATCAGCGGCAGCAAGATGGTCCACAGCATGCGGCCCTGGCCCGCCCCGCACATACGGGACGCCTCCTCCAGGGACTTGTCGATCTGGGCGAATCCGTTACCGGTGACGCGGGTGGCGTGCGGCAGGTAGGAAGCCACGTAGGCGACCACCATGATGGCGAGCGAGCCGTAGAGCGGGGTGCCGAGGTAGAGGGCGAACACCCCGGTGGCGAAGACGATGCCCGGGACGGCCAGCGGGGACATGGCGACGGCGTTGAGCAGGCCGGAGCCCCGGTGCCGGACCCGCTCCGTGACGTAGGAGGTCAGGATGCCGACGGCCACCGCGCACAGGGCCGTGGTCACGGCCACGATCACCGTGTTGCCGAGCGCGTTCTTCAGCTCGGGGGCCTCCAGGACCTGCCGGACGACATCGAAGGTGGGGTCGATCTCGTCCAGGTTCGTGGAGGTGCTGAAGGCCCGCAAGGACAGGGCCGCGTACGGCAGTACGGTCGTGACGAGAGCGTAGAGGACGAGCAGGAGCACGAAGAGGTACTTGGTGCCCGCGCCCAGCCGTATGCGCTTGCGGTTGCGGGACTTGCCCGTGACCGTCACGAACTTGGACGCCTGCCGCAACCCCCGCTGGTACAGCCAGAGACCGATCACACTGAGCAGCACCAGCATGGTGCCGAGGGCGGCGGCGAGGGCGTAGTCGCTCGGATAGCCGTTGGTGGCCCGGTAGACCGTCACGGCCAGCGGCTGGAAGTCCATCTTGGCCCCCAGCAGCGCCGGCACGGAGAACATGCCGGTGGCGCTGATGGTGACGAACATGACCGACGACAGGGTGGCGTGCCGGACGGCCGGCAGGGAGATCCGCAGCGCCGTCTGCAGGGTCCCCCGCCCGTTCATGTGGGAGGCCTCCTCCAGGCCGGCGTCCATGTTCTGCAGGCTGCCGGAGACCAGCAGGTATCCGTACGGCACGTAGTGGAGTGCCAGGATGATGATCAGCCACTCGAAGGTCATGACGTTGATCGACACCCAGCCCGGCAGTCCGACGTCCCGGGCGAACTGGTTGAGCAGGCCGGTGCGCGGCGCTCCCAGCTCCAGGAACGCCAGCGCACCGATGAAGGGAGACAGGAACAGCGGGGCGATCACGACCAGTTCGAAGAACCGCCGCAGCGGTACGTCGGTGCGGGCCAGCACCCAGGCGAGTGCGCCGCCCAGGGCGGTGGCGATGACTCCGCACGCCAGCGACATGGCCATGGTCTCGCCCAGTACCCGCCAGATCTCCCAGGAGCCGTAGGAGTCCTTCAGGGCGTCCGGGGTGAAGGTGGACAGCGCGTCGCGCGGGTCTTCCGAGACGGCACGGACGAACACCAGCACGGTCGGCAGGAAGACGAGGACGGCGAGGAGCAGGACGACGAGGACCATGAGTCCCCCAGGCCCGCGTCGTCGCGTCCGCACCTGCTTCCTGTTCACCCGCGGCGGGGAGGTCGGCTGTCGGGTCAGCGTCACCATGCGTCTCGGTACCTCCTGTTCGTGATCGTGCGGGGATCAGTCGCCGAGCCGCAGCCGGGCCACGCGCCCGTCGGTCTCCAGGGTCGTGCCGTACTCGGCGGACAGCTGCCGGTACCGCTCCAGCACCTGGGCGCCGTTGACCTGGTCCGCGACCAGGGGGCGGCCCTCGGTCGCGGGGTGCCGCGCCGACTTGCCGGTGCCTCGGGTGATCTTGGCCTCCTTCGACACCTCCCGGCCCAGCTCGACGGGGTGCAGGGTGATGCCGGTGAGCCGACCGTCGGTGAGGTGCACCTCGATCACGGCCGAACTCCACCAGGTGGGAGTGGGCGTGTCCAGCCCCGGGTGCAGGGGATGCGCGTCCGGGGTGAGCGTCGGCAGGGCGTCGACGTCGTGCCCCCAGGTCTCGTAGCTGTCGTAGGGGACGCGTTCGAGCAGTTCGGACTGAGCGAAGAAGTTGCCGAGCCCGTAGAAGACGGGCTTGCCCCGGTAGATCTCGATGCCGAGGGTCTTGTGCCAGCCGTGGCCGACGAAGATGTCGGCGCCGGCCTCGATGGCGCGGTGGGCGAATTCCCGGACGAAGCGCGGCGGCCGGTCGCCCCGCGGGCCCTCGGCGATGTTGAAGTGGTGGGCGACCATGACCAGGTCGGCCATGGCGGCCGCCGACCGGATCGCGCGCAGGTTGCCTTCGAGGTCCCCGGGATGGCACTCGGTGAGGATCTTGTGGTCGTCGCCCTCGCGGAACACCATCTCACCGGCAGCCGACTGCCCTCCGGGAAGGTTGTACTGGAACTCGTCGTCCCGCAGCACGCGACCGGTCTTCCCCGGCTTCCAGTCCTTGCCGGTGCGCAGGATGTTCAGCTCCTCCGCGGCGGCCTTGAGGTGCTGTGCGGAGTCCTGGGGCACGACGTAGGTCGTCGTGACCCGCAGCGGGTTGACGCCGGGGCGTCCCAGCATGGTCTCCTTGGGGCGGCCGGCCCACTCGTGCGGCCGGTTGCCGGAGGTGGTCGAGATCAGCGCCATCCGGCCGCGGGGCGTCTCGACATAGGTGGGCATCCGTGCGTCGTCCAGGTCCCGTCCCGTGCCGGCGCAGGCCAGTCCGGCGTCGTTGAGGGCCTGAACGGTCGAGAACAGTCCGGCCGAACCGAAGTCCAGGCTGTGGTTGTTCGCCGTTGACATCACGTCCACGCCGAGCCACCGCAGATCCTTGGCCACGCGGGGCTCGGCCAACATGTAACTGCCGTACCAGTCGCCGCGGCCCGGGTGCACCTCGGCGGCGTCGCCGAAGTTCATCTCCAGATGCGCGTAGGCGACATCGGCTTTGTCGAACAGTTCCCGGATGCGCAGGAACTCCGCCTCGGAGTGCATGGAGAACGGCCTCGTCACCATGCACTCGCCGGCGATGGCGACCGACCAGTCGGCGGTAGGGGGCATACGACTCGCACTTCCTTCCGGGTTGCCGGACACAGTCGCCCGTGAACGCGCGGCGACACCCGAGGTGATCGGGCTTTCCTCAAGCTAGGTCGGCGCGGACGTGTGCAGAAGCACAGAGTTCCTACTGCGGTCATCACCAGTGGTTATCGCCTCGCCGCACCGGCGTCCGCGGGGCGAGGGCCGCCGCAGGAAGCCGGCCGAGAGGTCACCTGCCTGGTGCGCCCACGGCGGGCCGACCGCGCTTCGCCATGACGGCATCCGCTTCGTCGCGCCCGACGGCGACCGGAACCACTTCGTGCAGGCCCGCGTGTGAAACTCCTCGCGCCGCAGGTGTGCGCGGGAGCGCGGTTCAGCGGGTCACCCCGCCGGGTGGGCTCTTCCGATCACATCGCGAGGCAGGTTGCGTCACGCCTGCCACCGGACATTGCCTTGCCGACAGGACGGCGATTTCGTGAGCACCCGCCGACGGATAGTCGCCGTCTGGGCCGGACTGTGCCTGGCCGGCCTCGCACCACCTCCGCGCTCAAGGCCCACGGTCTGGACGACCTCATGCGAAGGGGGTGTGGACGGGGGCGGTCCGTCTCCCCGCGTCGTCGTGCTCCTGGCGCTCCTGGGCGACGCGGCGCGTCGGGATGCCAGTCGGTGCCGGGGCCTCAGTGGGCGCCGACCAGCTTCTGGTCCGGACGGCCGGCAGCGGGCCGCTTGGTCGTGCGCAGGGCCGCGATGCCGATGAAGACCATGGACGAGAAGCCGGCGAAGGCGAAGGCGGTGAAGCCCCAGTCGCCCTTGTCCGCGGCGAGCAACTGGCCGCCCAACCACGGGCCGAAGACCGCGCCGAAGCGGCCCATGCCGGAGGTCCAGCCCACAGCGGTGGCGCGGTTGGCGGGGGCGGAACCGATGGAGACGGTCGCGTAGATCATGGTCTGCGCGCTGTTGAGGAAGACGCCGGTGAGGAAGACGACCACGAAGGTCAGCGCCAGCGGCATGTGGACGCTGAGCAGGAACACGCCGCCCGCGGTCAGCGCGAACCAGATCGCCGAGATGCGCGGGGCGCCGAAGCGGTCGGAGGCCCGGCCCGCGACCAGCATGCCCACGATGCCGCCGAGGTTGAACAGGACCACGAAGGTGAGCGCGGAGCCGAGTTCGTAGCCCTCGCCGCGCATCAGGGTGGGCAGCCAGGTGGCGACGCCGTAGACGAGGAGCAGGCCGCCGAAGGAGGCCAGCCAGTACAGTAGGGTCTGGACCCACTCGCCGCCGCGGAACAGGTTGAGCAGGTTGGCCCACGGGGCGCCGACGGCGTTCCGGCCCTTCCCGGCGGGCAGTTCGACGTCGTAGCGGCCGGCCAGCGCGCGGGCCTCCTCGGTGCGCCCCCGGGCGACGAGGAAGCTCAGCGACTCGGGCAGCCACTTGGCGAGCACCGGGACGAAGAGCAGTGGGACCACGCAGACCCAGAAGGCGGCGCGCCAGCCGAGCGGTTCGACGATCCACAGGGCCACGTAGGCGGAGAGGATGCCGCCGGCATGGTGGGCGGTCATCAGCAGGCCGATGGTGAGGGCGGCGCGACCGCGCGGGGCGTAGTCGGAGACCATGCTGATCGCGGTGGGCAGCAGGCCGCCGAGGCCGACGCCCGCCAGGGTGCGGCCGAGGCCGAAGACGGCGACGCCGTTCGCAACCGCGCAGAGGCCGGAGGCCAGCGAGAAGAGCGTGACGCAGGAGACCACCAGCTTCTTGCGGCCGATCCGGTCGGCGACCGTCCCCGCGGTCAACGCGCCGACCAGCATGCCGAAGGTGGCGTAGCTGCCGAGGTCGCCGGCCTGCCCCGAGGTGATGCCGAGCGCCTTCTCCTCGAGCATGTGGGGCAGTACAGAGCCGTAGATGAACATGTCCAGGCCGTCGAAGAGCACGGCCAGCCAGCAGAGGCCGACGACCAGCAGGGCCAGTCCGCTGCCGCGGCCGGGCAGCGCGGCGGGTGAGGAGGACATCGTTGTTTTCCTCTCGTCCAGGAGGCGGTGCCTGGAGGGGGCGTGTGATGGGGCGTGTGATGGGGCGACGCTAAGGACCGCGTTCTCTGCATGTCAACACTTTTGTTGACAATCTCAGCAATGACCTGATGGCCGCGGTTCCGGTGGCCACCGCTGAGGCTCGGGGCACATACGGCGAAGAGTGGGCCGCGCACGCCCTGCGCGGCCCACCCCCGTTGCCCGGTCTCCGCCTAGGCGACGGGCGGGGTGCCGTGGGTGTGGAAGGACGCGATGGTCTTCAGGCCCCAGGCCTGGCCTTTCGCCCGTTCCGCCTCGGTCCAGGTGACGATCGGCCAGTCGGGCGCGAGGACCAGGCGGGTGAGCGGGTTGCACAGCTCGATGCGGTTGCCGCCGGGCTCGTAGACGTACAGGAAGAACGTCTGCTGGATGGCGTGCTTGTGCGGGCCCGTCTCGATGAAGACGCCGGTGTCGATGGCGAGGTCGGCGGCGCGCAGGATGTCCTCGCGGGTGTCGGCGGCGAAGGCGATGTGGTGCAATCGGCCCGAGGAACCGGTCCAGTCCTCGGTGTAGACGACGTCGTACGACTTGTCGGTGAAGGTCAGCCAGCGGGCCGCGATCCGTCCCGTGTCGAGCCGGATCTGCTCGGTGGGCCGGGCGCCGAGGAGCTGTTCCTGGAACTCGGCGTTGGCGAGGACGTCGGCGGCGAGGAAGTTGATGTGGTCCAGGCGGCGTACGCCCACGCCGCGATTGGGTTTGGCCTGCGGCTGGTTCTTCAGCGCCGGCCGCAGCTCGTCGGGGGCCTGGTAGTACTCGCTCTCCCAGTACAGGGCGTGCTCGTGGCCGTCGGGGTCGGCGGTGAGGTAGAGCTTGCCGAGCCCCGGCTCGTCCTCGGCCCACTTCCCGGGCCGTCCCGCAGCCTCCAGTGCCGCCACCCGGCGCTGGAGTGCCTCCTCGCTGGAGGTGCGCAGGGCGAGGCGGCCGAGGCCGGGGTGTTCGCGGGCGGTCAGGACCAGGCTGTGGTGTTCGTAGTCGTCGTAGGTGCGCAGGTAGACGGTGTCGCCGTCCTGCCCGCTGACCGTCAGGCCCAGGTAGTCCGTGAAGAAGGCGACGCTCGCGTCCAGTTCGGGCGTGAAGAGCTGGGCGTGGCCGACATGGGCGATGTCACCGAGCGGCGGAGTCATGGTGGCCTCCAGGGCGTTGTGCGGGTATCGGTGCCGTCTTGGCGGACCGGGGGAAGACGGTGCCGTCGAAGATCTTGCGGGCGGTGCGCACGACGGCGGTGCGCCGGACCACGGCGGGGGCGCCGGCGGAACCCGGGTCGACGTCGACGCCGACCTCCAGGTAGCCGGTGGGGTGTTCCACGCGGACGCGGTCGCCGGTTGCCGGGAGTTCGGCGACTGGCTCCCCCACTCCGCCGGGCACGCGCAGTCCGGCCGCCACGCTCGCGGCGCCGAGCACGCCGATGGAGGTGTGGCAGCGCACCGGGATGAAAGTGCGGGTCATGACCGCGCCGCCGTCGGCGGGCGGGGCGAGCAGGGTCAGCTTGGGCACCGTGGCGCCCTCGACGTCGCCGAGGCCCATCAGATGCCCGGCGGCCAGCCGGATCTCCCGGAGACGACCGGCGAGTTCGGCGTCCGCCTCCAGATCCTCGGGCGTCTCGTAGCCGGTGACCTCCAGCGCCGTGGCGGGGACGAGCACGACCGGCATGCCGTTGTCGACGCAGGTCACCTCGGTGCCGGCGACGGTGTCGCGGGCACTGCCGGTGGGCAGGAGGGGCCCGGAGCCCCGCGGGAACTCGATGACGACCGCCGCGGCGGTCCCCGGTACGCCGGAGATCGCGGCGTCCCCGGTGTAGTCGACGCGACCGCCCGGCGTCGGGAATGTGGCGACGGCGCGTTCCCCGGTGTTGAGCATGCGGACGCGTACGGACGTCTCGGCCTCCCCGGCCGGTACGAGTCCGCGTTCGACGGCGAACGGGCCCACTGCCGCGAGGATGTTGCCGCAGTTCTGCCGGTCGGTGACCGCGGGCGCGTCGATGGCGACCTGGAGGAAGAGGTAGTCGACGTCCGCGTCCGGGTCGGCCGACCGGGAGACCACGGCGACCTTGCTGGTCAGCGGGTGGGCGCCGCCCAGGCCGTCGATCTGGCGGAGGTCGGGGCTGCCCATGATCCGCAGCAGCAGGTCGTCACGGGCACCGGGGTCGGCGGGCAGGTCCTCGGCCAGGAAGTAGGCGCCCTTGGAGGTGCCGCCGCGCATCAGCGTGCAGCGCACCTCTTCGGTGCCGGTCACGGCCGTTCCCCGGCGGTGTACTCGTCGTACGACTGGTAGGTGACACCCAGCTGCTTCAGCTTCTCGCGCAACCCGTAGCGGTCCAGGCCCAGTTGGCCCTCCAGGAACGCGGCGCGGGCGCCGGCCTCCTTGGCCTCGCGGGCCTCGGACGCCTCGGCGGTCCGCCGGGCCTTCTCGCGCGGTACGACGACCACGCCGTCGTCGTCGGCGACGATCACGTCACCGGGGCGGATCACCTGGCCGTCGACGGCGACCGGCACGTTGACCGAGCCGCCGGTGGCCTTCACCGTGCCCTGCGCGGAGACGGCCAGGGACCAGGCGGCGAAACCCATCTCCCGCAGTTCCTGGGTGTCGCGGAGGCCCGCGTTGATGATCAGACCGCGTACGCCTCGACGCTGGAGGGCGGTGGCGAACAACTCGCCGAACATGCCGTCGGTGGACGGGGAGGTGGTGGTGACGACCAGGACGTCGCCCTCGCCGCACTGCTCGACGGCGGCGTGGATCATCAGGTTGTCGCCGGGCCAGCTGAGCACGGTGACCGCGGTGCCGGCGACCCGTACGCCCTGCTGGACAGGGCGGATGTCCGGCCCGAGCAGGCCGGTGCGACCCATGGCCTCGCTGACGGTGGCCACGCCGTACCCGGCGAGCGCCTCGACGTCCTCGGCGTCGGCCTTGGGCGGGTCGGTGACGATGACGCCGCTCATGCCAGCTCCTGCGCGATCTGCGGGTAGGGGCGCATGTACGCCTCGGCCATGGTCCGGTGCGCCAGGCCCAGATTGGGGCCCGCGTTGCGCTTGAGCTGGACACCGCGGCGGACGGCCAGGTCGGTGTAGTAGTCCCATAGGTGCCGCTGGGCGCCGAGGCACTCCATGGCCTTGCGCTTGGTCTCCCACACCTCGGTGATGTCGAGCAGGACCTCGGGCCTGAAGCCGCTCATCTCGGGCTGGTGCGGTTCGAAGTAGAAGACGGGCGGGGCGCCGATGATCTCACCCTCGCCCGGGTAGCCGATGGCCTGGGCGAGGACGCGGGCCTCCAGGGCCATGCGGTTGGCGGCCGGGTGATCGCCGTTGTACGGGTCCTCGACCGGGTGGGTGAGTACCACGTCGGGCTGGGTGGCGCGGTAGACCTCGACGAGCCGGTCGGTCAGCTCGGGGGTGGCGAGCAGCGGGTAGTCGCCGGCGTCGAAGAAGCGGACCTCGGCACCGAGGGTGGCGGCGGCCTTCTCGGCCTCCTCCCGGCGGAGCGCCTTGATCTCCTCCAGCTTCTTCCCCTCGCGCCAGGCCTTGGCGGACTCGCCCCGCTCGCCGAAGGTCAGGCACGCGATGGTGACCTTTTCCCCGCGCGAGGCGGCCAGGGCGATGGCGCCACCCGCCCGCCACACGAAGTCCCCCGCGTGCGCGGTGACCACGAGTGTCGAGCGTGGGGTGGCGGCGGGCGCGTTGCCGTGCGTCATGGATGCTTCTCCTCGGTTGGACAGGTGACGCCCGCCTCGGTGCGTGTGTCAGTCGCGCAGCGCCTCGATCACGCTGGTGAGGTGGGCCCGGACGGCCGCCTCGGCCGCCTGTGGGTCCCTGGCCTCGATCGTCTCGATCATGGCCAGGTGCTCGTTCAGGGATTGCTGCGGGCGCCCCGGGCGCAGAGCCAGCTGGAAGCGGTGGCGCACCAGTTGGGCGTTGAGCCGCTCCAGCAGTTCCACGGCCGTGCGCTGCCCGGAGAACTCCCGGATCCTGGCGTGCAGTTCGTGGTTGAGGTCCGAGTAGGTCAGCGGCTCGCCGCCGGCCACGGCCTTGCGCATCGCCGTGCCCAGGTCCTTCAGTTCGGCGAGCTGCTCGTCGTCGACGACGACGGCGGCCTTGGCCGCGCACAGCCCTTCGAGGACCAGGCGGCATTCGGTGATGGCGACCGCTTCCTCCACGGTCACCACCCGCACCCGTGAACCACGGTTGCGGATCCGCTCGACGAGCCCCTGAGACTCCAGGTCGATCAGCGCGGCCCGGATGCTGGCCCGGGTCACACCGAACTGCTCGGCGAGTTCGTTCTCCACCAGCCGCTGCGCCGGTGCCATCTCCCCGCGCAGGATCGCCTGCCGCAGTTGCCCGAGCGCACGCTGTTTGGCCTGCTCCCCGGTGCCCGGACGGGCTTGGTTCGGCATGGTTGCCCTCCCTGAGTGAGTGCCTGTCGAACGTAAATCTAGCCAAACAAGATTGTCAACAATTTCGTCCACCAAGTTCGACACATCCGGCATGGCTGTCCCGGCGCGAAACAGCGCCAGAGGACGGACGATCGGGCGTCGACCCGCACGCCGGCTGACGCGGGCGACACCCATGACACCCACCCACCGCCACGGTGCAGCCCGGCCATCCCGTGCGGCGCCGGACGCCGTTCCCTCCCTCCACCTCCCGCGGCCACCGGAGCAGACGTGACGGCCACCGACGTGCTTGCCGGTGAGGCACTCCGGAGCACAAGGTGACACCGGCCGATCACGCGAGCCGGATCCCACTCGGACGCGCTGCACGGCGCCCGCCGACCCGGGTCATCTCGAAGCGCCGGGCACGGCGCTCGCCGGAGTCGGGGACGCGGGGCGACGCAACCCCGACCGCTTGCGCGGGAGGTCGGCGTGGCCCCGGTCCAGGGCGACGCCGACCACGACCGTCAGTCGTTCGCGCCACCGATGACGGGCGCTCAGGCAGGTGATGCGGGTGAGCGCGCGTCGATCTCGGTCCTCCGGGGAGACGGACCGCCGAGCAGGGAGGTGTGGAGAGGCCGGGGCCGACAGCGCGTGGCGTTACGAGAGTCAGTCCCGATCGGCGGCCGGCTCCCCGTCACAGGCGGGAGCCCCGGCGCTCGGCGCGCAGCAGCCAGGCCAGATAGACCCCGCCGGCCACGCCGGTCACCACCCCGACCGGCAGCAGGGCGGAGCCGGTCAGACGCTGGGTGACCAGGTCCGCGGCGGTCACCAGGAACGCTCCCGTCCACCCGGCGGACACGACGTTCGGGCCCGCCGCCCGTGTCGTCCGGCGGGCCAGCTGCGGGGCGGCCATCGCTACGAACGGGACGGGTCCGGCCGCGGCCACCGCCATGGCGGTGAGGCCCGTGCCCGCTCCGAGCAGCACCAGGCGACTCCGCTCGGGCGGCACCCCGAGCGCGGCGGCGGTGTCGTCGCCCATCTCCAGCATGGTCAGCCGTCGTCCGCACGCCAGGACGAGCGGCACCAGCACCACCAGCCCCAGCGCGGCGACACGGACGTCGTTCCAGTCCCGGGCGTTGAGCGAGCCGATCGTCCAGGCGGCGGCCTGCGCGGCCTTGCCGATGTCGGCGCGCAGGTACAGGAAGCTGGTCGCCGCGCCCAGCACCGAGGAGGCGCCGATGCCGACGAGGATCAGCCGGTATCCGTGCACCCCGCGCTTGAAGGCCAGCAGGTAGACGGCGGCGGCCGTCGCCGCACCGCCGCACACCGCGCCGACGGCCGTCTGCGCGGCGCCCGCGTCAAGGACGATGATGGCCACGAGCGCGCCGGCCGAGGCGCCGTTGCCGAAGCCGATGACGTCGGGGCTGCCCAGCGGATTGCGGGTCAGGGACTGGAAGACCGCGCCCGCCATGCCCAGCCCGAAGCCGACCAGCGCGGCCACCAGGGCCCGGGGCAGGCGCAGGTCGAGCACGACGAACCCGGCGCCCGGCGGGCCGTCGCCGGCGAGCGTGCTCAGCACCTCGGGCGGGGACAGCTCGTAGGTTCCGGTGCCGATGGCCAGCACCATGGTGCCTGCCGTGAGCACGGCGAGCAGTACGCAGACCAGCAGGGCCCGGGTGTCGTAGCACAGCGACCAGCGGCCGGTGCGCAGCAGTCCGCGCCGCGCCTGCGCGCGGCCCCGCGCGGGGGCGTCCTTCACGAGGCTCACAACTGGGCCACCTTCCGCTGCCGTACGAGATGTATGAAGAGCAGCCCGCCGAGGAACGCGGTGACCGTGCCGACCTCGATCTCGGACGGCGGCATCACGACGCGCCCGATGACATCCGATACGAGTAGCAGCACCGGCGCGAACACCGCGCAGCAGGGCATGAGCCGGCGCGGGTCGGGCCCGCAGAAGGCACGGGCGGCATGCGGGATCATCAGGCCGATGAAGCCGATCGGCCCGCACACGGCGGTGGCGCCGCCGCACAGCAGGGTGATGGCGACGACGGAGAGCACCCGCACACGCCGCACCCGGGTGCCCAGCGCCCGCGCGTGGTCCTCGCCGAGGGCGATGGCGCCGAGCGGCCGGGCCAGTGCGAGGGCGAGCACGGCACCGCCCAGGAGCAGCGGCGCGACGGTGGCCAGCAGGGACACGTCCCGGTTGGCGAGGGTGCCGACCGACCAGAACCGCATCTCGTCCAGCGTGCTCAGGTGCCACAGCGAGAGTCCGTTGACGTAGCCGAACAGGGCCGCGTTGACGGCGGTTCCGGCCAGCGCGAGCCGGACCGGCGTCGCCCACCGGCCACCGCCGAGGGCGCTGACGGCGGTGGCGGCGAGGGCCGCGCCGGCGAGTGCGAACCAGAGGTATCCGGTGAAGGACGTGATGCCGAGGACTCCGATCGCGGTGACGACCGCGGCCGACGCGCCCGCGTTGACGCCGAGGAGGCCGGGGTCGGCGAGCGGGTTTCGGGTGAGGGTCTGCATGACGGCGCCGCCGAGGCCGAGGGCAGCGCCGACGGCGGCGCCGATGAGGGTGCGGGGCAGTCTCAGGTCCCGCACGATCGCGTCGTTCTCGGTGCCGGACGGGTCGAACAGGGCGGACCAGACCTGGTCGAGCGGTATCTGTCTGGCGCCAACGGCCAGCGAGAGGGCGGTCGCCGCGACGAGCAGGCAGACGCCGAGGAGCAGGCCCGCCGCGCGCCGGGACGCCCTGGTGCGGGGCTTCTTCGGGCCGTGCTCCTCCACCGGCGGGGCGGCGGCCGTCGCGGTGCTCACGAGGCGGCCGTCCGGGAGGCGAGGCGCCGGCCCCGGGGCGCCGAGGCGACTAGGTGCAAGGCACACATTCCAATGGACATGTGCTTAGCTTAGGCTAGCCTTACCTTCGCTGTTGACGATTTCGTCGGCAGTTCTGGCCTGCCCTGCACCCTCCGACCAGCGGTTCACGGAGAACGCGATGACCACGCTCACCCGACCCACCCCACGCGGCGCCACCGCGCCGGACGTCCGCCCGGTGCGAGTGACGGGGCCGCGCGTCGCGCGGCTGCTGGAAGCCGTGGAGGGGGCCGACGACGCCCGACGGGCGGCCCTGGCCGCCGAGTTCTGGAAGGAGGCGGAGAGCCTGGGCACCCCGCTCGTCGAGGAACTCGACGGCGCGCCCGGTCATCGGGCGGTCACGTTCCTGTGGCGGGGTCACCGCGCCACGCGGCAGGTGCTGTTGTTCGGCAACCGCCTCACCGACCGCGCCCACCTGGCCGGTTCACTGCTGCAGCGGGTCCCCGGCACCGATGTCTGGCACCTGGGGCTCCGGCTGCGCGCCGACCACCGCGGCTCCTACCGGCTGGCCGCCGACATCTCCCTCAAGGAACCGCCCTCGGACCCGGACGGCCTCCAGCAGCGGCTGCGGTCGCTGACCGCGTTCGCCGCGGCCGACCCGCTCAACAGCCGTACCGTCGCCACCCGCCGACAGGAGTCCGACGCCTCGGTCTTCGCCCTGCCCGACGCCCCCGCCCAGTCGTGGGCCGGACGGCGGGGCACGGTGCCGGCCGGGCGGGTCGAGCGGCACCGGGTCCCGGGCTCGGCGCCGGTCGGCGACCGGGACGCCTGGGTCTACCTGCCGCCGGGGCACGAACGCGGCGTCGGCGCGCCCCTGCCGACAGTGGTGCTGTGCGACGGCGACATGTGGTTCGGGCGGCTCGGTCTCGGCGACACGCTGAACGCGCTGATCGCCGACGGCGCGTTGCCGCCGCTGGCCGTGGTGGCGCCGGACGCCGGGGACCGCCGGACCCGTTGGCGCGACCTGGGCGGCCGTAAGCCGTTCGTCGGCTTCCTGGCGGACGAGTTGCTGCCCTGGGCGGCCGGACGCTGGCCGCTGACCACGGACCCGGGCCGGACCGTGATCGCCGGGCAGAGCCTCGGCGGCATGACCGCGCTGTACGCCGCGTACCTGCGGCCCGACCGGTTCGGCAACGCCCTCGCCCAGTCCGCCTCCCTGTGGTGGCGGCCCGGCCTGCCGCCGCCGGCCGGACCCAAACCACCGGTGTACGGCACGCCCTGGCTCGTCGCCCGCTACGCCGCCGGAACCGCCCGGCCGGTGCGCGTCCATCTGGACGTCGGACTGCACGAGGGCGCCATGGTCGACCACAGCCGCGCCCTGTACGACGCGCTGCGCACGACGGGCCACCGGGTGACCTACGGCGAGTTCAACGGCGGTCACGACTACGCCTGTTGGCACGGCGCTCTGGCGGACGGCCTGGTCCACCTGCTGGGCGGCCCCGCCTGCTGATCCAGCACCTCGCGACTCCCCTTCCGTGTCCTGCCCCACTTCCCCTGTCCCGTCCCCTTTCCGTTTCCCATCACCCTCCCGAGGAGCGACCCCTTCATGTCCCCTTCACGTGCCTCCCGCAGAACCGTCCTCACCTCCGCCGCCGCCGCCGTCACCGGGGCCCTGCTCCTGACCGGCTGCGGTGACGACAGCAGCGGCGACAGCGCGGGTGGCTCGGAAGCCGGCACCCGTCAGGTCACCGACGCCACGGGCCGCGAGGTCGACGTGCCCGCCGAGCCCAAGAAGGTCGTCACGCTCAGCGAGCCGACCCTGGACGCCGCCCTCGCGCTCGGCATCGAGCCGGTCGGCGCCACCGCCGGACGCGGGCAGAAGGGCGTGTCCACCTACCTGGCCGACAAGGCGGGCGAGGCACAGGTCGTCGCCACGGTCGCCGAGGCCGACATGGAGAAGCTGGCCGCGCTCCAGCCCGATCTGATCCTGCTCGACGAGACCACGGCGGTGAAGGGCCAGGTCTCCAAGCTGGAGTCCATAGCCCCGACCGTGGTCACCGCCAAGCTGAACGAGGACTGGAAGAAGGCGTTCACCGCCACGGCCGAGGCGCTGAACCAGAAGGCCGAGGCCGAGAAGATCCTCACCGGCTTCGACGCCGACGTGACGGCCACCAAGGCGAAGCTCGGCGACAACGCCGGAGCGGTCGTCAGCGTGGTCCGCTGGCAGAACAAGGCGCCGTCGGCGGTCGGCCGGGGCGTGGGCCACGTGGGCGCCACCCTGACCGCCCTGGGTCTTCAGCGACCGAAGGACCAGCAGGGCGTGGGCACCGGCCACAGCGAGCCGGTCAGCCTGGAGAAACTGTCCACCATCGACGGCGACTGGCTGTTCTTCGGCACCCTCGGCGAGAAGGCCGACGGCGAGAAGGCGTACGCCGAGGCCCAGAAGGTGCCCAACTTCAGCCGGCTCAAGGCCGAGCAGGAGGGCCACGTCGTGGTCGTCCAGGGTTCCGCCTGGAACAGCGCCGGCGGTCCGTTGGCCGCCCGGATCGTCCTGGACGACGTGACGAAGGCGCTCGCCTCGTGACGCCCGGACTCGACGGCCGGCTCGCCCTCGTCACGGGGGCGGCCCGGGGCATCGGCGCGGCGGTGGTCACGGCCCTCGTCGAGGAGGGCGCCCGCGTGGTCGCCACCGACCTCGACCGCGCGGGCGTGGAGGCACTCGCCGCCCGGCACGGCGAGCGGGTCACCGCCCGCCCGCTGGACGTCACCGACGCCCCCGCCGTGGAGACGCTGGTGGCCGAGACCGAGGAGACCCTCGGCCCACTGGACATCGCCGTCAACGTGGCCGGCATCCTGCGCGACGGGCCCGTCGCCGACCTCTCCGACGAGGACTGGGCGGCGCACTTCGCGGTCAACACCACCGGGGTGTTCCACGTTTCGCGCGCCACCTCCCGCCGCATGGCCGGGCGCGGCCGCGGCAGCATCGTCACCGTCGCCTCCAACGCGGGCGGCGTCCCCCGCGCGGGCCTCGCCGCCTACGCCGCCTCCAAGGCCGCCGCGGTCATGTTCACCAAGTGCCTTGGTCTGGAGGTCGCGCGCCGGGGCGTGCGCTGCAACACGGTCTCCCCCGGGTCGACCATGACCGGCATGCAGCGCGCCCTGTGGACGGCGGGCGAGGAGGAGGCGTCCGCCCGGCGGGTGATCGAGGGCGACCCGGCGTCCTACCGCACGGGCATCCCGCTCGGCCGGATCGCCGACCCCTCCGACATCGCCGACGCCGTCGTCTTCCTGGCCTCCGACCGCGCCCGCCACATCACCATGCACGACCTGTACGTCGACGGCGGCGCCACCCTGCGGGCCTGACCCGGGCCCTCGGCACACGTCCTCCCCCACTGGAGACAGCCATGTCCCTTTCCCTGCACGAACCGCTGCACGAACCGCTGCACGAACCGCTGCACGAACCCCTGCCCGAAACCCCGCACCGGCCCACCGAAGCGCCGGTCACCCCCGGCGCCGCGACCGCGCTCCTGGAGTCCTACCGACCCGCGACCGACCGCTTCCTCGCCACCCCCCACCGCACGTTCCTCGGCCGCGGCACCGCGGCCGAGATACCCGGCGGCTCCCGCCCGCCGGCCAGGCGGGTGCGGGAGGTGCTGGAGTCGCTGCGCCGCCCCGGCGCCCCCGCGCCGGTGGTCGTGGGGACGCTGCCCTTCGCCCCGGACGCCCCGGCCGCGCTCGCGGTGCCGGAGTCGGTGCGCTGGGCGCCGCCACTGCGCGAGGACCCGCTGATCGCACTGCCCGTGCCCGAGGAGCGGGACCGTCCCCAGTGGCGGGTCCGGGAGGTCCCGGCCGCGGGACGGTACGGCGAGGCGGTCGCCGCCGCGGTGGCGCGGATGCGGGCCGGGGAGTTCGACAAGGTCGTCCTCGCCCGCACCCTGGAGCTGACCTCCGCCCGGCAACCGGATCTGCCGGCCATGCTGCGCCGCCTGGCCCGCCGCGACCCGGCCGGCTACACCTTCGCCGTGCCGAGCGGACCGGGCCGCACCCTGGTCGGCGCCAGCCCCGAACTGCTGGTCTCCCGCCGGGGCGTCCGGCTCACCGCCAACCCCCTCGCGGGATCGGCGCCGCGCAGCACGGACCTCGCCGAGGACGTGCGGCGCGCGGTCGCCCTGCTGGAGTCCGAGAAGGACCTGCACGAGCACGCCGTCGTCGTGGCCGCCGTACGGGAGGCGCTGGCGCCCTTGTGCACCACACTGCACGTGCCCGAGCGGCCCACGCTGGTGCGCACCGCCGCCATGTGGCACCTGTCGACCACGGTCACCGGCGAGGTCTCCGCCCCGGACACCACCGCCCTCGACCTGGCGTCCGCGCTGCACCCCACCCCGGCGGTCTGCGGCACGCCCACCGAGCTGGCCAGGCGGGTGATCGCCGAGTCGGAGCCCTTCGACCGAGGCGCGTACACGGGCATGGTCGGCTGGCAGGACGCCGACGGCGACGGCGAGTGGGTGGTGACGATCCGCTGCGCCGAGGCCGAGGGCAGGACACTGCGGCTGTTCGCCGGTGCCGGGGTCGTGGCCGCGTCCACGCCGGAGGCCGAGACCGCGGAGACCGCCGCCAAGTTCCGTACCTTCCTGCACGCCGTTGGAGCAGCGCTGTGACCCTCACCCCCGGTGTGGACGCCCCCACCTGGCCGCCCGAGTTCGCCGAGCGCTACCGGGCCGCCAGTCACTGGCGCGGCGAGACCTTCGGCGGCATGCTCCGCGAGCGGGCCGCCACTCACCCCGACCGGATCGCCCTGGTCGACCCGGCGCCCGAGCGGCGCACCTGGACGTACCGGGAGCTGGACGAGCGCGCCGACCGGCTCGCCGCCGGGTTCCTGGCGCGCGGCATCGCCAAGGGCGACCGGGTCGTCGTGCAGTTGCCGAACATCGGCGAGTTCGCCGAGGTGGTCTTCGCCCTGTTCCGCATCGGCGCGCTGCCGGTGTACGCGCTGCCCGCGCACCGCGAGACGGAGATCTCCCACTTCTGCTCCTTCACCGAGGCCGTCGCGTACGTCGTTCCCGACCGGCACGCCGGTTTCGACCACCGGGACCTGGCCGCGCGGATACGGGAGCGGACGCCGGGCCTGAAGCACGTCTTCGTGGCCGGGGACCCCGGTGCGCACACGGCGCTGAGCGAGGTGCCGTGCGAGCCGTCCGGTCCGTTCGACGGGCCCGAGCCGCACGAGCTGGCGTTCCTCCAGCTCTCCGGCGGGACGACGGGCCTGAACAAGCTGATCCCGCGCACCCACGACGACTACATGTACTCGCTGCGGGGCTCCGACGAGATCTGCGGCGTGGACGGCGACACCCGTTTCCTGGTCGTGCTGCCGGCCGCGCACAACTTCCCGATGAGTTCACCGGGTTGGCTGGGTGTCCTGTACGCGGGCGGCACGGTGGTGCTCGCGCCGAAGCCCGACCCGGCCACCGCGTTCCCGCTGATCGAGGCCGAGCGGATCACCATGACGGCCCTGGTGCCGCCACTGGCCCTGGTGTGGACCGAGGCCGCTCCCGCCACCGGGCACGACCTGTCCACCCTGGAGCTGACGCTGGTCGGTGGCGCCAAGTACAGCGAGCGGGCCGCCCGCCGGCTGGAGCCCGCGCTCGGCTGCGGACTGATGCAGGTGTTCGGCATGGCCGAGGGCCTGGTCAACTACACGCGGCTGGACGACGACACCGAGACGGTCGTCACCACGCAGGGCCGGCCGATCTCCCCGGACGACGAGGTCCGCATCGTCGACGACGAGGACCGCGACGTCCCGGAGGGCGAGTTCGGGCATCTGCTGACCCGCGGCCCCTACACCATCCGCGGCTACTGGCGGGCCCCCGACCACAACCGGCGGTCCTTCACCGAGGACGGCTTCTACCGCACCGGCGACATCGTGCGCCGTACCCCGGCCGGCCACCTCGTCGTGGAGGGCCGTGCCAAGGACCAGATCAACCGCGGCGGCGAGAAGATCGCGCCGGAAGAGGTCGAGAACGTCATCCTCGCCCACCCGTCGGTGCACGACGTGTCGGTGGTCTCGGTGCCCGACGAGTACCTCGGCGAACGCTCCCTCGCCTACGTGATCCTGCGGCGGGGCGCCGCCCCGCTGAAGCCGGTCGCGGTCAAACGGTTCGTCCGCGAACACGGCATCGCCGCCTACAAGGTCCCCGACCTCGTCGAATTCGTCGACGCCTTCCCCCACACCGGCGTCGGCAAGATCAGCAAGACGCAGCTGCGGTCCACCGCCGGACAGGCCTGACCGTACCGAGAGGACTCCCCCGTGGCACTCCCCGCCATCACCCCCTATCCGCTGCCGGCACCGGACGAGCTCCCCGAGAACCGCGTGTCCTGGACCGTGGACCCCGCGCGCGCCGTTCTGCTCGTGCACGACCTGCAACAGCACTTCCTGTCCGCCTTCCCTTCCGGCGAGCCGCCCCTGACCGGCATGCTCGGCAACACCGCCCGCCTGCTCAAGGAGTACCGGCGCCTGGGCGTGCCGGTGCTCCACTCCGCCCAGCGCGGCGGTCAGACGCCCGAACAGCGCGGCCTCCAGCTCGACTTCTGGGGCCCCGGCGTCGCCGACGACCCGGAGAGACTCGCCGCGCCCGAGGCCGTCGCCCCCGAGGACGGGGAGACGGTGCTCACCAAGTGGAAGTACAGCGCGTTCGTCCGCACGGGGCTGGCGGACCTGCTGCGTGAAAAGGGCCGCGACCAGATCGTCATCGCCGGCGTGTACGCGCACATCGGCGTGCTGATGACCGCCGCCGACGCCTGGCAGCGGGACATCCAGGCGTTCGTCGTCGCCGACGCCGTCGCCGACTTCTCCCGTACCGACCACGACATGGCGCTGCGCTACGCCGCCGGCCGCTGCGCGGTCGTCACCACCACCGACGCGCTCCTGACGGAGGCCTGACCATGGCACTGACCGTTGAGCGGATCCGCACCGATGTCGCCGACTGCCTCGGCGAGGATCCGACGGACATACCCGTCGACGAGTACCTCGTCGACCACGGCCTCGACTCGATCCGCATCATGACCCTGCTGGAGCGCTGGCGCCGCGAGCACGCCGTGGCCGCCTCCTTCGCCGACCTCGCCGAACGGCCCGTCATCGAGGCGTGGGCGTCCCTGCTGGGGGCGGTATGACCACCCTCCCCCTGACAGCGGCCCAGTCGGGCATGTGGTTCGCCCAGGCCCTGGACCCGCTCAGCCCCGCGCAGAACACCGCCGAGTGCCTTGAGATCGACGGACCGCTCGATCCGGGACGGTTCGCCCGAGCCCTGCGCCGGGTGACGAATGAGGCCGAGGCGTTGCGGGTCCGGGTCGAGGACACCCCGGACGGTCCCGTGCAGCGCGTGTCGGATGTCGTCGAACTGCCGCTTACGGTACGCGAGTCGGACACCGAGGCCGAGGCCGAGGCGTGGATGCGCGCCGACCTCGCCGAGCCGTTCGACCTGGCGGCCGGACCGCTGTTCCGCCACGCCCTGTTCCGGGTCGGCGCCGACCGGTGGCTGTGGTACCAGCGCGTCCACCACCTCGTCATCGACGGCTACGGCTACTCGCTGCTGGTGCGCCGCACCGCCGAGGTGTACTCGGCTCTCGTCCGCGGCGAGGAACCCGCCCCACGCGGCTTCGGCCACCTGGCCGACCTGGTCGCGGACGACACCGCCTACCGGGAGTCGGCCGCCTTCGAGGCCGACCGGGCGCACTGGGCCGAGGCGTTCGCCGACCGGCCGGAGGCACCACGGCTCGCGGGACGCGGCGCCCTGCCGTCCCGCACCTTCCTGCGCCGCACCGCCCACCTCTCCCCCGGCGCCACCGAGCGGCTCAAGGACCTCGCGACCCGGCTCCGCGCGACCTGGCCGGACGTACTGATCGCCGCGCAGGCCCTCTACACGGCCCGCGCCACCGCCCGTACCGACGTGGTGCTGGGCCTGCCGATGATGGGCCGCATGGGCTCGGCGGCACTGCGGGTGCCCGGCATGGTCATGAACGTGCTGCCGCTGAGGCTGGCCGTCTCCCCCGAGGAGACCTTCGCGGAACTGGTCCGGCGGGTGGTGCTCGGCATCCGCGAGATCCGCCGCCACCAGCGCTACCGCTACGAGGACATCCGCCGCGACCTGGGCCTGCTCGGCGAGGGCCGGGCGCTGGTCGGCCCGCTCGTCAACGTCATGCCCTTCGACTACGCCGTGGACTTCGCGGGCGCCCCCGCTCGGGCGAGGAACCTGTCGGCGGGCCCGGTGGACGACCTGACGGTCAACGTCTACGACCGCGCCGACGGCCGGGGCCTGCGCGTCGACCACGACGGCAACCCCGCGCTGTACGAGGACTCCGACCTCGCCGCGCACCAGGAACGGTTCCTGGACCTGCTGGACCGGCTGGCCGGCACCGACCCGCAGCAGCCCCTCGCGGTGCACACCGTCGCGACCCCGGCGGAAGTCGACCTGGTCATCGACGAGTTCAACCGCACGGAGCGGGCCCTGCCGCCGACCACGCTCGTCGGACCGATCGAGGCGCGGGCCGCCCGCACCCCGGACGCCACCGCGCTGGTCTTCGCAGACACCACGCTGACCTACGCGGAGCTGAACACCCGCGCCAACCGGCTCGCCCGGCACCTCCAGAGTCTCGGCGCCCGGCCGGGCACGGTGGTGGCGGTGTCGGTGCCGCGCTCGGTGGACCTGGTCGTGACGCTGCTCGCGGTGCTGAAGGCGGGCGCCGCCTACCTGCCGCTCGACCCGGACTACCCGGCGCAGAGGCTGGCGTACATGCTCGGCGACGCCGCGCCGGTGTGTGCCGTCACCGACCGCGTCGGCCGCCTCCCGGACGACACCGGCACCGGCACCGGCACCGGCACAGAGGTGGTCGTACTGGACGGGCTCGACGTGTCGTCGTACGCCTGGACGGACCCGGCCCGCGCCCTCACCCCAGCCCACCCCGCGTACGTCATCTACACCTCCGGTTCCACCGGCCGCCCCAAGGGCGTGGTCGTGCCGCACCGGGCGATCGACAACCGGCTGCGGTGGATGCAGCACGAGTACGGGCTGACGGCCGGGGACCGGGTGCTGCAGAAGACGCCGTCGTCGTTCGACGTGTCGGTGTGGGAGTTCTTCTGGCCGCTGCGCGAGGGCGCGACGCTGGTCGTCGCCGAGCCCTGCGTCCACAAGGACCCGGTCCACCTGGCCCGGTTGATCCGCGAACAGGCCGTCACCACATGCCACTTCGTACCGTCGATGCTCCAGGTGTTCCTGGGCGCCCCGGAGGCCGCCGGCTGCGCCCACGCGCTGCGCCGGGTGTTCTGCAGCGGCGAGGCCCTCCCGCGCGAGACCGCGTCCGCGTTCGCCCGCGCCCTGCCCGGTGTGGAGCTGCACAACCTCTACGGGCCGACCGAGGCCGCCGTCGACGTGACGTACCACGCGTGCGACCCGGCGGACATGGGCCCGGTACCCATCGGGCGGCCGGTGTGGAACACCCGCCTGTACGTCCTGGACGCCGCCCTCCAGCCGTGCCCGCCCGGCGTCCCCGGCGAGCTGTACCTGGCGGGGGCGCAGCTCGCCGACGGCTACCTGGGCCGGCCCGAGCTGACCGCGGCCCGCTTCGTCGCCGACCCCTTCGGACCGGCCGGCACCCGTATGTACCGCACCGGGGACCTGGCGCGGTGGACGGAGAAGGGCGAGGTCGAGTACCTCGGCCGTACCGACCACCAGGTCAAGCTGCGCGGCCAGCGCGTCGAACTCGGTGAGATCGAGGCGGCGCTGGCCGCCCGTCCCGGCGTGGAGGCGGCGTGCGCGCTGGTCCGCGACGACCGGCTCATCGGCTACGTGACCGGCGGCGCCGATCCGGCCGGGGTCCGGGCGGCGCTGGCCCGGGAGCTGCCCGAGCACATGGTTCCGGCGGCCGTCGTCGCCCTGGAAGCCTTCCCGCTCTCCCCCAACGGCAAGCTGGACCGGCGCGGGCTGCCCGCCCCCGTGTTCACCGGCGGCACAGCTGGGCGGCCGTACGCGTCCGCCCGTGAAGCGGCACTGGCCGGCCTGTTCGCCGAGGTGCTGGACGTGGAGGGGATCGGCCCCGACGACGCGTTCTTCGACCTGGGCGGGACCTCGCTGCTGGCGGTGCGCCTGGTCGGCCGGGTCCGCGAGGAGTTCGGCACCGAACTGACCATCGGCTCCCTGTTCGAGGCACCGACACCGGCCGCGCTCACCGCCCGGCTGGACGCCGCCGCACCGGCCGCCGGGGACGCGCTCGGCGTCGTCCTGCCGCTGCGCGCCGAGGGCGACCGGACACCGCTGTTCGGCATCCACCCGGCGGGCGGCCTCGCCTGGTGCTACGCGGGACTCACCGCGCGGCTCGGCCCGCAGCAGCCGGTGTACGGGCTCCAGGCCCGCGGCCTGGCCGGTGACGAGGCGCTGCCGCGCACTCTCCAGGAGGAGGCCGAGGACTACGCGGAGCGGATCCGCGAGGTCCAGCCGCAGGGTCCGTACCGCCTGCTGGGCTGGTCGGTCGGCGGTGTCCTCGCGCACACGGTCGCGGTCCTGCTCCAGGAGGCCGGCGAGGAGGTCGAACTCCTCGCGCTGCTGGACGCCTTCCCCTCCGACCAGTGGCGGGAGCGTCCCGCACCGGAGGAGGGCGACGCGCTGACGGCCGTACTGCGCATGGCGGGCTTCGACCGCACCGGCGAACGCACCCGCGAGGACGTGCTCGCCACGCTGCGCCAGGCGGGCAGCCCCCTGGCCGGACTCACCGACCGCACCCTGTCCCGGATCGTCGACATCGTGCCCAACCACGCCCGCATGATGCGCGAGCACGAACACCACCCGTACGACGGCGACGTGCTGTTCTTCACGGCCGCCGCCCCGCGCGCCGAGGACTGGCTGACCAGCGAGTCCTGGCGTCCGTACGTCACCGGCGCCCTCGACGACCACGACCTCGACTGCACCCACCCGCAGCTGATGCGGGACCGGTACCTCGACGACGTCGCGGCGGTCCTGGCCGCCCGCCTGAAGGAGCTGGACGCATGACCATGGAACCGGCCGGCCCCTTCGACCCCGGACCCGACGACGGCCGGGAGAACCATCTGGTCCTGGAGAACGCCGCGGGCCACCGGTCCCTGTGGCCCGCGTGGCGCCCGGTGCCGGCCGGCTGGACGCCCCGCTTCGGCCCCGCACCGCACGAGCGGTGCGTGCGCCGGGTCGCGGCGACCGGGAGTGATCCCCGAAGCCGGCTCAGCGGCCCAGGAGTTCCACCAGCCCGTCCGCCAGTTCCGTACGCCAGCAGAGGTAGTCGTGACCGCCGTTGAACTCCCGGTAGGAGGAGTCGTGGTAGCCGAGGTCCGTCAGGGTGTCGCGCAGCCTGCGCGCGGCGGGCAGGGCCACCCATTCCTGTGCGCCGAAGGAGAGCCGGAATCGCACCGGCAGCCGGGGCGCCCGGGCGAGGGCCCGGGTGAACCACTCCGCGTCCGGTCCCACCGGCCACCAGAACGAGCCCGACTGGACGAGGGCGCTGCCGAAGCGGTGCGGTGCCGCCGCCGCGGCGTAGGCGGCGGTCAGCCCGCCGAGGCTCTGCCCGGCGATCACGGTGTACGCCGGATCGTCGCTCAGGGGCAGGAGCCCCGCCGCCCACGGCAGCAGTTCGCCGGCGAGGAAGTCGACGTACGCGGGCCGGCAGGACAGTTCGGCCCAGCGGGTGGCCTCGTCCACGGCCTCCGGCAGTACGGCGGCGACGGGCGGGACCCGGCCGTCGGCGACGAGGTTGTCGAGGAGGTGGGCGAGCCCGAGGCGGGGCTGCCAGTGCTCGCCGTCGAGCAGCACCAGCACCGGCAGCCCCGCCGGCTCCCGGACCGCGCCGGGCGGTTCGTACAGCCAGACCCGGCGGGAACCGCCGAGGCGAGTGCTCGCCACGGAGTGCTCGGTGACGGTGCCGCGCGGGATGCCGGGCCGCGGCTCCCAGTCCACCGCACGCGGGGCAGCCGGGAGCTCCGCGTACGACACCGGCTCCGCCTCCCAGCGGTGCGGCAGCGTGCGGGAGTTGAGGGGATCGGGGCGGCGCAGGGTGCGCGGACGGCGCCGGCACCCGGGGGTTCCCGGGTCCGGGCCGTCGCCCTCGTCGACGTACAGGTCGTAGGTGCCGCGCCAGTCGTGCCGCAGGCGCAGGGACCAGTGCCAGACGTCCGTGCCGGGGACGCGCTCCATGAGATTGCCGTCGGGGACGTGCGGGTCACCGAGCTTGTTCGGCAGGACCTGGACGGCTCGGGTGCCGGGGGTGCCGCGCCACAGGAACGTCACCGCCCGGTGGTCGGCGCTGCCTCGCGGGTCGGGGCCCACCAGGGGCGTGCCGCCGCGGGCCCGCACGTCCGCCCAGAAGGCGTCCTCGCCCCCCGGCCCGGGCAGCGGGCACACCGGCTCGGTGAGGCGGGGCACCGGGTGCGGCCTGGGCAGGCGGGGCGGGTGGTTCGGGGCGTCTTCCGGAGGCTCATGAAAGTACGGGGATACGGATTCCAACTGACTGTCCATGATGTTGACTGTCCATGATCTCTAGATTAGGTTAGCCTTACCTTAGTTGATCGCATGTCGTGTTCCGCGCCGGCTTCGCCGCCCCCGACGTGCCCCGCTACTCGGACGTCCTTCTCCGTGACGTTTCGCCTGCCAGGAGCAGCCCTCATGACCTCTGACAGATCCGCTTCGCCCTCCGGCGCCCGGCTGAGCCGCGTGGTCGTCCTGACCACCGGCGCCACCCTGGGCCTGGGTGCCCGCTGCACCGCCCCACCGGCCGTGGCCGGTATCGGCGGCACATCCACCGACACGGTGGCCCTGGCGGCGGACACGGCCCAGCCCTCGGTCACCCTGGGCGCCAGGAGCGTGAAGCAGGGCGGCGAGGTGCCCTTCACCGCCGCCGGGTTCCCGGCCGGGGGCACACTGAGCGTCAAGTTCGACGACAAGACGCTGCTGAAGCAGATCACCGTCGGCGCCGACGGAAGCGCCTCGGGCACCGTCACCGGCCCCGCCGACGCCGCCAAGGGCGCGCACTGGCTGCGCTTCCTCGCCCCGAGCCCGGCCACCACGCTGAAGGTGGAGTTCACGGTCGTCACGGCGACGGACGGGGCCGCCGCGTCCTCCTCGACGTCCGGCACCACCGCCCCGGACACCTCCTCGAAAACCCTGGCCGCGGCGTCCGTCGAGACCCCCGTCTCCTACGCCACGATCGCCTGGTCCGCGGCGGCCGCCGGTCCCGCCACCGGTCCCGTCGCGGGCGCCTGAACCCGCCGCCCTCCGGGCGGCCACTGAGCCACTTCTCCCTCCGCAGTTGTCCGTTGATCCCCGAGAAAAGGGAGCTCCACCACCATGTCCATCCCTGCCACCGCCATCCGCCGCCGCACCGCGGTCGCCGCCGCCGTAGCCGTGGCGGTCGCCGCGGGCAGCACCCTGACCCTGGCGGGCACCGCGTCCGCGCAGTCCGCCGGCTCGTCGGTCACCACCGCCAAGCTCACCAAGGGCCTGTACCAGTCGTCCTACTCCGAGCGGAACAACGTGCTGTGGGTCACCGCCGCCGTCGGCCGCCCGCCGGTCACCGAGTCGCACCTGCTGAAGGTCGACCCGAAGACCCTGGAGATCCAGGCCGACTTCACCCCGCCGGTCACCGACACCGCCACCGGCGCCGTCGAGGCGGTCTACGGCGTCGCCGTCGACGACGAGCACAACACCGTCTGGACGACCAACACGCGCAACAACACCGTGTCCGTCTACAGTCAGCGCACCGGCGAGCACCTCGCCAGCCTGCCGAACGTCAACCACGCCCGTGAGATCGTCGTCGACGAGAAGCACGACACGGTGTGGGCGAGCGCCTTCGGCGACGGCACCCTGGTCGCCTTCGACACCAAGACCCTGAAGGAGAAGGAGCGCGTCACCGTCGAGGGCGCCGGCCCCACCGGCCTGACCGTCAACGAGAAGACCGGCGCCCTCTACGCGGCCGACCTCAACAACGACCGCCTGATCGAGCTGGCGCGGGGCTCCGAGAGCCCGCGCCTCATCCCGGCCGGTGACGGCCCGATCTCGGTCTCGCTGTCCAAGAACGGCAGGACCGCCTACACCGCCGACCAGACCTCGGGCACCCTGTCCGTGATCGACCTGAGGTCGGCCACCGTCACCCGCTCCGTGGCGACCGACGCCGGCGCCCTGTCCGTGGCGACCGACGAGCGCTCGGGCGACGTCCTGGTGGTCAACCGCACCGCCGCCAACGTGACCCGGGTCGACGTGAAGGAGGGCGTGATCGAGGAGAGCATCCCCACCGGCGCCAACCCGAACCACGTGGAGATCTCCAACGGCACCGCCTACGTGGTCGACAAGTCCGGCGCCACCGCGACCGAGGACACCGTCAGCCGGATCCGCCTCGCGCGCTGACGCCTCCGCCCACCGGTGCTCGTCACCTCCCGCCGCCTCCCGCCGCCTCTCGGCGGCGGGAGGTTTCGGCGGTTCGAGTGGGCACCCTCTGTGACCCAGGTCGAAAGTCGCTCTGTCGCCCAGGGCATGCTGGTCGTCGCAGTCACCCTGGGGGCGGCACTTCGGTCGAAACCTCGGTCGTCGTCTTCGATGCGATCAAGCTGGCCGGAGCTCGTCGACGCTGCCGTCGCCGGGGATGGGAGTGAGCGGAAAGGCGCTCAGACCGGTGGACAAGACGAACCTCCAACGGGCGTGGGTGGTCCTTCCGTGGTGGTGGGCTGCACGGTCACCACCGTGTCTGGTGCCGCCGTGCAGGTGGGCGGGCCCGGGAGCGGTGGTCAGACGGTGGTGTCGGGGTAGGCCGGGCTCAGGAAGTGCACGGTGCTCTGCTCGCAGTGCGGCTGGAGCAGGGTCTTGAGTTCGTCGGCCGCGGACTTGAGCAGGTGCTCGTCGCGGGTGGCGGCGACGGTCTCCAGGACGAAGGCGACGTGGGTGGAGTCTTCGGTGACGCGGGTGCGGTGGGCGTCGCGGTGGTTCCAGTGCCGGGTGAGCACGGCGGTCGTGTCGGTGTAGATGATCTCGCCCCGCTTCGGGGTCTCGATGGTGTCGGGTTCGCCGAGCGGGGTGAAGGTCTCGCTGCCGTCGGCGTAGCGAATTTCGACGTCGCCGGTGACGTGGTCGAGGTCGAAGGCGCCGGCGGGCAGGCCGTAGCGGACGGAGACGGCGTTGTAGGAGTCGACGGCCGGGTTGATTCTGGGCAGCGCGCCCTTCTTGGCCATGCGGCGGCCCAGGGCGTCGACGCTGGGGCGGATGCGGCGGGGGTTGGTTCCGAAGGAGCGGTATGCGGCATGCCACGCCTCGATGCGCGGGTCGCTCTCGTCTGCCGGTTGCCAGGCGCCGTCGGCGAGCTGGGCCTCCAGGTCCTCCAGGGCGGCGGTGGTGGCGGGCCAGGGCTCGCCACCGCGCAGACCGGTGGCAGTGACGACGGCGACGAGGGCGTCAGGGAAGACGTCGGCGACAGCGGGGCTGATACGGAAGGTGGTCATCAGGTGGTCCGTTCCAGGAAGGCGGCTGAGCGGGCAGGTCAGGTGAGGGCGAGGAGGCCGACGGCGACGGCGGCGGTGCCCAGGCCGATCAGTCGGCCGCGGTGGATCCGCTCGGCGAGGACGCTGCGGGCGAGCAGGACGGTACCGGCCGGGTACAGGGCGGTGATCACGGCGACGACGGCCAGGTCACCGCTGCGGGCGGCGAGCAGGAACAGCAGGTTGGTCACCGAGTCCAGCACACCGGCCGTCGCCGACATCGCGTACGCGGGCTTCTCGGATCCCAGTCGCCGGTACATCACACCGGCAGCGGCCAGCGTGACCGCGGAGGACACGGCGCGGCCGATGATCAGCGGTCACCTGATCATGACCGTGCACATTCCGCCCGGTCCTGGCTCGGCGGCCTGACCCGTCGCAGATCGTCCATTTGCTCGGCGTCGAGGTCAGCTCGCACCCAACATCGATGCATCTGCCCCTTGTTTATGCGAGCTACCACACCAGTCTCATCGCCGGGCGCCTTTCCCCTGACGGATCACCGCTGCGGGTGGTGTCCACTCACCTGCCCTCCTAGCGAGGTGGGATCGGCACTGACGACGGCCGCCACTCGCGCCGGATCAACCCGAACACCCATGAGTCGGATACCTCGCCGTTCACGACGCAGTCTTCCCGCAACGTCCCTTCACGCACGAATCCGATCTTCTCCAGAACCCGGGCAGATGCCACGTTGCGTGTGTCGGTCTCGGCCTGAACTCGATTCAGGTCCAGTGTGTCGAATGCCCACTGCAGCAAGGCGTGCGCAGCTTCCGTCGCGTAGCCGTGGCCCCACATCGCATCGTCGAGGCAGTAGCCCAACGACGCGCTGCGGCAGCCCGGATCCCATTCGGTCAGACCGCACCAGCCGACGAAGGCCCCGTCAGAGGCACGGTCGATCGCCACTCGCGCCCCGGTGCCCTCGTCCGCCATCTTCCCGCAAATCGCGATGAAGCGCTCAGCGCGAGCCCGGTCGTTCCACGGCGCGGAGTCCCAGTAGCGCATCACGTGGTGGCTGCTGTGCAGCGTGAAGAGGAGGTCCGCGTCGGCGTCGGTGAAGGGTCGTAGCCGCAGGCGAGCGGTGTGCAGTATGGGAGTGGCCAGTGTCATGGACGCCATCTTGCATCCCCGTGGGGCGGGCAGAGCATCGAATATCCGATCCCGGTCCGTTCCTCACGACCAGCGAACCGCGTACCAGCAGATCGTGCACACCTTCAACCAGTGTCCCCATCAGGCATTCGGCGTCCGCGAACGACAGGACTACTCGGCCTGCCCACCGGCGGCCCAAGCATGAACGTCATCCGCAGCCGCCCCGGACAAGGCCACTACCAGAGACATCCACGGTCTGAGCTGAGCAGTTCCGACGTACCTCGCGGGGGCTCGGAGTGCTGTGCTCGGCACGGGATTCACGGGCTCCGTGTTGGCGATCCGGCCGGGCCAAGGTGGTCGTACCGGTCAGGGAACTCGCCGAGATGGTGACGGGACTGGTGCACTCCGTGCGTCATTTCGCGTCAACGGACCGGCCGGGGACGGCCTTCACGGTGTCGACCGGCCGGTTACACCGATCCGAGAGCCTGGCGGAGTTGGGTCCCGGAGGCACTGCCTGCCCACCTCATTCGCAGGACGCGGTGCGACAGCTCGCTGGAGGGCATGAAATCCGCTCAGTCGCAACTCTCCGGAAGTCATGAAATTCTTCGACTCGCAAATCCGCCAGAGGGCACAAAATTGTTGGGTCCGCAAATCTGGCAGAGGGCATGCAGTCCGTTCAGCCGCAACAGTATTGACAAGAAAATCTGAGCTTGACGGCGTCGTGGAGTTTTCTTATGGTCCAGTCGTTCAGGTTCCCGCCGATCGATATCCGAAGGTGTTCATGACCGCGCCTCCAACGTTGCCGAAGTCCAAGCAGCAGTTGATTCTTGCCGTTCTCATGTTGTGTTCGCTGCTGATTTGGCTAGAAAATACCGTCCTGAGTACTACGCTGGAGACCCTTGCCGACCCGGTCCGTGGACTGGGGGCCAATCCCGGTCAGCTGCAATGGGCGACCGGTTCGTACACTCTGGCCTTCGCCACATTGATGTTCACTGCAGGCGCATTGGGCGATCGGTTCGGTCACCGGACTGTGTTTTCCAGTGGGTTGGTGATCTTCGCCGGGTCCTCGCTGTGGGCGGCGTACGCAAGCCATGCGGGCCAGCTGATCGCAGCTCGAGCTGCGATGGGAGTGGGCAGCGCACTGATCACGCCCGCCATGATGGCCATCCTTATGTGGACCTTTACTGGCCCCGCGCGGGCTGCCGCGATCGGCATTTTCTCGACGTCGGCCGGTGTCGGAATGGCTGCCGGCCCGGTGCTGGCGGGGTTCCTGCTCGATCGTTTCTGGTGGGGCTCGGTCTTTCTGATCAATGTCCCGGTCGCGGCATTGACGTTGGTCGGGCTCGCCGTGCTGGTTCCGAATTTCCGCAGCCCCACTCTGCGACCGCTGGACCCCGCTGGAATGTTGCTGTCGATCAGTGGGCTGGTGGCGTTGGCCTACGGACTGATCCGGGCGGGGCAGGTGGCGGCGTGGAGTCGTACCGACGTGTGGGCGCCGATCGCTGTCGGTCTGGCTCTGCTGGCCGTTTTCGTACTCGTCGAACTGCGCGTCAAGGTGCCCAGCTTCGATCCACGACTGTTCGCGCAACGCACATTCGGTGGCGGCAATGTTGCGCTCGGATTGCTGCTCTTCGGTGTGGCCGCCATCACCTTCTATAACGCATTCTACCTGCAAGGCGCGCTCGGATTTTCGCCGATGAAAGCGGGTTTGGCCAATATCCCGACCGCATTCGGCGCGCTCGCGGGGGCGCCCCTTGCCTCGCGCCTGGTCCGCCGCCTGCCGCTACGCCTTGTCACCGTGCCGGCGCTGACCGTGGCTGCGCTGACCATGGGCGGCTACGGGTTCCTCGGACTCCACACTCCACTCGTCTGGATCGAGATCCTGTTGTTGATACAGGGTCTCTCGATCGGCATGGTGATCGGCCCCGTTACGGCCGCACTGATCAGCGACCTGCCATTGGAACAGGCCGGCGCAGGATCGGCCGTCACCAACACCGTGCGACAAACCGGCAGTGTCATCGGAATCGCAGTAGGCGGCACGATCATGTCGATCATGTACCGACGTGCGATCGAACCTTCGCTGGAGGGTGTGCCCGGCCCGGTGCGGGATCAGGCGCGAGTCTCCGCCGAACAGGCCCGCCACGTCGCCACCGCTGTCCACCGGCCCACTCTTGCTCAGGCTGCTGACAACGCGTTCATCCATGCTATGCACGTCGGCGCGGGCTGGATCGCGGTCATCGCGCTCCTCGGAGCAGCTGTGCTGCTGATCACCTTGCCCGCTGTCGAAAAGAAGAAGGATCCGACACCGGAGCCGGACTGCGAAGAGGCCCGCAGCTCCGTCTGAGAGTGGGAAGGCAGCACCCGGGCTCAGGCTCGCCGCAGGGCAGCATCGAATGCCGGCTTCCGCAGCTCAGCGGGCACATTGGGCGCATCTCGCCAAGCGTCTGCGATCGCGAGAAGCGCCTCCCACGCGAGTTCGGCAGCGACGCAGGGCTGACCAGTGTCGATGTCGGCGAACAGCCGCTTGCAGAGGACGTTGGTGACGTCATACCGGGCGCCCGAGGCACGGGCCACATCGGCCACGCCCGAGTCCGCAGCATGACGCGGTTCACCGGGAAGCCGAATGGCAACCGAACCCGCGGAGCAACTTCGCCCATGAACGAAGTCGCACAGAGCGCAGAGTTGATTTCGGGTCGGCAGGTACGGCTGGACAATACGCTCGGTCGGCAGCCGACTCCATCGGTGCCGCCCCCGCCTGCCGCCCCGACGCTGGTTCCAACTCCCGCAGCCAGGTTCCAACTACCGTGTCCCGGCCCAGCAATGCGCGGCGCCTCAACGCCGACTCGCTTCACGGAGACCCGTGCCGCCGCCGCTCGCACAGCTGCCCGCCGTCACGGCCCAACAGCCTCGGCGACGGCCGCATCGCCACCACCCGCGCAAGGACTTCACCGAAGCCGCCGTCGTAGTCCTGTCCACGCCCGGCCACGAAGGCAAAGCGTACGAGCTGTCCGGTAACACCGCGCGGTCGCTGGAGGAGTTCGCCGCCACCGCGGCCGAGATCCTGCGCACCGCGGTGCGCTACCAGCCACTCACGACCGAGCAGGAGCGCGAGCAGCCGCTCGCTGGCGCTCTCCACTACTCGGTGTTACTTTGTAGTGGTACTCGGTATCACCGAGTACTGAATGAGCTGAGGTGGGCTTGCGATGGACGACCTGACGGAGATGTTGAAGGGCACGCTCGAAGGGTGCGTGCTCGAAATCATCAGCAGCGAGGAAACCTACGGGTACGCCATCACTCGCCAACTGAACGAACTCGGCTTCGCCGACGTCGTCGAGGGGACGGTGTACACCATTTTGCTGCGACTGGAGAGGAACGGACTCGTCCAGGTGGCGAAACGGCGATCCGAGGCCGGTCCGCCGCGCAAGTTCTACTCGCTCAACGACGCCGGACGCGAGGAACTCGCGAAGTTCTGGGCGAAATGGCAGTACGTATCGTCACGCATCGACAGGCTCAAGGAGGGCGGGAGATGAACTTCTGGGAGAAGGTCACAGGCAGCGATCTCACCAGGGACTGGAAGGCGTTCGGAGCCCGGGTCGAGGCTCTGCCGGACGACTACCGGGAGGCGTGGGACCAGATCGTCGCCCACCTCTTCCCTTACGGGGACTTCACCGGCCGCAACCTGACCCCGATCCTCGACTCCGCCCTGGGGCTGCTCGAAGTGTCGGCAGCGGACGGGCAGAGCGTCCACGAGGCGCTCGGTGACGACACCCGGGGCTTCTGCACAGCGCTGGCCGGCGGAGCAGGGGCCCGGACTCATCGCGACCGGTGGCGCGAGCAGTTGAACAGGAACGTCGCAAGGAAATTGAGCCGGCTGGGAGGCTGACGTGAGCATCCAAGACATCATCGAAGGCAAGAAACAGTGGCGGGCGCACGTTGCCCGGGTCAAGGCACTCCCGCCGGACTACCAGATCGTCTACAAGGAGATGCAGAAGTACCTGTTCAAGGTCGGACCGGTCAGTCTGTCCGACGGGCCCCTGCTCCCTGGAATCGTCGACTTCTTCGAGGAGGGCGTCGCCGCGGGCAAAGGAGTCTTGGAACTCATCGGCACCGACGTCGCCGCGTTCTGCGACGGCCTGATCAAGGACTCACGCACCTATGCGGACGTCTATCAGGAGTCCCTCGGGGGAAAACCCGGCACGGCCGAGAAGTAATACCCGCCGACCTCGGATGACCTCGGCTTAAAGATGCGGGTCTACTGCGAGTGACGCCACCGTGCGCCAGGGCCTGGCCCACTGGGGTCGGCCCTGGCGGCTTCCTCCACCACCTCAGCTTTCGAAGGGGAGACCCTCATGGCTCCATCTGTCATGCCCACGACTACTACGAACGGCGGTCGCCCGTCGCCGCCGCTCGCCATCTCCGCCGTCGGCCTGCGCAAGGCGTACGACGACAAGACCGTCCTCGACGGCATCGACCTGCACATCCCGGAAGGGTCCGTCTTCGGTCTGCTCGGTCCGAACGGCGCGGGCAAGACCACCGTCGTGAAGATCCTCTCCACGCTCATCGGTGCCGACGGCGGGCAGGCCCAGGTCGCGGGCCACGACGTCGCCACAGAACCGGACGGGGTGCGGGCCGCGATCGGGGTCACCGGGCAGTTCTCCGCCGTGGACGGGCTGATCACCGGTGAGGAGAACATGCACCTCATGGCAGACCTGAACCACCTCTCCAGGAGCGAGGGCAAGCAGGTCACCGCCGAGCTGCTGAAGCGCTTCGACCTCGTCGACGCCGCCGCCAAGCCGGTGCAGAGCTACTCCGGCGGCATGAAGCGGCGCCTCGACATCGCCATGACCCTGATGGGCAGCCCGCGCATCATCTTCCTCGACGAGCCGACGACCGGCCTCGACCCGCGCTCGCGCCACAACATGTGGGGCGTCATCCGCGAGCTCGTCTCCGAGGGCGTCACCGTCTTTCTCACCACCCAGTACCTGGAGGAGGCCGACGAACTCGCCGACCGCATCGCCGTGCTCCACGACGGCCGGATCGCCGCCGCGGGCAGCGCCGAGGAACTCAAGCGGATGGTCCCCGGCGGGCACATCCGCCTTCGTTTCACCGATCCGTCCGCCTACCACAGCGCCGCCACCGCGCTGCGCGAAGTGCAGCGGGACGACGAGGCGCTGACGTTGCAGATTCCCAGCGGCGGCAGCCAGCGCGAACTGCGCTCCATCCTCGACTGGCTGGACTCCGTCGACATCGAGGCGGACGAGCTGACCGTGCACACCCCCGACCTCGACGACGTCTTCTTCGCCCTCACCAGCAACAACGTCGCCACCCCGGCCAAGGAGACCGTCCGATGAGCTCCCTGGCCCTGGCCGTGCGCGACTCGTCCACGATGCTGCGCCGCAACCTGCTGCACGCGCGCCGCTACCCGTCCGCGACGCTGAACCTGCTGCTGACGCCCATCATGATGCTGCTGCTCTTCGTCTACGTCTTCGGCGACGCGATGAGCGCCGGCATCGGCGGCGGCAGCGGCGCGGACCGCTCCGACTACGTCGCCTACATCGTCCCGGGCATCCTGCTGATGACCGTCGGGAGCACCACGATCGGCGCAGCGGTGCACATGGCCATGGATATGACCGAGGGCATCATCGCCCGCTTCCGTACGATGTCGATCCACCGCGGCTCGGTGCTCATCGGGCACGTCGTCGGCAGCGTGCTGCAGTCGGTCATGAGCGTGGTGCTCGTCGGGGCCGTCGGCGTGGCCATCGGCTTCCGCTCCACCGACGCAGGCGTCCTGGAGTGGCTGGCAGCGTTCGGACTGGTCACGCTGTTCTCCCTGGCACTGACGTGGATCGCGGTCGGGATGGGCCTGTCCAGTCCGAATGCTGAGGCGGCCGGCAACAGCGCCATGCCGCTGATCCTCCTGCCGCTGATCTCAAGCGCGTTCATCCCCGCCGAGACGATGCCGGGCTGGATCCAGCCGATCGCCGAGTACCAGCCCTTCACCCCGGCCATCGAGACCCTGCGCGGCCTGCTGCTCGGCAGCGAGATCGGCCACAACGGCTGGCTGGCCGTCGCCTGGTGCGTGGGCCTCACGGTCCTCGGCTACCTCTGGTCCAGAGCCCTGTTCAACCGCGACCCGAAGTAGCCGGCAGCCCCGCCCCTGATTCCATGCCATCGACCGGCCCGCGTGGGCCTCCGGTGCCCGGGCCGACGGCGCCGAGCCGTACGACCGAGGCGGGGAGCGGCTCGACACACACCGCTGGGATCTCAAGAGCAACGGGTCAGGTCAGGGCTACTCCGTTAATTCTGCGGAAGTACTACCGGGACTCCTTGGAGAGACCCTCATGGGCCCGAGATGATCGAGGGGCTGTGCGAACCGATCCGAGGCTCGGAGGGGCTTCCCGACCACGGGGTGGTCTCGCTCCGGGAGAGGATCGGTTGTGGGAACCGCGTGGCTCTGCGGGCCGTTGTGTGGCGCAGGCCGGCTTACTGGAGTTCGCTGAAGCGTTCGGTTGCTCGCGTGCGTCCGGCCACGATGATGGTGTCGCCTGCTTCCACGACGGTTTCGGCGGTGGCGTAGGTGAAGCCTTCGCCGGGGCGTTTGATGGCGACGACGGTGATGCCGTGACGGGTGCGGACGGCGCTGTTGGACAGGGGGAGGCCGATGATGTCGGCCGGCGGGTTGGTCTTGACCATGGCGAAGTCGTCCTCGAACTCGATGTAGTCCAGCATGCGGCCCCGTACGAGGTGGGCGACCCGCTGCCCCATGTCGTGCTCGGGGTAGACGACGTGGTGGACACCGAGCTGGGTGAGGATCCGGCCGTGGGCTTCGCTGGTGGCCTTGGCCCAGACGTTCTCGATGCCGAAGGAGATCAGCAGCGAGGCGGTGAGGATGCTGGCTTCCAGGTCGGTGCCGATGGCGACGACGGCACGCTCGAACTCATGGACGCCCAGCTGGCGCAGGGCATCCTCCTTGGTGGAGTCGGCCCGCACGACGTGGGTGAGGGACCCGGAAAGGGCCTGGACGACTTCGGCGTGCTCGTCGATGCCGAGGACTTCGGTGTCCTCGTCGACGAGTTCCAGGGCCAGGGCACGGCCGAAGCGGCCCAGGCCGATCACGACCACGGAGCTCTCCGGGCCGCTGCGCCGTTTCTTGGGGCTGGGTTTCCTAGCCAATGACGGGTCGCTCCTCGGGAAGGTCGTACAGGCGGACGCGGCTGCGCAGGGCGAGCGCGGAGGCGACGGTGATGGGGCCGAGCCTGCCGATGAACATCAGCACGACCAGCAGCAGCTGCAGACCGGGGTGCAGGCCGGCGGTGATGCCGGTGGACAGTCCCACGGTGGCGAACGCGGAGGTGGCCTCGAACAGCGACTGGTCCAAGCTGTGGTCGGTGAAGACCACGAAGGCCAGCGTGGACACGGCGACGGCGGCCACGGACAGCAGCACCACGGTCAACGCCTGCCGCTGGAGATCACCGTGCAGGCGGCGGTGGAAGATGTTGACCGCGCCCTCGCCACGGATCTCGGCGTGTATGACGAAGAACAACACGGCGAAGGTGGTGACCTTGATACCGCCGGCGGTGCCGGCGCTGGCGCCGCCGACGAACATCAGCACGTCCGTGCCCAGCCAGCTCGCGGGATTCATCTGGGACGTGTCGATGCTGTTGAAGCCGGCGGTGCGCGGCATGACGCCTTGGAAGAACCCGGCCAGCAGCTTCCCGTGAGCGTCCATGGGGCCCAGGGTGGCCGGGTTGGACCATTCGATCGCGGTGATGAAGGCGCTGCCGCCGACCAGGAAGATCCCGGAAGCCCACAGCACGATCTTGGTGTGCAGGGACCAGGACCACGGCCGTCTCCAGCGGCGGCGCAGCTCGAACAGCACCGGGAAGCCCAGTCCACCGGCGATGACCGCCAGCGCGATGGGCAGGCAGATCCAGGGATCGGTGGCGAAGCCCATCAGGCTGTCGGAGTACAGCGCGAATCCGGCGTTGTTGAACGCAGAGACGGCGTGGAAGACGCCCAGCCACACCGACCGCGGCCAGGGCTCGTCATAGGCGGTGGCGATCCGCAGGGCCAGCACCAGCGCGGTGACCGCCTCCAGGAGCAGGCTGACCTTGACCACACCGGTCACGACCGCACGCACATCGCCCAGCCCCAGGGTCTTGGTCTCCGCGGCGGCCGTCAGGCGCGCTTTCAGGCCGATGCGGTGCGAGACCAGCAGTACCAGCAGGGAGGCGAAGGTCATGATGCCGAAGCCACCCACCTGGATGAGCGCCAGGATCACCGCCTGCCCGAATCCGCTCCAGTAGACGGGGGTGTCCGCCACGACCAGACCAGTCACACACACCGCGGACGTGGCGGTGAACAACGCATCCACCGCGCCCGCGCCGCCCGGCCCTGCCTTGGCCACCGGCAGCATCAGCAGACCGGTCCCAGCCGCGACAGCCGTGGCGAAGCCGGTCACGACCGCCTGCGCCGGATGCCGAAGACGCGGCCACCGGCGCCTCACCACAACAAGCCCTCCGCTCCGCGGACACGCACCAGAATTGTTCGCACTGGGAGACGATAGACAACCTTAACGGCGTTTCCGGCGCCGGGGCCTGTCTTGTGCCCTCCGCCGTGTCTACGCTTACGCCATGCGCCCCCGACGCGGCCCCCGTCCCACGCATCCTCACTGGTCCCTGCCCAGCGCGCAGGCGACCAAGTGAAAGGGCCCGCATTCGACCATGACATGCGGCGCACCAAGTACACCCTGTTCCTGGCCGCCGCCCTGCTGGGCACCGCCGGTGTCATCAGCGACACGTTGTGGCTGCTGGGCATCGGGGCCTGGGCGCTGATCGCCGCCGGCCTGATCGAAATGATCTACCGACCTTGACCTCGACGGCAGGGACACGCGTCGCTCGGCACTGGGCGCTCGTGCCATTTGCCGCGCTCAACGGCGCGGACTGGGGCATCGTGGTCCAGTCAGGCGACGGACGGGGCAGGGCCCTTGTCCGGCTGGGATGACGGCGAACGGGGACAGCCCGGCGAGCAGGAGGGCAGGCGTGCCGGACTCCACGGTGTAGAGGCCGTTGACCATCACTGGGTCGTCCGGCCCCGGTGCACCCCGGCTACCGATGGCCCGTGCGGTGCTGCACTCCCGCCCGTCCAGTGTGATGCAGCGCCCGCCGGGACGGATGACCACGACCGGCTTCGCAGACGGGCCGCTGGCAATGACGTAGGGGGCTCCGCCGCTGAGTACCGCGACAATCGCCCGCGTCGTGCCCGCACCGGCGCACCCTCGTGCGGGGTGCCCCAGGCGGGGCCGCGCACGGGCACGGCAAGCGCCAGTGGGGAGCCGTCCTCGAAGCGCGCCGCTCAGGTGCCGGCCAGGGCGGACTGCTGGAAGAGCGCGCCTCGGTGGCCGGGTACGGACCGGTGGAGGCCGTAGCCCGCAACAAGGTCAATCTCAAGCGGAACGCCGCGCAGACTACGACGTCAAGGACGAGGACGTCGCCCGGCTCTCCCCGCTCGAGGACCGGCACATCAACTGGTCCCGGGCCGTTACCTCTTCAATATCAAGGCCAGCGGCCCCGGTCAGGACCTGCCCTTCTTCCGCGACCCGGACGCCTTCGAGGACGGCGAGGACGAGGTCTGGCGGCCGGCGCCGATGCCCTGGCCGTCGGGCATCTGGTCAAGTGTGCGGTCGAGCGATTTTGGTCCCAGCACTGTGGCCCACCGTCCACGGCCGGAGTTTCTGAGGGTTGCAGGCCGCCCGGGAACGCCAGGTCACGGTCACCTGTCCGGTGCCGGCGTCGCTCAGGTCAGGGGGTCAGGACGGTCTTGCCGGCCAGGCCTCCGGCGGCAGCCGGGGCGCGGACCGCGGCCTGGTCGGCACGCAGCCGCTCGGCCAAGTCTCCGCCCTCGACCCGGGCGGCCAGCTCGGCGATCCGGGCGAACCGGCCTGCGGCACGGGCGTGGACCGTGGCCAGGTCGGCCAGTGGCAGCCGCTGGGCCACCTCGATCGCCAGATCTCCGGCGTCGACGCGGGCGACCAGGTCGGCGAGCTGGGTGACGTCGCCGCGCACGAACACGTGCACCGTGCGCACCCCGCGTCCGGCATCCTGCGGGCCGGGAGTGGTGACGCTGACGAAGGCTCCGCCGTCGGCGACCAGGTCCACCAGCTGCGCGTTCTCCTCGGGGCCGGCGGGAGCCAGCTGCAGCACCACGTCGAAGTGCTGCCCGGCCAGCGCCTGCGCAACGGGGGTCACGGCGTAGTCGACGATCCGGTTCGCGCCGTAGGAGCGGACACGGTCGCGGCTGCGCGCACCGGCGGTCGCGGTCACGGTGGCACCGGCCTGCGCGGCAAGCTGGACGGCGTACCCGCCCACTGCGCTGCCTGCGCCGTTGATCAGGATGTTCTGCCCGGGCTTGAGGTCGGCGTGTTCGAACAGGGCCTGCCATGCCGTCAGCCCGACGAGGGGCAGGGCCGCGGCGTCGGCCAGCTCGACGGTGCGGGGAGCGGTGGCCAGCGCCTCGGCGGATGCGGCGACGTATTCGGCGGCCGCGCCGGGCGCGGCCGCCGGCAGAAGCGCGACCACCGCGTCCCCCACGCTCCAGTTGGGCACGCCCTCGCCGACCTCGGTGATGACTCCGGCCAGGTCGAGGCCGGGGATGTGCGGGAAGACCAGTGGGAGCAGGTCCTGTCGCAACCCCGCGCGCAGGCCGGAGTCCGCGTCGTTGTACGAGGTGCCGGCCACCCGCACCACTACTTGGCCCACACCTGGCACCGGCCGGTCTGCCTCCTCGTAGACGAGGACGTCGCTGCCGCCGTAGGAGTGGTAACGCACTGCCTTCATGACTTCTCCACTTCGCTCACTTGCTTGGTCCATCGGTCATCTCCCTGGCGGGTCAGCTGGTGAAGGACTCGTGGCCGAAGCGGCCCCACGCCACGAAGGCGGCCAGGGCTGGGTAGGCCAGGTCCGCCGCGATCGCCGACGGCTCCGCCGGCCTTGACGGCCCCGACGCTGACGTCTTCGACCCATCCCCCAGCGGGAAGGGCGGCTGGCTTCTCCTCGGGCGCGAACAGGTTGGTGGTGCTTCCGGTCTGGAAAGGAATCACGTCCGCGGGTCGGGGATGTTGGTGTTCAGCGCAGGGTGAGCGGAGTCGCGGATGTGACGTGGGACAGCTTCTCCGGGTTGCGGACGTAGTAGAGGCCGGTGATGAGGCCGTCCTCGACACTGATCGCCATGACGCCGTCGATCTCGCCGTCCAGGCGGACGAGGAGTGCCGGCTTGCCGTTGACCACGGTCGGTTCGGTGGTGAACGCGCCTTCGAACTTGCCCATGCCCCCGGCGAACATACGGGCCACCCGCTCGGCGCCGGTGACCGGCCGCAGCGCGGCGTGTTTGATGCCGCCGCCGTCGCTCATCAGGACGACCCCAGGGGCGAGCACCTCAAGGAGGGCCTGCGGGTCCCCGGTTTCGACGGCGTGCTGGAACGACTCCAGGACCGCCTGGCCCTCGTTCGAGGAGACCACCCGGCGGGGGCGGCGGGCGTCGACGTGCCGGCGGGCGCGGTGGGCGATCTGACGGACGGCTGCGGGACTCTTGTCGACGGCGGCAGCGATCTCGTCGTAGCCGATGTCGAAGACCTCGCGGAGTACGAACACGGCGCGTTCCATCGGTGACAGCGTCTCGAGGACGAGCATCAGGGCCATCGACACGCTCTCGGCGAGCTCGACGTCCTCGGCCACGTCCGGCGCGGTGAGCAGCGGCTCGGGCAGCCAGGGGCCGACGTATGCCTCCCGGTGGCGCTTGATGGTGCGCAGCCGGTTGAGCGCCTGGCGGGTGGTGATCCGGACCAGGTAGGCGCGCTGGTCGTTCACCTGCCCCAGGTCGGCCTTGACCCAGCGCAGCCAAGTTTCCTGGAGGACGTCTTCGGCGTCGGCGGCCGATCCGAGCATCTCGTAGGCGACGGTGAAGAGCAGATTGCGGTGGGCGATGAACGCCTCGGTCGCCGGGTCGGTGGCGTCGTCGCTCATCTCTCGTCCCCTCTCCTCGTCCTTCGCGGTCGGCCCTGGCGGCCGGCCGCGTTCGCATGCGTCCACAGCAAGTTCCTCGCAGCGGGCACCGGTCAGACTGCCCGGTCAGCGGCGGCCGGTGCCTCGGCGCGGTGGGCGCGCAGCAGCTGCCGGCGCTTGGCGACACCACCCGGCACGCGGTGAAACCTGTATGAGCCGGGTTTGTGCGCCTCTCCGGCCAGGTGCTTGAGGATGCCCTCGCAGACCACCTCCTTGATCCTGGCGCCCAGGCCGTCGTCGATGTGCAGCCACACCGCGACGTCGGACCTGTTGGCGAACTGGTAGATGCCCGCGTTTCGGCCCAGGCTGACGCACTGGGCGTACATCGACTGATGAAGGTTCTCCGGCTGCTCACCCGCGAGTCGGCTGAGCACGGTGTCGGCGGCCCGCGCGCCCAGCGGCATCGCGTTCAGACAGCTCATCCGCAGCGGCAGGTCCGACGGTGCCGCCGAGTCCCCGGCCGCGAGGACGCGCGCGTCGTCCACGCTCGTCAGCGTCTCGTCCGTGAGCAGGCGCCCCACCGCGTCCGTGCTCAGCCCGCTGCGGACGGCCAGGTCCGGAACGCCGAAGCCGACGGTCCAGACGGTGACCTCGCTCGGCAGCTCACGGCCGTCGGCGAGCCGCACGGCTTCGCGGGTCACCGCCGTCACCATCGCGTCAGAGCCGTCGATGACCGTCACACCGAGCCGGGCCAGCCGCTTCGCGACCGAGCGCCGGCCCCGGGTGTGCAGATACGGGCCGAGTACACCTCCGCAGACCAGAGTCACCCGGCGGCCTGCTTCCGCCAGCTCGGCGGCGGTCTCGATGCCGGCGGGACCAGCGCCGACCACTGTCACGGGGGCCGTCGCGGGCGCCGCGTCGAGAGCCGGGCGCAGCCGCTGCGCCTCCTCCAGGGTGGCGATCGGGTAGGCGAACTCGGCCGCCCCCGGCACGCTCGGTTCGGCGCTGCCGCTGCCCACCGCGTAGATCAGGTAGTCGTATCCGAGCGTGCCGTCGGCCGTCAGTGTCACGCTCCGCCCGGCCACGTCGATCCTGGTGACGGTGTCGACCACCACCCGGACGCCCTCGGCCAGGACGTCCGGGTAGGCGACGACCGCGTCGTCGGAGCCGCCGACCAGCTGATGCAGCCGGACCCGGTGGACCAAATTGGGGCGCGGGTTGATCAGTGTCACTGTCACGTCGTCGCGCAGCATCAGCCGGTTCGCGGCCATCACGCCCGCGTATCCGCCACCGATCACGACCACATGCGGGTTCCCAGTCACAACGCCTCCTCCGACTCCGGGTGTTCGGCCTCAAGACACCGCGCCATCGTCCTCTGTGACAGGACGTGAGTCAGATCACTTCACGGGGCTCGGCTGGAGCTGGGTCCGCATTGGCGCCGGCCGGGTGTACACGAACCCGGTCGGAGGCGAGTCCTGCGCGCACTCGGGACTCCAACTCCCTTTCATTCACGGCCCTTTGCCCGAGTGAGACCGAACAAGTCCGCGCGGAACCTGCGAAGCACTGGTTCGGTTCACAGAACCCGTTCTCACTCGAAGGTGGGTGCGGGGTACTTCTGAGAATCGTTCGTGACACCATCCACAGTTGAGACGGCCCCCTCAAGAGTCTTCTGCGAGCGTTGCTGCCGACGTCGAGCGTCAGCCCTCGGCCGCGCTGCAAGGCCGAGCCCGGTTCGCCGCGCCGCCCCGCTCGCCCTCGCACCGGGCACGGCCCCGGGCGCCGACATCCGCATCGGGTACGCGCGCTGCTCTTCGAGGCCGGGCGCCCACTGGCCCGCCAGGTCAAGGCCCACGCCAGGAGTTCGTCAAACAGCTGCTCGTCCGCAGTCTTCACCGCGTCCCTGCCGGTCGAGCCGGGCCTGGTAGGCGCCGAGCCCGGTGCCGACCACGTCGACAATGACGTGGGAAACCGTAGCCCGGGCGCTCTCTGCCCGCCGTCGTGCCCCTCCGCGGTGAGTCGTCCGACGGTCCGGACCAACTGTCGCCAGGTAACAAGGCGGCGGGAGACCACAACTGCTCGATGAAGGCGCGGCTGATGCCGACCACCGCGGTCACGCCGACCGCGGTCTCACCAAGCCCGGCGACGGCTCCCGCGGGATGCTGAACGCCGTGACGCGTACCTACTGGCGGCTGCTGGCCGCCAGCCCCGGCTGCCCAGCCCGGCCGCTGTTGGTCGAGTCGGTCGCCTGCCCGGCGATCCGCGATTACGGGTCGAGTGCCTCACGGCATGGTCCCAGCCGATGGCGACGCTGTTGGCCGAGCGCCGCGCCGGCCGACCGGTGCCGCCGATGGCTGGCACCATCGCCGGCCGGGCGGTTGGGCATCTGCCGACCACCACCATCGAGGAAGGCCGGGACCTGTCCTCGATGACGGCATCCATGCCGTCACCGCCCACCGTCTGCCGTCCGCCATACGGCCCGGCCTCACTTCAGATGCCGGTCCAAGAACCGGCACCCGTCCTCCAACTCGAACCACGGGGTGCCGGTGTGCCCTCCCAGGTTGGCGTGCAGCGTCTTCTCCTTGCTGCCGAACGCGTCAAACAGGTCCAGGGCCTGTTGCCGGGGGTTCCCTTCGTCGTCCCACTGCAGCAGGAACAGCAGCGGAATGGTGACCTGCCGGGCCTCCTCGCGCTGGGCACGGGGCACGTACCCCCCGGCGAAGAAGCCCGCGGCCACGATGCGCGGCTCGACCACCGCCAGGCGAATGCCGAGGGCGGTCCACCCTCCGGAGTACCCGACCGGGCCGCAGATCTCGGGCAGCTCAAGGAGGGCGTCCAGAGTGGTCTGCCATTCCGGGACCGCGTTCTCGACCAGCGGGCCGATGAAGGACTCGAAAATCTCGTCGGCCGGCTCGCCGGCCCGCATCGCTCGCCGAAGGCCGGCACGGGCCTGCTCGTCGGCGGCGGAACGGGGACGGTCACCGCACCCGGCGGCGTCGATGGTGGCCACCGAGTAACCGCGCGCAGCGGTGTACCGGGCCCGGGCCACCAGCCGTGGTTCCGCCTTGGGCAGGCCGTTGTTGTGGGCCATCAGGACCAGCGGGGCCGGTGCGGATCCAGGCGTCCACAGGGTGCCGGGGATCTCGCCGAGGGTGAATTCGCGCTCGAGGACACCGTCGTCGAGGCGCTGCTCAGAAGTGAATTGCACGGTCGTGCCTTTCGGGAGGGCTCTTGAACGGCGCTCCCGGACGACCTATCGCCCGACCGTGACCCCGGAGGAGAGCACCCATGTCGATACAGCGTTCACGGGTACCACCTCCTCGTTCTCTCGCACGGCCTCCGGCAGATTAGCAACGGTCGCCGTGGTCCGCCAACGGGTTTTCGCGAGGACTCCCTGGTCTGCGCCAAGGCGGGGTGGCTGCCCCCTGGCCGTCCTTGACCCATGACTTCGGCGCGGCGGAGGCACGGTCGCTTGTCACCGGGGACGGCGTGCCACTTCTCACCAGCAGCACGTAAGGCACTGCCGTTGGCACCGGCTCCGCACATCCCCGTTCGATCTGTTCGTGGAGAGTCGTCTGCCGTTGGAGGCCGGTGATGATCTTTTGGGAAGTAGTGGCTCAATCCGCGCCCACTGCGCGTCAGTCAACGGCGCATCCGAAGCAACGGCCGAGGCCGACTGAGCCAAGCGAGACTGCCTAAAGGGTGTTGCGGAAGGCCGTGATCACGCAGGCCGAAGCGGTGTCTGGGCGTGTGCGGTCATGCGGCGAGGGCGAGGTTGTGCATGCGGGCGACGGCCTGGACGGCGTGGTGGAGACCGTCGCCGCGTTGCCGGCGGTCACGGAGGATCCTGTAGTTCTTCATGCGGGAGAAGGTGTGCTCAACACGCGGGCGCGGACGCCTCTGAGCCCTGCCCTCGCCGCCGCCTCCCCGAACCTCGGGCCCCCGCCATGTCATCTACACCTCCTGCCATCCGGCGGTGCGGCGGGCCGTGGTGGATGCATGTTGCTCACCCCGCTGGCTCGGTACGGACAGTGGTGAAGGCGTACGGCAGTGGCCTTGCGTGGCGGCTGAGCGGGTATCAGGTGGCTCAACGAGAGAGGAGGAGAGACTGTTGCCGTTTGACAACTATAGTCGTGTGGCAACAAAGTACCCGTGGCAGAGAGTGGATGAGGAAGGGGCCGTAATGCTCCGATGGGCCGGCGTTGCACCGCGCGCCGGCTGCCGCCGTGGTGCGTGGCCGGGACGTCTGGTGCGGCAGTGCTCGTTTCAGGCGGACCGGGCTTCGGAATCGTCCTCATGGTGTATCTGGCCTGCTGCGGCGTCGCAGAACGCTTCCAGACCTTCGAGCAGCGCAGCCCTTTTGGCCGCGGGCATGACGTCCAGCACCGCCTGCAGTTCGCGCTGCCTGCGTCGGCGCAGGTCGTCGAGGAAAGCCCGGCCTCGATCGCTGAGGCGCAGGCGCACCTCGCGGCGGTCGGACGGGCTCACTATGCGGTCGACGAACCCGGTGGCCTGGAGCCGGTCGCACAGCCGGCTGGTCGAGGGCGGCGTAGAGGCGAGGGAGTCGGCGAGGGTGCGCAGGTTGATGCCCTCGTGGTGTTCGAGGATGAGCAGCACTCGCAACTGGGAGGCCGATGCGGGAGCCGTCGAGGCGCGGCCCCAGAGCACTTCCAGGAGCTCCGCGGCCGTTGAGGTCACGCGTGCGACCTCGTCGGGCTGTGGGCGGGGGCGGATAGTACTCACGGCCATACTCTCGCAGACGCTGGGACGGATGTCAGCGTACTAGGGCCACCCTCCGGATACGGATGCCTCGGGCAGCCAACTTTTCCCGCATTGATCACATATCCGCATATTCCCGGCATGCCAGACAAATGATTGGGTTCTCCAACGTGAACAGATTTGTGGTCGCTGAACGTGCTGTCCGTACGGCGGCACCGCATGAGTTGCTCGACGCTGTCCGTCGTGTACTGGTCGAGCAGTACGCGGCGGACGGCGTCGAGCTCTTCATGGCCGATTACGGGCTGACGGTGCTGCAGCCGGTGTCCGTTCTGCCGCACACCCTGGAGCCGGTGTCGGTGCACAACAGCGCCGAGGGGAGGGCGTTCGGTGCCCAGGAGCCGTTTGTGGAAGACGCGCCAGGGGGCGGCTTGGTGCGTGCGCATCTGCCGGTGAGTGTGCGTGGTGACCGGCTGGGCGTGCTGTCGGTCGTGTTGCCGGGCGGGGACCACGTCCGCGGATGCTTGACGGAGCTGGCCGAGATCGCCGAGGTGCTCGGGCGTGAGGTCGTCGTGGCGGAGCGGGACACCGACCTGTATCTGCAGGCGCGCCGCAAGGACCGGCTCACGCTGGCGGCCGAGATGCAGTGGCAGCTCCTGCCCGGCCGTTCCTCCACTCGACCCGAGTACGAGCTGGGCGCTCAACTGGAGCCCGCTTATGCCATCTTCGGCGACAACTTCGACTGGTCCGCGACCGCCGAGCACCTGATGCTGTACGTCACCAACGGCATGGGCGAGGGCATAGAGGCCTCCCTGCTGACGAACCTGGCCATCAACGCCCTGCGCAACGCCCGGCGTGCGGGCCTCCCACTCCCCGACCAGGCGGCCCTGGCCGACCAAGCGGTCTACGCCCAGTACCGGGGGCACTGTTACCTGTCGGTGCTGATGTTCGACTTCGAGCTCGCCACCGGCCGGGCCTGGGTAGTGGACGCGGGTTCGCCGCAGATGCTCCGGCTGCGGGAGGGAAACGTGGAGCGCATCGAGCTGGAGGCACAGCTGCCGCTGGGCATGTTCGAGGAGACCGACTACGTGGCCCAGGAGTTCCGGGCCGAGCCCGGCGACCGCCTGGTTTTCGTCAGCGACGGAGTCTACGCGGTCGCCTCACCGAAGGGCGAGGCCTACGGGGACGTCGCACTGGCCCGCGCGATCCAGGCCACGCGCCTGCTGCCGGCCGCCGAGGTCCCGCGGGCCATCCTGCGGGAGCTCACGGGTCACCGCGGCCAGCGGATCCCGGACGACGACGCTCTCGTGGTCTGCCTGGACTGGCTGGGACAGTGACCGGCGGTGCCGCACGGAAGCCCGCGCCGGGTAACGCTTGTTCGCGCACCGCCTCCGGGGCTAATGTTTGCCATATAGCAATTATTGTCGAAGTGCATGCCGCTCGGCGGCGCGGAGTCTGTGCGCAAGGGAGACGATGTAAGTGTCGGAGCGGGACGCGGCCCAGGAGTCGGCGGCGCGGCAGGTAGGTGCCTTTCTCGACCAGCGCCGGGAGCAGCTCGCCCAGCGCTGGGCCGACGCTCCTTTGTTCCGCACGGTCTTCACCGTCTCCCGCGACGAGGCGGTCGAGGCAGGCAAGGCCGTGGTGGACGCGCTGGCCGTCGTTGCCTCTTCCGGCCGGCCGGAGGACGTCGCAGCGACCGGCTTCGCGGCGGTGCGTGACCAGCTGGGGCGTATGGCCGCGTCCCGTGCTCGGAGCGGTTTCTCACCGGCCCAAATCGCCGATGAGGTCGCCGCGTTGCGGATATCGGCTACCGAGCTGCTGCTCGCGGAGTTCCCCGGCCCCTCGGACCAGCAGGGCCGGGATGCCGCGCTGGCTCTGACCGTTCTGATGGGCACCCTGCGTCTGGTCGTGATGGAGACGGCGCTCAGCGCGGGCGAGGAGCTCATCGCGCGCCAGCGTGAGCAGCTTCTCGAGGTGGCCACCCCGGTGATCGGACTGTGGGACGGCGTCGTGGCAGTACCGCTGATCGGCACTCTTGACAGTGCCCGCAGCCAAGTCGTCATGGAGAGTCTGCTGGAGGCGATCGTCGCTCAACGTGCCCAGTACGCCATCTTGGACATCACCGGTGTTCCCGCGGTCGATTCCCTGGTCGCCCAGCACCTGATGAAGACCGTGGCCGCCGCGCAGCTGATGGGTGCCGAGTGCATCGTCTCGGGCATCCGCCCGGCGATCGCTCAGACCATCGTCCACCTAGGCATCGACCTCGGACCCATCACCACGCGCGCCGGCCTGGCCGATGCCCTCGCCTACGCCCTGGGCCGGCAGGGCATCGAAGTCTCCCCGCGGACACCCTCGGTTGCGGGCCGACGGTGATCACGCAGCCCCCGGTCTCCGTACCGGTCCTGGAGCTGGGCGACATTCTGCTGGTCACCCTGCAGGGAGAACTGCACGACGGCGCGGCGGAACAGCTTCAGCACGACATCACTCACCGCATCGCACAACAGCCGGTGAGCGGCGTCGTCATCGACATCTCCGGCGTGGAGATCGTCGACTCCTTCCTGGGCCGCATCCTGGCCGAGATCGCCGCCGGCGCCCGCCTGCTGGCAGCCCGGACGGTACTGACCGGGATGCGTCCCGCCGTCGCGATCACGTTGGTCGAACTGGGACTCACCCTGCCCGGCCTGCGCACCGCCCTGGACGTCGAGAGCGCGCTGATCCTGCTGGGAAACGCTCCCTCGGCGGCACAGTCCCCACATCCGCAGGAGGGCGCGTCATGCAAGCCGGACTCGGCCTGACGACCAGGATCACGATCGGCTCCGACACCGACCTGGCCTGGGCGAGGCATCAGGTGCGTCAGGCCGCGGCCGCACTCGGCTTCAGCCTGGTCCAGCAGACGAAGCTGATCACCGCTGCCAGCGAACTGGCCCGCAACACCCTCGTCCACGGCGGCGGCGGACATATGGAAATGACCACGCTGGACAATGGCCGGACCCGTGGGCTGAGACTGTCGTGCATCGACGAAGGCCCCGGAATCCGCGACATCGACATGGCAATGACCGACGGCTACACCACCGGGGGCGGCCTGGGCCTGGGCCTGAGCGGGGCAAAGCGTCTGGTACAGGAATTCACCCTGGACAGCCGGCCCGGACACGGCACCAATGTCACCATCACCGAGTGGATCTCCGCACTGCCCTCTCCCCGCAGCGGTGTCGTGTGAGCCGCGTCTGGGACGTGCCGGTACACGACACCACACGCATCCGGGACGTGCGCGTGGCCGCCGAGGCGGCGTGCGCCCGTGCCGGGCTCGACTCCCAGCGCACCGCCGTCGGCGCACTGGTGGCCACTGAGCTGGCCACCAACCTTCTCAAACACGCGGGCGGCGGCCGCATCGTGATCAATCTCGCCCAGGATCCCGGCATCGACGACGCCACATCGTCGTGGGTCCAGGTCACCTCGCTCGATCACGGACCCGGTATCCCCGACGTAGAAGCAGCACTGCGTGATGGCTGCACGACAGTTCCGGCCTCGCTCGGCGCCGGACTGGGGACCTGCCTGCGCGTGTCGAACGCCTTCGACCTGCACAGCCGACGCGGACAGGGCACCGTGGCCGTGGCTCGCGTCGGGCCCGCACCCGTCGCCCGGGCTCGCACGCTCCGTCCCGGACGAGGCGTGCGAGCCGGCGGCATCAACGTCTCGCTGGCTCAGGGCGAGTACTCGGGTGACGCCTTCGGCTGCGTGCGCTCGGGCAGCCGTCTGACCCTCATGCTGGCCGACGGGCTCGGACACGGCATCAGGGCCGCGCAGGCCGCCGTCGCCGCTGTGGCCCAACTGCGCAACACCGCGGACCGGCCACCGGACGAGATCTTGCGCAGCGTCAATGGAGCGCTGCGTTCCACACGGGGCGCGGCCGTCGTCGTTGGCCAGGCCGACATGGCCACCGACAGGTTCTCCTTCTGCGGGGTCGGCAACGTGGGTGCGCGCCTTCATTCCGGCAGCACCTGGCGACCGCTGCTGTCCCACCCGGGCATCGTCGGGGCGCGCTTGCCGGCATCCCTGCCCCTGCAGCACGGAACGTGGCGGGCCGACAGCCTCCTCCTCGTGCACAGTGACGGCCTGCCCAGCCGCTGGACGCCACCCACCGACCCCCATCTCCTCACCCTCGACCCGGCCGTAATCGCAGCAGTCGTACTGCGCGAAGCCAGTAGCGCGGCGCGCCCTCTGCGTGACGACACCAGCGTGGCCGTACTGGCGAACGACCGCCGCACATATCCCGATGACCGTCCCTGACACGTGGCCGATCGGCTCGTCCACCGACGCGGCACGCGCCCGGACAGCCGTGGCGCGCCTCCTGGCCGACGCGGGTGTTCCCCTGCTGGAACGTCTGCGTTTCGTGACGGCTCTGACCACCCAGGTGCGTCACTGTCTTGAAGAACGAAACGGCGATGGCGCGTACGAACTCCTGCTGCACCTGCGTCGGCCCGCCCCCGGCACCGACGGGCAGCTCCGACTAACCCTGCGCCGTACCGGACAGCCGCCACAGGAATCCGGATGGCACCTGACGACCACCATCCACGAAACCGGACGGCTCGACCTGACCCGCCCACCCTGCCCGGACCGCACCGTGCTGGCCGACGCACTCATCGCCGCCGACGAGGACGCGGGAGAGGCCCTGCGGCGCCTGGACGAGCAACACAACCTTGTCCGCTTCCACCGGGAGGAACTGCACCACACGAACCAGGGTGTACTGGCCCTCCACGCCGAACTCGACGCCGCCGCTCTGCGCCAGCGGGAACTACTGGACGCCGAGCGGCAGGCGCGCTCGCAGGCCGAGAACGCCCGGGGCCTGCTCACCTTCCTCGTCAACGCCAGTGCCGCCGTCAGCGGGTCCCTCCGCCACGACGACATCCTGCGACGCCTGTCCAGCCTCCTCGTGCCCGACTACGCCGCGCAGGTCGATGCCTGGCTCTTCGACGAAGACCAGAAGGGGCGCGGCAGCCACCGCACCACTCCCCGCCCGGCCGCCGCCGTGGTCGCCGCCCGCACCGGCCGTCCCCAGCTCGCCACCGCTCACCCCGGCGAAGGCGCCGCTCACCCCGGCGAACTGCCCGGCATCGACGACCTTCCGCCCTCAGCCATGACCCCGGACAAGACCATGCTGTCCATCCCCCTCTCCGCACCGGGACCGGGAGTGATGGGTGTGCTCACCCTGACCGCACCAGGACCCGTATTCGACCCGGACACCTGCCTCATGCTGGTCGAACTCACCCGACGAGCAGGCGTCGCCCTCGAACATGCCCGCCGCTACGAACGGCACAGGGACACCGCCCGGACCCTGCAACGCGCGCAGCTCACCGACCTGCCCGCCACACCGGGGCTGCTCCTGGCCGCCCGCTACCTGCCCGCCACCCGCGGACTGAACATCGGCGGCGACTGGTACGACGCCTTCACCCAGCCCGACGGCAGCTTCCTCGCCGTCGTCGGAGACGTCACCGGCCACGGCCTCGACGCCGCCGTGCTGATGGGCCAGCTACGCACCGCGCTGCGCGCCTACGCGGTCACCGGTGACGGACCGGCCGACATCCTCACCCGGATGCACGGCATGCTGCGCCACCAGCAGCCCGAGTTGTACGCGACCGCAGCCCTGGTCCGGTTCAGGCCGGGAGAGCCGGGCATCAGCTGGGCGACAGCCGGACATCCCCCGCCCCTCGTGCGACTGCCCGACGGCACGGTCCGCGTCCTGGATGCCACACCCGGTCCCATGCTCGGGGTGCCGGTGCCGTACGAGTACCAGGAGCACGCCGCCGGCCTGCCACCCGGTTCGACTCTGGCCCTCTACACCGACGGGCTGGTCGAGCGGCGGAAAGAGGGCATCGACGTCGGCATCGGGCGGCTTGCGCGGGCTCTGAAGGCGCTGAACGCGGTGGAACTGGGACACAATCTCGACGCTGCGGCCGAAGGTCTGCTCAAGCCGTTGCTGCACGACTCCGAACGCGACGACGACGTGTGCCTGCTGCTCTGCCACACCGCCGTCACGATGCCGTGACGCACGTCCACTCGTCCAAGCCGGACGCATGGGGCGGTATTCGGAAACCACCAGAGGAGAAGGTGGGTGCCATGCATGCCACTGAACCGCCACCGTCCGTGGAAAGCCCGCTTCGAGCGACTCCCCCTCACGCACTCGCCACCACCGCGCGCCGCCTCCCGGCCGAGCGGGCCGGCGCCCTGGACGTCACCCTCCTCCTGGCCGACTACGCCCGGACCGTCCTGCAGTCGGTCACCCAGCCACCTCGCACAGGCGCCCCGGTCCCTGCCCTCACGGGCCCCCGTGCAGCGGTGAACCGGATACCTGCGCCGCCAGGAAAGCCCGCATACCCCGACTCAGCGCCGCGCGGTCGGCGGGTTCCATCCCTGCCAGCACAGCGGTGAGCGCCTGTGCTCGACGCCCTGCGACATCGTCCAGCACGCGACGTCCCTGCGCGGTGAGACTGAGTTGCACCTCACGACGCTTGTGCGGGTGCAGCGCCCGTTCCAGCAAACCAGCGGCTTCGAGCCGGTCACACAACCGACTGGCGGTGGGAAGCCCTACAGCCAGCCGTTCGGCCAGACCGGTGAGATTGAGGTCAGGGGTCGCCTCCAGCGCTCGCAACGCCCGCAGCTGGTGCACGGACAACCGCAGCACCGCCCCCTGAGCAGCCAGCGACCACAGACTCGTCAGAGACTCCACGGCGTCGGCAATCTCCAGGGCGACGTCCTCGGGGCCATCATCCGGGCCTCTCACATGGCCGCCGCCCAAACTGCCGAGACCAGTCACAAAACATCACTCTCAGTAACCTTTAGCAGGGGCGGATACGGGTTCCCGTTCAGGCGCTGCTACCCGAAGAGCGCACAGGCAAGCGGCACCGAGGTCGACCTGTTCGAGGAACTGCACCAGTGACCGACGACCCCCGTCCGGTCCCTCGACGAGGAGCGGATCGTCTGGACCCAAGTTTTCGAGGGGGCTCCCGGGATGCGCGCGAGTGCACGTCGCTGTGGACGCTCACCGAGGTGCCGGACAGCGCCATCCGCGACGCGAGGCGAACGGAAGCCCACCGCGCCGGCACCCTCGAAGCCTCGCGTGCCGTAGTAGTGCGGCGAACCCTCCAGGAATACCAACAACGCGAAGTGCCTCCACGAGCCCGGGACACGATCGCTGTCGTCGAAGGCGCGCGTATCGCGTATGAACCTCGCGCACCTCTCGGTGATCGTCAGCGGTCTCCTGCCGGATCACCAGCCCGGCACCGGCGGGAGCGATCCGGGAGCCTGCAGGCGCATCGAGTGACGTCATGGCCGCGAGGGTAGATCGCGGGGCGGCTCAGCCCGAGGCAATTGCGCACCGGGAAGCAAGCCGGGACAGCTTTTCCGGGAACGTACTTACCAGCAGGAGAATTGCCGCGTCAGCCCCGGCCGAGTACGCAGAACTCGTTGCCCGCCGGATCCGCCAGAACGACCCAGGAGACATCACCCTGACCCACATCGGCCCGTACCGCGCCGAGGCCTTCGAGCCGGGCGACCTCCCTCGCCTGATCCTCGACGGGGTCGGACATTACGTCGAGATGGACGCGGCTCCGTACGACCTCGTCGTCGGGCGTGCGGCGGAACTCCAGGAAGGGTCCGACGCCCTTGACGGAGCGCAGCAGAGCCCGGTCGTCGGTCAGCTCGTGGACGGTCCAGTCGATCGCCTCGCCCCAGAACCGGACCATGGCCCGTGGGTCGGCGCACGCGACGACCACGGCGGCTATCGGCCCGGTGTCCCGGTAGAGCTCCCGGGGCTCCAGGACGCTGAACACGTTGCCTTCCGGGTCGGCCATCACCGCCCACGGCACGTCACCCTGGCCCACATCGGCGGGCGTCGCCCCGAGCTGCTTCAGACGTGCGACCAACTCCGCCTGATGGGCGTCGGAGGTGGTGGCGAGCTCGATGTGCACGCGGTACTCCACCGTCTCCGGGTCCGGGACGCGGACGAGGTCGATGCAGACGGCGGCCGGGTCAGGCCAGTCGAAGCCCACGGGTTCCAGGTTGGTGACACCGGGCCCTTCGCTGGAAACACCCCAGCCGAGCGCCTCCGCCCAGAACTGGCCGAGCGCCGAGTCGTCCTGGGCCTTGAAGTTCACCTGAACAAGTTGCAGCGTCATGCCGCACACCCTAGGTGCTCCCCCATCGGGCAGGCTTGCGAATTCGGACAGCAGAACCTCGGCACCGCCGTGGAACAAGGCGTGTCGCGGGCGGTCCAGGTGCGGCCGTTGAACAGCGTCTGGTTCCGGGCGGCTTCCGTGCGGAAGATCGGCGACGGCTGCGTGACGCTCGAACAGCAGAGACCCTGGACCTCGGCCATCGGTTCCTGGCCGTCGGGAGCACGGTCTCCCCTTTGCCGGGCACGGCCCCGGTGGGAACGTGGGAGGGGGCGGAGACTGCGCGTAGAGCTGACGAAGCTTGGCCCGGGCCGCACGGTGACCGTCATCGGTGCCGGCGGGCCGCACCTCGGTCGCGGTGAAGGAAGGCGCGACCCGGTTCGCCGAGTACGGCTCTCGGACCGCCACCGTGGCCTGGCTGTCCGGGCCGGACACGGAGCGCCCCCGCGACGAGCCGTCCCGACGACCCGCCGCGGGGGTCTCCCGCTCGGGTACGCCCGTCAGCTCGTCGTCCAGGGACGCAGCTTCTCGGGATTGGCGACGGCCCAGAAGTTCCTGATGCGGTCGCCCGCGACTTCGAACGCGATCACCACCGCGGTGACACCGCCGCGCTCGACGACCAGGCCGGGCTGACCGTTGACCGTGCGTTCCACGATCGTCAGGTCGTCCGCCGTTGCGGTGACGGCCACCAGGTACCGCGCGATCTGCTCGTTGCCCACGACGGGCCGGGGCGCCGCGCTGGCCAGGCCTCCGCCGTCGGCGACCCCCGTGGCGTCGGGGTCGAGCAGGTCGATCAGGGCCTTGATGTCCTTGGCCTCCCACGCGAGTTTGAAGTCCCTGACGAGAGCGGCCTGCCGCGACGCCCGGGCCGCCGACACTTCGGACGCGCGGAGACGGCGGCGGGCCGCGGAGGCCAGCTGTCGGCAGGCCCCCGGCGTACGGCCGACGATCTCGGCCACTTCGGCGAAGGGATAGCCGAAGACGTCATGGAGGATGAACGCCACGCGCTCGGCCGGCGTCATCGCGTCGAGCAGGACGAGGAAGGCCATGGAGACCGACTCGTCAAGCGTCACACGGTCAGCCGGATCGGTGGTGGCTCCGCCTGGCCTCCCGCCGGACCACTCCGCGCGATCGGGCAACGGCTCGGGGATCCACTCGCCCACATACCTCTCGCGCCGCGCCCGCGCCGAGCCGAGCTGGTCGAGGCAGATACGGCCGGCCACCTTCGTCAGCCACCCGCCTGGCGACTTGATGCCCTCCTGCTGCTCCTGGGACATGGTGTACCAGCGGGCGTACGTCTCCTGCACGACATCCTCGGCGTCGGCCAGGGAGCCCAGCAGTCGGTAGGCGAGGTTGGTGAGCCGACGTCGCTCGCTCATGATCGTGCTCAGACTCGGGTCGAGCCGAATGCCTCCCGGCTCGGTTTCGGTGCTCATGTCTCGCCACTCCTTCGGTCGCGTCTGGCCAGGCCACACCGGATATGACGAGACAGCCCCTACGGATGTGAGGTGACGCGCCGACCTCACATCCGCGGGCGCCGCGTCGTCGTACCGGTAAGAACGTCGACTCACGCACGGCCGTTCCACGGTGGAACGGCCCTGTAGGGATGGAGAAAGCATGGACGCCCGTATGAATCTGTTCGCCCAACCGGTGGCGGCCCAGTTCTTGAAGTACGTCGCCACGGCGGGCAAGGCCGTGTCGGATTCGACGCTGCCGGCCACCACGCAGGAGCTGGTGCGCATCCGCGCCAGCCAGATCAACGGCTGCGGATTCTGTCTGGACATGCACACCAAGGAGGCCGCGCACGCCGGAGAGAGCGCCGTGCGCCTCCACCTGGTAGCGACCTGGCGGGAGGCGCCGGTCTTCACCGACGCGGAGCGAGCGGCCCTGGAGCTGACCGAGCAGGGCACCCGCATCGCCGACGCAGCCGGCGGCGTCACCGACGAGGCCTGGACCAACGCCGCGCAGCACTACGACGAGGAACAGCTCTCGGCCCTGGTGTGCCTCATCGCCGTCATGAACACCTTCAACCGCCTCAACGTCATCGTTCAGCGACCCGCGAGCGACTACCAGCCCGGCCAATGGGCCCAGTGGGCCTAGGAACCCCACCCGAGCCGCAGGCAGAGAGGAACTTCGAAGTGACAAGGCTGCGCGTCCTCACGTTGAACGTGTGGAACACCCGGGGAGACAGTGCCGCGCGCATGGCGCTCATCAACGCTGAGCTACGGCGACACGCTCCGGACCTCGTCGCGTTCCAGGAAGTCCTGCCCGGGCAACTGGACCAATTGATCGCCGGCACCGGGCTGCACGGCACCGACCAGTCGCAGGTGTCCATGGCGGCGCCGCCCTTCGCCGATCGGTACGGCGGCACGGCGATCGCGACCCGGTGGCCGCATCGCGTCGTCGAAGTCCTCGACCAGCGCGGCACGGACGCGCCCGACGTGCCGTGGCTCACGCTGGCGGCCCACGTGCCGCTGCCGGATCTGGGCGAGGTGCTGTTCGTCGCGCCCACGACCTCGTTCCGGCTCGACCAGGAGGCGGCACGCGAGCGTCAGGTGCTGGCCCTGAGCGACCTGGACGTCCGGCACCGAACGGCCTTGCCCACGATCATGGCCGGTGACTTCAACGCGGACCCGGACACAGCCGGCATCCGCTACCTGACCGGCCGGCAGTCGCTCGCAGGACGCAGTACGCACTATCACGACGCGTGGGAGGTCGCGGGTGCCGGGCCCGGCCACACCTGGTCCACGGACAACCCCGACGCGTCCGAGGACATCGCTCGTCTGGTACGCCAGCCACGGCACCACCGTCGGCTCGACTACGTCCTCGTCGGCTCGCCACACGCTCATCCGCACGCCTTCGCCCGCGTTCTCGACGCCCGGCTCGTGTTCGACGAACCCAGCGACGGTGTGTGGGCCAGTGACCACTACGGTGTCGTCGTCGATCTGGACCTGGGAGTAGTTCGGTGACCCGGTCACGGGTCACTGTCGACCGCGCCGACGGCGCGTCGCATGCGCGCCCCCGACGACCTCTTCCCACACAGGAGCATCCCAACATGTCCATCACGTCCCTACCCGGCGAACTGTCAGGCAACTACCTCCTCGACACCACACGTACGCGCGTCGGTTTCATCGCCCGGCACACCATGTCCACCAGGGTGCGCGGGCGGTTCGAGGAGTTCGAGGGCAAGGCGTACCTGGACGTCGGCCACCCGTCGAAGTCCGAGATACGGCTGACGATCCGGGCGCGAAGCATCCGGACCGGCAAGCCGCAGCGCGACGATCTGCTCAGCGGCAAGTTCCTGGACGCCGACGGCCACCCGACTCTCACCTTCGTCTCGACCAGGGTGGAGCAGGCCGAGGAGAACGTCTTCAGGGTCACCGGCGATCTGACCATCCGCACCGTTACCAGACCGGTCACCGTTGTGTTCACGCTGACCGGCACGGAGACCGGTCCCCGGGGAGACTGCCGGATCGGCGCCCGGGGCAGCGCCACCATCGACCGCAACGATTGGGGTGTGAACTGGAACGCCATGACCACGGCCATGGTCAGCCCCAAAGTCACCCTCGAATTCGACGTCTCCGCGGTCCGCCAGCCCTGACGGGGCCCACTGGCCCACGCCCCGGCCGCGGTTGTCCGCGGCGGCCGTCAAGCCGCCCGCACACCCGAGGTCCGTCTGCCGGGCGTAGGCGCGGTCCCGCTGGCTGTCGGCGTCGTCCTCAGCCAACGGGACCGCGGCCCTCAACCGTGGCGGGCGAGGTGCTCCTTGAGCGAGAACCCCTTGGCCGCGGCGTCCTCCGGTGTCAGCCTGACTCGCCTCCCCAGAAGTCGCCGGGCCGCCAGGTGATCGGTGGGACGGTTCACGGACTCGACCGCGAGCAGCGTCCGCCCTCCGAAGAGGAGTACGGAGAACGCGTCGGGGTCGTCACCGAGCACCACCTCGGTGTCGTGTCCCTCATCGACTCCCGCGATCTGCACGGTCGTCGAGAACTGGTCGCTCCAGAACCACGGCAGTCGGTCATAGGGGCCGGCCGCCCCGGTCAGCCGTGCGGCGACCGACTCGGCGTGACCGACGGCGTTCTGCACGGATTCCAGCCGCAACAGGTTCCCTGAGTGCACCTGCGGAAATGCCGCGCAGTCACCGATGGCGGAGATGTGCGGATCCGCGGTCAGCAGGCTGGAATCGGCGATGATGCCGTCGCCCACCGGGAGGCCGGCCGAAGTGGCCAGGTCCGTGCACGGACTGACCCCGACACCGACCAGGACCAGATCCGCCGGCAGCACGTCGGCGCCGTCCAGTTCGACCGCCGTCACCTGTCCCCGGCCGTCCCCCCGCAGTGCCGCGACGACCCGGCCGAACAGGAACCGGGTGCCTCGCTGGTGGTGCAGCCGTGTGAAGCACTCGGCGGTCCGGGCCGAGACGACCCGGGCCAGTGGGCGGTCCCGTGCCTCGACGACTGTCACCTCGCAGCCCGACATGCGCGCCGCGGCGGCGAACTCGAGGCCGATGAACCCGGCCCCGATCACCACGACGTGCCGGACCGCTTCGAGGGATCTCCGCAGTGCCGCGGCATCCCGTTCGGTCCGCAAGGTGTGCACACCGCGCAGCCCGATCCCCGGCACGTCGAGCATCCGCGGCCGGGCCCCGGTGGCCAGCACCAGGTGGCCGTACGCGTACGCGGTGCCGTCGGCCAGGCGGACCGTCCGGGCGGCCGGGTCGATCTCCGTCACGGTGCCCTGGACCAGGTCGATCGACTGGCGTACGTAGTACGTCACGGGCCGCAGCCACAACTGGGCGCTGTCCGACCCGCCCGTGAGGTACGCCTTGGACAACGGCGGCCGTTCGTACGGCAGCGCGTCCTCGGCGCTGATGAGCGTGACGCGTCCCCGGTATCCGTACTCGCGCAGGGAAGCCGCCGTTTGGTAACCGCCCTGTCCTGCCCCCACGACGACGACGGACGCGGGCCGCGCTCGGTCCGTCATCAGTTCTGCCGTTCGGGAAGGTGGACGACCAGGCCCTCCATGGTGTCGGTCACCTTGAGCCGGCAACTCAGCCGGCTGTTGGGCCGGCGGTCGCAGGCGGTGAAGTCGAGCATGTCGTCCTCGGCGGCCTGCGCCGTCTCCAGCCGGTCGAGGAAGTCCTCGTCCACGTAGACGTGGCAGGTGGCGCACTGCAGGTTGCCGCCGCACTGGGCGACGATGCCGTCGACGTCGTTGAAGACCGCGCCGCGCATGACGCTCGTGCCGACGGGGACGTCGACCGTCCGCTCGGAACCGTCGACGGCGACATAGGTGATTTTTGGCATGGCGGAACTCCTCGATGACGTCCGGCCGCGCGCGAGCGCGCTCCGGCTCGAACGCCGGTCAAGTGGTGATCAGTGGGATGCGCTGCCGGATGGTCGGTCGGGGACGCGACACCCTTACCGACTCACCATCACGCACTGGCCGTTCGGACGCCGCGACGTCCTCGGCCAGGGTTACGGCGGCGCGATGGAACGTACCAGGAGAGTTCCCGGCGCGCCAGAGCCGGCCGCCGGTCGGTCCGTCAGGACGGGTCGTGTGCGCGATCGCGAGGCAGGCGGGGCAGACGGTGGGTCATGAAGGGACGGCTGGTGATGAACTCCCGCAGGCGCTGCGCCGCTTCGGACAGGTAGGCGTCCCGGTTCCACACGAGGGTGAGCACCCGCCGGCAGTGGGGCGCGTCCAGATGCACCCAGGCGACCGGGACACGCGTCTCCGTACCGGCTTGGCGGGACACCGCCGGGATGAGGCCGATGCCGAGGCCGACGCTGATCATGTCCTGGCTGACGCCCGGTTCGTCGCTCTCGCAGGACAGCAGCGGCGTGATCCCCTCGGCCGCGAACAGCCGGTCGAGGAGGGCGCGTTGCCAGTGACCCGGCCGCGTGGTGACGAAGGGCTCGTCGGCGATCTCGCGGATCGTCACGCTCTCACGCCCGTCGAGCCAGTGCCCGCACGGGACCGCGAGCAGCACCTCTTCGCGGGCAAGCTCGATCGACTCCAGGTCCGGGCCGGTCAGCTGCTGCGAGGCGACGCAGAAGTCGACCTCACCGGAGCGGAGTTGGCGGTCCATCTCCTCGGCGTTCGACTGGTAGAGCCGGACGTCGGCGCGGGGGTAGGAGGCCCGGAAGCTGCCGAGGAGCGACGTGATCGTCAGCAGCGTCTCCGAGGCCACCCGAACCTGGCCGAGTCCCAGGTCGCGGGCCTCACGGACGGCCCTGCGGCCGTCGTCGAGTTCGCTCAGGGCGCGGTCGACATGGCGCAGGAACAGTGCGCCGTACTGGTTGAGCCGGATGCGGCGGCCCTTTCGGTCGAAGAGCGGAGAGCCGAGTTCGGCCTCCAAGCGCGCGATGGTGCGGCTGACCGAGGGCTGGGCGACGCGCAGCTCCTCCGCGGCGCGGCTGATGTGCTCGTATCGGGCGACGGTCTGGAAGTAGCGCAGCTGCAGAAGATCCACGACCCACCTTCACTCATGCCTTCGGAGGCATCATCGCATGGCGAAAGTGGTCTTGGAAATGCATAAGCACTTCTCTCTACGGTCTTCAGCGGGGTCACCGCACAGGTGACGGGCAACGGCGCCCGGTGCCTGTACGCGATGCGGGGCCCCGCCTGACCATTCACCCTGCCCTCGTCCCTCACAGGAAGGTCGCATCATGAGCGCTGCGGATCTGGCCCGACTCCAGTTCGCGGCCACCACCGGCATCCACTGGCTGTTCGTGCTCCTCACCATGGGGCTCGTCCCCCTCGTGGCGGTCATGCACACCCGGGCCGCGTTCACCCGCGATCCCGTCGTGAGGGCGGTCAGGGAGCGCATGACCCGGTTCTGGGGCCAGCTCTACGTCATCAACTACGCGGTCGGCATCGTCACCGGCCTCGTCATGGAGTTCCAGTTCGGACTCAGCTGGAGCGGCTTGAGCAAGTTCGCGGGCAACGTCTTCGGCGCCCCGCTGGCCCTCGAGACGCTCATCGCATTTTTCGCCGAGTCCACCTTCCTCGGTATGTGGATCTTCGGGTGGGGCCGGCTGCGCAAGGGTGTGCATGTCACGCTCATCTGGCTGGTGACCCTCACCGCGTACGCCTCCGGGTACTGGATCATGATTGCCAACGGCTTCATGCAACATCCCGTCGGCTACGAAGTCCGGGACGGCGTGGCCTACTTGACCGACTTCGGGGCGCTCCTCACCAACCCCAGCGCACTGGTCGCCCTGGGACACATCACCCTCGCCGCGCTGACGACGGGCGGCGTTCTCGTCGCCGGAATCAGCACCTGGCACTTCGCCCGGGGCACCAAGGAGCCCGACCTGTTCCGCAGCTCCCTGCGGCTGGGGGTGTGGGTGGCCATGTTCGCCTCCTTCTTCGTCGTCGTCGTCGGTGACATGCAGGTCCCGGTGATCGAACGCACGCAGCCCATGAAGGCGGCCGTCCTGGAGAACGAGGGTGTCGCGGAGTTGCAGCGGCAGCTCGTCGAACTGCACGGCCCTGGCGACTACGTCCCGCCGCAGGAGTGGGTGCGCCTGTCGATGGACATCATGACGATCATCGGCAACACCGTCTCCACCATCACCTTGATCGCCGTCATCCTGCTGTGGCGGGACTGGCTGGTGCGCCGACGTCCGTTGGCCTACCTGATGACCGCGATGATCCCGCTGCCCTTCGTCGCCGCGGTGGGCGGCTGGGTCGTCCGCGAGGTCGGGCGGCAACCCTGGATCGTCTACGGACAGTTGACGGTGGACGACGCGCTTTCGCGGGTCAGCAGGGCCTCACTGGTGGTTTCCTGCACCCTGTTCATCGCCATCTTCCTGGCGCTGGCAGTGACGAACTGGACCCTGATCACCCGCTTCGCCGTCCGCGGCCCGGACGCCACCCAGCTCGGCGTCACCGAGCCGCTCCCCGAGGCCCTGCCCGTGGAACCGGGAGACGGCTCCGGCGACCCACAGCGGGTCCCGGTCTTCTGAGTCGACCTGGCCGGAGCGGCGGCCCTTGCCACGCACCGGCGGGAAACGCCCCGACCACGATGGAAAGTTGAGCGAGATGAGCTTGGAAACCGCCTGGCTGGCCCTCCTCGGCCTGCTCCTCGCGGGGTACTTCGTACTCGGCGGATACGACTACGGCGCACAGATGCTGCACCCCGTCCTCGGCGGCCGAGGAGATCAAAAAGCCGGACGGACCGAGGAGACCGGGCGGACCGGGTGGACCGGGTGGACCGGGTGGACCGGCCGGAACGCCGCCCTCGACGCCATCGCGCCGTTCTTCCTGGGCAACGAGGTCTGGCTGGTCGCCGTCGCGGGCGTGATGTTCGGTGCCTTCCCGCATCTCGAGGGCACCCTGCTGTCCGGTCTGTATCCGCTGATCGTGGCGATCCTCGCCGGCCTGGTCGTGGGCAACGCGGCCCTTCAGCTGCGCGGCCGTGCCCGGACCGCTCGCGGCCGCCGGGCGTGGGGCGACCTGATCGTGTTCGGCGGCGCGTTGCCCGCCGTGTGCTGGGGGCTCGTTCTCGGCCTGCTGCTGCACGGCGTGCCCCGCCGGGCCGACGGGAGCTTCCACATCGGTCCGGGCGACGTGTTCACGCCGTTCGTGCTGGCCTGCGGCGCGACAACGGCTCTGCTCTTCGCGGCACACGGCGCGGGCTTCGTCGCCCTGCGCGCGGAACCGGAAACCGTCGTGAGAGCCAGGCGGGTGGGCGCCCGACTGCTGGGCGCCAGCGGAGCGACGGCGCTGCTCGCGCTGCTGCTCACACTGTTCGGCGCGGGCGCCTCGATGACCAATCGCGTGACCTCGGCGATCATCACGCTCGGGTTCGCGGCGTCGCTCGCCGCCGCCCTGTGGTTCTTCTCCAGCGGGCGAGACGTCCTGGCATTCGCGGCGACCTGCTGCGCGACCGCGCTGCCCGTGCTGCTCGTGGGGGCCGGCCACTACCCGTACCTCCTGATCAGCTCCGCCGGCGCGGGCCTCGACGTCGACCACGCGGTCACGGACGACGCGACGCTGAAGATCCTGAGCGCGTTCGGGGTCCTGGTGGTCCCGGTGATCGTGGCGTACCAGGCGTGGAGCTGGTGGGCCTTCCGGGGACGGACCGGCCGCCGCCACCCCAGCTACTTCTGAGTCGTACGAGGAGAGGAGCCAAGGATGAAGCCGGTCGAACGCCGTCTGATGCGGGAACTGCCCGCACTGAGGCGCCATATGAGGTCTTCCGGGGCGCTGGCCCTGCTCGGCGCGGGGGTCGTCGTCGCCCAGGCGAGCCTTCTGGCGGTGCTCCTCGCGGACGGCTTCACCGGGCACCCGCTGTCCATCGCGCCGCTGGCCGCGCTGGGGGTCGTCCTGGCACTGCGCGCCCTGTTGACCTGGGCTCGCGGAGTGCTCGCGCAGCGCGCAGCGGCCGACGCCAAGCTCGCCCTGCGCGAACGGATCACCGGTCGGCTCCGGCATGCGAGCCCCGTGCGGCTCGTATCCCACCGGCACGGCGAGACCGCGACGCTCCTCACCCGCGGTCTCGACGCGATGGACTCCTACGTCGTCGGCTACCTGCCCACGATGGCGGCCACCGCGGTGGTGCCCGTCACGGTCGTCACCTGGCTGTTGTGGACCGACTGGTCGTCAGCGCTGATCGTCCTCGTGACGCTGCCGCTGATTCCCGTGTTCGGCGCTCTGGTCGGCATGCACACCGCCCGGCGCACCGCCCGACAGTGGCAGTTGCTGGCACGGCTCGGCGGTCACTTCCTGGACGTGGTGTCGGGCTTGGCGACGCTGCGCGCGTTCGGCCGCGAACGGCACCAGGCGCGGGTGGTCGGCGACATGGCGGACGCTCACCGGCGGGCCACCATGCGCACGCTGCGCGTGGCGTTCCTGTCCTCCTTCGTTCTGGAGACGGTCGCCACCCTCTCGGTGGCGTTGGTGGCCGTCCCGGTGGGGCTGCGGCTGCTCGCCGGCGAAGTGGACCTGCGCACAGCCCTGGTCGTCCTGTTCCTCGCTCCCGAGGCGTATCTGCCACTGCGCGCGGCGGGCGCCGCCTTCCACGACAGCGCCGAGGCCATCGCGGTGGCCGAGCGGGTCTTCGCGCTCCTCGACGACGGAGAGGACCAGGACAGGCCCGCGCGGTGTCCTGCCCCGCACCCGCCGGTGCCCGACGCCCGTACGGGCGTCCTGCACCTCGACGACGTCACCGTCCGCTATCCGGGCCGCACCCAGCCAGCGCTCTCCGGCGTCTCCCTCACCGTCCGCCCCGGTGAACATCTCGCCCTCGTCGGCCCGAGCGGCGCGGGCAAGTCCACGCTCCTGGGACTGCTCCTCGGCCTCGTGACCTCCGAATCCGGCCGGGTCACGGTCGACGGCACAGACCTCGCGCACCTCGACCCCGACGACTGGCGCGCCCAGGTGGCCTGGGTGCCCCAGCGCCCGCATCTGTTCGCGGCGTCCATCGCGGACAACATCCGCCTCGGGCGGCCCGACGCGAGCGACTCCGAGGTGCGGCGGGCGGCCCGCGCCGCCTTCGCCGACGGCTTCATCGAGGCGCTGCCGAAGGCATACGAAACCCCGCTCGGCGAACATGGTGCCGGGCTCTCGGCGGGGCAGCGCCAACGTATCGCTCTGGCCCGCGCGTTCTGCAAGAACGCCCCCATACTGTTCCTCGACGAACCGACCGCTCACCTCGACCCCGACAGCGAGGCCGTCGTCAGCCGCGCCACGGTCCGCCTCATGCGGGGGCGGACCTCGATCGTGGTCGCTCACCGCACGAGCCTGCTGCCGCACGTCGACCGGGTCGTCACGGTGCGAGCCGGCCGCCTCGTCCTCTCCCGACCGGGGCCCGTGGAAGGGCTGGTGGCCTCATGACCGCCCACGGCCGACTCGCGGTTCCCGTCCGGCCGGGCCGGCCTCGCCCCACCCTCCGGCTCCTGCACCACCTCCTTCCCTACTGGCGCAGACTGCTGCTCGCCGCGCTCGCCTCGGCCGGCAGCGAGTTGGCCGCCGCCGCGCTGATGGCCACCGCCGCCTGGCTGATCACCCGCGCCGCGCAGCAGCCCCCGCTCACCGCGGTGAGCGTCGCGATCGTCGCCGTACGCGCCCTGGCCCTGGGGCGTGGAGCGCTGCGCTACGGCGACCGGCTCCTGGGGCACGACGGCGTGCTGCGGGCGGTCGCGGGCTTCCGTACCCGGGTGTACGAGGCGTTGATGCCGCTGGCCCCGGCCGGTGTCCCCGCTTTCCGCAGCGGTGACCTGCTGACCCGCCTCGTCGACGACGTCGACGCCGCTCAGGACCTGCTCCTCCGGGTCCTGATCCCGGCGTCGGCCGCCTGCGCGGTCGCCATCGCGGCCACCGGGACGACCGCGGCCCTGCTTCCCCAGGCGGGTGTGCTGCTCGGTCTGCTGCTCGTCGTGGCGGGGCTCCTCGTACCCGCCCTGGTGCTGACGGTCTCCCACCGCACGGGCCTCGCGGAGAAGGAGGCGCGTGCCGCGTTCACGTCGCTCGCGCTGGATCTGACCCGGGGAGCGGCGGACCTCGCCGCGTACGGCGCCCGCGGCCGTACCGAGCAGCGGGCCCGACGCGCCGCCTCACGGATCGCCGCGCTGGAGCGCCGGAGTGCCCTGACCGCCTCGCTCGCCTCCGCCGTGGTGCTGTTGCTTCAGGGCACGGCGACGCTCGGCGTCACCTGGCTCGCGCTGCACGCCCACGCGGCCGGTGAACTGCCCGCCGTGCACCTCACCGTTCTCGTGGTCCTCGCGCTCGTCTCCTTCGAGGCTCTCGCGCCGCTGCCGGCCGCCGCCCGCCGGTTCGCCGACGTGCGAGTCTCCGCCCGCAGACTGGCCGATCTCTTCGACACCCCGGCCCCGGTCACCGAGCCGGCCACCGCGGTCCCGCTGCCCGCCGACGGGCCGATCGGCGTGGACATCACCGGCCTGCGAGTACGCCACCACCCGGACGGTCCACCGGCCCTGGACGGGGTGGACCTGCGACTGCCGCCCGGCCGCCTCACCGTGCTGCACGGCGCCAGCGGCTCCGGAAAGTCGACCCTGATCGCGGTGCTCATGCGGTTCGTCGACTACGAGGCCGGGAGCATCCTGGTCGCCGGACGCGAACTGCGCGAGGTCGCGGGCAGCGACGCCCGCCGCGTCATCACCGGGATGACCCAGGACGCCCATGTCTTCCACACCACGATCCGCGCCAACCTGCTCCTGGCCCGCCCCGACGCCACCGACACCGACCTGCGCGAGGCAGTGCGCAGGGCCCGGCTCCTGGAGTGGGTCCAGTCGCTGCCCGACGGCTGGGACACCCTCCTCGGCGAGGACGGCGCCGCCATGTCCGGCGGCCAGCGCAGTCGCCTGTTGCTGGCCCGCGCGCTGCTCGCCGACCCGCTCGTCCTCGTCCTGGACGAGCCCACCGAAGGCCTCGACCCCGACACCGCCGCAGCCGTAATGGCCGACATCCTCGACGCCACCCGCGGTCGCACCACGCTCCTGGTCACCCACGACCCGGGGGTGCAGGCCTTTGATCATTCTTCTCCGCAACGGCTGGGGGCGACGAACTCCGGCCCCGAAGACCGTGAGGCGCAAACAGACGCCTCCCTGTTCGCGAGGCCGGTGAAGGGCTGATGCACGAAGGTGGCCGGCGAGAGCAGGCCGATCCCGTGCCGCGTCCCGCCGGCTCTCAGCGCAGACGGGTCAAGGCGGCGACGACGACCGACGCCCCCGCAGGACACGTTCAGTCCTGTGATGTTCCGCGTTCCGGAATGGTCGTGGTGCCGACCAAGCGATCCGGCCGCGACGCCAGCCGGGCCTGGGGGTATTTGCCCGGTTGCGGCACGGCGGAGACGGCCGGCGCGGACGAGGACCGTGGCTCGGTCTGCCCGTTCGAGCACCCGGCGCCGAGCAGGCAGACGGCAAGTGCGAGCGCCAGACCCGCTGTTCCTCGGGAGTGCCTCCTCGTGCAACGCTGCTCGGGATCCGATCGCGGCATGAAGGCCCTCCGCCTCGTGTAGAGGCGGCCGGCTCGACGCCGGCGGAGTCGGAGCCGAGACCCGAGGACGGACTCGGCGTGATCGTTGCTCTGTGCGACGGGTCCCCGTGCGACGGTGCGGCGTCAGGACGCGCTAGAGCCGGTAACAGCCGGGCTCCCACGACCGGAGCGGTTGCCTCCACGACTCAAGCGCCGAACGAGTTGTCCAGACACCCGGCCCGCAGGGCTGAACAACGTCCACCTTCGAGAATCCGATCGAGGACCGGGGGACCCGAGCGCGCCCCAGAAGGCCGGTGTCGAAACCGCTCGTTCACACGCTAGTCGGCGACTATGCCGCGGGCGCTGAGGACGTTCAGCAACTCCGGGCCCAGGAACTCGGAGCCGAGCACACGTCGGAGATCGGGAAGTAGCACGAGGTCGTCGAGGGAGGTCACGTCGAACAGGTCGTCCTCGCCGTCCCACACCGGGGCGCACTCCTGGTACACCTGGTTACCGCCGTCCATGCACAGCTCCTCGACGTCGGCCAGGAGTTCGTCGCTGATCTCCAGTGACTCGAGGCGTGAGCGTCTCATCGATGAACACCAGCTGCTCGACGACGATGAGCTTGAAATTGAAGTCCTTGAATGTGGTCATGCGCACAACATAGACGGACGCCAGGACCGCGCTTCCGCCGTCGTACTGGCCGGAGCCGGGATGACCACGGCGGCTGCCTCGCGAGGTCGGGGCGGGCCGGACGTGCGCCCGGTCATTGACTGTTCGGTGGGCCGTAGGGCTGGAGGAGTTGGTCGACGGGTGCGTAGTCGTCGGTGAGCAACCGGGCGTCGCCGATCCAGGAGGTGAGGTCGTCGCCGGAGGCGATCCTCCAGCCGGTTCGCCGGGCATCAAGCGCTTCCTGGGTCGCGCGTAGGTCGACCTGCCGGTCGGAGGCGAGCACCACCATGTTGCCGCCCTTCGATGTCGTGGTCCGGCTGAGGCCGATGTCGCCGGGTTCACCGATGAGGACGACATGTTCGAAGGTCTCGGCCAGGGTGGCCACTTCGGCGCGTGCGAACCCCAGAGCGCCATGATCGATGAGATTGGCGACGTACAGGCCGTCCTCGTCGAGCACCCTGCGTACGTCGGTCATCGCTTCCACCGTGGTGAGGTGCCACGGGACGCTGACACCCCCGAAGGCGTCGCCGACGACGAGGTCACGACTGTTCGTGGCCAGTCGTCGCAGGCCGAGCCTGCCGTCCTCCGTGCGTACGTCGATACCGGCCTGCGGCGTCAGACCGAGTTGGTCATGGTTGATGCGCACGACCCCGCTGTCGATCTCGGACACCACACTGTGCGTCCCGGAACGCGTCGCCGCGAGGTAGCGGGGCAAGGTGAGCCCGCCGCCGCCCAGATGGTGAGCGGTGAGTGACTCTCCTCCGGGGTAGGCGGTGTCGACCACCGAGGCGATGGCGCGCACGTACTTGAACTTCAGGAAGGTCGGGTCGTCGATGTCGACGTACGAGTGCCGCAAACCGTCCAGGACGAGTGTGCGGCCGCCGACCCGGTCAGGATCCGCCACGACCCGTGCGCAGTGGTACCTGGTCTCCGTGTCGCAGGCACCGGGCGCCACGCTGCCGGCGAGGCCGCCGGCGGCGACCACGAGTATGAGGGCAGGAGTGCTGATCCACCCGCGCATGCGCCACTCAACCAGCGCCGAGCCGACCACCAGCAGTATTCCGAGGCCGATGAGGATGCCGCTGACCGGCCATCGCGAAATAAGGACGAAGCCGGTGAGGACAGTGCCGAAGATGGCGCCGACGGTACCGACGCCGGACAGCCGTCCGACAACCGTTCCGATCTCGGCGATGCTGGTGAGGCGCAGTTTGGTCACCACGGGCGTCACCGCGGAGAGCAGCGCGCCCGGCAGGAGGACAGTCAGCGCCGCGATCAGCAGGAGCATCGCTGGTGCCCACTCCGCGGTGGTGCGGAGCACGGCAGGGGTCAGCGCGACGACCGCTCCCGACACCCCGAGCGAGGGGCCCAGAAGCCGACGTGGATTGACCTGGTCGGCTACGCGCCCGCCCAACCAGGAGCCGAGAGCGATCGCGGTGAGGGCGATGCCGATCACCATGGTGCTGGTCTCGAGGGTGAGGCCGAGATAGGGGGCCAGCAGCCGCAGAGCGACGATCTCGACCACCAGGACTGCGGCGGAGGACCCGAAGACGAGCGCAGCAGCCGCACGGGAACCTAGGCCGCCGCTGTCAGGCGTGCCCTCGGCGAGCGGCGCGGAAGACGATCCGGTCACGGGCGACATCCTCGCATGCGGCGCGAACACGGGCAGGGGTTGAGAGAAGGCCGTCATCTCCCACTCCGCTGCGGAGCGTCGTTGTCGGTCGTGAGCGCCCGGGCCGGGAACTGGTCGAGTGGTCACCGCGTTCGCTTCGGTGTGAGCGCCGGCCACGCTGATCGGCTCATACCGGGGACGCGGATGACCGTCGGGAGCCCAGTTGGCATCCCTCCTCGTCCGGGGCGTCTCTACGGCGGCGGCGCATCGGCCACCACGCCCTCGACCGGTGGACCCGACGAAGCGGCCGCACCCGCGGGCGACACGCGCCCTAAGCCGTGTTCTGGGTTCGGCTTCCTGTGCACGCCCCGCATGCTGATGATCAAGATGTGGGGCGAGGGTGGCTGTGAACCCCCAGCCTGCCGTCGTGCGGATGCCACAGCAGGAAACGACGGACCTGCGGTCGTTACGGAGGAAGGGCTCATTTCTCGGCATCGGGCGGAGCGGTGTGTATGGGGTTGCACCTTCCGTAGCGGCATGTGGTCCGGTGGACTTACGTACCGACGCTTTGAGGAAAGGTCCCTGCTCATGCATTCGTCTTTCAGGCCACCCCGACAGGTCAAGATCGGTGACGCGGCGGCCTTCGCCGGCAGCACGCCACGGGCGATTCGCCATTACCACGAGATCGGGCTGCTCCCCGAGCCTGAGCGGGGCGGCGATGACCGCCGCCGCTACGGGTACGAGGACATGATCCGCCTGCTGTGGATCCGCAAGATGGCCGATGCCGGGATCGCCCTGGACGACATCCGTGACGCCCTTACCACCGGCACGGCTTCCGCCGGTGCGGACAGCGGCGAAGGTATCGCGGGCACCCTGGAGCGGTTGGAGGAAACCCTCGCCGAGCAGGAGGCGGAATTGCGGCGGCAACGGACCGCCGTGCAGCGGATGCGCACCGAAGGCAGCCGGATGGGCCTTCTCTCCGACTTCGTCACCGAACGCCTCAAGGGCCTCCCCGAGGGCTCCCTGCGTCAGGCGGACCTGGACAGTCTGCTGGTCACTGAGCGGATCTTCGGCCCACTCGGCGCGGCCGTCCAGGCCACCCGCTTCGTCGTCCTGGCCACGCGTCCCACTCTGCGGGAGCGTTCCGACCGCATCGACGACGCCGAGGAGGCACTCGATGACAGCGTCGCCGTCGATGATCCACGGGTGGCTCAAGTGGCCGCCGAGCGGCACGCCTTCGAAAGCGCCCTGCTCGCCGTCATCGAGGAGTCCGGCCTGGGTAAGGACGACGATGACCTCTTCGACGCCTGGGACACTTTGCACCCCGCCACCGCCGATGACGGCGAGGGCGAGGCCGACCTCAGCTCTGGCAGGCGGGAGGCTGACTCCATGAGCGTGTTCGAAGCCACCGGCAAGATGCCCTACGACTTCTCCCCAGCCCGCCTGCGCTGTATGGAACTGGCCGAAGAACTCTCCGCCCAAGACTCACCCGCTACCCAAAACACGCTCTAGGCGCCCGCCTCGTCGAACTCCCACCAGCGGCGGCCGAACTCCAGCGGCACTTTGGTCGCGCCGTCGTAGTGCAGCTCGCAGGCCGCCCGACGCTTGGTCCGGCAACACGGCCGTGCCCCCTCCAATTCGTGGAACGGCGTGTCGGGGCTGACGGTGGAGGAGCCGATGGAGCTGTGAATGAAGCACAGCGGGAGGCATAGGGTGATGTTCTCCGAACGACCGGTGCACGCGCCGGAGCGCGCGAGCGTGGTCGGCGCGTCGCCCGCGGATGCCGTTGACGTGGACCCAGGTGCGGTCGGCGGGGTCTCCCTCGTCGTCGACGTCGACGTACTGGAAACACCGCTTCTTCAGGGCGAACTGGCCGATCAGCTCCAACACCGGTGAATGGCTGCCCGGGATGCGCTTGGCGCCCGCTTCGGCGTACTGGCGGAGGTCGGCGAAGGGCTGCTTGGCGCGCTCGGAACCGGCCGGCGTCCTGCGTAGCGCTATGTGGGGTCCAGGTCGGTGTACAGCTGGTGGTGGTCGGAGTACCGGGAGGGGTGCACGCGGTGTTCGACGGGGGTGAGGCCGCGCAGGAAGACGTAGTCGAACTTGCTCTGCCAGTCGGTGGTCGCCCGGCAGGCACCGGCGGCGGTGCGCGTGGGACGGCACTGGGGGTCCGCGTCGACGGCCAGTGCCCAGATGCGCGAGAGTTCGGGAGCGTCCGGCCCCGCGTTGAAGTCGCCGAGGACGACGGCGCGCTGGTGGCGGGCGACTTCGGTGGCGAGTACGCGGGTCTGCTCCGCCCGGACGGACTCCTGCCGGCGTTGGGCGAGGTGCGTGTTGAAGACCCGGACGTCCCGGCCGCCCACCGTGGTGGTGACCGCCATGTAGCCGCGGTCCTCGGAGCCGCCCTCGGGGTATTCCACGCTGACGTGGTCGGTCATGGGCGCCGCGGAGAGGATCGCCTGGCCGAACGCTCCCGGGTTCCACGGCGTTCCGCCGCAGCGGCTGCGTTTGTGCAGAACCATTCCGTACTCGACGCGGTAGACGAGCCCGTGGAGGTTCCGCAGGTATTCCCGGATGGCCTCGACGTCGCGGACGCATGCTTCCTGTACGCCGATGACCTGGGGCGCGAAGACGGCGATCTCCGCTGCCCGGTGGACGTTGCTCGCTTCGCAGGGGTTGCACAGGTTCCAGGTCATGACGCGGTTCGGCACGACGTCCCGGACCGGGTCCACGGGGGCCGCCCGGCCGGAGTGGGGGCCGCCGGGGGCGCTGGAGCCGATGAGGATCACGCAGAGGACGGTCATGGCACCCACGAGCAACCGTGTGCCACGTGCGAGCACCATCGCCTCCTCTGTGTCGACGCGCGGAGCGTTCGACGTCTTCACGCACGAGGTTACGGGGAGGAGCCTCCGCGCCCCAGGCCGGGGCGTGAGTTGCCGACGGTGCGGCCGGTGTTCCGTGACGCGGGCAGTACCGGCAGTACCTGAGTAGGAAGTGAGTACGCGCGCTCATGCCCGGCGGGGTGACGGGGAGCACACTCCGAAGCATGACGAACCTTCCGCCCCCGGCCGAGGAACTGCGGCTCCTCGACGCCGAGTTGTGGCGCCTCGACGCCCGCCGGGCCGTCCTGCTGCAGCGACGCGCGTGGCTGATCCACACGTTGCGCGCGGCAGCCGCGTCCCGGGGCGGCCAGGACGGCGGCGCCGGGCCTCCGGTATGGCCGGGCCGGGGCTCCGCCGTCGCCCACCGGCCGGAGGCCACCGCGTCCGGCGCGCAGAACGTGCTCCTTGTCCTCGGCGGAGTCCTGCTGACGGTCGCCGGGGTCGCGTTCACCTTGGTCGGCTGGGGCCATCTGGGGATCGCCGGACGTTCGCTGGTGCTCGGCGCCGTGACCGTGGGGACACTGGGTGCGCCGGTGACGCTCCTGCGCCGAGGGCTGGCATCGACGGCCGAGGCCGTCGCCGGCCTGGGGCTCGCCCTCACCGTGCTCGACGCCTACGCGCTGTACCAGGTGGTGTTCACCGGCACGGGCGTCCTGACGTACACGGCCGCCGCGTCGGCCGTCCTGGCGGGAGCGTGGGCCGCCTACGGCCTGGGCGTGGGCTCGATGGCTGCGACGGACACCCCGGGCGATGAGGGCACGGATCAGAAGGCGGCACGGCTCGTGCTCCGTCTGCCCCTCCCCCTGGCCACGGCGACCGCGCACCTTCCCCTGCTTCTGTGGGCCCTCGCCATCGGCGCCGGGCCGCCCACGCTCACGGCCGGGCTGCTGGTGACCGCGGCGGCCGGAGCCGCCGTCGCACTGCGGACGGGATCGGTACCGGTGCGGATTGTCGCAGTCGTCGGCTCGCTCGGTGCGGGGGCCGTGGGGGTTGTCTCGGCCGTTCTGCTCACCTGGTGCGCTTCCGCCCCGGGCACCGCCGCGCGGTCGGCTGCGCTGCTGGCCCTCGCCGCGGCGATCGCCCTGGTGGCGGCCCGGTTCGTCCCGAAGCCGGACGTCGCTGTGGGCGCGGCGCTGACGGCGGGGCTGTGCCTGGCTGCCGGAACGGGCGGGGTGATCCGGGTGTCGCTGCCCGGAGCGTGGACTGTGCCGGGGTGCCTGGTCTGCGGTGTCGCCCTGCTGGCGGCTGTCCGGACGCCGCTTCCCCGGACATCGCGCAGGGGGCTTGTGCTCGCTTCTCTGGCCGTCCAGGGTCTCGCGGTGGTGTGGGCGGTGCCGCTGGTCGCCGGGACACTCCTCGGTCCGGTGGCCGGTGTGGGGCGGCCCTGGTCCGGTGTGCCGCGGGACATCCGAGCCGCCGTGTTCACGGACGTGCCCTGGCCCCCGCACGCGGCCACCGTGCCGCTCGTGCTCACCGTCGTGGCGGGCGTGCTGGCGGTGGTGGCCCGGCGCGGTGGGGGACGACGGCCCGCGGCCGCGGTGGGGGCGCTCGTCCTGGGCTGGGCGGCGATGCTCGTACTTCCGCTCGTGCTCGAACTGCCCTACGGCGCGGGCCTGGTGGCGCAGGGCGCCGTGGTCGTGGGCGCGCTGGGCTGTGCGGAGTGGGCCCGCCGTGCGACTGACGGAGCGTCGCCACTGACCCTCACGGCCATGGTGCTGGCCCTGGTGACCTCCGTCGCCCTCGCTCTCGTCTCGCTGGCGTCCGAGTCGGTGACGATCGGTGTGCTCGTGGTGTTGACCCTCCTGTTCGGCGCCGCGGGTCCGCGCCCGGGGACCGGTCCGTACGCGGCGCCCGCCGCTCTCGTTCACGCCACGGCCCTGGCCTGCGCGATCGGCGCGTCCATCGGCTTGCAGCCGCACCACACGGCGCTGCTGGTTCTCGTCGTGCCCGCCGTCGCGGCCCTCGTTGCGGCACGACCGGTCGGCTCCTCCACGACCGTGCCGGTCGAAGCGGCGGGCGCGGCGGCGGGGCTGCTCGCCCTCGTTCTCGCCGCGACCGATCCGCCGACGCTGGCTCTGGTGCTCTCGCTCGGCGGGGTCATCGCTGCCGGGACCGCGCTGCGACCAGAGCGGCGGCCGGTCGCCCATGTGGCCGCCGTGTTCTTCCTGCTGGCCACATGGGTGCGATGGGCGGCCTGGGACGTCACCACGCCGGAGGCTTACACCCTGCCGGTGACCGTGCCCGCACTCGTTCTCGGTTTCCTCGGGCGCCGCCGTGACCCGGCCCTCTCCTCCTGGACGGCGTACGGTGCCGGCCTGGCCGTCACCGCGGTGCCGAGCCTCTTGGCGGCGTGGGGCGACCCGCACTGGCTCCGGCCCCTGCTGCTCGGTACCGCGGCGCTGGCGGCCACCCTGGTGGGAGGGGGCAACCGGCTCAAAGCACCGCTGGTCCTCGGCGGGGTCGTGCTCGCCCTGGTGGCACTGCACGAGCTCGCCCCGCACGTCGCCCAGGTCGTCGGGCTGCTCCCCCGGTGGGCGCCTCCCGCACTGGCCGGTCTGGTATTGCTCGCGGTCGGCGCCACTTACGAGCAGCGCCTGCGCGACGCACAGCGCGTACGGGAGGTGTTCGGGCGGTTCCACTAGGCCGCCTGAGACCGTCGGCGTCTCCGCGGACGCGCCGGCGGCTCCCGGCACCGGCTCCGCGGGCCGATGCCGGGACCGGATCCTGCTACGGGGCCATCTCGTAGGCGCCGGACAGCGCCTCGACACGCTCCCAGACGCGGGCCGACCGGGCCTCGTCGACGACGGGTCGCCGGACGGCGTCGAGGGCCCAGCTCTGCTGGACCTCCGTGGCCGAGTCCTTGCCGTGGAGCTCGACGGCATGGTTCGAGAAGTCACGGACGAGGACGGAGAACAGCTCGTCGAGGACATCCTCGTCCAGGTCGGTCAGCTCGGCCTGTTCGAGGATCAGCTGACCGTGTACGACCAGGGCGAACAACTGGCCGACAGCGAGGAGCAGATCCAGGTCGCGGCTCTGCCGCTCGTCGGGTGCCGCGGTGGTGACGAACGTGCACAGGGCATCGGCCTGCTCCCGGAACCGGGCCACGTTCGGCACCCCGGCGTAGGTGTCGAAGGCGGCCCGCCAGTCGTGGAACCGGATGGAGCCGAGCCCGCGGGCCGGGCCCTGCCGGAAGAGGAAGGTGTCGTCGGCCGCGTCGAGACGGGCCGGCACCGACGGGTGGTCGACCGGGTCCAGCAGGTGGTTGCGCATGAACTTCAGGATCAGCGCCAGGTTGACATGCACCGTGCCCTCGAGCTTCGGCAGGCCCCGGATCTCGATCGCGGCCTGGGCGAAGTAGTTGTCCTTCTCGAATCCCTTGGCCGCGATGACGTCCCACATCAGGTCGATGACCTTCTCGCCCTCGGTGGTGACCTTCATCTTGGTCATCGGGTTGAAGAGCAGGTACCGGCGGTCGTCCGGGCCGGCGGAGCGGAAGTAGTCGATGGCGCGGTCGCTGAACAGCTTCATGCCGGCCAGGCGTACGTATGCGTCGATCAGCTCGCGCCGGACGTGCGGGAAGGCGGTCACGGGACGGCCGTACAGGATGCGGGTGTGGGCGTGCGTGACGGCCTCGTACATGGCGTGCTCGCAGATGCCGATCGAGGCGGTGCACAGGTTGAACTTGCCGACGTTGACGGTGTTCAGGGCGGCGTCGAAGGCGGCGCGCCCGGTGTGCAGGACGTCCTCGCGGCCGACCGGGTAGTCCTCCAGCCGGAACTCGCTGACGTACTTGGAGGAGTCGACGACGTTCTTGACCAGGTGGTAGGCGGGATGACGGCTGTCGGCGGCGAAGAAGACGTAGCCCTCCGGCCCCTCGACGTCGGTGCGGCGGCCGAACACCGACACGAGCCCGGCGGCGTTGCCGTTGCCGATGTAGTACTTGGAACCGGTCGCCCGGAAGCCGCCCTGCCCGTCGGGCTCCAGCAGCATGTCCGTGGAGTAGATGTCGGCGCCGTGGCTCTTCTCGGAGAGGCCGAACGCGAACACCTCGCCCTGGGAGAGGAGTTCGGCCGCTCGGGCACGGGCGGCGGCGTTGTCGCTCTGCCAGACCGGGCCGAGGCCGAGGATGGTGACCTGCCAGGCGTACCAGTAGTCGAGGCCGTAGAACCCGAGGATCTCGTTGAGGGCGGCGATACGGGCGGTGTCCCAACGCTGGTCCGGACGGTCGCCGTCCGCCGCCGGGGTCAGGAAGGTGGCGAAGAGGCCCTCCTTCGCGGCGAATGCGAGGAAGTCCTCCAGCCACACTCGTGAGCGGTAGTCCTCGATCAGCCTGCGCTTGCCGCGCGCCTCGAACCAGTCGACCGTGGCACGCAGCAGCCTGCGGGTTTCCGGGTCGAAGTGCGCCGGGTCGTACGTGCGCGGGTTGAACAGGAGCTGGTCGGCCATGAGGGGTGCCTTCCGGAGATCGGGTGGAACGGGTTCAGGCGGATTCGGACAGGTTTCGGGCAGTTTTCGAGGTGACAAGGACGGGTTTCGGGGCCGATGGCGCTCGAAGTCAGTCTTGGCTGCCGGGTCGCGCGGCGCGGAGTCTGCGGAGGGTGTCGAGGACGTCGTCGAGCCATGCGATGGTCATCCGTTCGAAGCCGATGCCTCCGCGCAGCACGACGTGCTGAAGCTCCTGGCCGACGTCGAGCGGCCGGGGAGCGTCGGGGCCGCCGAAGTCCCGTCGCTCTCCGGTCAGGTAGCGCCGGAGCCGGACGTCGTGCGCCTCGCGGTGACGTTCGACCTCGGAGATCAGTGCGGACGGCTCGTCGAAGGCCGCACCCCGGATCTTGACGGCGAGCTCGTGCCGGATGCTTTCCGGTTCGACCGGCTCGTGCAGCCATGCGGTGAGCGCCGCGCGACCCGGCGCCGCGACGGAGTACTCCTTCTTGTCCGGCCTCGCCTGCTGCGCCACTTCCCGGACTTCCAGCAGGCCGTCGCACTCCATGCGCCGCAGCACGCGGTAGATCTGCTGGTGGGTCGCGGTCCAGAAGTACCCGATGGATCGATCGAACCGGCGCGCGAGTTCGTACCCCGAGCCCGGCTTCTCCAGCAGCGACACGAGGATCGCGTGTTCGAGCGCCATGTTCCGGATCCTGCTATGCAACTTGTTGCATAGACAAGTCGTCGCGCCCCGATGAGATCCGGCTCACTCCGCCTTCACGTGGATTCGCGCGTTTCCTCCATGGCCAGGGCTCCTCCGGCTCCGTCGCGGCCGGCATCTCGACGAGCGCAAGCGGGTTGCGGCAGTTCACCGGACACCGGACACCGGACACGCGAGGTGACCAGCTCACCTCCCCCGAACGTGTCGGACCCAGTACGTCCGGGAGCCGTCGGCGCAGCCCTGACCGGCGAGGCCAGGTCCGAGAGCGTGACGACGCGCGCGGCGGAAGTCGGCTGCGGATGCCTGACGTGCGGGAGACGCTTGTTCGGCCGGCGTACTGCGCGAGCAAGGTGTCTGCCGTGAGCCCCGCAGCACGGCCGGCCCGCACCGCGAGGAAGTGACTGTCTCCATCGCGCCTGACGGCCGCGGTCCAGCGTCCGGCGGCGTCAACGTCCGCTCCAGCCCGCGCCGACTGTCCGATGGCCGCGGGAGGTGACCTGGCGCCCAGGCGGACAACGGTCCGTTCACAGTCCGCGACGCCACTGCGCCGGGCCGATCCGGCCCTTGCACAGGGGGAGTTCCAGGGGCCGCCGGCCGTCCCCGAACGGGTCCCAGACGCGGGTGAGACCCGCGGTGCCGTACTCACGGACCCGGCGGGTCTCGGCAAGGTCGAGGACGTCCGTCACGACGATCTCCGGTTCGGGGCCCGACTCGGCGCGCGTCCGGCCCTTCGGGGTCCACCACGACGCTGCGGCCTGTCCCGTCCGGGGGCGCGGCGTTCACACTGGCCATGAAAACCTGGTTGACGATCGCGTTCCCGCGGGCGACGACGAGTTCCTGGGCACGGTCGACGGTCGGTGTGCGCACGAGGTTCAGTACGAGGTCGGCGCCCTGCCACGCCAGGTGCCGCGTGACCTCCGGGAACCAGGCGTCGTAGCAGATCGACAGGCCTACGCGTCCGTGGCCTTCCACGTCGAAGACGACGAAGCGGTCGCCTGCCGCCGTGGTTTCGCAGGGGTGCCAGGGGAAGATCTTGCGCTACTCGGCGACCCGCCTTCCGTCGGGTGCGTACACCGGTGCCGTGTTGTAGATCCGCCCGTCGTCGCCGCGCTCGTAGACGCTTCCGGGGACGAGCCACAGCCCGAGTTCGCGGGCCAGGCCGGCCAGCGTCGTGCCTCTGGGGCCGTCGAGTTCCTGTGCCGCGGCGCGCACGACCCGCTCGGGGTCCCCGTCCGGCCGGTGCCCGCACAGGTGCAGTTCGGGGAACGCGAACAGCCGGACGGCGGGGTGGGTACGGGCGAGCCGGCGCACCTGGTCGGCGAACAGGCCGAGGCTGTCGTCGGCGTGGTGGAGGGCGGCCGTCTGCACCAGGCCGAGCGGCAGGGGGGTGGGCATGCGAAGGGCACCTTCCGCGTTCGGTGGCGTACGGACGAAGGGGGTGCGCAGCAGCGGATCATCCGGCCGTGCGCGGGACAAGCCCGGCCTCTCCTGTGACATCCACAGGAGAAACCCGTGGTCCGCGTTCCCGTGGGGGCCGCTGGTCCCCGCAAGGTTCCGGCATGTCTGTCACCCGGCCCTCATCCGTTCCGGCCGCGTCCTTCCGGGAAGGGCGGACCGCATGACCCTCAACCAGCTCAGGGCCTTCGTCGAGGCCGAGCGGCTCGGGTCGTTCACCGCCGCGGCCAAGGCCATGGACATCGCCCAGGCCTCGGCCTCCGAGCTGGTCCGGCGCCTGGAGGCGGAACCGGTGCGTCGCGTCCTGCACGTCACCGGCCCCCACAGGGGCATGTGCAGCTGGTGGAGAACGAGCTGCTGCGCATGGAGGGACACAGCCGGATGAACCGGCACTTCACCGACTACTCCGCCTTCGTCGAGCACTCGACGACATCGTGCGCGCGGGCCGCCGAACAAGTGCGCCAGGTCACCGTCAAGGACGTCGCCACCTCCGACGGGCCGTCAGGTCGGCCGGTGGCTGCTGCGGTACCGCGGCACCGTCGTTCGGAACGCACACGACCACCTGCACGCCGCCGCCGAGCACCGCCGCTGAGCGGGAGTCCCGACATGGCTCCGCGACGTCCGGAGCGGGCGACGGCCGACCGTACGGGGCTCCGGAGTTCACCGTGCGCGAATTTGCGGAGGTGACCGAGCAGCCGTCCCGCCCGGTGGTTGCCCGCGCCCTGGAGGGGTACCCCGTCGATCTTGAAGGCAGAAAGGAGAGTCGTGTCTGAGGACAATGTCAAGAACATCTTCGTGGTCGGTCTCGACGAGGCCAACCTTCCGACGCTCCAGGCCGTACCGGGCGCCGATTCACTGCGCTTCCACGGCCTGTTGACGGTGGAGGAGCTGCAGGACGGCGAGGTGTCGCTGCCGGCGGTGCTGGAGAAGGCACAGAAGGTACTGGACGCCTTCGACGGGAGCATCGACGCGATAGTCGGCTACTGGGACTTCCCGGTCAGCACCCTCGTCCCGATCCTCGGCGAACGGTACGGCACCCGGACCACCAGTCTCGAGTCGGTGGTCAAGTGCGAGCACAAGTACTGGAGCAGGCTCGAGCAGCAGAAGGTGACGGACCGGCATCCGCGCTTCGGCCGCGTCGACCTGGACGCGGATCCGCCGCGTCCCCCGGACGGCGTGCGGTTCCCGATGTGGCTGAAGCCCGCTTTGTCCTACTCGTCCGAACTCGCCTTCGGAGTCGGGGACGAGGAGGAGTTCCGGGCGGCCGTCGCGGAGATACGCCAGGGCATCTCCCGTATCGGCCGCCCCTTCGAGCACATCCTCGACCAGGTCGAGCTGCCGCCGGAGATGGACGGTGTCGGTGGCCGCGTGTGTCTCGCCGAGGAGTCGCTGTCAGGTGTGCAGGTCGCGGTGGAGGGTTACGTGCACGAGGGGGAGGTGACCGTCTACGGCACGCTGGACTCCATCGACTACCCGGACACGCCGTGCTTCCTGCGTCACCAGTACCCCTCCATGCTGCCCCCGCAGGTCGTCGCCCGGCTGCACGAGGTCACCGAGCGGGTGATGCGCCGGATCGGCTTCGACTCGGCGACGTTCAGCGTGGAGTACTTCTACGACCCCGGCAGTCAGGACATCAGCCTGCTGGAGATCAACCCGCGCCACTCGCAGTCGCACGCCGAGCTGTTCCAGTACGTGGACGGTGTCCCCAACCACCACGCCATGGTCGCCCTCGCCCTCGGGGACGACCCGCGCATGCCCCACCGGCAGGGCCCGTACGCGATGGCGGCCAAGTGGTACTACCGGTGGTTCACGGACGGAGTGGTGCGCCGCGTGCCTTCCCCCGAGGACATCGCCCGCATCGAGAGTGAGATACCGGGTGTACGGATCGAGGTCATGCCCGAGCCCGGCCAGCGGCTTTCCGACCTTTCCCAGCAGGACAGTTACAGCTACGAACTCGCACACATCTTCACCGGCGGCGACGACGAACAGGACTTGCGCAGGAAGTACGACCAGTGCGTCGCTGCCCTGGGCCTCACCTTCGACGAGCCGTCCGAAGGAGCGCGAGGTTAAGGAGCGCCGACCATGCGTCATGTGACCCACCTGCCGCACACCACCAAGGAAGAGGAACACGCCGTCATCCCCATGTCGGACGGCGTCCGTCTGTCGGCGCGCATCTGGCGGCCCACGTCGTCGGATCACGACCCGGTACCGGCGGTGCTGGAGTACATCCCGTACCGCAAGCGGGACCTCACCGCGGAGCGCGACTCCATCCACCACCCGTACATCGCCGGGCACGGCTACGCCTGCGTCCGCGTCGACCTGCGGGGCACCGGCGAGTCGGAGGGGGTGCTGCGCGACGAGTACCTGGAGATCGAACAGCGCGACGCCGAGGAGGTGCTGGCCTGGCTCACCGACCAGCCCTGGTGCGACGGCACCACGGGGATGATGGGCCTGTCCTGGGGGGCGTTCGCGGCCCTTCAGGTGGCGGCCAGGCGGCCACCGAGCCTCAAGGCCATCGTCATCGCGTCCTTCACCGACGACCGGCACGCCGACGACATGCACTACATGGGCGGAGCCATGCTGTCGGACAACCTGGCCGAGGCTGGCACCATGTTCGCCTACGCCACCTGTCCCCCCGACCCGGCCGTGGTCGGCGACCGCTGGCGCGACATGTGGCACGAGCGCCTCGAACACGCACGGCCCTGGGTCCTGGAGTGGCTGCGCCACCAACGCCTCGACGACTACTGGCGGCACGCCTCGGTCGCCGAGAACTACCAGGACGTACGCTGCCCGGTGCTCGCCTCCAGCGGCTGGGCGGACGGCTACTCCAACGCGGTCACCCGGCTGCTCGCCCATCTGGACGTGCCCAGGAAGGGGCTCATCGGCCCCTGGTCGCACAAGTTCCCCCACCTCGGTGAGCCGGGACCCGCCATCGGCTACCTGCAAGAGGTCGTGCGCTGGTGGGACCACTGGCTCAAGGGCGTCGACAACGGCGTCATGGACGGTCCGATGCTGCGGACGTGGATGCAGGACAGCGTCCCACCGTCCACCTCGTACGAGGAACGGCCGGGACGCTGGGTGGCGGAACCCCGCTGGCCGTCCCCGCACGTCCACCCGGTCACGCACCCGCTCACCGCGCACCGGATCGCACCTCCCGGCGCACTGGACGCGGCGACGGCTCCGGAGACGGCCGAAAACACGGGCGAACAGACAGGCGAGGCAGGCGGAGCCGAGGACCGCAGCGTTCTGACCGTACGGTCTCCGTTGTCCGTCGGGCAGTTCGCCGGCAAGTGGGCCTCCTACAACGCACCCCCCGACCTGCCCTACGACCAGCGCGAGGAGGACGGCGGCTCACTCGTCTTCGAGACCGCACCGCTCACCGAACGGGTGGAGATCCTCGGTTCGCCGACCCTCGACCTCGACCTGTCGGCCGACGAGCCGGTCGCCATGGTGGCCGCGCGGCTTTCGGACGTCCGCCCGGACGGAGCGGCCACCCGGGTCACCTACGGCCTTCTCAATCTCACCCGGCTGGACAGCGCGGAGCAGCCCGAGCCCCTGGTGCCCGGCCGTCGCTACCGCGCCACGGTCCACCTCAACGGCGTGGCGCAGAGCTTCCCGCCCGGCCATCGCATCCGGCTCTCCCTGTCCACCTCCTACTGGCCGCTCGCCTGGCCGCCGCCGAAGCCGGCGATGGTCAGCGTCCACGAGCACTCCAGCACGCTCACCCTCCCCATCCGGCCCCCGGAGAAGGCCGACGACAGCTCGGCCGCGCCGTTCGGCGAGGCCGAGGGCACCCCGCCCATCACCACCACGACGGTGACGCCCCCGGAGGAACGGTGGGACGTCAAGCGGGACCTGGTCGGTTACCACTCCGAGCTGGACACGGTGAAGGACCGGGGCACGGTCCGCTTCGAGGACATCGGCCTGGACGTCGGCCGGCGCGCGCACGAACGCTACGCCTCCGTCGCCGACGACTTCACGTCCGTGAGCGGCGAGTCCACGTGGACCATGGGCTTCCGGCGCGACGACTGGGACGTACGCGTGGTCACTCACACCCGTCTCACCTGCGACGAGGGCCGGTTCTTCGTCGACGCCACACTGGACGGGTACGAAGGTGGCCGACGGGTGTTCTCGCGCACCTGGAACGAGACGGTGCCACGGGATCTGCTCTAGTGATCCGAGTCGGAGGCTCACCGTCAGGTCCTCGTCCGGCGGCGGCACGCGGCGGGGCGTGCCGTCGTCGCGGGGGGAAAGCCCGGGTGACCAGGCCGGCGGTCTCCGCTCTGGGCCGGGATGCTCAGTCGAGACAGAACTCGTTGCCCTCGATGTCCTGCATCACGATGCACGAGTCGTTGCCGTCGTACAGAAGACGCACGCGTACCGCGCCGAGCGGGACCAGGCGTGCGCACTCGGCTTCGAGTGCGGCGAGGCGCTCCTCGCCCACGAGCCCGGTGCCGACCCGCACGTCGAGATGCACCCGGTTCTTGACGACCTTCCCTTCGGGGACGCGCTGGAAGAACAGTCGAGGGCCCGCACCGGAGGGATCGCCGCACGCGAAGCACGAACCCCGTTCTTCACGCGGCCGCGAGCGATCGAAGTCGTCCCACGTGGCAAGACCTTTCGGCGGCGGCGATACGACGTACCCCAACACCTCGCACCAAAAACGCGCGAGGCGCTCGGGTTCCGCGCAGTCGAAGGTGACTTGGAACTGCTTGATCGATGACATCGGCGCACCGTAGCAGGGGGCTTTGCCGCTCATCTCCCGTCTCGGTCCGGTGACCCGCGTCACACTCGGCTCCTGTCAGCAATCGGGACGCCATCTCGTTCAAGGGGCACGCGAACGAGACAGGAGCAACGCCATGAAGCACCGCATCGTCGTACTCGGCGCCGGATACGCCGGGGCCTTCGCCGCCGGAAACCTGGCCCGACGGCTCTCCGCCGCCGACACCGAGATCACCGTCGTCAACGCCGTGCCCGTCTTCGTCGAGCGGATGCGGCTCCACCAGCTCGCGATCGGCCGGGACGTCGCGTTCCGGGAGCTCGCCGACGTGTTCGCGGGCACCGGGGTGGGGCTGCGCCTGGCGCGCGTCACCGGTGTCGACCCGGAGCGCAGGACCGTCGCCGTGACCGGCGAGGACGGGCACGGCGAGCTTCCGTACGACACGCTTCTCTACGCGCTCGGCAGCTCCGTCGCCCACCACGGCGTCCCCGGCGCGGCCGAGTACGCCTTCGACGTGACCGGCCGGTCCTCGGCGCTGCGGCTGCGCGAGCGCCTGGCCGGCCTGGACAAGGGCGGCACCGTGCTGGTCGTCGGGGAGGGGCTGACCGGCATCGAGACCGCCACCGAGTTCGCCGAGGCCCGGCCCGACCTCTCGGTCGCGCTCGCCGCCGACGGCGAGCTGGGCGCCTGGCTCTCCCCGAGGGCCCGCCGTCACCTGCGCCAGGCGTTCGACCGGCTCGACATCACCGTCCACGAGCACACCCGCATCGAAGCAGTCGAGCCGACACGGACGATCACCGCCGACGGTACCTCCGTCCCGGCCGACGTGACCGTGTGGTCGGCCGGGTTCGCCGTGCACCCCATCGCGGCCGCCAGCGGCCTGGAGGTCGCCGAGACAGGCCAGATCGTCGTCGACCGCACCATGCGCTCGGTCTCGCACCCGGACGTCTACGCCGCCGGCGACTGCGCCTACGCGATCGGCGACAACGGCCGGCCCCTGCCGATGTCGTGTGCCTCGGCCGGCTTCACCAACATGCAGGCGACCGCCGCGATCATCGCGCGCCTGACGGGCGGCGAGGTCCCGACGACCGGGCTGAAGTACCTCGGCAACCACATCAGCCTCGGACGGCGGGACGCGATCTTCCAGATGGTGGACGGGGACGTCCGGTCGAAGTCCTGGTACCTCGGCGGTCGGACCGCCGCGCGACTCAAGTCGGGAGTGCTCAAGGGGGCCGGGTGGGGCATCGCCCACCCGACCTTCGGCATGCCCAAGCGCAAGCGTCGCCTGGTCACCACGCCTGACCGGTCCAGTGTGAGGGGCGCCGCATAGGCTGTCCCGCATGGACAGTGCAGCCGTCGATAGTTTCGCGGCCAGCCGGGGCCGGCTGGCCTCCCTCGCGTACCGGCTGCTCGGCTCGGCCGCCGACGCCGAGGACGCCGTACAGGACACGTTCCTGCGCTGGCAGGCCGCGGATCACGAACAGGTGGAGGTGCCGGAAGCGTGGCTGACCAAGGTCGTCACCAATCTCTGCATCGACCGGCTCCGCTCGGCGCAGGCGCGCCACGAGCGAGCGGCCGGTGCCTGGCTGCCCGAGCCGCTCCTCGAGGGCGACCCGATGCTCGACCCGGCCGACACCTTCGAGCAGCGCGAATCGGTGGCCTTGGCCGTACTGACCCTCATGGAGCGACTCTCGCCGGTCGAGCGGGCCGTCTACGTCCTGCGTGAGGCCTTCTCGTACAGCCACGCCGAGATCGCCGGGATCCTCGACATCACCGAGTCCGCGAGCCAGCAGCACGTCCACCGGGCCCGGGTCCGGGTCACCGCCGAGCGCCGCCGCGGGGGCGAGGCCGACCCCGCGTCCGCCCGCCGGGTCGTCGAGGAGTTCCTCGTCGCCGCCACGTCAGGGCGCACGGAACGACTGGTGGCGCTGCTCACCGACGACGTGTCGGCGGTCTCGGACGGCGCCGGACTGGCCAGGCGGCTGCTGCGGTACAGGACGCGCGAGCGCGTCGCCACCTACGTACGGGCCGGCTTCAAGGCCACTCCGGCGAAGCGGCGGCTGGCCGGCGGCTCGCCGGCGATGCATATCGCGCGGGTCAACGGCGCTCCGGCCGTCCTGGCCGTGATCGAGGACCGGGTCGTGGGCGCCGTGGCGTTCGAAGTGCGCGACGGCAAGATCGCGTCCCTGTACGGCATCGCCACCGCGGACCGGCTCGCGCGCCTCAGCGAGTCCTGGCGGCAGCACGAACCCGACGCGCCGGTCATCGAGGCGTGGTGACCCGAGCCGGAGGCCGCAGCGCGCCCGCCGGCCGTCAACCACCATGCGGCAGCCCACCCCTCGTCAAATGCGATGCGCGCCTTGTTGCGGGCTCCTCGGGTTGCGCCCATGCCGACGATTGCCGCGCCGGCTGGGACACCCGGCGCGGCGAGCCGACGGAGATCAAACAGTGGAGGCTGACCCGCGAGGGGTGGATCAAGCGGCGGCGCAACGACATCGAACTCGTCGACGTCGGCGACTGCCTGCCACGCCGACGCGCTCGCTACGAGCGGTCGTGAGGACGTCTCACGCGACCGCTGTTCCCTCGAGCTCGACCATCAGGTCGGGAACCGCCAGCCGTGCCACCCCCAGCATGGTGGTGGTCGGTGCCACCCCGGCGGCGCCCAACCGCGACGCCAGCACGCCGTAGTGTTCGAAGAGCCGGTCGACATCGGTGGTGTAGACGTTGAGCCGGACCAGGTTCGCGAGGGACATGCCGGCCTCGCCGAGCACGGTCTCCAGATTGTCGATGGTCAGCGCCAACTGCGCCGCCATGTCACCGGCATGCTGGGGCTTGCCCTCGCCACTCATCGCGGCCTGCCCGGAGCAGTACAGGGTCCGGGTGTTCCCGGAAACGATCTCACCCTGGCTGTAACCCATGTCCACCGACCACGTCCACGGGTTGACCGTCGATCGCTCCATCGCCACATCAGCTCCATTCGGTTCAACGGAAGTACGTACTCCGAAGGCTTCGCAACCACCGCCTTCGGCACCACGTCGACAAGCCTCCCCGCGAATGACGACATCCCTGGTCATGTATTCCGCTAGCGTTCTCGTATGCGTGCCGACCGGTTGATCTCGTTGGTGCTTCTGCTGCGCCGACGCGGCCGGCTGACCGCGGCCACGCTCGCCCGCGAACTGGAGGTATCCACCCGCACCGTGCTGCGCGACATCGAGGCGCTGTCCGCAGCCGGCGTCCCCGTCTACGCCGAACGCGGCCGGCGCGGCGGATTCGCGCTGCTGCCCGACTTCCGGACCGATCTCACCGGACTGCAGCACGACGAGGCCCTTGCCTTGCTGGTCGCCGGCCCGGGACGCGGCGAGCAGGTGTTCGGCCTGGGCTCTGCGCTCGCGTCGGCCATGCGCAAGGTGGCCGACGCGCTGCCCGAGAGCCATCGGGACACCGCGAGCGACGCCGCCCAGCGATTGCTCGTCGACCCGGAGACCGACCTGCTCTCCCACCGCCTGGTCACCGAGGAGTTGCCCGACCCCGCCATGATCGAGGTCCGGCGCGCTGTGCTCGTCGGCCACAAGCTGCGCATCCACTACGCGGCCACGGGCCAGACCCCACAGTGGCGCACCGTGGACCCGATCGGCCTGGTCACCGCGCGCGGCCGGGGCTACTTGCTGGCCACAAGATCGGGCACGGACCGCACCTACCGCCTGTCGCGGGTGCTGGCCGCCGAGGAACTCCCAGAACCGGCAGAGCGGCCAAACCGGGTCGACCTGGACCGGATCTGGCGGGAACGCTGCGCGCGGTTTCTGTCCGACGGCGACCAAGTCAGCGTGCTGGTACGGGTGGACCCGGAGCGGCGGGAGGAACTGGTGAGCACCGCGCTGGCCGTCCGTGCCGAGGAACCCGACGAAGACGGCTGGCTGCGGCTGGAGGTGACCTACCAGGATGCACGACACGCCGAGTGGGCGCTGTGGCAGCTCCCCACTGACGCGGAAGCGCTGGCCCCGCAGTGGCTGCGCACCTCCCTGCGTAACCGCGCGGCCGCGATGGTCTCCTGTTACGGAGCACCGTCCTGAGAGTTGACCTCAAGTCAAGTCGAGGTCGCAGCATGAGAGTTCTTCTGCAGACCTACTGGAAGGAACGACCATGCGCGCCGTCGTGCTGCACGAGTTCGGACCGGCGGAAAACCTCCGTTATGAGACGGTGCCCGATCCGGTTCCGGGTCCGGGCGAGGTCCTCGTCTCGGTGAGGGCCGCGGGAGTCCACCAGATCGAGACGGCGCTCCGCGAAGGGCTGGAGATCGGTCCGCCGCCTCCCCAACTTCCGGCGGTCTTCGGGGGCGAGGTGGCCGGCGTCGTCGAGTCGGTCGGGCCGGACGTGGACACGGCGTGGATCGGCGCCAGGGTGGTGACCGCTCACGGCAGGCCGGGGGGCTACGCCGAGCGCGCCGTCGCCGACGTCGCGTCCCTGCACCGGGTCCCGGCCGGACTGGGCTACGAGGCCGCCGTCACGATGGTCGTCACCGGCACCACCGCCATCGGCCTGCTCGACATCGCGGAGCTCACCTCCGACGACGTGGTGCTGGTCACTTCCGCCGCCGGTGGGATCGGCCGTCTGGTCGTCCAGTTCGCCCTCCGCCTCGGCGCCACGGTGATCGGCGCGGCGGGCGGTCCGGCCAAGACGGCGGCCGTACGAGAGCTGGGAGCCGATGTCGCCGTCGACTACAACCTGCCGGACTGGGCGGACACGGTCCGCGACGCCTTGGGCCGGCGCGGCGTCACGGTCGTTCTGGACGGTGTCGAGGGCGACAAAGGGCGGGCCGCCTTCGGACTGCTGGCCGAGGGCGGACGCCACATCAGCATCGGTGCGTCCTCCCGGGAGGAGTTCCGGCCGGGCGAGGCGGAGATGAAGGAGCGCGGCGTACGCTTCACCGACGCACTGGCCCTGCTGCTGGAGGACCAGGACGCGCCCGCCGACGAAGCTCGCGCACTCGCGGCGGCCGCCGGCGGGAGTATGGTGCCCGCCTTCCAGACCTTCCCCCTGTCGCAGGCCGCAGCGGCGCACGCCGCCCTGGAGGCGCGGGAAACGACAGGCAAGGTCGTTCTCGTCCCCGACGCCCGATGAGTGCGGTACGGTCGCCGGCATGTGCCGCTGGGTGCCATGGGGTTCGTGTGCGGCCTCCCCCACCTTCCCCAGAACTGTGAGTAGGTAGGACGACGGCACGCTGGAGATCGGGTCGCGTGAAGGGTTCGGCGGTCCGCAGCCGACCATCATCCTCAGTCGCAGGGACGAGCCGGAGAAGGGGAACCACTCCTCCTGCCGACTGCAGAGGAACTGCTGTCGGTTGAAGCGGTTCTCGATCGCGAGCACGATTGTGGCGGCCGCCTCTGACAACGGGCCCGTACGCCCGGCCGGCCCGGCAGTCGGCTTCCTCACCTCAGCGCTCTTGTCCCGCACCCCAATTGCCTTTCGCGTCGAGCCACCGAGCGCTAGTGTCCAGGTGCAGCCAGCTGATCCACGAGGAGTCGCAGACATGGTCGGTCTTCCGAGCGCGCGTTGACAGTTGTGGGCCGATCGGCCCGTCATCGCGTGCTGGCCTTGATATCGCGGCACAGCGAGCCTTCTCCTGCCCGAACCGTCGCGCACCTGTCGTGTGCCCGGTAGTGGGCCTCGTTGTCGGCGACCCGAGGGATCCCTGTGCCGTCCGCCTCTTCCCCCGCATCCGGTTCCGGTCGGCCCGTTCCGTCAAGCCTGTGGCGGGACAGCGACTTCCGCAGACTCTGGGTCGGGCAGACCGCCTCCCAACTCGGTGAACACACAGGCCTGGTGGTGCTTCCGCTCTTCGCCGTCCTGACGCTCCATGCCAGTGCCACCCAGCTGGGCGTCCTGCGAGCCGTGGGCCAGGCGCCGATCCTGTTGCTCGCGCTCTTCGCCGGCGCATGGGTGGACAGGTGGCGCACCCGCACAGTGATGGTGCTGACTGACGTCGGCCGGACCCTCGCCCTGGGAGCAGCCGCACTGGCCGGCCTGTTCGGCTGGCTCGGCCTGCCCGCACTCTTCGTGGTCGCCTTCGCCGTCGGGGCCCTCTCCGTGTTCTTCGACGTGGCCTACCAGGCATCGCTTGTACGACTGGTGCGACGCGATCAGCTGGTGCGGGGCAACAGCGCGCTCGAGGGCAGCCGGTCCGCGGCCCAGATCGGCGGTCCGGCTCTCGGCGGTGCGTTGGTGTCCCTGCTGTCGGCACCGGTCGCTGTCGCCTCCAGCGCGCTGTTCTTCGCGCTGTCGTTCCTGTCGATACGACGCGTCCGTCGAGTCGAATCGACCCCACCGCACCTCAAACGCCCGTCTCGGGTCTGGCGGCGGATCCACGAGGGGCTCCGTTTCGTCGTCAGCAACACCGAGCTGCGGACCGTGTGCCTGGCCTCGGCCGCCTTCCAGTTCTCCTTCGCGGCCATGATGACCGGCTACCTGCTCTTCCTGCCGCGGGAACTGCGTCTTTCCGGCACCGCCGTCGGGCTGGCGCTCGCGGCGACGGGGCCGGGCGCGCTCCTCGGCTCCATGCTGGCCGCCCGTCTGCCGAACCGGTTCGGGTACGGCCCGGTACTCGTGGCCGCGGCGGCTCTCGGCGACGGCGTGTTCCTGTGCGTACCGGCGCTGCACGGCTCCCCCGCGGTGACCGTTCCCGTGCTTCTTGTGGTCAACTTCGTGTTCGGGACCGGAGGCCAGTTGGTGAACGTGGCGCTCATGGCCGTACGGCAGACGGTCACTCCGGACGGGATGCAAGGCCGCGCGGCCGCGACGATCACCTTCGTCGGCATGGGGCTGGCCCCACTCGGCTCCCTGCTCGGCGGATTCCTCGCCGAGCAATGGGGGCCGCGCACCAGTCTCCTCGCAACGGCCGCAGGCATGCTGCTGTCCCCGGTGGTGATGGTTGTGTCCCCGCTCGCGCGCCTCGGACGGACGCTTCCGGCCGCGCCGGATGCGCCACTGACGGCCGGCCGCTCCGAGGCCCACGAGTCCGGCGGCAGCCGCCTTGCGGGTGACGTCGAATGACACAGTGCGACCTCGAAACCCGGCGCTGATCAGTCCGCGTACACGACGACCGGACACAGAACCGCGAACGGCAGGACGGACGTGCCCAGCAGCGCCAGCGCCGCCGGGAACGCCGCCGTCAGCCGCTCCGTGCCCTTGCGCCGGCCGGAGAGGAACACCAGACGGGCCACGAGCAGCGGCAACGCGGGATCCCGTTGGCGCGCAGCGCACCAGTCGGCTTGTGGCACACCGGCACGAAGCCATGGGCCGGCCGGTCGGCCCACTAAGAGGTCCTAACAAAGGCGTTGGACGTGGCGGTGAGTGATCAGGCAGGCGGCAAGGCCGAGGAAGGCTTCGTGGATGTCGTCGCGTCGTTCCCAG